>JAAXJR010000030.1:0-85860 GCA_012269745.1 Flavobacteriales bacterium | reverse complement strand
GTCACCTTTGGAACGGGCCAGCTTTGGGGCACAGCTTCTTCCAACTTGAAGGACGTGTATTCGATCCAAATGATTCTTTGTTTACCACACCAACCTCTACGTTTACTTGGAGAATTGCTACAGAGGATATGGTCATTGAAAGAAGTGAGAAACGAAATTTCAATGTTGCGGCGAACAAAGATGTGTTCTTTGTGATTGATCTTGATATTGAAAAACTATTCTTAGGTTTACAGCCGTCTTCTACTCCTGAGATTTATTCGGATCCTGGAGATGCAGCAGATTACAATAAGGCACAGATTTTGAGCGATAATTTAAAGAGCGAATTCGTCTTTAAATTATAATCTCCGATGAAGTACCTATCCCTAGCCTCACTACTTACTGTCTTTCTACTATCTAGTTGTCGCTCAGGCGATAAAGAGATTACCGTAGAGTTTCAGCTGATTGAAAAAGGTACACCGTATACCATGAGCACTCCTTTCAGCAAAGGGGACACAGCTATAGCATTTGATTTGTTTCACTTCTACATTAGTGAACTGACCATAGGCGATCAGCTGGTTAGTGATGTACTATTTGTAGACCCAAGCGATAGTATTTACAGTAACTACACCTTAAATCTAGAAAAGCGCGCCTCAACCGTGAGCTTTGGCCTTGGCGTTTCTGAGGACATGAATGCCATGGACCCCACAACTTTCGCTACATCACATCCGTTGAGTAGCGCCTTTGCCATGTACTGGACTTGGGCTTCAAAATACCGCTTTATCAAGGCTGAAGGAAGGTTTAATGCTTCTGGCGACCTAAGTGATGCTGCAAATAACGATGGTATAATCTGGCACACAGGAACGGATCCATTGTATCGTACTACGACCTTGGAAATAGACGTGCGTCCTGGCGATCACATCGTGTTTAAACTTGATTTAGATGAGCTTATTGCTGGAGTAAGTTTAGCCTCAGATGGATTTACCCATACCACGGTAGATACCTTTGGCACCGCTGAGAAAGTAAGCGATGAAGCCATTTCAGCAATTGAAGTTTTGGTGGAGTAACCTCTAACGGAATAGAAAGCTAATCTTCACCCCACCGAGTAATGCTGGCGCTACATTAGTACTTTCGTTGAGAATGTACTGGCCCACAAAAATTCCAGTGGTTGGATCAAAAACTTGTTCGTAATCCGTTGTAGAACGATTTTTCTGACGAATACCAGCTCCGATGTACCAATCCAAGATCATTTTTTCTGAGGGACGACTTTGATAACCCATTGTGAATCCTACGTCCGACCAACGGAAAAACTCACTTACCGTAGTGTCCATACCAAAGTCGTCAATGGTGGTAAAATCTTGAGAGTAGTTACGCAGATTCAAATTAAAGGCGATATAGTACCCGTCTTGAAAGGCGTTGCCTTCAGGAAAGAACTTTGTGTTGAACAAGGCTGAATAGCTGACATTGCTGACAGTTTCACCGTCGCCTCTTTCGCTGTAGCCGCGAATGAGATCTTCCGTAAGGTTGTAAGTGGTTAAACCAACACCTGCTTCGACTGTAATGTAATCGCTCACCTTATGTTCGTAGGACAAAGGGATCTCGCCTGCAATTAAAGAGGCAGGGCTAATTTTCAGTGCATGGTTGTAACGGCTGTAATACATGCCACCAAGATTTGCACTAGAGCTAGAAGGGCTGATCTGAACCGATGAATTTCCGTATGTAGTTGTATTTAGATCGCGTTTGCGTACAATTACTGCTTGTGCATTTGCCTCAATACTCAGTAGGCCTAGGAAAATCAATGAAAACAGAAATCTCTTCATAGTGCGTTAGTTTATCGTTAGGGTGGCGTATCTTACCATCAATGTACAAAAACTTTACCGTTTATATGACCTCTATACTTAAGCGATCTTTTTTATCAATAGCATTAACACTCTTAGTAACAACTGGCTTCGCACAGGGTTCATACCCCTTGTTAGAATGGAGTCCTGAGTACAATGCTCGAAGTGCCAAATTTGATAGAATTCTCCAAGCAGGAGGGGAGGGCTTCTTCACTTATAGACCCGCAGCGGCATCTATTCTTTCGGGTGCAAGAGATGAATATTTTGCCTATTACAACAGGTACGATTTAACGGAGCAATGGTTGCTTAAAAACCCTCGTTGGGAATGGAACGGTCGTAGAGTAGATTTTAAGGAAAGTCTAATGCTTGAAGGAGTGCAGTATCTCTTTTACGAGAGCTATGATAGACAAGCTGATACCAGGAATCTTTTGGTAAGAACGCTCGATACGCTTGCCAATCTAAGCGAGCCGAGATTGATAGAAACCCTTGATACCCGTCGTAGGTCTCAAGGAGAGTTCGCAATTAAATCATCACAAGACCGCAGCAAATTCGCCGTATTCACTAACCCGCCCTATGAGCGTAGAGGAAGTGAAAATTTTTACGTGCGCGTTTACGGAGCAGATTTGCAAGAAGCTTGGAATGCTGATATTGAGTTGAACTACCGCGATAGGAATTTTAATATTATCGATTTCGACCTGACCAATTCTGGAGATGTGTTCATCCTCAGTGTTTTTGACAATAGCCCAAATATTACTACCCAAACGGGTAAGGATTTGGAATATAAGCTGATGCGAATAGGAGCTGGCGATGAAAACCAAATCACTGAATTCGATCTTGGTTTGAGGAATATTGCCGTACACTCCCTTGGTATTGAATGTGATTTAAAAGACAATCAAATGGCCATATCCGGTTTTTACGGAAAGCGTAATTTCTATGATATGGATGGCGCCCTTTATCTAAGCGTAGATCAAAGCAAGGGAGAAGTAGTCACGACCAACTTGAATCCGTTTACTCAAGAGTTTGTAGCCCAATTCAATCGATTCCGGGCACGCCGTGGTCGTGGAATCCGTCGAAATTTTGTTTTTAGACAGTTCGTTCCGCGTCCGGACGGCGGTGCTTATGTGGTAGCAGAGGATTATGAAGTGCGTATCCAGACGGTGCAAACCTCAAGAGGAACTACTACAACTAATTACTATTACTACTACAATGATATCATTGTCTTAAGTATAGATAAAGAAGGTGTTGTTGATTGGTATGCGCACGTACCAAAGCGTCAAAGCTCAATGAATGATGGCGGCTATTATCTAGGGTACACATTCTTAGTAAACGATAGTGGATTACACTTCATCTTCAACGACCATAGGAAGAATGCGAAACGTTGGGGTAAGAAAACGCTGAGAGCTATTACTAACGCAAAGAACGGAAATCTGGTCATGGTTAGTTTGAGCCACGATGCCCAAATGGTTTATACAGTGCTCAATAGAAATAAGCGACAAAAATTCCGAGTGAGTCCACGTTCTTCAAGACAGGCGAATGATGGCTATGATGGCGCTGTTCTATTATCTTTGCGCGGGACCCGTATCAGATTCGGGAACCTATATTTCGAGGAGTAAATGAGAGTACATTTTATCGCTATTGGGGGTTCTGCGATGCACAACCTCGCTATTGCTTTACATAATTCTGGGCATGAAGTTACTGGCTCAGACGACCAAATCTTTGAACCGTCTCGATCGCGTCTTGCAGATAAAGGATTATTGCCAGGCATGGAAGGCTGGGATGCCGGAAGAATCACCGATGATATAGATGCCGTGATTCTGGGTATGCATGCGCGAAATGACAATCCTGAACTGTTGCGAGCACAAGAATTGGAGCTCAATATTTTTAGCTATCCAGAATTCCTGTACGAAGTAAGCAAGAACATGACTCGTGTGGTCATTGCAGGCTCTCATGGGAAGACCACGACTACAGCAATGGTTTTACACGCTATGCAGCATACAGGCCTATCTACCAATTATATGGTGGGAGCACAGCTCGAAGGTTTTGATTGCATGGTCGAGCTTGAGAGCGGTTCAGAATTTATGGTGATGGAAGGTGATGAGTACCTTAGTTCTCCTATTGATCTGCGACCTAAATTTCATTTGTATCGCCCTAATATTACGGTCATTACAGGTATCGCTTGGGATCACATTAACGTGTTTCCAACGTTTGAATCTTACCTTGATCAATTCCGTAAATATATCGATACTATCGAGCCAGGCGGTGCATTAATTTATAACGAGAATGATCCCGTTTTAAAAGAATTGGTAGAGTCTAGTGATGCGCCAGTTAAGCGATTCCCATATTCTCTGCCCGAGTATTTCATAGATGAGGGGACCACATATATTGAAACCTCTGAAGGTAGTATGCCATTACAGGTCTTTGGTAAACACAACCTCAGTAACCTGGAAGCGGCTCGATGGATATGCCTTGAGATGGGCGTCCAAGAAGATGAGTTTCATGATGCCATTGCAAGTTTTACAGGTGCTCAAAACAGAATGCAGCGCTTGGCAGGAAGGCAAATTCCAGTGTTCCGTGATTTCGCACATGCACCCTCAAAAGTTCAAGCGGCTGTAGCTGCTCTTGCAGAGCAATATGGAGAGGTAAGAGCTGTCTTGGAGCTTCATACATTTAGTAGTTTGAATCCTGAATTCATTCCAATGTATAAGGGAGTCTTAGACCCCGCTAAAGAAGGGTGGGTGTATTACAGTCCAAAGGCAGTGGCTCACAAAAAATTACCTGAATTAAGCAAGGCAGCTGTGCAAGAGGCCTTTGGGCCCAATGTCGTTGTTTTTGATAGCAAGGATGAGCTGGAAGCTGAACTGGCCAAAAATGACGGTATAAATGCTGTCGTC
Source organism: Flavobacteriales bacterium (assembly GCA_012269745.1). Lineage (GTDB taxonomy): Bacteria > Bacteroidota > Bacteroidia > Flavobacteriales > Schleiferiaceae > UBA10364. Next base: position 81,155 of record JAAXJR010000030.1, on the reverse strand, counting down.
ATGATGAGTAGCGGGAATTTTTCAGGGATCGATCTTGGAGCTTTATTTGCTTCATATTAATCAGTAAATTTGCAGCATGAGTAAAAGAGAAATCATAGACTCCAGAGAGTTGAACATCGCCCTGAACAGGTTGTGTTGTAAGCTCATCGAGAATCACGGTGATTTTTCTAATTCTATCTTAATTGGTCTTCAGCCACGTGGAGGTCAAGTGCTCCAAAGGTTAGTGAAGCTCTTAGAAGAACAGTACGGTGTCAATGATATTCGTACAGGTTTGTTAGATATCACTTTCTTTAGAGATGATTTCCGTAGAAGACCGGGTCACTTGCAACCGAATAAGACGAAGATTGAGCACCTTGTTGAGGATCAAAAAGTTGTTTTTATAGACGATGTCCTCTACACAGGGCGAAGTGTTCGTGCAGCGATGGATGCTATTTTGAGTTACGGTCGTCCTTCAAAGATGGAATTACTCACCTTGATTGATCGTAGATTTTCACGCGACCTTCCAATCCAACCTGATTACAAGGGAAGACAGGTAGATTCCATTGCCTCACAACGTGTTGAGGTCTTGTGGGAAGAGGTAGATGGCCGCGATGCTGTATTATTAACGGAACCAGCTTCATGAGCGAATTATCAGTGAATCACTTGTTGGGTATCAAACACCTCAATGCAGAGGATATCCAACTCATTCTCGACACTGCCAAAGAATTCAAAGAGGTCCTAAACCGACCCATTAAAAAAGTTCCAACTCTCAGAGATATAACCATTGCCAACCTCTTCTTCGAAAACAGTACAAGAACGAGGTTGTCTTTTGAACTGGCAGAAAAGCGCTTGAGTGCAGATGTTGTAAATTTTTCTGCGGCATCCTCTTCAGTGAAGAAAGGAGAAACTTTGGTAGATACGGTGAACAATATTCTCTCCATGAAGGTGGATATGGTGGTCATGCGTCATCCAAATCCTGGAGCAGGGGAGTTTCTTTCTCAGCACGTGGATGCATCTATCGTTAATGCTGGAGACGGAGCACATGAACATCCCACTCAGGCATTGTTGGATGCGTTTTCTATCCGTGAGAAGCTTGGTACACTTGAGGGCGCAAAAGTTGCGATCGTCGGTGATATTGTACACAGCCGTGTAGCACTATCAAATGTACTTCTCTTGAAAAAGATGGGAGCTGAGGTCATGGTTTGTGGACCAACTACATTGGTGCCGAAGTACATGCATACCTTAGGTGTACGCGTTGAACACAACCTTCAGACCGCAATTGAGTGGTGTGATGTAGCCAATATGCTGCGCGTTCAGCACGAGCGTCAAGACATTAAATACTTCCCTTCTATTGCTGAGTACCGTGCGCAGTACGGGTTGACCATGGAGCATCTTGACGGTTTAGAAAAGCCAATCGTAGTAATGCATCCAGGGCCCATAAACCGTGGTGTGGAGATTACCTCTGAAGTAGCCGATAGTGAGCACGCGATTATCTTGGATCAGGTGGAGAATGGTGTCGCAGTTAGAATGGCGGTTTTATATCTTCTTGCAGAGAAACGTAAACTCGGCAAGTCTTAATGAGTTTTGAGTTGGTAGTCTTAGGTGCGGCAAGTGCTACACCGACCTCCAACAGTTATACGACCTCCCAGCTATTGAAAATGCGGGAGCACTACTTCTTGATTGATTGTGGTGAGGGGACTCAGAAACAGTTGCGTCGCTCGAGAACTAAGTTTTCTAGAATCAACCATATTTTTATCTCTCACTTACACGGCGATCATTTCTTTGGATTGGTCGGTTTGTTAAGCAGCTTCCATTTATTGGGAAGAACTACTCCTTTGACCATTTATGGACCGCCGAAACTCAAGGAGATAGTATTGACACAGTTTCGTGCTGCAGGAACATTTACTTCGTATCCCATTTCTTTTGTGGTGACCCAGCACAAAGTGCCTCAGGTGATTTTGGAAACCGATTCGTACACAGTGAATAGTTTTCCGTTGAAGCACCGTATTGCTACTACTGGATTTAAGTTTGAAGAAAAGCCATTAAAACGCGGGCTGAATAAGCAGCGCGCGGATGAATTGGGCATACCCGTCTGTGATTACCATTGGATCAAAGAAGGAAAAGATTGGACTTCAGACGAAGGCAAGGTCGTTCCGAATGCGGAGATCACCTTTGACCCTCCGCAGCCGTTGAGTTATGCCTTTGCCTCAGATACTATGTATGTGCCAGAAACGGCTGAATACACCAATGATGTTACGCTGCTCTATCACGAAAGTACCTTCTGTGAAGACAAGGCAGATCGAGCGAAACAGACCATGCATAGTACAGCAAAGGAAGCCGCAAGGGTGGCTCTTGACGCTGGCACTAGTCATTTGCTTATCGGCCACTACAGTGCTCGTTATAAGGATTTGGATCAGTTCGAAAAAGAGGCTAAGGAGGTGTTCCCGCATACATTAAGAGCACGTGAACTTCATGCTTATAAGGTGAGTGAAAAGGGGGTTCAGGTTAAGAATTTAAGAGAGCGCACCCATGAGGAATAAGGCCTTAGTCGTTCTGTTCTTTACCATTTTCATGGATTTAATGGGTTTCGGATTGATCATTCCAATTCTTCCTATTTATGCTAAAGAGCTAGGTGCGACTGATGCCATGGTCGGGCTTCTGGGGACAAGCTTTAGTATCATGCAATTCATTTTTGCTAGCTTTTGGGGTGGTCTAAGCGATCGATACGGCCGTAGACCTATCATATTAGCCAGTATTTCCATCATGATGCTTGCCTATATACTCTTTGCGAATGCGACAGTGTTATGGCTACTCTTCGCAACGAGATTACTCAAAGGATTCGGGGCAGCCAACCTCAGTGTGGCACAGGCTTATATCAGTGATATTGTCCCGAAAGAGGAGCGCACAAAAGCCTTTGGGATCATAGGAGCAGCCTTTGGTTTAGGATTCATCTTCGGGCCAAGTATTGGAGGGGTGGTCAATGAATACTACGGTGTCAGTGGGGTAGGTTATTTTGCTGCGGGTTTAAGCGGTTTGAATCTACTTCTCGCTTACCTCTTCCTTGGTGAGACATTGACAGAAAAGGCCGCCACAGTCGATCTCTTTCCAAATCCTTTCAAGGACATTTTACGTTTTAGAAAATCGCCTGAAGTAAATGCACTATTCACCATCAACTTTGTGTACATACTAGGCTTCAGTATGATGCAGATCACCTCTACTTTGTTATGGGCGGAGCATTTTGGACTGAGTGAACTGCACATTGGCTACACGTTCGCCTATATTGGGTTCTTGGCGGTGGTCATTCAAGGCGGTTTGATAGGCTACTTTAATTCATGGTTTGGAGAGCGCAACTTGCTCCTGTTTGGAGCCATATTAGTAGCATTGGGGCTGTTCTTTATGCCCTTTGTTCCCAAGGACCAATTCTACTTAGAACTGGTCTGCATGACCTTGCTGTCTTTTGGTAATGCTTTACTTACGCCTACGGTGAGCAGTCTATTGACTACCTACGCACCCGAGGATGCTCAAGGAAAAATTCTTGGTACCAATCAGAGTGTTGGCTCATTGGCTAGAGTAGTAGGACCGGCTCTAGGGGGTGCAGTTTACGGTTTGCACTTCACTTATCCTTATGTGCTGGCAGGTAGTATTACACTTGTGGTCAGTGTGTTATCGTTGCGATTGAGAAAAAAAATGTATGCGTAGTGAACTTTTTTTGCCTTCAATAGTTGTTATAACATTAATCATAGTATTTTTACTTACTAATTCTAACCACTCAAAAGAAAGGAAAATGAAAAAAATTGCAATGTTTATGGCAGCCTCTGTACTCGCAGTAAGCTGTGCAGGCGAAAAAGCAGAAGAAGTAACTACTGGCGAAGCGCAGGAGGTAATGGAGGTAGCTGAGGCAACTTCGTACACTCTAGCTGAAGAAAGCTCTATCACATGGAGAGGTTTCAAATCGTTTGTGAATAGCGAGCACGTAGGATATATCGGTGTTCAAGGCGGATCATTCGACGTTAAGGACGGAATGGTAGTAGGCGGTACTGTTACTATCGACATGAACGCAATCGTTAATACTGATATTGAAGACGAAGGCAAAAACGGTTACCTCGTAGGTCACTTGAAGTCTGAAGATTTCTTCTTCGTTGAAAGCTACCCTACTGCTCAGTTTGAAATTGTTGAAGTAAAGGCTGCTGAAGGTGAAATGACGAACAGCACAGTTGTAGGTAACTTGACGATGCGTGGTGTTACAAACAGCATCGAATTCCCAGCAAATATTACAGTATCTGATGAAGGTGTAAGCTTCATGGCTCCAACATTTGGTATCGATCGTACAAAGTGGGGTGTTAAATTCCACGATAGAGAAGATGCGTCAATCGCTGAGTCTTTGAAAGAAGATTTGATCGATCACACCATCGAATTGAAGTTTGATGTGAAAGCGAACGCATAAGAAGCACTCACATTACAGAAAATTTAAAGCCCCGCGAAAGCGGGGCTTTTTCATTTCAATAAATCTTCGAGCGCGGTCTCGATGTTCGTATAGTTGAACTTGAATCCTGTTGCCAATACTTTAGCGTTACTAACGTTTTGACTCATTAACGCCAAGGTGGCCATTTCACCTAAAACTAGCTTCAGAACAAACCCAGGCACGGCTGGAAGAAACATTGGTCTTCTTAAGACTTTGCAAATAGCCATAGTTAGTTCCCTATTGCTCAATGGAGGTGAGCTTACTGCATTATAAGGACCGCTTTCCAACTTATTCGTGGCAGCGTGAATGAACATTCGTGCGAGATCTTGAACGTGGATCCAGCTGGTCCATTGCTTACCACTGCCCAGGGGTGAGGCAATACCGGCCTTTGCTAAGGGCACTAATTGGCCTAAAACTCCAGCTCCTGTGTCCAGGACAATCCCAATACGTAATTGAACGCTTCGGCGTGTAGGTGAGGCAAACTTTCGGGTGTAACGCTCCCAGTTTTCGGTAACTGATGCTAAGAAGTCCGAGGCTGCAGGGGAATTTTCGGTGAATTGCTCGGTGAATGATGTTCCATAGAAGCCAATTGCACTTGCACTGACACAGCTTGAAGGTCCGTTTGATATACGATTTAAGCTGTCCAGTAATACCTGGCTTGTGTATACTCGGCTATCATTGATTTCACGCTTATAAGCAGGAGTCCATCGCTTACTCACAGTTGCACCTGCGAGGTGAATAAGGTGATCGGCTCCTTCAAGCGCACTATCATCGATCTGATTCTCCTTCGGGTTCCATTGAAAAACTTCGACATCTTCCCAATCGAAACCTTTGCGAGTACTCAAGATACGGACCTTGTGTCCTTGGGTAAGGAGTTCGTTTACAATGGCTTTACCTACGGAACCGGTAGCTCCTGTTATGGTGAAAATGGACATGACGATAATTTCTATTGCCAAGCTAACAATACGGAGTGATTTTTGTTAAATCGATAGCCAATTCTTTTTCGAATGCACACCATAGAGCCCTACTTCAATTGGAGACATCTGTACATCGCTAGTGAAGATCCTCAAAGCCCATTTCACGGCTACTTCAACAGCGAAGTATACTTTACGGACAGGATCTACGACTATGTCATTCACCCTCAGTGGGATTCTATTGGTTGTGAAACGCTTTTCTTGAAGGTGCTCTTTGTGGACTACGCCATTGGTTATTGCGTTATTGAATTCTTTGGAGAATGGAACGACGCCGTTCATAACGACATCATGCGCATAAAACGGGATTTAGTAGATGAGTTGATCCCGTTGGGTATTGATAAGTATATTTTGATCGGCGAGAATATCCTGAATTTTCACGCCGACATCACTGATTACTACGAAGAGTGGCTGGAAGAAGTGCCTGATGGCTGGATGGCGCTTTTGAACCTTAGAGAGCACGTCCAAAATGAATTGAGTACTTACGGTTTGGACCAATTCTTTATTCTAGGGGGCGATTTAGACTTCATGGATTGGCGAACCAAAAAGCCTGAATTGCTCTACTATAAGATTAAGGAAATCGCAGGCAGGCGACTAGGCTTCTAATAGCGTTAAAAACGCTTTGCGATCGCTTTCCAAGGTGAACCAAGAAGCATTTTCAGCCTTCAATTCCAGCCAGTTCATGCCCAATAGATTTTTATCTCCTGGAATAAGTGTCCACAGTTCTTCTTGAGCCACTTCCTTGTTTGTGAAGTAATTCAGCAAGAGTTGCTCGTTAGGCTTGAACCTCGAAGCAAAGCAGTCAGTGGGGGTATACAAATGACTATAATTCAAGCGCTCACTTTCCAAGAACTCCTCATCAATCTCGCGATAAATACACTCTAGCAATCCTTCACCAAGCTCAAGGCCGCCTCCAGGAAACTTATTTAAATCAACTCCCTGCCAGCGTTCCTTCATGACCAAAACTCTGTTTTGTTTGGATCGTATAAGTGCATAACAACGTGCATTGAATTTGATCATCTCTTCCATGCGCGGGTCATTTCTCTTTTTCTAGGTGGGCCGGGTAGGGCCTCAACCTCAAATCCTACGGCTTTCATCGTACGCTTGACGACGCCTTTTGCACAATAGGTCACTAAGGCTCCGCCAGGGAGCAGGGCATTATACATACTTTGAAAGACTTGTTCTGACCAAAGCTCAGGCTGTGCTGATGGGGCGAAAGCATCAAAATAAATGAGGTCAAACTTTGGCGTTTCAACCCTGAAATCTCTTAAATCTTGCGTGCTTAATTCAAATTGGAAACCAGGTACGATTTCCTGCTTTTTCCCGGGACTAACAGCTAAAATTTTCGCCTCTACAATGTGGCCTATTTCTTTAATTTCATTGACTTCGCTTGGACTCAAAGGGAATTTCTCAAGAGCATAATAGTCAATGACTTTTTTGCCTTTTTGTTCCAAAGTAAGCTTGGCATTCAGTGCCGTGCCAAGCCCTACTTCGAGTATAGAAACAGCATCTTTATCAATGGCTTCAAGCCCTGCGTCAATGAATACGTGCTGACTTTCAGTCTTCGCCCCGTGAATGCTGTGGTAATGTTCATCAAGCTTTGGTACCCACATAGTTAAACTGCCGTCGGAGGACGTGGTGAAATTTCGTGGGCTTGCTTGCTTCATTAGTGGATGTACAGCTTTTCAATGCGGGGAATAGGTCCCTGGCAAAAGTTCATATGACAAGCAACACAGCTTTTTACAAGATTGTTGTGTGCGTCAATCTGTGTGGCCACATCTGTGGCAATATTTAGTTGTCCATAGCTGGCAATAAAGGCCTGTGCATGCGGCTCAAAAGCCGGCCCGACCATGTGTGGCTCTGTCGGCTCAGCGGTGATCATTTGAAAGATGAGCTGTGAATTTGCTTCTGCCAATTCTCCTTTCTCCAATGTAGATTTCCGCTGCTTTGCCTCATCGTGCAATTCACGCATGATGGAAGCCAGCTCACTGGGTTGGTCCATTTCAGGCTTCCAACCACTGTTCTTCTTCGGCTCTTTAGCAGGCGAAGAGCAGGCAATAATAAAAAGGCCTACAGCGAGAATGGTAAGTATCTTACTCTTCACTAGGAACGAGGATTTTAACACCAGTTGCCTTGAACTTTACTTCTCCAACGGGTTCAGTGATTGCAGCAATCTCTTCTTCTGTTGCGCCTCTATCTTCTGCGTAGTGCTTGAGCTCAGCTACTGTAGTACTGTCCCAGTAAGCAAAACCCGTCATGACCATTTCTTGACCTTGGCTGTTTGTTGGTAGCAAGAATTCGTAGTCGTAATCAACGAATAGGTTTTCGCTTGAATCAATGGCAGTAGCCATCCAACATCCTTTCACAGTACAAACTTTGGTGATTTCACCTGCAACAGTGCCGTAGAGTGTATCTCCGGTTTTTTGAAACTCTTCCACGAGAGCAGATGCGCTAAGAGCGCCGTCAACAGCGAAAGTGCTATCACCGAAGTTCATATACGCTTGAGTTACAGTTTTATTAGAAATCTCACCTTCAGAATTAGAGGATTGGCAAGAAATAAGACCGATTGTTGCGAGGCTTGCAAATAGTAAATGCTTCATTTGAATAATTAGTTAAATCGACCTTGAACTGAGGTTGTTGGTGCGATGTTAAAGTGTTTGACACCTTCAAAATTAGTACATTTGTAGTCCCAAAGAAAACAGAATATGAAAATAGAATTGACCAAAGAGAGCCGTATTTCTAGCATTGATTTTTCCAACCTTCCATTTGGAAAATACATGTCAGATCATATGCTCGTTTGTCATTTCAAATACGGTCAATGGCAAGAGCCTGAGATCCGTCCTTTTGGTCAGTTAGAATTTTCATACGGCTTGCACGCATTGCACTACGGTCAAAGTGCCTTCGAGGGTATGAAGGCATATCGTAAGGACGACGGAGGTATTAGTATGTTCCGTCCTCTAGACAATTTTGCGCGTTTGAACAAGAGTGCGGAGCGTCTTATGATGCCTGAGGTGCCCGAGGAAGTTTTCATGGGAGGACTTAAGAAACTGTTGGAGATTGATGCAGATTGGGTGCCAAGTGCAGAAGATCACAGTTTGTACATCCGTCCGTTCTTGTTTGCTTCGTCAGAGTTTATTGCCGCGCGTCAAAGTGACGACTATACTTTCTGTATTATTACTAGTCCTGTAGGGCCTTATTATAGCGGGAGCGTTAAGGTTAAAATCGAGCAAGAATTTACACGCGCCACCGGTGGAGGTATCGGATATACCAAGGCGGCAGGTAATTACGGTGGCTCATTTTATCCAACGGCTAAAGCCATTAAGGAAGGATACAATCAGGTTATTTGGACAGATCACAAGGAGCACAAATACATCGAAGAGAGTGGTACTATGAATTTGATGCTTTTGGTGGATGGTGTGTTCTTAACTCCACCACTAACGGATCGAATCTTAGCTGGGGTCACTCGTCGTTCAATCATTCAGTTGGTGAAAGACCAGGGTTGGGCTATCGAGGAGCGTCCAATCTCTGTGGAGGAAATAGTAACTGCAGCACGCGAAGGGAAACTTCAAGAGGCCTTTGGTATGGGAACCGCAGCTGTAGTAAGCCAGATTGATACCATTGGTTACAAAGGTGAGAATTTCGATATCCCAGTACTAACAGACGGGAAAGCTATGGAAATCAAAAGACTATTGAACGATATCCGCTTGGGAAGAAGCGAGGATACGTACGGTTGGATGGTCGATTTGCCCGTTATCGAGATCGCTTAATTATTTAGCGAAATCCTTTAAAGCTTTATAAAGTGTGGAGGTGGGAAGGCCTACCACAGCGTTATATTCTCCATGAATGGCGCTTATCATGGTATGCCCAATCCACTCTTGAATACCATAAGCACCGGCTTTATCTAGTGGCTTAAAGCTATCAACGTAATGATTGATTTCGTCTTCAGTCAGTGATTCAAAAGTCACTTTCACGGTTGAGCAATAAGATTTGATCGAATCTACAGTCGTTAATGTCAGTCCAGTAATGACGTCATGAGTTTTGCCGCTTAAGGACATGATCATTTCTTTAGCCTCGTTTTCATCTGAGGGTTTGCCGTAACGTCTGTTCCCAAGCCAAACTTCAGTATCGGAAGTGATCCCCAATTGATTCTTCGTTAAAAGAGGTTGTAAAGCACGCGCCTTTTGTTCAGAGATCCATATGGCAGTTTCCTTACCATTGAGATGTGACGGAGCATTTTCATCAGCTTCAGTGATAATAACGGAAAAGTCAAAGCCCATTTCTCGGAGTAGACTTGCGCGTCTAGGGCTTTTTGAACCTAGAACCAGCTCTTTTTGAAGCTTCATTAGCGTAAATTTTTTCCGAAGATACTTCAGGAGAAATCAAAAGCCTTTTTTACCCAGCGCCAGAATTTACTTAATTGGTCCAAAGCCCATTCATCAATAGGGCTGTCGCCTCCTTTGTTAAAGTCCCACCCGAAGATTTGACGACCAACAAAGAATACGGTAACGGCAAGACATAGAAACATAAAAACGGTGAGGATCATCAGCCTTAATGGTCCATTGTTTCGAATTTTAGTGAGAAACCAAATACGAATTCCTAAGGTGCTCATAAGCAAGGCACCTCTTGCTGTTTGTAATTTCCAGTTGAGCTGGTACCAAAAAGTTTTTTTAAGACGTTGCTCCATCCACTTCCGCTCGCTTCGGAGGTGGTAGAGTGCAGGGTGTTCTGGGTAGGTAGATTCAAGAATGGTGATAGACGAAATGACTTCGTCCAATCGCTGCTCCAATTCTATTCGTTCTTCCTTTTGTAACACACTGAGTCTATTTACTCAGTACAAAGTTACCAAGTTCTATCCTCGTGACGCGCCCACTTACCATGGATTTTCAACAATTGTTCAAGTACATCACGAACACAACCACGACCTCCATCTATAGGGCTAACGTAATCTGCGACGCTTTTAATCTCAGGGGCAGCATCTTGTGGAGCAGCGGCTAGCCCTACAATTTTCATGATATCATAATCTGGTAAATCGTCCCCCATGTATAGGATTTCCTCATCCTTTAAATCATAACACATCTTCAGGTCTTCGTAGGATTCCATTTTAGATGATGCGCCAAGATACACATCAGTAATTCCAAGACCGTTCAAGCGTTCTTTGACCTCCGGAGATCTGCCACCAGTAATGATGGCCATACGAATGCCGTTTCTCACCGCAAGCTGCATAGCATAGCCGTCTTTAGCATTCATCTTGCGTACGGGCTGCATGCCAGGCATTAAGATGATATCACCGTTGGTAAGGACACCGTCTACATCTAATACGACAGTGGTAATGTCTTTGAAAACCTCTTTATAGTTCATTGCGCTTGAATATGCTTTCGCTTAATAATGAATACAATTCCTTGGTTTGGGGATTGTTTATCTGCTCCAAATGAGCCTTTATAGTATTTTGATCGCCTCTATTTGCAGGCCCGGTTTGGGCTTGTCTTGGACCCAATTCTATGGCTTTTCCAGGCCCTTGTTCCATAATGGCATGCAACACCTCAAAAGGCAATTGATAGTCTTCGCAATGCTCTGCGGCTAAGGTGTACAAGTGGTTAGTGAAATTATTAACCATCACTGCCGCGGCATGAAGTTTCGTGCGCTGCTCACTGGTGATGTGGAACAATTTACCTCCAATAGCACGGACCAATTCTTCTAGGATAGAAATATGCTGAGCATTGCTGGTCTCGATCAAAAATGGGATCCTAGTCCAATCTACTGCAGCCTCTTTGGTAAAGCTATAGAGCGGGTAAAATACGCCGGCGTTTGCGTTGTCGAGCATGGAAAGTGCCCCCGCGGTATGAACTACAAGAGGTGCTTCTATCTGAGCACAAACCTGGGCAGTTTGGCTATCACTAATGGATACGATAACGATATCTGCATCTATTGAAGTTGGGAAATCTCGGCCGTACCATTTAAGGTCAACTTTCTCATTCAACACCTGGTAGAGGTGTGTGCCTAGGTTCCCTTTTCCAATGAGCGCTACCTTCACGACCTACGAATTCTTGTGGCCATGGCAATGACTGTTCCTACGGCCATTAGGATGGAGCCCAGCCAGAGTAGATTGATCCAAGGGAATACCTCTGCCTTTATCAAGATGAAAGGCTCCTCGGCTTCAGTATGCTCGCTCGCGGTAATTACAGGCTTGTTGGTCTCGTAATTGATTCGTTCAAAGCGGAATTTTAAGCCCAATTCTTCAATTTCGGCATCTACATGATTGGCTTCGTCACCTTGAACAGCGTAGATAGGCATGACCTTGTATACGCTGTCGTCCATAGTGGTAATTTGAAGTCCAGCGCCTAGAACTACGTAATCAAACTCTCCTTGGCCTTTAGAAGGAGCTTCGACGACCATGGTGTCCAATTGCACTTGATATTTGCCATAGAGGAAGTGGCTCTCACCTTGACTGAGCTCTAAGTCAAATTCGTTTTTCCACTCTTCTTCGCCTTTTTCCTCCATCGTGCGGAGATCAGCGTAGGTCACGTGAGTGTAAATGTCGCGTCCAATGAAGTGTTTGGTCGATGGTTCCGCGACATTACCCATGCGCTCGTTGAGCTGAATGCGTGGTTTTAAATCAAACGTTGGCACCAATTCTTCTCCATCTTCTTCAAAGAATTCCAGCACGTAGTTGAGGTAATATCCCTCTTCCTCTTGACCGGTCCAACTCACCCAGTAGTCGCCCATCTGCACGGTATCGCCTTGGTGGATAAGTAGGTTTTCGTTCGCCGGGAATTCTTCGTGGATGAAGGTCTTGTTCTGCGAGATGATGTCCTTATTAGCATTTGAAACAAGAGCCCCTGCGATAATTAATCCGAAACCGACGTGTGCTACTGTTGAACCCGCCACGTTCCAATTCCCTTTCGCCCAACGAATGAGGAATTCTAAATTTCCTACAATTGCATAATAAGAGGTCCAAAGTAGGAGGATGTACATCAGATTCCACATATCCAAGGCCCAAGAGCTTAGCGCAGTAAGTACTGTGGTAATGACCAAGGTGGCTATTTGGCGCTTAAAGAACATTTGGGTGGAGGTGCGGTGGTACGAAAGAAATTGACCAACACCGATCAAAAGAACGATGATAATGGCGAAGGGAACCTGGATAGCGTTATAGTGCTCGATCGGGTCGCTCAACACCTTGTTCTGATCGTACAGTGTGATTAGACCTTCAGGACCGAAAAGCTTGTTGAATACCGGATATGATGTACTTAATGTGATTTGAAGTCCACTGATTAGTAGAGTTAATGCACCAATAAACATCCAGAATTCGCGGCTGTCCATGCGGTCTTCTTTGACCTTTTTAGGCAGTCCTTTGTAGCGGAAAAGCAGTAGCGCGATGGATCCAATAGTAAAGAACAGCAAGTAGATGAGCAGCTGTCCACTTAAGCCTAGATCTACGAAAGCGTGTACCGAACTATCGCCAAGAACGCCTGAACGTGTAAGGAATGTAGAGTACAGCACCAATAAGAAGGTGAGGATGAGCATGAAAAGCGCCGATGGGATCACGCCTCCTTTGTTCTTTTGGACCAGCAAGAGGTGTGCACCGGCTGCCATGGTGAGCCAAGGTACGAGGGAAGTGTTTTCCACTGGGTCCCATGCCCAGAATCCGCCGAAGCTCAATGCTTCATAGGCCCATGCACCACCCATAAGGATACCTACACCAAGTATACCCACAGAGAAAAAGCTCCATATCAGTGCACTGTTGATCCAAGTCTTGTAGTCCTTTCTCAAGAGGCCTGCAATGGCATAACTGAAAGGGACCAGCGTCGAGGCGAAGCCTAAGAAAAGGGTAGGCGGATGGATGGTCATCCAATAGTTCTGTAACAATGGGTTGAGGCCAGAGCCGTCAGCAAAATTGGGGAAACGAGTGAGGTAATCACTGAATTGGGTCCACGGTAAACCGATGTTGTCCTGAAGTTCACGCACCAATATAAAAGGACTGTATCCAATGTGCATGTCGCCTACGTAGACGCCCAAGATCATGCTCACAAGGAAGGCTTGAACTGCAGCGAATACGCCAACTACTGGGCCTTCGAAGCTTTTTGCACTATAAGTGAGGATGTAGCCCAAGACCGCATTCCAGAACATCCACAAAAGGAAAGAACCTTCTTGGCCTTCCCAGAATGCAGAGAACAGGTAACGCGCTGGGAGGTCCAATGATGTGTGTTTCCAAACGTAATCGAACTCGAAATAATGATTGGCCATGATGAAGAACAGCGTTCCAATCAAGCCGAAAAGTGAAATGGCGTGCAGGCGGAAGGCTAATCTACCAAGCTTTTTCCAATCATCGCCTTTTGCGTAATAGGCAAAGGCGGATAATAGTGCCATGGTGAATGCCAAAGCAGTTAGTCCTCTACCGAGGTTGGCGGCCCATAGGTGTTCCCCTACGTATTCCATAAGTTTTTATTTGTAAATCTTGTCCGAGTCTACCTCGTTTTGTTCGTTGTATTTCGAAGGGCATTTCATGAGGATGTCCGTGGCGATAAAGGCGCTATCTGTGGCGTATCCTGTCATCGTGATTTCCTCAGAGCGCTCAAAGTCTTGTGGCTTTGGCTGGTTGTAGATCACGCGGCTAGAGTTGCCTTTTTTGTCCTTGGCGGTGAATGCGAATTGGACCGTCTTAGGATTGAAATCCATAGCTTCTTCTAGGTCGAGGTAGCCAATTACAGTGGTTTTTTCTCCATTCAAAGCAACAGCATCGTCAAAGCTGCTATACGTAGAGCTATTCCCTAAGCGTACTAAAGTGTAGCCTATCAGTACTGCGATAGCGATAATGATGGCAATCTGACTATTTTTCATTTTCTAGCGCTGTTACTTTGCGATCCATTCGGTACAAATATCCGGCTAAACCCAAGAAAATAATGGCTATAACCGCTATTACAACATAGATTTTCCCCTCGCTGTACATAAGGTTTTCTGATTGAGCCATAGCCGATAGAGGCAATAGGGTGAGTAGAAGGTAGGCGAAGTTTCTCATTACTTACTTAAATTCTTAATTCTATAACGCAATGCAGCGATCCAGGTTCCAATCAAAATCCATCCAATAACTGCTGGGTAGAATACCAATCGCAGTCGATTATCGAGGTCGTAAGAATTGAATCCCGGGTTTCCTCCGTTGCCTGGGTGTAGACTATCGGTCATTCGTGGTAGGATGCCGATGAAAACAATCATCATAACGAAGGCGAAGATGTTGTAGACGGCACTAATACGCGCCTTTTTACGCGGTTCTTCAATACCGTTTCTCAAGACGAAGTAGGCGAGGTAGATCAAAATGGTAATGGCGCTACCGTTGAGCTTTGGGTCGTTCGTCCACCAAGCGCCCCACGTAAATTTTGCCCACATCATACCTGTAAACAGACCCAAAAAGGCGAACAACATTCCAGTTTCAGCTAGACTAACGCTGCGCGTGTCTTTCAAGAGGTTATCACCCCGCAAGAATCCGATGGCATTTCCAAAACTTCCTGCCATCATGGCCACCATGGCAAACCACATGCTGACGTGATAGAACAGGTTGCGAATGCTTTGTTCGATGATGGGTAAATCCGGTACTGTCGTAAGCAGACCGTAAATGAGTGAATAGAGTACGAGAACTACGCCCAAGGCTTTGTAAAATCGTCCAGTCATGTGCTGATTTTAATCTTGCCAAAGATAAGGAAAGAGAAGGTAGGCAAGAAGCCCAATTGCGAGATCTAGGGCGAATAATGAGCCAATCATTTCATATACCTCGTCTAGGGATGCTCCGACCATCGCTTGGATGTTGATAGCGCTTACAATTTTCAGCACCGGGATGGTCAATGGGATAGCCAAAATGCTGCTTAAAGTGGCGTTTCCACCGCTGCGTTCAGCAATGCCGTTAGCAAGGGTGAGAATGGCACTAAAGCCGACACAACCCAAAGCCAGTCCTGCAGCGAAAACCAATGGATTGTAGACTGCGTTACCGTAGAATAAAGTGAATAATGCCCATGCAATTCCAGAGAGTAAAAGCATGTAAAGGCTGTTGTAGATCAGCTTGGCAATGATGGTTTCTTTAGGTCCAGCTACTGTTTGGTAATAGAAGAAGTAATTACCGCTTTCAAATTCAAAGCTGCGCGAAGCCTGGTTTATGGCGCCAAAAAAAATGACGATCCACAGCAGTGTGTTCCAGGTGGAATCGGCTGCGTTTTGCCCTCCTAATAAATAGATGAGGTAGGTAATTCCAATCAAGTACAGGCCGAGTGAGAAGATTGCATTGGAATTTCTCAGCTCCTGTTTTGCGTAACGTTGAATAAGTGGACCTATCTTAGACATACAAATGCGGATGGACCAAAGTTACGACAAACATTAACGGTCTTATCTTGTTTAGATTAAAAACCCAATTCTCATTAAAATGAAGTACCTTTTATTCGGCCTTGCACTCTTTGCTTGCGCTAATGAACCTACCGCCGTTGCAGATGTTGCTGTAACTGCTCAAACCCCAAATGAACCTATGGAAACTAGAAGTTTTTATGATTTGCGTGCTCAAACGATTGATGGCGCAGACTTCTCTTTTAACAGTCTAAAAGGTAAGCGCGTTCTTATCGTAAACGTAGCCTCGAAATGTGGCTATACTCCACAGTACGAAGAGTTGCAGAAATTACATGAACTCTATGGCGGTGAGAATTTTGTAATACTTGGTTTTCCTGCGAACGATTTTGGGTTCCAAGAACCAGGAAGTGAGAGTGAAATTAAAAGCTTTTGCTCGCAGAATTACGGGGTAACCTTCCAAATGATGAGCAAGGTGAAAACCAATAGATCTCGTGGTCACGAAGTATACCAGTGGTTGTGCAATAAATCGCAGAACGGCGTAGAAGATGCTAAGGTGAGCTGGAACTTTAATAAATTCTTGATTGACGGGAACGGCCAATGGGTTGCACATTACGAGAGTAGAATGGACCCATTAAGCACAGAAATCACGAACTTCGCTGCAGGAAAATAACTGCTATGAAATTAGATATACTTGCCTTTGGCGCCCATCCCGACGATGTCGAGCTTGGCGCTGGGGGTATTTTAGCGACCCATGCTGCCCGTGGATTGAAAACGGGAATTGTTGATCTCACTCGCGGAGAAATGGGGACTAGAGGTACTCCTGAAATTCGCGATGAAGAGGCTAAAGAGGCCGCTAGGATTTTAGGATGCACGGTGCGTGAAAACCTTGGTATGCCGGATGGTAGAGTGGATTATAGTCACGAAAGTCAACTGCAAGTCGCACGAATCATTCGCAAGTACAAGCCTGAGATGGTGTTAATGAATGCGCCGACAGACCGTCATCCAGATCATGGTCGCGCTTCTAGATTAGTAGAAGAAGCTTGTTTTCTTTCAGGATTGCATAAGATTAAATTAGAAGATAATGGTGAGAAATTAGCCCCTTGGCGACCAAAAACCATGTATAAATATCTTCAATTCTATAACCTTGAACCGCAATTAGTGGTAGATATTAGTGATGGTTTTGAGGCGAAAATGACATCAATTAAAGCACACAAGAGCCAGTTTTTTGATCCAAACAGTACAGAGCCTCAAACTGTTATTGCTAGCGAAGGCTTCTTTAAGTCGGTGATCGCGAGAGCCCAGGATTGGGGTAGGATAATTGGAGCAGCCTATGCTGAACCGCTCATTTCAGTGCGTCATATTGGAACAAAAAATCTAGAGGATTTACAATAGAAATTTTCGCTATTTTTGTTAAACACACAACAAAATAGTTTTCTTATGAAACCGAAGGCATTGGTAGAGCACATTCGTGCGAATCAGAACAACAACAAGACACTTAAGTCATTATTTGCTTCTCAATTTTTGGGTAAATTCTCAGAAGAAGAATTGGCAGGAATGAAGAAGAGTATTGAGAAAGAAATCGCAAACCGTCAGCAAGCAGTAGTTGATGAGAAAATTGCATTCTTGCAGTCTCTAGGGTATAAGGTTGAGAAATAAGTCTCGAAGCCTAGGATAAAAGAAAACCCCCGCGCCAACGGCGCGGGGGTTTTTTAGTGCAAAATTTTTGGGGCTCTAATCTCGCAATAGGGAGAAATAATAGGCGAGCTGTGCCATGGAAGCAAGAGCGGCTACTAGGTAAGTACGTGCAGCCCAACTCAAGGCATCATTAGCTTTATCGTGCTCTTCAGTGGTGACTAGTCCACTTGTGGTGAGCCAAGCTAGTGCGCGGTTCGATGCATCGTATTCTACGGGCAGTGTAACCACTGCGAAGCCGGTAATGGCTATTTGTGCAGCAATTAGCACCCAGATGGCCGTATTGTATCCGAAGATTCCTAAAAAACCAACTCCAAGAATCATGGACCAAATGACGATGTTCATGATTTTTCCGCTAAACTGGACCATAGGCACCAGTTGTGAGCGCATCTCTAACCATTTGTAGCTCTGTGCGTGTTGCACAGCATGTCCTACTTCATGGGCAGCAACTGCGGCAGCGGCAACACTGCGCCCAGAATACACTTCAGGGCTGAGGTTTACTGTCTTATTCGCAGGGTTATAATGATCGGTCAACTTGCCAGCGACGCTTTCAATACGAACGTCGTAAATGCCGTGATCATCGAGCATTTTTTGTGCTATTTCTGCACCGGACATCCCGTTGCTGAGTGACTCATTCGAATACTTTTTAAATTTTGATTTCAATCGTTGCTGAACAACGAATCCAGCGATGACAAAAAGGATGATGATTCCGAACATAAGGTTGTTATAAAGTTTTCGTTATTAACACAGACCAAATCGCATGCCGCGACTGCATTCCATGTAACTTTGGCATAAAGCCATATAAAGATGACAAAAAAGCCTCTAATTCTCATAACGAACGATGACAGTATTTCCGCTCCGGGAATCAAAGTCTTAACAGAAATAGCCAACGACTTCGGTGAAGTTTGGGTAGTAGCACCCGACGGTCCCATGAGTGGAAAGGGACACGCTATTTCCTTGGATGTTAGTTTGAGAGTGACAGAGGTGAAGAGCGATGGGCCTCAAAAAGAATTTAAGGTTAGTGGTACCCCTGCAGATTGTGTGAAGCTCGCCATTAATAAGGTGATGCCTCGTCGCCCTGATTTGATACTTAGTGGGATAAATCACGGGTCCAACGCTTCGGTGAATGTTATCTACAGCGGCACAATGAGTGCTGCGGTGGAGGGTGCGCTAGAACGCATTCCTGCTATTGGCTTTAGCTTATGTGAGCACAGTTGGGAAGCAAGCTTTGAAGCTTCTAAACCTGCAGTGCGCAAGATTATCCAGCAAGTCATCGACAATGGTCTAGCTACCGGTACATGTCTTAACGTCAACATTCCAGAGAACGATAAGGCGCCCTACAAAGGCATCCGAGTATGTCGAATGGCCATAGGAAACTGGGAAGAAGAATTTGACGAACGTGTAGATCCTTTTGGACGCCCTTATTACTGGCTCACAGGAAAGTTCGTGAATTACGACCACGGCGACGATACAGATATCGCTGCTTTAGAGGAGGGGTTCATTACGGTAGTGCCAATCACTGTTGATCTAACTGCACATCATGCAGTGGCAGCCTTAAACCAATGGAATTTTGAAGAATAGAAGAATCATCGATTATTTAGCCGGCTTTTTTGTTGGTATAGGTGCACCTATTTTCAGCATTGCCATCGCTTTGGACAATTATCCTATGCTGGCCGATGTGGGCGATATAGGCAATCCTGCCTGGCGATTGGTAGTGATGAGAGCCATAACTTTTGGGGTGATTATTAATGCTATATTGTTTTTTACAGCAATCAATTTTGAAAAAGACCGCGTCGCTCGTGGCATTTTATTGAGCTGTTTGCCCAGTGTAGCTGCGGTCATTTTATTTCAATTCATTCTACGCTAATGAAAGTATTCTGGATAGCTGGCGAGCCCTCGGGCGATTTACAAGCGGCCGCCTTAGTGGCAGCGCTGCAAGATGCTGTTCCAGAAATTCAGCAAGCGGGATGGGGCGGAGAGCGAATGGCGGATGCCGGCATGCAGCAGATTTACGATCTCCCCGGGCAGCCTATTATGGGCTTTGTAGAGGTTGCGCTGAAGGCAACTACCATCTTAAAGCAGGTTTCCAAAGTCAAAAACGATATTGCCTCTTTTGGCGCCGATTTGATTGTCCTAGTCGACTACGCAGGCTTTAATTTACGCATAGCACAGTGGGCCCAAGGCCAAGGCATTAAAGTGGTCTACTTCATCCCTCCAAAAATCTGGGCTTGGAGGGAGAGCCGATTAAAATCCTTAAAGAGTTATTCCGATCTCATACTTTCTATCCTTCCTTTCGAGGAGCAGTGGTACAAAGAGAAAGGTGCTGAAGCTTATTATGTGGGGAACCCCTTGATGGAAAAATATGAAGGGCTAAATCACTACAGCGCTGCAAGTAAAAAAGTAGTCCTTTTACCAGGCTCAAGACTGCAAGAAGTTATTCGCTTAATGCCTCAGTTTACCCTTTTGGCAAAGGCAATGCCCGAATATACCTTTCATGTAGTCCGCGCAGCTTCGATGAAAAAGAGTTGGCCAGTTGAATTGGTGCCAAAGAATGTGATTGTTGAAGACAAGCCCCTTTCAGAAGTGACTGAAGGAGCTGAATTTGCTCTTACGTGCAGCGGTACTGCTTCCTTGGAAATTGCGCTCTTAGGCCTCCCGCAGGCCGTTGTATATCGTGCTAATCCTATCTCTTTGGCCCTTGCCAAGCAAATGGTGAAAGTCAAATATTTCTCACTTCCCAACCTCATTATGGATGCGCCATTGGTGCCGGAATTCCTACAAGAACAGGTAAATGTCACCAACATGAAAGCGCTTATTTTGGAATCGAAAGAGGATCAATTGTATTCGCTTTCAAAACTACATGTTCGGATGGGGAGTCGGAATCTTGCACAGGATGCAGTTCCTCGTATTTTAGCGCTGTTAAATGCTTAAGATGAAGAAGCTTTTTCTGCTTTGTTTTTCGTTACTCTCGCTGTGCTCTTTCGGGCAGAAGTACAAGACCTATGCGGCCGGACCAAGGGTGTTGACCTTTGCAGATATGGAATACGGCCGCCTCCAACTCAAAGTTAAATCTGGCAGTTACAAACTCACGGCCTACACTCCGGATAGTGTCTTTACTATGGAATACGGTGTGGACGATGTCCATCCGCTGTACACCTTCCGCGGCGATCTCAGGCTCAACAGAGCCGGGTGTGATTCCATTGTGTTTACCACCAAAGATACCATTGAGATGCGGGCTTGGCGCGGGAAGAATTGGACCCCATCTAGACCTTATTTAGGTCAAGTTACTATTAGGCCAAATCTCATCTATTTAGAGACTATCGTGCAGGTCCCTGTGGAACCGTACATCGCAGGAGTGGTTGAGGCTGAGGGCGGTTTGTCGGCAGAACCTGAATACCACAAAGCTCAGGCGGTGTTGGCGCGAACATGGCTCATAACAAACATGGGCAAGCATAAAAAGGAAGGCTACCACATCAAAGATGATCAGAGTTCTCAGGCGTTCAAAGGCGTACCACACGGAAAACATGCTGCTATTATTTCAGCGGCGGTGGCCCAAACTAAGGATACCATAGCGACATATAATGGCAAGCTAATCATTGGTTTCTACCACAGTAACAGTGGGGGACAGACGGTGCTGCCGCAAGATGTGTGGTCTCAGGAATTGCCGTATTGCAGGGCCGTTTTTGATCCTTTCAGTAAGAAGGAGAGTAAATACCGGTGGACCAAGGATATTCCATTGGCCGATTGGAATTCCTATTTCTTTAAGGAGGCAACGCAACACGATTGGGGTGCCTATTTCGCAGGATTGCCTGAGGGGCGTCAAACCCATTACAGCATCGGTGATCAAAGCTTCAAGTTAGAGACTTTACGCCGTCATTTTAAATTACGTAGTACCTACTTCACAGCGAGCATAGTAGGTGATTCTGTGCATCTCGAAGGCTTCGGATTTGGTCACGGTGTAGGTATGGCCCAGCAAGGAGCTATGCGCATGTCAGTGGGGGGATTCACTTGGAAAGAGATATTAGATTTCTATTTCCAAAAGCTCCGTTTCGAGGCGGTTCAAAACTTCTAGTTTTCCTCATTTTTAGGGTTTTAAAAGCAAATATGCCAGCTTAATGAGCATGGTTCTTCGCGCCCTTTTTTTTACCTGTATGTTCAGTGCCCTTCATTCGAGTTGGGGGATGGATCTTAATGTGTTATTTGGCTTTCTACTCTTTCCTCGTTCTTGGCGTAGACTGTGGCATGATATTGCACTCATAATAGCGGTAGCTGTTCTTCTTGGAGTGCTGAGGCTCTATTCAGAATGGCGCTATTGGTACCCTTTGGCGCTGCCTGAATTTGTGCATTCTTGGACACGTTATGTCGGCGTTCTTTTTTTTGAAAGAATCTCGACATTCGCCAGTGGAGATTATGGTCAATTCTTGAAAGCAGTCCTCTTAGCAGATAAAAGCGGGTTAAGTGATGAAATACTGCTCAGGTTTCGCAATCTCGGCATCTCTCATGTGCTAGCAGTGAGCGGTTTTCACATCGGTTTCTGGGTCTTGCTTACAAGGCCTTTATTTCTCTGGGCTCGGCGTCCAAAATCAAGGCTTTTGGCTCACTTTGTCCAATTCTTTTTGCTGTTCTTCTACGCGCAGCTCGTTGGGGCGAGCCCTTCAGTGCTGCGAGCTGTGTGGATGTTTGGTTTGGCTCGCCTGGCTGCGTTGCGACAATGGAGCATTCCCTCTCTGCATTTTCCTATGCTAGTAGCTGTTGGACATTACATTGTGGATCCCACGGCGCCACAAAGTCTCTCTTTCCAGTTGAGTTATGTTGCCGTTTTTGCCATCCTGTTGGCATTGCGTAAACACAAGGGCGAAGAGCTCATCTTGCATTACAGCTACAAGCGCAGCCGAAAAAAGGGCTCTTGGTTCTTTGTGCCCATCCAGATATCCCTAGCTGCGTGGTCGGCTACCTTACCTATTGTCCAGTTGGCCTTTGGCGGTTCCAGTCCGTACTTTCTCGCAGGCAACTTATTGGTGGTGCCACTCATTACGGTGATGATATGGGCGAGTGTTCCATTACTGACCCTTGGGGATGTGCTTCCTCAAGAGTTAGGGAGTGGTTACGAACAGTTGTGGCTTTGGTTGATGCGTTTTGCTCAAGAACTGCTATCTGTTCTGCAAGAGCTTTGAAAGACGCACGGTCAAATCTTCCTTGAGTACGGCTTCGTAATCACCATCGTGGAAAATGTGGATGTTGCCCGTTTCTTCACTGACGGTTACTGCCAGAGCATCCGTTCTTTCTGAAATTCCTGCTGCAGCGCGGTGTCTTAGGCCGAAGCGGGCGGGTAGCTCGCTGCGCTCCGAAAGGGGCAATACGGTCCCGGCCGCAATGATGGTATGGCCTTCAACGATGGTCGCTCCGTCGTGTAAAGGGGCGTTTTTAAAGAAGATGCTCTCCAGGAGTATTTTGCTCAAATCGGCATTCAAGGCGGTGCCTGAGGATGCGAATGACCCAAGTGGGTCGGTGCGCTTAATGACTAGTAGTGCACCAGTTTTTGTGGCGGCCAATTCCACCAAGGCACTTACCATGGCATCTACATCGGCCTTTGAGCCTTCATCCTCAGTTCCCAGTTTCAACAGGTTTTTAAGGCCTTGGCGGCGCGTGAAGGTGGCCGAGCCTACCACCAATAGGAACTTGCGAATTTCCTGCTGGAAGACAATGATCAAGATAATTAATCCTGCACCCATGAAGGAGCCGAGGAATTCACTGAGAAGACGCATTTCAAGCAATTGGACCAGGCGGTACAGCAGGTAAATGGCGACCATACCCAAGAGGATACGAATGGCGGCAGTGCCTTTAAGTAGCCTGTAGATTTGGTACAGCAAAAAGGCTGCGATGATGATATCAAGTGCATCGAGCACTCCGAAGTTTAACGCTCCCATGGGTAGAGTAGGTGGTGGACGCCTTCCGGCATCAATTTGTTAAACAAGGTAATGGTTTCCGCCGCTTCTTTGACATCGTGAACACGCAGGATATTACTGCCTTGCAAGAGCGCAGCCATGTGCAATGCAGTGGTGCCATTCAAACTTTCATCGGCAGTGGTGCCCAAAGCTTTGTAGATCATACTTTTTCTACTCACACCGGCAAGGATCGGACGGCCCAACAGTTGGAAGGCATGAAGTTCACGCAACAATTGGTAATTGTGTTCCAAAGTCTTGCCGAAGCCAAAGCCAACATCAACTATGGTGTCATGGATGCCCATGGCGTGAAGCTGAGGTAGTTTTTCGCTGAAGAATTTGACAATATCCTGAGTAACGTGCTTGTAGGTGGGGTTGATCTGCATGGTGCTTGGATCGCCCTGCATGTGCATGATGATGTAGGGGACTTGGAGTTTGGCAACCACCTCGTACATGCGCTCGTCCAAATTTCCACCACTAATGTCGTTGACAATATGCGCGCCTGCACCCACAGCTTTCTCCGCTACTTCTGCTCGAAAGGTATCGACAGAGATGAACGTGCCCGGGTGTTTGTCTACCACGGCGCGCACCGCCGGAATGACGCTTTCTAGACGCTGCCATTCTTCTTCTGGAGAAACAGCATCTGCTCCAGGACGAGAGGAATACCCGCCGATATCAATGATTTTTGCGCCGTCGGCAATCATTTGAGTGGCACGCTCCACAGCATCTTCGGCGCTTGAGAATCGGCTTCCTTCAAAGAAAGAATCGGGGGTGATATTTAAAATTCCCATAACCCACGGTGTGGATAAGGTGTGAATTCTCCCTTCGACCTTTAGCAAAAACTCCGGCATTGTTCTTCGTATCTTCGTTCTAGAAGCAAAGCTAACAAATGAATACAGCTGAACAATTCGATGCCGTGCTTTCTCGTTGCCACGGACTTTTTGAGAAAAAGGGAAAAGATTACGGAACGGCTTGGCGCATTTTGCGTCTTCCGTCGTTGACCGACCAAATATTTATCAAAGCACAACGTCTTAGAAGCATAGAGCAGAAAGGCGAACAATTGGTGGACGATCCGCTTGAGGGAGAGTTCATCGGTATCTTGAATTACAGCATCATGGCGTTGATTCAGCTGGATAAAGGTGTGGCCGAACAACCAGATATGGATTGGGAAGAAGCTTCTGCGGCGTACTTAGAAAAGGCCAATGAAGCGAAAGAGCTGATGCTCAAGAAGAATCACGACTACGGTGAGGCATGGCGAGATATGCGCGTTTCAAGCTTCACAGATCTTATCATACAGAAACTGCTGCGCGTAAAACAAATTGAGGACAACCAAGGCAAAACCTTGGTGAGCGAGGGGTTGGATGCCAATTATCTCGACATGATCAATTACAGTGTTTTCGCGTTAATTAAGTTCATGGAAAAAGCGGCATAAGATGTTTAAAACCCTACTAACCAGATTAACCCAAGTCCTCGTGGGTGGACTCTTTATCTTCTCCGGTTTGGTGAAGATGAACGACCCAGTCGGATTCAGTTTCAAGCTCGAAGAGTACTTCAGCGAAGAGGTACTAAACCTCCCCATTTTTGAGCCATTGGCCTTACCGCTAGCGATCATTTTAGTGGCCGTGGAGGTCTTGTTGGGACTGGCCTTATTGGCAGGTTTATGGAAGCGCGCCGTGCTGATCCTGCTCAGTGGTATGATTGGTTTCTTCACATTCCTGACTTTTTGGAGTGCGTATTTCAATCAGGTGACCGATTGTGGTTGCTTCGGCGACGCCATCCCGTTAACGCCTTGGGAGTCCTTCTATAAAGACGTGATCCTTAGTGGGCTCATTCTAATCCTTTGGTGGGGTGAAAAGCAAATCTTCAATGGTGTCCCAAAAATCGCCTCATATGCCCTTATGGCCTTTGGATTAGGCTTCAGCGTTGTATTCACTTATCAAGTGATGAACCACCTTCCTACGCGTGATTTTCGTCCATACGCCGAAGGTTTGAGCATCATTGAAGGCATGAAGCCTGCAGAAGAGCTGGGCCTAGAACCACCACAATACGAGGTGATTTATACCATGCAGAACGAAGCTGGCCAGCTCACCGAGATTACCTCAACCGAATACATAGACCAGAAGTGGTGGGAAAAGACCGAGTGGACCATGCTCAGCGAGCTAAGTAAGACCATCAAGGTATCTGAAGGCTATGAGCCACCTGTCCACGATTTTAGCATCATGAACGATTACGGTGACCTCACGGATAGTATCCTTGCCCTAGACGAAGTATGGTTGCTTGTTGCGTACAACGAAGCCAAGACTTCGGAGAAAGGGTGGAAGAATATCTTGCCGACATTGAATGATCTCAACATGCAAGGAATGCCACATTTGGTGTTAAGTGCTTCCATGCCTGAAGACTTCGCTCCATACGGACTAGAATCGTACACGCCATTTGCTTTTACGGATGAAACCACGCTGAAAACGATGGTGCGCTCTAACCCAGGTTGGGTAGTACTTCGCAAGGGCGTGGTTTATAAGAAGTACCACCACAACGATAGCCCAAGGTAATGGCGTTTGCAGGGCGAAAAATAGCATTGGCACTTTTCACCCTTTGGGGGGTGGCCACGCTCGTTTTCTTCCTGTTCACCATTGTTCCCGGCGATAGTGCCCAAATGATGCTGGGCAAACGCGAAGATCCCGAGGCATTGGCTGCTGTTCGTGCGAAATACGGTTTGGACAAACCTGTAGCTGTGCAATACGTCAATTATTTAGGAAGACTTTTGCCTTTCGATACCTCCGAGGGTTTCTCGTTTTCTTCGCCCGATTTAGGCGAAAGTTTCCAACGCCAAGGCCAATCAGTCAGTGGGCTCATTGCGGCGACTTTTCCAAATACAGCTTTGCTTGCTGCTGCATCCATAGGTTTGGCCGTACTCCTTGGTATGTTTCTAGGGGCCGTTGCAGCTTATAATGAAGGCCGCTGGGTCGACCACGCCTTGACCACACTTAGCTCTTTGGGGATGAGTTTACCATCCTTCTTTACGGCCGTATTAATGGCCTGGGTATTCGCCTACCTTTTGGGGCCATGGACAGGACTCAGTTTGACCGGTTCCTTATACGAGGTGGACGACTACAGCGGGGAGCGCTACCTACAGCTGAAAAATTTGATACTCCCAGCACTCACCTTGGGCATACGTCCGGTTGGTGTGATAGTTCAATTGACCCGAAAAAGTATTCTTGAGGTAGGAGCGATGGACTTTGTGCGTACTGCACGTGCCAAAGGGGTACCGGAGCGCCGGGTGCTTCTTCGCCACATTCTACCCGTGGCAAGTAACCCCATCATCACCACGGTGAGTGGTTGGTTTGCTTCTTTGCTCGCCGGTGCGGTATTCGTGGAGATCATTTTTGGTTGGAACGGAATGGGAAAACTGTTGGTAGAAGCATTAAATACACGAGATTTGCCGGTAACTATGGGATGCGTTTTGGTCATTGCGGCCATCTTTGTCATCATTACCACCTTGGTGGACATAGCATATGCCGTTTTGGACCCAAGAGTTCGGGCAGAATTATTTTAAATAAGACACATCAAAAACAACACAATAATGAGACGTAGAATCGTAGCTGGAAACTGGAAAATGAACACTACTTACGCAGAAGCAATGGAATTGGTCGAAGGCCTAAAAGCTTCTTTGACTGAGGATGTAGTGGGGGAAACAGGCGTAATAATCACGCCGCCTGCATTGTATTTAAGCGATGTAGTGGGTGCGTTGGTGGACAACGAATACATCGCAGTAGCTGCACAAAACGTACATGAAAAAGACAGCGGTGCCTACACTGGAGAGATCAGTGCTCCAATGCTAGCGAGCATGGACCTTGACGCAGTAATCATTGGTCACAGTGAGCGTCGTCAATACTTCGGTGAAACTAACGAGAGCTGCAATGCAAAGATTGCGCAGTCGTTGAACAATGAATTGGCAGCTATTTACTGTATTGGTGAAACACTCGAAGAGCGCAAGAGCGGTGCATTTATGGATGTTATTCTCGAGCAATGTGCAAAAGGTCTCGAGGGCTTTATCGCTGAGGATATGGACAACATCATCTTGGCCTACGAGCCTGTTTGGGCTATCGGTACAGGTGAGGTAGCTACACCAGAGCAAGCGCAAGAGGTACACGCGGGTATCCGTGCTTGGCTCACTGAGCGCTTTGATGCGGAAACGGCTGAAAACGTAACTGTGCTTTACGGCGGATCTTGTAAGCCAGGGAACGCGGCAGAATTGTTCGCTCAACCAGATATCGACGGTGGTTTGATCGGTGGTGCTTCACTGAAAGCAGAAGATTTTACAGCGATCATTGCTGCTAGAACAAACGCATAATCCATGTCGGATACGCCTATTTATATTGAAGTCGCGGTGAAGGTTCAACCACTTGAGCCTTTCCGCGACATTTTTATTGCCCAACTGGGCACCTTAGGCTTTGAAAGCTTCTCTGAGACGGCGGATGGATTTGAAGCCTATATTATTAAGGAAGACTTTGATGAGGGGTCTGTGAAAGAAGTCCTCGTTTGGGACGGTGTTCAAACGAGTTATGAGGTCCAAGAGATTGAGCAGGTGAATTGGAATGCCGAATGGGAAAACAACTTTGATCCCATTGAGGTGGATGGCAGGGTATACATTCGAGCACCCTTCCACGAAGAGAAGCAAGGCTATGAATACCCAATGCTCATCGAGCCTAAGATGTCTTTTGGTACCGGTCATCACCAGACTACGCACATGATGATTCAGTGGTTGCTTGAAACGGACACTACTGGACACGACGTGCTTGATATGGGTTGCGGAACTGGTATCTTAGGCATCCTTGCGGATATGCGTGGTGCTGCTAAAGTCCATGGTATTGATATTGATACCTGGTGTATCGAAAACACCTTGGAAAACGCTGAACGCAACCAGAGTAAAATGACTGCAGTAATCGGTGGGGCCGATGCTATTGAAGGCACCTTTGATACCATTTGTGCTAACATTAACTTAAATGTGCTGCTGGCAGATATGAATGCCTACGTTCAGGCGTTGAAAGAAGGTGGGACAATCTTCTTTAGTGGATTCTACCAAGAAAATATTCCCGCGCTTCGCGAAGCGGCGGAAGCAGCTGGTTTGACTTTTGTTGGGACCAAAGAGCGCGAACAATGGCGCAGCATTAAAATGATCAAGTAATGAGAGCTTACGGATGGCTTTTAGCAGTTCTTTTCTCGCTCAATCTGAGCGCGCAGAAAGTGGTCCGTTTCTCTACTCTTGACCAATTCTCAGAGGAGTTCACCTCCTTAGTCAAGCTGCCCAAAGAAAATAAGACGCTATTTGCAGACTCCTTACTCCCTGATATTCAATATGCCATTGATGAGGATTCAGAAAAAGACTGGATTGCGTTGTGCAACAACATGTTGCGCAAACGAATTACAGAGCCCGAGACTTGGGAAAAACTTTTTCGCCTCACAGCCTTCATCAACAATAACGAGGAATACGGGACCCTACTGAAGATTGTTGAACACCTCAACGGGTACATTAGATCTAATCCTTCTTCGCGCACGAAAGACTACATTTCCCAGCTCTATTCCAACATCGTCCGTCACCGTTTTTACGACAACAACGATCTGATCTGGAAGGCACCCTACAGCGAGTGGTCCATGCAATTTGAAGGCAAAGAGCTCTTTTTCAACATTGGAGAGGGAGATATCGTTGGCCGATTCCGCGAAGATAGCACCATCGTAATGGGTACTTCGGGCCGATTCTTTCCTCTTTCTGGAACCTTGGAAGCCAAGGGCGGTACTGTATTCTGGGGCCGAGTTGGAAAGAGCGAAGACGAACTTTATGGCGAACTGGCTTCGTGGTCTTTGGATACGCGTCAAGGCTATTTCAAGGCAGATTCTGCTACTTTGAACGCCCCTGAACTTTACAGCGAACCGCTCCAAGGAATTTTTGAGGAACGCTTAAGTGCTCGAGCCCAGCGAAGTGCCCAATACCCGCGATTCGCGAGCTACAAAAACGATTTCCTTCTACCCAATGTCTACAAGGAAGTACATTTCCGTGGTGGTCTTGGTGTGGTGGGACCAAACTACTACGGACTATCGCCGGATAGTGCCATGGCTAAGGTGCAATTCACCTACAATAGCGACACCATAATTACCCTGCGCAGCGGTCGCTTCCTATTCCGAGATTCACTCCTGAGCTCTGGACGTGTTGAGGTTACAGCGCACTTAGGCGAAGACAGCCTCTACCATCCGTACTGTGAAATGCGCTTTGATCCACGCTCGGGCCAGGTGCGTATCATCCGCTTTAAGACCGGCCTCGGCCTCAGCTCTTGGACAGATTCCTACCACAGCATGGACATGAATGTAGACCAGCTCATCTGGAACCAGGGCACCCCGAAATTATCCTTGCGTAACCTGAATCTTGGCTCGCAGCAGGCGGCGGTATTTGAATCCAAGCAATACTTCCGCATCGCTCGAATGGAGCAGATCGCAGGTCTACAACAAACCCATCCTTTAATTGAGTTGAAGAACGCCGCATACGCCTACGGTTACGAAAACATGCCACTGCGTGAATTGACTTATGCTTTGCGCATGGATCCAGAAAGTGGTGAGCGCTTTCTTTTTGAAATGGCCATCCAAGGATTCGTAGAGTTTGATGTGGACGCTCAGACCATCACCCTCACAGACCGCTTGTTTGAATACTTAGAGAATTGGACCGGTAAGCGCGATTATGATGTGATCCAATTCGTTTCACGTATCGGCCAAGGAAGCAACGCACAGATCTCCCTGCTCAACTACGAGATGGATATTGCCGGGGTACAACGCATCGCGGTGAGTGATTCTCAACAGGTAAATCTCTTCCCACGTGGTGGACGAATAACCATGAAGAAGGACATGGATTTCACCTTCGACGGCCGCATTAACGCTGGTCTTTTCAATTACTGGGGACAAGGATATACCTTCGATTATCAGGGCTTCCGTATAGATATGCCTAAGATCGATTCCATGCGCTTCAAGGTGCGCGAATTCAATCCGCCACCCGGAGAACGTGCTGCTTTAGTGGACGTACAGACGGTTCTTTCCGACCTACAGGGCCAGCTGCTGATCGATCAGCCCGATAATAAAAGTTCCAAAGAGTACTATCCTGAGTATCCAATCTTCCAGGCTCTAAACAACTCGTTCGTTTATTACGACGACAAGAAGATCCACGACGGCATCTACGACCGTTCAAGATTCTACATGGCCGTCGAGCCATTCACTATTGACTCACTGGACAACACTACTACAGACGGTATCCTTTTCGATGCGACGTTCCACAGCGCTGATATCTTCCCTGTCTTCCCACAGCCGTTGCAAGTAATGCCGGACTATTCGCTTGGGTTTTCTACCACTATGCCGCCAACACCGAACTATCGGGGTAAAGGGACCTTTGAAGGTGAAATAGCACTCTCTAACCAAGGCCTCCACGCAGAGGGTCAAATCGAATACCTTCAGAGCCTAACTGTTTGTCCAGATATCCTGATGTTTCCAGATGACGCAAAGGGTAGGGCGACCACCTTCGATATCGAAGAAGGATTTTCGGGGAACGGTTATCCGCAGGCCTCAGGTAGAGACAATCCATTCCATTGGTTCCCTTACAGCGATTATATCGAGGCGGAATCCCGCGCTATCCCATTTGGTATGTACGGTCCTGAAAATGTGGTAGCTGAGGGTCAACTAACCTATGGAACAAGTGGTCTCTTCGGCACCGGAGAACTCAGATACCTAACAGCCAAGCACAACAGCGAAACTGAGGGCTATACTTTCTACAGACGCTCGTTTGAAAGCGGCGAGCAGGATTTCCGAGTGAAGACCAGCGCCAGTGACGAGCAGTGGGCCTTCCAGATGCTGGAGAGTTCAGCGCGTGTAGATTTTGACAAGCGCGAAGGTGTCTTTGATAAATTGGACCCCGCAAGCTTTATCGAGTTCCCTGCCAACCAATACATGGCGTACATGGACCACGCGGAATGGCAGATGGACCAAGCCAAGGTAGACATCAAGCACAATACGGACAACGAGGCCTATTTAGTGAGCACCCATCCGCTCCAAGACAGCCTAGACTTCAGCGCTGGATTCGCTCGTTTCGATCTGGCACCAAGTGTACTCGAAGCTTTTGATGTTCCAGAAATTGATGTAGCAGATGCACGCATCATTCCTGATAGTGGCTATGTAGTAGTGCGCATGAATGCAGCAATGGATCCTTTGGAGAATTCAGAGATTATTGCCAATCGCTACTCAAAACTTCACGCTTTCTACGAAGCGACCACTCGTATTAGAGGTCATTATCGCTACACTGCGCACGGTATGTATGATTACCTCGATGAAGAAGGTTCCACATGGCCTATAGAATTTGAAAGCATTAAGCCGGATACGGCAGGTATGACCGTAGGTCTAGCGGAAATAGAGGAGAAGGACGAATTTTTCCTAAGCCCATATTTCGGATATCGAGGTAAAGTGCAGCTCGAGGCAGATCAGGAACCCATGTTTTTCAAGGGCTCTATTCTTATCCAAAACGAATGTAAAAACCTGCAGACTACTTGGTTTGATATTGCCAGCTACATTGATCCCACGGATATCGTGATTGAATTGCCTGAAAATGATCCTCTGCAACTTCGCGATAACACGTTTAATGGTATCTACATCTCTCAAGACAGCTTGGGTGGGCACAGTAACTTCTTATCTAAATACGCAGACCGCGCCGATATAGAACTACTTTCGGCCACAGGGGTGCTGTTCTACGACAACCAGGAACAAGGTTATGTGATTACGACCTACGATAAACTCAAGGACAACACCATACCGGATCCGTACCTGGTATTTCACAACTATGATTGTGACCTTTATGCGACAGGACCTATTAACGTTCTGAAAAATTCTGGAGGTTTAAAAATGGCCATGGCCGGTGAAGTGCGTCACGATCTAAATGAAGATGACGTAACCATCGATGCAGTTTGGACTCTAGATGCTCCTGTAGACAAGGCCGCTTGGGAGTTAGTAGGTGGGCTCTTCTCAGACGGCACAGGAACCTTGAGAAGTGACGATGAAGCGTACGTACAGGGTGTTTACGGCGTATTGGGTCAGAAAGAGGGCGCCAAGTTCCTCGAAGATTTGAGCACCATAGAAAGTGAAGGCCGATTCCCTAAAGAGCTCCGTCAAAGCCTTGTAATGAGTGGTATAGAACTAGAGTATAGCGGTCGTTACAAGAGCTTTAGAAGCGACGGTAAGGCCTTCATTCAAAACATTTACAACGTTCCAATTTTTGCAGAGGTCGATTGTTTGGTAGAAATTAAAGAGCGTCGAAGAGGTAGTGAGGTTACGCTTTACCTAGATAATGGTACGGACTTCTTCTATATCGCCTTTAAAGGAACTGTAATGAGTCTACGTAGTAGCGACGAAGAGTTTAACGCTAGCATTCTAGCCAAAGATCCTAAGGACCGAAGCGTAGCGGCTAAGGGTGACCAACCAGCATTCACTTACAACCTCGCTGGTAAGGGTAAAATCATGCTGCTAAAGCGCAGATTTGGCATTAAGGAGTAAGGAACTACTTGCTTGGAACGTTCCACTGAAAATCTGTAGAACCGCCTTCAGGATTGATTTTACGCAGCTTCGTTAAAGGTCGACCAGCAGTTGGCTTGAAAACGCGCTTAGCTCGGTAAGTTTCGTCAACAAGTTTAGGCTTCTCAATTTCCGCTTTGTCAGTTTCGTTGAGAATTACTTGGGCTTCCTCCAGAATCTCTTCGCCTATTATCTGCTCATTCATTTTGCTTTCAATAGGCTCAACTTCTATAGCTACTGGTGTGGGTTGATGAACTGGTTGTTCAGTCTCTTGGAGCGTCGATTCAGTCTCAGAAACAATAGTCTCAAATTCTACAGGCTCAAAAGATTCTAACGATAAATGAGATTCCATGCTTAAGGGAGCAATGGCAAAGCTGCTGCTATCGTGTATGTGTTTAAACCAGGTGTAATCTGAACCTAGAAGCTTGGTGTAAAGCTTTATTTTTTCCTCCTCTGATGCACTAATTTGGACATTACTCGCTTTAAGATAAGGCACGGCTTCTCTAGTGACAATCTGTATCAACGGGTATCGTTCGGAAAGTCCTTTATGAGCATTCTTTCTTAGGAACGGATAGGATGCTTCAACAGGTTCGAGAAGGCGCTTTGTTAAGAAATCACCGTCTTCTAGTTTTACTCTGTATTTGAAATTAGGGTCTAGCCAAAACTTCATATTGTTTTGATACTCATCTAAATCAATGAGTTCATCTTTAATTTCTGTCTTGCGTACACTTTGCACAGAAAAGACATTAAGAATAACTAGAGCTGATAACCCTAATAGAGCCAAGAACCCGGCACTTTGAAACAGCAGATCCTCAAAACGAGTCCCTAATTCAGTTAGCTTCGCTAAGGTTAAGGCTACAAAAGCCAGTACGCTAGTCCACCGTATAGTCCCAAAGTTTGCCAAAGGTGTTATGGCTAATCCAACAGCCGTGCCAGCTAAAGCGATTAACGCAAGATTACCATGATCTAAGGCCAATAGGTTTAAAAATTCTGGGATTAAACACAAAAGGAAAACTTTAGCGTTTAAGGAAGGATGTACACCAAGCTTTGAAAGTGATAAACCTATCAATCCAAAGAAGAAAATTACACTGAACAGAAGTCCAGAGTATTGATAGGCATAACTTACGGAAGTGATTACTACTACATTCACGATGGTGTTTAAAGCCATGGAAATGAAGTAGATATTTTTAAAATGAGAAGCTCGAACGCTTTTAATTGCACTAGTCATAACTCAAATTTAGTATAAATCACTCATTTGAAAAACTACTTGCACAATGAGCTATTAACAATCCACAAACGGCGTATTTTTACAAATATGAGTACACAAGAAAAGTTTCAACCAAGCCACGATTCTGTAGTTCTCAAGGAGCAATCCTTGGTTCTTTTTAATGACCACGAGAACTCGTTTGACTTTGTTATAGATGTTCTTTGTACGGTTTGTGACCACTCCGAGGAACAGGCAGAACAATGTGCATGGATTACACACTATAAGGGCAAATGTCAAGTGATGTCAGGCTCTTATGATCAGTTAAGAAATAAGGCAGACCTTATGATGGATGTCGGCTTAACTGTTGAGATTCAATAAGGTATCCCATCAGCTAAAAGCCAAGCAAAAAATTATTTTCAAAATTTATCTCAAGGCTTGTACCACCCTAAGATTTTACTATATATTTGCCCTCCCGCAAGGGAAATGGCCGTGTAGCTCAACTGGATAGAGTACTTGACTACGAATCAAGCGGTTGAAGGTTCGAATCCTTCCACGGTCACGAAGAATGAAGCAAGCCCCTCAAACAAAAGGTTGAGGGGCTTTTTCTTTGGACTAAACTGTAAGCGTGCTTGGAACAGATATTCCATAGAAAAAGAACCCTCGTGAAACAGACACGTAAGGGCTTTATTGATTCGGAATTCGGAGCTCAAAGGATCATATAAAAATCCTACCGCCGTCTAGGAGAACGCTATAAATGCTCCAAGCTAAAATTTCGGGGTATTCTCCTCTACCTTATTTGTATTCAATTAGTCAGAATTCAAGACTACAAATATTCTGAATCAGTGCATAACGATGTTTCCATATGGCTTCAAATAACTCTGTAATTGTAACGTATCAAGTTAATTTTATTGAATGGAGCAAATTCATCGCATTAAATCAAGTACAACTATTGCATTTATTCTGCCGTATACGGTGGTAGATATAGTCACACAACGAACTGATTTATGGTACATATGGATTGATAATTTAGCATCTATTGTAGCTACTGTTTACGCTTTGTTGTTCATACTTCACAAGCCGTCTAGAAAAATTGCTCAGTTAGTTTTTTTAACTAATGCTACATTAATGCTTTTCTATATCGCTGTTTACAGTTTGTACTCGCCTGGCTGGCCAATGTATAGTGCGGCAATAGCGCTTTGGGCGTTTTTCTTTGCCATGTTTGAGTCTAGATTTAAGGCTTCAAGAAATCTAGTAATTCCTGTTCTCGCAATCTTATTGGTTTATAATTCCTGGTTTCAGGTCGAACTTACCTCCAGTGAACGATGGTTGAACGATAGTTTTACTTTGAGCAGAGTGGGAACTGCCTTGTTTATGGTTATAGCCATTGGTATGATCAGCTATATTGCAGACGAATATCAAAGGATTAATTTGGAACGTCAAAAGAATAAAGACTCTAAAATCAGTTTTCAAAACGATCTCTTTAGCATTTTGGCGCATAACATTCGCACACCTCTTGCGACATTAACGATGCAATATCAACTGGCTAAAATGCGCGAGCAGGAAACGGTTGAATTGTCTAAAACGGAGATTCCTTTGAAGCAGCTTGAATTGACCATTAATGCATTATTAGACAATAGAAAGGCACTTAGAAGCGAGAAAAAGATTCCATTGAAAGAATTGGTATTGGAGTTATCAGAGTTACATGGATCTCTTCAGATACTATTGGAAGATGAAGTTGACGAGAATTCTCTAATTGAATTTGGATTAGTAATGGCTTTGGATAGTTTCATTTCTAACGCTCTTAAATACGATTCGTCACCAATTTTGAAAATAAGCGTTCTAGATGAATTGATTTTCACCCTCTCTGACCTAGGCGGTGGGATGAGTTCAGTAGACTTTCATGAATATGGTAACCCGGTGCTAAGTAAATCTAGAGGTTTGGGAATAGGCGTACACTTGAATAAGGAAATTTTAAGTCATCTTGGATATAAATGCGAGGTTGGAAATACAGCTGATATTGGATTGACTATTCGAATTTACCGTCCGACCATTGCAACGAGTCAACTTCAGTCACTTGCTCATACACAGTTTAAAGTCCTTGTTTGATAGTGTAAATCTATTGAAGCATCAATTTTACATAGACATATAATAAGTGTTTATACCCTTAGACTATAGTTTAAACGCTTAATTTTGTAATTATGTGTAACTACGCACATGCCAAAGTAAGTGAGCGATGCATAATTTCAATTCTTCTTTCGACTACAAGGATCAAAAGCATTTGATCAACATATGTGACCAAGAGCCTATCCACATTCCAGGATCCATTCAGTCATCTGGGACTGTTCTCGTTTTTGGACAAGACTTTAAAGTAAAGTTCAGCAGTAAAAACTCATATGCATGGCTTAATATTTCTCATGATGAATTAATAGGCCTTTCTCCTGATGCGATTTTTGAGTCTCAAGAGATAATTCTGCAAATTTTTGATCATTCAGATTCTAATGAGTACTTCTACAAGCAGAGACTACTAAACTCAGATGAATTGTTTGATATTACTGTTGTTGCAAATACAGATTTCGGCTATAAAACAGTTGAGATAGAGAAAGCTGAGGAGGCTAATTTAGACTCTATAGCTCTTGAAAATGGTATCAACGCTTTGGGTAAGTGTCTGGATGCTCAATCCTTGTACGATGAGGCTGTGAAATGGGTACGAGATACTATTGGCTATGATCGAGTGAAGCTGTATTTGTTTGATGATGATTGGAACGGTACCGTAGTGGCGGAAAATAAAGTAGATTTTATGCCGTCTTATAAGGACTTAAGATTCCCCGCAACGGACATACCTAAGCAGGCACGTGCATTGTATGTTCTCAACAAGGTTCGCGTGATCTCAGATGTGTTTTCTGAACCGGTGAACTTATTGCCAAAGGCACCTCTTGCACAGGCGGTAGATTTAAGTCAAAGTGGACTTAGAAGCATTAGCCCTATCCACATAGAATATCTTCGGAACATGAAGGTTGGTGCTAGCTTTTCTGCTAGTGTAGTGATTGAAGGTAAGCTAGTAGGACTGATCGCTTGTCACCATTCTAAAGCGAAACACATACCACTTAGAGCTAGAAGGCAAGCTGAAATTTTCGGGAGAACGCTAAGCCTGGAAATGCAGCGAATTAAGTTCAGACTTTCGAAGGATTTGAGGAGATCAGCTAAAAAAGTCTCACAGCAAATTTTAAAAAGTGTTAATCAAGCGAATTTAGAGATAGGTATTAAAAATGAACTACCAGAGATTCAGCAAATCCTTAAGGCAGATGGGGTAGGCTTAAAGTATGGGGATAACTATTATTTCTCTGGGGTTGCGCTAGATCCAATGGAGATTCAACAAGTTGAGGATCGCCTTGAACAGAGAGAAAGGAAACGGATTTACGCGACTAAGAAGTTAAGTAAAAGGATTCCTGGATTGATCGCCACTGGTATTTATGGGTTTTTAAGAATTCCCATTGAAATGCGTACGCCAATTACCCTCTTCGCCTTCAGGAAGGAGTTTCACGGTACCATTAAATGGGGTGGGGCCGATTTAGAAAATGCCAAGACCATTTATGCTGATGAAGAAGGCAGAATGCGCGTGAGTCCGCGTAAGAGTTTTGAGGCCTTCAAAGTCAATACAAAAGAGCAAAGTTTAGCATGGTTAGAAGGGTTGCTCTACGAAGAATTGGCCTCAGGATTACGTGAATTAGTGCTTAATGAGCATGGCTCGCAATCCAGTGATGGAGACAAGGTAAGTAGAAAGGCGCAGCTGAAAATTGATGAACTTACCAGTAAGGTTAGACAGTTGAGATTTGAAGTTGCTGAGAGTCGTTCAGTGGAGCACAAACTTCAGCTCGCATTAGATGTAAGTGATGTAGGTAGCTGGGAGATCGATTTGAAAGAAAATCGAGTTCAAATGGACTTCACTTCACGACAAGTATTAGAGGCTAATGGAAATGAAAAAACATTAGAGCAATTTGTTTCTTTATTTCCCATTGGTGAAAGACAAGAATTAAGCGAGTCTTTAAAATCATTGAATATTGAAGGAAAAAAATATTCTAAGGAGATAACATTTGAAACTGAGGATGGCCAGAAAAATATTTTACTAAAGGCAGAGGGCTATTCTTTGGGAGATAATGAGTCAGCGAGATTGGTAGGCGTGGTTATGGATATGAGTTCGATGCGTACCATGGAATCTGATATTAAAGATATTCAAGAAGAACTTGAGCAGTTTTTTAATGCAGATTTGGTAGGTACATTCATTTCAAATGATGATGGAGATATCCTTAGATGTAATACGTATTTCCTGCAGTTACTAGGGTTCCCCTCAAATCAACTGGAAATAGGAAGCGTGAATTGGAAAATGCTAACTCCAGTGGATCAGTATTCAATCGATTTAGAGCAGATCAAACAAACCAAATTAGGAGACAAGGTTAACTACTCTAAACAGATGTTTGATGCAAATGGGAAGCGTATTGAGGTGCTTTTTAGCTTAAGTTATAATGATGAGAGTGACCGCTTTTACGGGGTCGTTAAAAGCAATATGGATGAAATAGTGGAGCGGAATAAGGCGGAAACCATCATCAAAGAACAGCGTAAGATGCTTTTAGAGCGGCATAAAACCCTTCAGGCTTTTAATAAGCAGTTGGTAGATGCAAATGAAAGATTAAAGCTTGAAATAACCTTGCGTGAAAACACAGAAAAAGATCGTGCGCTACTTGAAAAGGCAGTTACCAATGCTCAGGAAATGATCATTATAACGGATGCTGAATTTTTAGAAACAGGAGGACAGCCTCGAATTACTTATGTAAATGATGCGCTGTTGAGAATGACAGGCTATAGAGAAGAAGAAGTTTTGGGCAATAGTCCTAAAATGTTTCAAAATAACAACACCTCGGACGAAGCTAGGTTAAAAATAAAGGAGGCTTTATTTAATAAGGAGCCTGTAAAAACAAGGATAACAAACTGCTCCAAGACTGGTGAAGAATACATTGTTGAACTTAGTATCAGTCCAGTATTTGGACCTAAAGGAGAGTTGACCAACTTTGTTGGGGTTCAGCAGGATGTTACTAAGGAGGTAGAGCAATTGAAAGAAATTGAAAATGCTCGCCTGCAGTTTGAGTCTATTGCTTCTAATTTACCCCAATCCTTGGTATTGTTAACTGGAGTTGACGGTCGAATAGTGTATTTAGGAGGTCAAAACAAGACGAAGCTCAAAGGTCGACTAGAGCACATTTTTGATGTGTTTAGAACAGATAGTTCAAATAGCCTAGGTTTTTCTAAATGGGCGGCATCTAGAGGTAAAGAGTCTTATGGATTTTCCGCTCAGCATAGTAAGAAGTCGTATGACGTCATTTGCTCTAAGGTAAGTGAAGACTCTATCATTATCTTGGCCCAAGATATTTCTCAACGTCTTGAGCTCGCGGTCAAGGAGAGAGAGCTGGCGCATGCCGAAAGTGTAGCAAAGATGAAGACAGATTTTATAAATCATGCTTCTCATCAGCTTAAAACACCGATAAGCTCCATAGAACTTAATATTTCAGTTCTACGTCATGTGTTTAAGGAGAACCAATTAAACACAAGCGTGGAGTCTGTATTAGGTCGATTAGAAAAGGAGAGCCGCAGATTAATGGAGCTGACCAAAAATACACTTGAGGTAAGTCGAGTGACTGATAGA
This sequence comes from Flavobacteriales bacterium, assembly GCA_012269745.1. GTDB lineage: Bacteria > Bacteroidota > Bacteroidia > Flavobacteriales > Schleiferiaceae > UBA10364. The sequence goes on along the minus strand of JAAXJR010000030.1, from coordinate 41,296 downwards.
ACCTATAAGACCAAGCCAATCGAAGTAGATTTGATGGATTTTGTTCATGGGGTGGCGGAGCTTTTCTTGAACACCAAAGAATATGCGAACCGCTCCATCAAAGTGAGTACTAGGTTAAAGACAGCAAAAATTGTAACCGATGAATTTTTAATTGGACAAATTCTTCAAAATCTAGTTTCAAATGCGCTTAAATATAGCGAGGGAAACGTGATTATTAAATTACAAAATAGTAAGTCTGAAAAAGGAGGGTTTGAGCTATCAGTGCATGATAACGGAATAGGCATTCCTGAAAAGGATTTAAGTAAAATTTTCAACGAATTCTATAGAAGTAATAACTCAGCTCGTGCTCATGGCACCGGGTTAGGATTGTACTTGGTTAAAAAGAGTGTGGAGTTAATTAATGGAGAAATCAAGGTGGAAAGTGAAGTAGGTAAGGGCACAATATTCAAATTGGAATTATCATGAAATTGTTATTGCTAGAAGACGAGATTGTCTTGGGCCAAACCTTTTGTCAATTGCTCGAAATTCTCGGTCATGAGATTATTTGGATTCAAACGCGTCGCGATCTTGAAACGGCCATTGAGAAAGGTGAATTGACCAGTATTGAGTTAGGGATATTTGATTTTTACCTTCCTGATGGAGATTTTAGGGATGTATATGGTTTACTGGAGCAGCATGCACTAATAAGCAAAATGCGAGTTATAGTTTGTTCTGCAACGTCCGTAGATGAGGATATCGAGTATATTCATTCAAAATCTTTGGATTTTTTACCAAAACCATTTTCAACAGAAGCATTGATGTCAATGATTGAGGTTGCCTAGATTAGTTATTTTTATGAAAAACGCGCAATGTCCATAACAGAACAAATAAAAGATAAAGGGAAGATTTGGCATGATCAGGTCGAATCTAAGAGTCCTATTGCTGATTTATTTCGTGCACCGTTCAGCGAATCTTTAGAAACTAAATTGGATGAATTTAAAAGTGGAATAAGGCCACTTTGGCAAGAAGTAGTCGCCTGTTCGGGATCGGACGAAATGGCAATGACTTTGCGCAAATCCTTCGCTGAAATATATGATGCTGCACCGGATGGTGATGAAATAGGTGATGTATTGAGGTCCTACGCGATGAAATACGTTCTTTTGGGCAGCTCCATGGGATCTGCATTTATTTATAAAACACTTCAAGAGAAAGGATATAAAAACCTTAACTACTTTGAGTGTACCAAAAACCTTGCACCTGAGTTTATCAAACTTAAGAAAGCCATCGATACCGAAATCACCAAAGACCAACTACCTCTGGTGATGGAGCATATTGGCCAAGCGTATGGAATGATAAGGTTCTAAGCCTCGGCGTCCATTAGATCAGTTACGACGTGGTAACGGGGATCTTCAATAGAGCTTTGAATGTATTTGCTGAAATTCGGATTAGCTTTCTTAAGGATAGTCTGACATTCAGGACTTAAGTGAGTAAGAATCACCTCTTTTCCTTCGTCGATATATTTATCCATAATGCGTTCTAAAGCTTCGATACCACTATGGTCGCTTACGCGAGATTCGATGAAATCAATTTCAATTTTAGTAGGATCGTTTTTAATGTCAAACTTTCCAGCAAAGCTTTGCGTCGAACCGAAGAATAACGGCCCCCAAATTTCATAGACCTTGGTGCCATCTTCTTTGATACGCTTTCTAGCACGGATGCGTACTGCGTTATCCCAAGCAAATTTCAGGGCGCTCATGATAACACCGGCAATCACTGCTATGGCTAAATCTTGCCATACGGTAATGGCACTCACAGCGATGAGTACAAAAGCGTCGGCTACAGGAATCTTTCCAATAATTCTAAAGCTCGACCAAGCAAACGTTCCAATGACTACCATGAACATCACCCCAACCAATGCGGCTATAGGGATTTGCTCAATAAGTGGTGCGCCAAAGAGGATGAAGGATAGAAGACCGAGGGCGGCAACAACACCTGAAAGGCGGCCTCTACCACCAGAATTTACATTGATGATACTTTGGCCGATCATCGCACAACCGCCCATACCACCGAAGAGTCCATTAATAAGGTTGGCGCTCCCTTGAGCGATACACTCTCGGTTGCCAGAACCTCTGGTCTCTGTTAGATCGTCAACGAGGTTTAGTGTCATTAACGATTCAATAAGTCCTACTGCGGCAAGAAGAAATGCTGTAGAAAACACGGTGCCCCAATGTCCTTGAATGGTATCAAGAACATTAAATATTTCAAGCTGTAAAGTGGGTAAGCCAGCTTGCAGTCCGTCGCCGCCGCCTTCGCGTATGAAAGAGCCTACGGTACTTACATCAAGCCCTGCTCCAATAGCTATGGCAGCAACCACTATGATACCGGTAAGTGCGGCCGGCACAACTTTCGTTAGCTTCGGAAGAAGCCACATAATAGCCATAGTCAATCCAACAAGCCCCATCATGGTGTAGAGCTCACTACCTTGAATCCACACTTTCTGACCATCAACAACGCGAGTGAACATGCCTAATTGGCTCAGGAAGATGACAATAGCCAAACCATTGACAAAACCCATCATTACTGGGTGAGGGATCAGGCGCACAAATTTTCCTAGTTTGAATAATCCCGCAAGAATTTGGATGCAGCCTACAATCAAAAGTGTGATGAATAGCCAGCTTAGGCCCAGATTATCCATGGCCAGACCAGCCCCGACTTCATTCCCTTTCTGAATAAGGTGGACCATTACTACAGCCATAGCACCTGTGGCTCCAGAAATCATCCCAGGACGACCTCCAAAAAGTGAAGTGATCAATCCCATCATGAAGGCACCGTAAAGACCTACGAGCGGATCGATTCCTGCCACGAATGCAAAAGCCACTGCCTCTGGTACAAGTGCTAGGGCAACCGTGATGCCTGAAAGGATGTCATTTTTTGGATTGCCAACGAAATTGTTGAAGAACTGCTTCATAAGTGCGAGAGTGTTTGAAGCGGCAAAAGTAGGGGTTTGAAAAACAAAAAGCCACCCTGAAGAGGATGGCTTTCAAAGAATTATATCAGAGAATTACTTCTGGTAACGCGCTCTTAGGTCGTCGTTTAAGAGTTTGAGCTCTTTTAAATTGTTCTCGTCTCTATTCGCTAGATCCAAGCGCAATGAGGCGCTATAGTGATCGTCAGCGCGATCATATTCACCTACTAGCGTGCATGCTAGCATAACGTTGTTGTACAAATCAGGAATGACCTTTTTGTTGATACGCGCTTTTTTGTCGTCCCAATCGCCTTCTTCGATAGCTGCTTCCCATGCCTCAATAGCACTCACGAGTTTCGCTCTTGCTTCGTCAGGACGAGAGAGTAGCATTCCGTACCCTTCCTTAGCGTCGTACATGGCATTTTCAAGGTCGTCATAACCACCTTTCTTGTTATTTACATAAATAACATCTGCGTCGCGTGCTTGCTCTGTAGTTCCTAGCTTGTCGTTGATCAACCATTGGATAGTACCAAGATTATCTTCTACGGCAGTTCCTTGAAGTTTATCAATGAATGTTTGAGCACTAGTGCTAGGGTAGCTGCGTTTCTCTAGCGGGCTCTCAAACCTCTTGTAATCTGAAATACTATTCGGGACTTCATCAAGTATAATGGTGCCGTTTGGATGCACTACGCGCAGTGACATACTATGGCGGTAGTTAAAGACCCATTGAGATTTGATAATGGTAGTACTTTGTTTTGTCTTGCTGTTGTACTCCTTAAATTCCTTCTTCTCAGCAACTGGATCGTCGTTCTCAAACCCAAAAAGGTGTACTTCAATACCCACGCCATTCGCATCTTCCTGCATGCCCTCCACACGGCAATAGGTACTAGCCAATTGACTTTCATTGAAAAGTTTTTGGTGAGTCACCTGTCTCTTATATGGTTTGCCAGGTGGGTAGTAAGGACGAGGAGGTTGAGGTTTAGAATTTTCAAGCACTTGCTTCTCTATGATTTTCCCAACCGAGCTCTTATTGTTCCATTCCTCTAGAGCGCGCTCATAATTTGCGACTAATTCATCGTGAGCCGCCTTTGCAGCCGCCTCTTTCTCTGGGTATTCAGCTAATGCTTGTTGGTACTCTTCTTCAGCTGCGGCCAATTCTGCATCAATCTCGGCTTTGTAGTCTAAGATCACCTCACTGTGGTAGCCCATGCCTTGCTCTAAATGAATAGTTGGGGGTTGGATGTATTTAACAGTTAGTTTCTCTTTCTTCATTCTTTGACCAAATGAAGCCGTAGCCATCAATGATGCGGCTAAAAGTAAATGTGCTCTTTTCATGTATAATGTGTTTTCGCGGCGAGAAGGTAAAAAAAAATGCGGCCATTGGCCGCATTGATAGCTAGTGAAAAAATCTTACTTAAGCGCCAAGCATTTGGGCACGTTGAGCTGTGATTTTAGCATCTGATATATAGTCATCGTACTCCACCATTTTATCCATCACACCGTGTGGGAAGATTTCAATAATTCTATTGGCCACAGTTTGGTTAATAGTATGGTCATGCGAGCTGAATACCAAGGTCCCTTTGAAATCTTTCATTCCATTATTCAATGCTTGGATACTTTCAAGATCCAAGTGGTTTGTTGGCTCGTCAAAGAACAAAAGGTTGGCTTGTTGTAACATCATTCTGCTGAGCATACAACGTACTTTTTCACCTCCCGAGAGAACACTGGCGCTTTTGAAAACCTCTTCACCAGAGAAGAGCATTTTACCTAAGAATCCGCGTACAAATACTTCATCCTTGTTCTCAGGACTGTATTCCCTGAGCCAGTCCATGAGGTTGTCCTCTGTGTTGAAGAATTCGGCATTCTCGTTAGGAAGGTAGGCATGCTTGATGGTCTGTCCAAAAGCGAACGTACCTGCGCTAGGCTGTTGATTACCGGCCAAAATCTCGTAAAGGGCAGTCAATATTCTATGGTCATCGCAAAGAAGAGCCACCTTATCGCCACGGTTCAGCTTGAAGCTAAGGTTCTGGAACAAGACATTTCCTTGCTCGTCGTGAGCGGCTAGGTTGTCTATTTCAAGAATTTGGTCACCGGCATCACGTTCTTGGTCGAAAATGATGGCAGGGTACATTCTAGAAGAGGCTTGAATTTCATCGACGTTGATTTTATCCAGCATTTTCTTTCTTGAAGTAGCCTGTTTGCTCTTTGAGGCATTGGCTGCAAAGCGCGAAATAAACTCCTGAAGTTCCTTACGCTTGTCTTCAGCCTTTTTGTTCGCTGCTTGACGCTGGCGAAGGGCCAATTGTGAGCTTTCGTACCAGAAGCTGTAGTTACCGGTGTAGAGTTTGATTCGCTTGAAGTCAATATCCGCGATGTGCGTACAAACTGTGTCTAGGAAGTGACGGTCGTGACTCACAACGATTACGGTGTTTTTAAAATCGATCAAGAAATCCTCCAACCATGAAATGGTCTTAAGGTCCAAATCATTGGTAGGCTCATCAAGAATCAACAAGTCTGGGTTGCCGAAAAGGGCTTGTGCAAGGAGCACACGAACTTTTGCAGAGCCTTCCATATCCTTCATTAGGGTGTAATGATCATCAGTAGAGATCCCTAAGCCGCTCAGCAAGTTTCCAGCATCACTTTCTGCATTCCAACCGTCCATTTCCTCGAATTGAACTTCGAGATCAGCAGCGATTAGACCGTCTTCTTCATTGAAGTCTGGCTTCATATAAATGGCATCCTTCTTTTGCATCAGATCCCACAGAGGCTGGTTCCCTTGGATCACCGTATTCAGTACGGTCTCTTCATCAAAAGCAAAGTGATTCTGAGAGAGCACCGACATTCTCTTGCCGTTCTCAAGACTTACGTTTCCTGAATTAGGGCTAACCTCCCCACTGAGGATTTTTAAGAAAGTCGATTTACCGGCTCCATTGGCGCCAATGAGACCATAGCAACGTTCACCATGGAACTTGATATTTACATCTTCGAAAAGAACGCGCTTCCCAAATTGAAGCGTGACGTTAGATACATTTAGCATGATTCGGCATTTTATGCGCGGCAAAGGTAGCTATACTTGCTTGCTTATTCTTTAGGGTAGGTGTAAAAAACCACCAGGACTCCTCTTGAACTAAACCATATATAACTTGTTGATTATGAATAGAATCAAGATATGCATCTACCTGTTTTTACTTATGCATTTAGAAAGTCACTCGGTCGGTGGATGCTCTATGCTGCCATCTTAAGTTTCATCGTCCACCTGATTTTACACTTGCTCCGCGACTACATTCCAGGAGGAATAAATGCTTCTTTATTGAAGGATCCGATTAGCGCCATCTACACCCCGTTCTCCATTTTGTTGGTTTATGAGGCGTATCTGATGATCTACTATTTGAGAAGGAGTACCACCCTTTACATTGCCAAGCAATACGAGGTTATCGCGCTGATTTTGATTCGGGGATTGTTCAAGGACATGGCAGCGCTTGATTTGAAATCTGAATTTTGGCTCAGTGACCACAATGTCCATCTGTATGTAGATCTATTCAGTGTGATGTTGTTGTTCTTTTTGATTTATTCCTTTTATAAACTCAGTGGTTCATTGCGCTATGATGCATTCGAGGAACAGGAACAAAAGGAGCTTGGAGAAAACATTAAACGCTTTGTTAAGTCGAAGCACTACTTGAGTATTGGGCTATTCTTCCTTTTTATCATCTTGGGAATACAAAGCTTCGTGGAATGGGTCATTCCAACCTTCAACCACATTGAACAGGCCAACATGATTGAGATCAATGCGATATTCTTCGAAGAGTTCTACAACTTCTTGATTATCTCAGACGTGATCATCTTATTGCTTTCTCTACTGTATACAGACAACTTCCCGGTTATAATTAGGAACTCGTCATTTGTGATTTCAACCGTTCTGTTGAAGCTTTCCTTTACGGCTGAAGGACTTCTGAGCCAAGGGTTGATTATCCTCGGCGTTTCGTTTGGTGTCCTAATGCTCTTAATTCACAATAAGTTCAAGGCACTTCACAAGATTAGTTGACCCTGAATTCTTTTACCCGTGATGGAGTAGGGCTATCGTTTAAATAAATGCTCGCTGTATACCATCTTGGTTCGAAGCCCATCTCTAAGTCGGTCTCTAGGCCGGTACTAATGAACGTTTGGTTTCATGTAAATGGCATCCTTTTTCTGCATCAATTCCCATAGAGGCTCATTTCCTTAAATCACGGTATTCAATACCGTTTCTTCGTCGTAAGCAAAGTGGTTTTGTGAAAGTACAGATATGCGCTTACCGCTCTCAAGACTTACATTTCCTGAATTAGGACTTACTTCACCACTTAGAATTTTTAAGAAAGTCGATTTTCCGGCACCGTTGGCTCCGATGAGACCATAACAGCGCTCGCCGTGGAATTTGATGTTTACATCTTCAAAAAGTACACGCTTACCGAATTGGAGCGTTACGTTCGATACATTTAACATGGTCGCAGCGTTTTAGCGCTGCATAGGTAGTTTAGTGCTTAGGAATGATAAGGTCGTAATGAGAAAGAATTCAGTTAATCGTAATGAATCAAATCCCTGTTTAATTCGTACGATTTCATCGTTTGACAGGGACGAGTCGAAATGATGATTTCACTGCCCTCATCTGGGGTACTACCTACAAAACAGTGATAGCCGAGATACTTTAGGTTTTCAAGTGATAAGTAAATGCCAATTCCAAGCCCTGTATTGCTTGTTAACGGAGCCCCGAGACTAAATAACTTTTCATGTGTAAATCCACCCGCCTTATCAATGATTCTAAAAGTTACGTCCTTGTGGAACTGCTCGATCTGTAGTAAAACAGTTGACCCTATATTAACGGGGTTAGAAATGAAATTCTCAAGGGCTAACTGCAAAGCGTAATTCACTTTAACATCGCCATTGAGCTTTTTATTAATTCGAAGGGCTGGTTTGAACTGTTTTGCCAGATTGCTGCATATTGTGGCTAATGAGTGTAGTTCATTGGATTGAATGGCACGATGCTGGTCGATAATATTTTCAGTAATGAATTTGAGCTGCTCGACACTAGGCCGAATTTCATTCGCTTGAATGGCTTCGTTTTTTAGGTCACTTATTTCAATCCTAGAATAGATATTAGCTAACGGAGTTCTAAAGTTGTGCGCGATGATACTGAAAAGATCATTTTGAAAACTCAATCTCGAATTAGCCTTTTCTTTTTCATCAGAAATAATTGAAAATAGACGAAGAGTAAGGGTTAAGGCGAAAGTTCCTGCTAAAATAAATACTCCAATGGTTATCAGGTTTGCGATGATATATGTTTGGCGATTTGTCTGATAATACTCAAGTGTTTCCCCCTGGTAGTAGGCATTAATTAACATGAGAATACCAAAAGTAGAGACCAGTGCTGTTACATTGGTTTTATTAAGGTTGAACACATTTAAAATCAATACATAAGCCGATGCTAATTGTGTTAACATATAAAATGAATAACCCGGCGAATAAATAGTGTAGACTAAAGCGTAGAAAATGAGTCCAAAGAATGGTAGAACATAAAGTCTAGGCTCGAAAAGCTTATGTCTAGCTAATGCCATCATGGCTATTACCGCAGTAATCAAACAGGACACCTTATCGATCCAGAGCCACCAAGTGTCATTTGGAGTAAATAGGATATCAGTCACGAAAACTATGCTGCTCAATAGCAATAAAGTAATAGCTTTCTTTTTTTCAAAAACTTGCATTTTATAAAAATTAGAATATTCAAAATCGAAACAAAGATGTTGTCAACTATGAGTAAAGGAAAGCAAGCTATTTGATTAAAAACGAAAAAGGTTTAGTTGTTACTTTCCCTCCCATTTACCGATAACTTCCCGGTCATAATCAGGAATTCGTTATTTCAACTGTTATGTTGAGGCTGTCTTTTACTGTTGAAAGCATTTTAAGCCAAGGCGCCACAGAAGACTAGTTGACCCTAAATTCTTTTACTCGCGAGGGAGTCGGGCTATTATTTAGATATATGCTGGCTGTATACCATCCTGGTTCGAAGCCCATCTCTAAGTCGGTTTCTAAGCCAGTACTTATGAACGTTTGACTATTCGTGCTTTGGTCGTAACTGCTAATGTTCCAGTTTTGTACACTACTCACAGAATAGAACCAACACCCGTACTGGCAACCAAAGAATTGTCTTTCTATGACTAACTTAAGGCTTACACAATCGTTCGGCCGTGTGGTCATTAAACCATAGTACTGGTACTGGTTGTAAATGCTGTCTGTGGTATTTAAGATGCTTTTTCCATTCGGACCATCTTCTGGATATTCAACGACCGTTGTCGTTACTGTATGCGGGCTATTATCGATGTAATTCTGAAGGTGTCCGCCAAAGGCTGGCACATTGACGGTGATGCCCATACTGGCGTAACGATCAATGATGTTTTGACGAATGACGTTGGTATCGAGAACTTTGGCGTGTGCCATTAGCTGTGAAGCGATAATAGAGCTATTAAGGGTGCCGTCTGTTCTAAGGTCTGTGACAAAATTGGCCATTAAATCTGAGAATTCACTTTCACTTCTGTATCCTTGAAGTATTGAAGTAATGGCAATTAGAATACCGTCTGCAGCTCCAGAATTTGCAATGCTCAATGTTTCAGAAGAGGGCATAACACCAGTGGTGTCAATGCTGAAGGTGAACAGGATTTCTTTCAGCGCTTGTTTTTTGGCCTGAGCGAAAGAAGAACCGTTATCTACAAGGTATTCTACACGAGCTTTTTCCAGATGTGTCAGGGTATTGACATTCACCGCAGGCACATTATTCAAATCAGTAATGGCATTCAGGGTGATTTGAGCGTTGCTCGGTTCTCCACAAACTTCATTAAAATAGAAGCCATCAGCCCTGAGAGTGACGAAAGACGAAGCTAAATTGAGACCATTAGCGAAGAAGTACCCGCTGTTGTCAATAATCTGAGTGTTGTAGGTGATCCCTACTTGGTTAAGAGAAGTGTCCAGCGAAGTCACTATGACTGAACTACCGTTTAAAAACGGCCCCTTTTGGGCATGACCTTCAATGCTGTAAGAGGCACATGGTGGGCAATCACCTCCACAATCAATTCCTGTCTCATTCCCGTTTTGTATGCCGTCTCCGCAAGTAGCTGGGCCAGAGATCTCACAGCCTGAGAATAGGATTGCAGAAAGAAAAGCTATCGTGATTTTTTTCATGCCTAAAGGATTTATCCTTTAACTACATGAAAGTCTTCTTTGTTCACTTAAGAGGCCTTCGGTATTCTTGGGTGTACAATACGCATGTACAAAGGAGGAATTAGGCTCAGAATCATCATGCCCGGGTACCCTGTAGGCAGTTGTGGGCTCTCGTCGTGATGGTCGAGTAGGGGGTATTCTTTATTTGGTAGATAGTGATGATCGCTATGGCGACTCAGTTCAAAGAGTATGGCGCGTCCCCACATATGATCGCTGTTCCAACTGTGCGCTGGGCGAACATTTTCATAACGGAGTTCGCTCACTTTATCTCGGGCTAAGCCGTAATGCTCTATGTACTGCACAGTTTCCAATAGAATCCAGCCTGTGATGCTCGCGCCAAAAAAGCCGATCAAGCCTATGCTGCCGAAATTTTCAAAGATGACTGCGATGAGTAACACTTGGATTAAAGTATAGTACACCATCTCATTCTTGAGAAGATTTCTTTTACTACGCTGAATGCCAATTTTCCAAGCGCTTAAGTAACTAAAGACAATGGAACGTAGCCAAAATGTATATACCCACTCACCTCGGCGCGCTGTAGAGGGGTCTTCAGGGGTGCCGATATTTTTATGATGGCCAAAATTGTGCTCCAAGAAAAAGTGTGTGTAGAGGGATGTGGTCAGTAAGACTTTAGCTAGGAATTGATCTATTTTATTGGTCTTATGACCTAATTCGTGAGCTACATTAATGCCGATCACACCACACATGATGCCATAGGATAAAATTCTTCCAACAAGCGTTGCAGTATCAAGCGGCATTGAGATTTGAACCAAGAGATATATTCCACAGATGATTTGAAAAGGAACTGTCAATCGAAGCGCCCAAATGTAAAAGCCATCGGCAGTGGTTTTAGTCCGCTGCTCCTCATTGAGATTACCGGTCTTAGGGGAATATAAAAGTTCCATTACCGGTATTAAAACGAAAGCTTCAAGTACGGGTAAATACGACCATAGGCCGTACGAGTGAAAGCTTATGATTGCAAGAAGCGGCAAGGTGAAAACAAAGAGGTATCTAAATTTTCCCATGGTTGTTGTGTTAGCGCAATCAATTTACAAATTCACAATGTAATTTTTATCTTCATAAAATGAAATACCTGCTGCCATGGGGGCTGATCATCAGTCGCGTTCTACTAGCACCCTTCGTTATTTATCTTTCTTTCAATCCAGACCTCATTATAGGTAGGTGGGTAGTGGCTATTTTGTGGTATGCACTCATAGGCGATATTCTCGATGGGATTATCGCTCGTCATTTTGGAGTCGCATCGCCAGAAATGCGTCGTGCGGATAGTATTGCAGACCTCATTTTTTGGTTAGGAGTTGGAGTGGCCATATGGAACTGGCGTCCGGACATATTTCAGCCTCAACTTGGTTGGATTCGAATTTCTCTCGTTCTTGAAGCGCTCACCTACATAGTGTCCTTTGCGAAATTTGGTAAAGAGTTGGCTGCACATGCCTACAGTGGGAAACTTATGGGCATCGGAATTTTATTAGGTACCACTGCTCTATGGTGGATAGGGGAATCAAGCTGGGTGCTTTCGATGATGCTTATTCTAGCTAATATTAGTCAGTTCGACCGATTCGGTATAGCATTTTTCTTGCCGCGCTGGACACCTGACACGCCGAGTACCTACCACGCATGGCGTATTCGTCACAATCTACCGGTCAAGAAGTACAAGCTATTTCACGGAGATTAAGCGATGTTTTCAAAGGCAATGTTGTACATAGCCTCGAGTCCATCTATACGGTAATAATGTCCTTGAATTTCGCTGTTGATAAAGCTGTTTCCCAGTACTTTGTCTAACTCAAAAGGCAGGACATCGGTCTTCTCATCATAGATATGGTTCGTCTCTCCAAATGAACTTATTATTCCTGCGCCGTAGATTTTAGAAGGGTGCTCGGCTACACCAAATTCGATGGTGAACCAGTACAGATTTTGAAGCTGGCGAATGATGTGGGATTTCTTCAAATTGGCTACACCATGCTTGCCGAAATCATGCATGAATTGGGCATATCTCTCGTCCATAAGAAGTGGAACGTGCCCAAAGATGTCATGGAACATATCAGGTTCCTCTAAATAATCGAGCTGCTCCATGGTTCTCAGCCAAGTAGATGCTGGGAATTTCTTTTGCGCTAACAATTCGAAGAACTCTTCTACAGGAATCAAACCTTTCACTACATGGATGCTCCAACCGGTAGTCTCAAGTAAGACCTTATTTAAATCATCATAGTTGGGGATGAGGTCTTCATTCATTACCGGGGTTAATCGATCCAAACACTCGAGATAGAGCTCATGCGCCTTTCCCTCTAAATTCTCGCGCTGACGAGCATAGAGTGTTTTCCAAACCAAGCGATCATTGGCGGTATAGGCTGCGTAATTCTGTCTCATGTTTTATCTTTCGGTGAGTTTCATAGTAAACGTAAAAACTTCAGTTGATGTCTTCAAATTTTTCCCGGTCCAATTCCTACCTAAAACCCATCTTTTTATTCATTTCAGTATTGTTTGTATCTGGTCTCTACGCTCAGGGACAGCGCAACTTTCATTTTGAAGGTCCGGCAATACTCATACACGGCGGTGCAGGAACCATTAAACGGGAATATTTAAGTGAAGAAAAGGCTGCGGAATATCACGAAGCTTTGAACGCGGTTTTGACTTTAGGTTATGATGGATTAGCCAAGGGAAGTAATGGTATGGATGTCGTTGTGGCTTGTTTAACAGCCTTGGAAAACGATCCGCATTTCAACGCTGGTAAAGGCGCTGTATTTAACGACCAAGGAATCGTCGAGCTAGATGCAAGCGTCATGAATGGAAAAAGTCTACAAGCGGGTGCGGTAGCAGGGTTACAGCACATAAAAAATCCGGCTCAATTGGCTCGCCGAGTTATGGATTCAACAGCCCATGTTTTACTTATGTCAGATGGAGCAGAGGAATTTGCAAAAACTCAAAAGGTCGAATTTGTAGATAATGAGTACTTCCTAACTCCACGCCGTAAGGAACAATACGAACGTTGGGAAGCCAATAAAAAGAACGGTACTGTGGGTGTGGTAGTCTTAGATGCTGAAGGAAACGTATATGCAGGTACTTCAACAGGAGGAATGATGGGCAAGAAATACGGCAGAGTAGGAGATGTACCTATCATTGGTGCCGGTACCTATGCAGACAATGAAGGTGCTGCTGTTAGCTGCACTGGACATGGCGAATACTACATTAGAAATAACGTTGCTTTTCAAATAAATGCTAGAATGAAATGGGGAGGGAAGCTTCTTGATGAAGCTGCTTACATCACCATTTTTGATGTACTCAATGCTCAGGAGGGCAACGGTGGTATGATAGGAATCTCACCTGATGGGAGTGCGACTTGGACCTTTAACAGCGCAGGTATGTACCGCGGTGCTAAAGGAGTGGAATCGCATACCGGTAAACTGATGAGTACTACGGCAATTTTTGAGGAGTAATTCGAATGTCTCGGCTTTTTTGTTTGCTGTCAAAAAGGTGAACTCAGTGGGGTTGCTATGATTGAAATTGGACATATCAAGCACACGGCCTCGAAAAGACGGATACAATTTACTCAAGGGAATCTCTATCGTTTCCCATTCTCCTGAAGTTGAGAAGGTGGTGATATAGCTCTGGTAATCACGAGCTTTATGTTTCACTCTGAACTAATAATTTTTTCCGTCGCTCTTTACGCGCATTCGAACGATTCCGCCTTCTGGCGTTTCAATTTTGCCTGTAGCGCATCGGATGGAGGTAAATCCACCATAGTTTTCTAGCCGTACTTGGCCAGTGAAAGACCTGTGACCTTCTGAAGTTAATTCAAGTGCACCTTCATTTAGGCCGCCCATGACTCCGTCGTTTACCACATACCAACTTGTTAGAGAAGAGGACGGTGTGAAATCAAATAGTGTAGTTGTAGGTAGTATGCGCGCATACTTAAATAGAAAAGGATAAGGCACTTAGTGAGATTTGATGCCAATTTCATCTCGAACAAGAAGGTTCAAAATAATGATAGACTTTTTTAAAAGTTATAAGTATAAAGACACCGAAAATAGACAATGTCTATAAGATTTTAATACTGAATTCGCTCTAGTTTCTATATTTGGTGAATATAAAACTGCAAAGTGAAAGCAGATTCTAAAACATTAGTTGACGTATTAGTTCTTGTCCCTGAATATCGGGAGAGAAGTACTCTGATAGATAGTGCTATTGAGTTAGTTCGTTCAAAGTCAACGGATAAATTCAAGTACACTCTTGTGGAATTTCCAGAAGAGGATCCCCGGTTTGGAGAGATAGAAGAGAGTAGCTCAGGTAAATCGTATATCTCACAAAGTAGCTTCTTCAAAGGAATCTTTGAACCATTTTCTTCTGACCGTGGGTTCAATGCAAATTTTGATTACATCGATGATTCGAAAAGTTTTGAAAAGCGAATAGGTAAGATTCAAGATTGGCTCCAAGAAGAAGCAGAGGATTATTGGTATGAGATGGATCGTCCAGATTTTGAATTTGATAGAAGTAAAACCTTGGGGGTGTACCTTAACCCTAATCCCCATTTGGAATTGATTAATTCTGGGCAACTTCCTAGATATAAGAATGTCTTTTTTGTTCAATTGTCGTCATTGTTGAATGTTCAAAATGAGCTGCACATTCATTTGGCTAAATTTTTATGGACGGCACCTTTTCGATTTTTACTTGAGGATAACAAAACAGAAATCAGGGATCATTTAAATATGCATCCCGCCATGGTTCTTAGAGATACCAATCCCGATCGATTAAGTCGATTACTTGATCAATGGTCTTCAAATACCAGTAAAATAGCTCATGATATGAGGTATTTCATTAGTATCTATTTAAAAGGCATTGAGTCGTTAGAAAAGGATTTAATAGCCCTTCAAAAAGCGACATACCGAAATATTGATTTTGTTCCGTTTTTCAACAAGCAAAAGGCTCAACTAGAGATTCAGGAATTGTCTATTTATATACCACTCAGCCTTAAGCAGAGGGTGTTATATCAGTTCCTAGTAACAAGCCCCGAAGGCATTTCGCAAAGTACTATTGTTAACCATCGTCAGCAATTTCTTCAATTACTATTGAGTGATTTGAATACCAATGAAGGATTTAATCAAAAGGATGCTTCGAAGATTGTAGATGAGTTTCAATTTGAGGAGGAACTACGAATTACGGTTAGCAAGATTAATAAGTCTTTTGAGCCGTTTATCTTCATTCCTAAGATTAAAAAGTGGACGGTCATTCGCGTAGGAGAAACCTATCGAATAATGCAGTCTGGAGAGCCTAAACTGTCTAAGAGTATTTTTGAATAGATCAGAGCTCGCCACTTTAAGGTGTCATTGCGTGGAGAGTGCTCCGAGAGGTGTAAAATAAAAAAAGCCATCTACTAAAGTAGATGGCTTTTTTACTTTTCAGGTTGTGGGCGATACTGGATTCGAACCAGTGACCCCCTGCTTGTAAGGCAGGTGCTCTGAACCAGCTGAGCTAATCGCCCTGAGCGGGTGCAAATATAGACACGTTCTTAGTATCTGCAAGGCCTTTGCGATAGTTTTTCGCAGAAAATTTGATTTTTTTTAGCGTTGAATTCACTAGTGGCTAGAAATCAAATAGTTCAGTCTCAATTATTTTTTCTCCTCGTCGAAAGAAATGCTGAGACTGTTCACGCAATAGCGCAATCCAGTTGCAGTAGGGCCGTCATTAAAGACGTGACCAAGGTGTCCGCCACATTTGGCACAGAGTATTTCCGTACGTATCATACCGTGAGTCTTATCGAGCTTTTCAACGATAGCTCCACTCTCAATACCTGCGTCGAATGAAGGCCAACCACAGTGAGAATCAAATTTTGAATCGGAGGTAAATAAAGGTGCATCACAAGCGCGGCAGTTGTAGGTGCCTTCTTCAAAGTGCATATTGTACTCTCCGGTAAAAGGACGTTCAGTTCCTTTCTGGCGAAGTACATAGTATTCCTCTGGTGAAAGTTGCTCTTGCCACTCCTGTTCACTTTTAGAGATCTCGTAGTTTCCGTTGTCTTTGTTCATTTCCGTCTTGTTTTGAGCATTACACGATGCTGTCAAGAATAATAAGGCGCTAAGTAGGATAATGTTCTTCATGGTAGATTAACGGCAATTACTGCTCCAAGGTTTGCTTTATGAAATGTTAAAAGCCCAATTCGCGATTTCCTCCAACACCTTTTTATCTCTCAAGATTCTTCGATGTCCAAGGCCGCTAGTTTCTATGTAAGTCCCGTTGGCCATTTTTTTGCCCACCTCTCGTCCTAAAGCAATAGGGGTGTCTCTGTCGTGAACATCATGAAAAACAAGTGTAGGGATGTTATTACTCGGGGCCAATTCTGGTGCACTAAACAAATCGAAGTCTTCACCAAACTTTGCTTTCAAGTTCTTGACAATCTGGGTATGTACTTTCTTGTTAAACCCAATGACGGAGCAGAAGATGTCCACCATTGCAGAAATGCGGCCTGGAGGAGCGATCAATATTTGCTTCTTTATTTCAGCGCCAAGGCTTTGCCCTGCGTACATGGTTGCATTAGCTCCTAGGGAATGAGCGATAGCTAGATCAACTCCTCCTAGGTGGTCGGAAATTTGTTTCACACAAGCGGCCACTTCAGGCATAAGAGTACGCTTACCTTCTGCTCCGCGATGCGCAACAGCATTAAATCCAGTGATGGTATATTCTTCCAAGAGTGCAGGGTAAATACTTTCTAAGTGCTCAATGATGGCACCAAACTGTGTGAACCTACCCGCCCAGCCGTGGATCAGCAAAATGTTTTTTGGACCGGAACCTAGCTGATATACAGGGAATCTTTTGCCGTTTTCATGAGTAAATAACGTCGGGGAACCGAATCTGTTTTCAAAAGGAACTTCTCTTTTTGGGATCTTAAACGGGTAAGGAGTAAGAAACCAACGCCAGGCGATGCGTGCTGCCCACTTCGTGCTAATAGATTGAGTGGTCGTAGCTATGCGTGTCATTGCCTTAGGAGGCGCAAAAGAGGCTTGTTCTTTAGGGGTGGGTTGTTGGTCGTTCATAAGGGACCACAAGGTAAAAAAAGAAAACCCCGACCTACATTAGGTCAGGGTTTTTTCTGTGCCCAGAACAAGATTCGAACTTGCACGCGAATACTCGCACCACCCCCTCAAGATGGCGTGTCTACCAATTCCACCACCTGGGCAAAGGACTGCAAATTTAATGGGAAAACTTTGACTAACTATCTCCGTTCAATGTTTTTTCGACATGTCTTTCTACTGCGCTAAAAATCAAAGCATTTGCTTGAATCCTTAGCGGTAAAGAGGCAGTTGTCGGAAGTCTGATTTCCGTGTCTTCTACGACTTCATCGGGATTTCTCACAATAATGCGTGCGCGGCCTTGCGCTGAAAAGCGCAGTTCTACCTCTAAACGAATACCAGAGCTGTGGTAATGCCCTGCGTAATCCTCGCCTTTAGTGATGATTTGAACTTGGTCCGGTCTGAAAGTCACGCTTCGATAAGTAGTTAATACTAACCAAATATAGAAATCGAGATTAATGACCAAAAAAACCTTTCAATTATAGTTACGGGTGAGCAAAAAAAAAGCCCCCTCTGTGAAGAGGAGGCTTTCTAAGTGATCCCTCAGGGGCTCGAACCCTGGACCCATACATTAAAAGTGTATTGCTCTACCAACTGAGCTAAGAGATCAACCCTTTTCCGCTTTGCGGGCTGCAAATATACGCCTGATTTTAATTTTTGCAACCTGCTGCCAAAAAAAATCGACATCTTTTTCGGAGTTGATTTTAACTCCTTGATTCGCTGTACTTTTGTAACAAACAATGGGCATGAAAGTTTTTTTGATCGGGTATATGGCCAGTGGAAAATCAACCTTAGGCAAAGCTCTTGCCGAGGCCTTGACATTCCCCTTCATTGATCTCGATACGGAGATTGAACGTATAGCTTCTACCTCCATTACCTCGATTATTGAACATCAAGGAGAGTTGAAGTTTCGTCAGCTTGAATCTCGTCTTTTAAAGCAAACTATTGCTGAGCACGATCATGGCGTATTTGCTCTCGGCGGAGGAACTCCAGTGTTTTACAATCACATGGACCTGTTGAATGCAAAAGGGGAGACCATTTTCTTGGATGTTCCGGTTGGAGAATTGGCCAAACGATTGGAAGGAGATATAAAACGCCCGCTCATTCAAAATAAGGAGGATCTTGCAGAATTTGTGGCTAAGCACATGTTCGAGCGTCGTCCGTACTACAGTCAGGCGAAACACCGCATCGCGGGATCTTCAATAAGTGTGGGAGAGTTAACAGCCGTTTTAAACTAGGCAAACATTTACAGCCGCCCCGTTTTCTACATTCAGTTTTACCGTCTCTTGGAGCGTAGTGCTCAAGCTTAAACCTTTGATATCAGCTTTCACTGGATAACGCTTGTGGCTGCGGTCAACTAGTACTGTAGTACTGAGCTGCTGCGGGTGGAATTCCATGAGTTTGATCACTGCCCAGAGTAGGGTGCGACCGCTGTTGAGTACATCGTCTACCAAGGCGACGTGCGCACCGGAAGGAAGATCAATCTGCATATCTGCAGGGTTCGGATCACTCTTATCTAGGGCCAATTCCATCAGCTCAATATTAATATCGCTAATTGCATTCAGCTTCGCTACTAGCTGCTTTGCGAGCCAATAGCCGTTTCCTTGGATGCCCACAACATACAACTGATCTGCTTTGCTGTGTCTGTCGTACAGCTCCCAAGCCAAGCGTTGAACTTTATGTGCAATGGCTTCTGCGCCTAAGATTTCTGGTGTATTCGAACTCATGCGATGAAATTACGCCTTTAAGACTAATTGAACAACGTTTTCAATGTGATGTGTCTGTGGGAACATGTCGACAGCACGGCTTTGGATAACGGTGTATTTCTCTGCAAGCAAACCGAGGTCTCTGGCCTGGGTTGCTGAATTACAGCTTACATAAACGATTTTCGGAATCTCTAAATCGAGGAGCAGCTGAACGACATCGCCGTGCATCCCTTCACGCGGCGGGTCAGTCACTAAGACGTTTGGCTTTCCGTGCTTCGCGATAAAATCGGCATTAAATACATCCTTCATATCGCCGTCGTAGAATGTCGCGTTATCAATACCATTATTTGCCGCATTTAGCTTGGCATCTACTATGGCTTCTGGGACCAATTCAATACCAACAACTTCTTTCGCTTTTTCCGCCATAAATAGGGCGATGGTTCCTGTCCCCGTGTAGAGGTCAAAGACCAAATCGTCCTTTTGGATATCGGCCATATCTAGGGCCACTTTGTACAGTTCGTGCGCCTGAAGTGGATTAGTTTGGTAGAAGCTTTTGGGACCAATTTTAAATCGCAATTCCCCATCACCGCTGTACTTCGGCATCGCTTCTTCAATGAATCCAGGCCCGCTGTAAGTGATGACCTCTTGGTCGTAGATGGTATCGTTTTGCTTTTCGTTGATGACGTATTGCAAAGTGGTGATCTGAGGGAAGGCTGCATCTAAGTCGGCCAACAGGGCTTCGCGCTCTGCTTGGAGTTCAGTTTTGAATTGGATCAATACCAATACCTCACCAGTGCTCGCTACACGGATCATCATCGTACGCAGCCAACCTTCTTGGCTGCGCGCGTGGAAAAAGGGCAGGTCGCGCTCAATGGCCCAATCGCGTACAAAGTTCCGAATGGCGTTGCTTGGGTCGGGTTGCAAGTGACAGGCATCAATATCAAGCACCTTGTCCCAGAACCCAGGGATATGGAAACCGGCGCCTCTGCGCTCCGGAAACTCCTCGCCGCTGTCGAGCTGCTCTTGAGTCAACCATTTGTTGTCTGTAAAGCTGAATTCAAGCTTATTGCGGTACATGTACTGCTGTCTGCTGCCGAGAATAGGGTGGAACTCTTCAGGAACGACGTGGCCAATTTTCCTCAAATTCTCACGCACCTCTTTCTCCTTGTACTCGAGCTGCTTGGAGTAATCTAGGTTCTGCCACTTACAGCCACCACATACCCCGAAGTATTGGCATTTTGCCTCCACGCGGTCTGGACTGTAGGTATGGACATTTATGACTTTACCTTCGAGGTAATTGCGGCGCTTTTTGGTGACTTGAACGTCTACTACATCGCCAGGAACACCTCCTGTTACGAATACAACGCGTTCGTTGTAACGGCCCACGGCTTTGCCTTTATTTCCAATATCGGTGAGCTGCATTTGCTCAATGTTCGGTATGCGTCTATTTCTTCTGCCCATGAGGGCAAAAGTACATCGAAATCTACGAGTATTTGAAACGAAAAAGGGCGACCCGAGGGCCGCCCTTAAAAACAAAATTTTGGTCTATCGACTATTAGCGAACCACTACCGGTTCAGCGTGTGTCGTTCCTTCTTTGCTTACTACAACGAGGTACGTACCTTTTGCAAGGCCTTCAGTTGGGATGCGTAATGAATTTCCAGCGCTAAGCTCGCCTTCAAAACCTTGAATCTCTTGACCCAAAAGGCTGATGAGCTTCACAGTGGCTGTACCCTCGAAGTTGCCTTCTACGGTAATGAAATCTGTCGCCGGATTAGGGTAAATGCTCAATGTAGATGCCAATTCATTTTCGAATTGACCAATAGTATAGGTAGCATCCACACTCTGGAAAATCTCCTTTGTATTCACATCCTGCAGCCAAGCGATAACGCCAAGGTTTTCGAAATCTTCTACGGTATGCTCTACGCTCAGGTTAGCAGGAGAGTTCGCATTCGGAGGAAGCACATAGTTACCGTTGAATGTATAGCTTAATGTCTGTGTTACCGCAGTGCCTGAAGTCAAGGCACTAATGCTCTGACCTGAAGAGGAAGGCATCATTTTCTTCACAACATTGAAAAACTCGGTCTCGCCATTGGTCTTAACGTTGGCGGTATCGCGGTGCGAATAGATCACTGCGAATAATGCTAGGTTATTAGAAGAAATGTCCGCTAGCGGAGTAATCTCAATAGTCGTCTCCACCGTCTTGCTGAATTGGCTGAAAGTAGCGTCCATCTCAACGAAGGCAGGTACGTTCTGGAATTGGTCGAAAACAGCCTGAGTAACATTATTTCCGTTGCTGTCCCAACCGCCGTCAATCTCAACACGAGGTACAGAATTCACAGCGTAGTAACCGCGACGATCGCCACCCTCAGAGGTGTAATACGGATCACCCGTACCTGGCCAGCTCATCTGATATTTGATAGAGTTGTACTCGCCTGGGTTCAGATCAAATACACTCTCCATCTGAACATTCGCAGGTGTACATGGTGGACAAGTCGACGAAGTAAAGGTCTCGTAGAGTGGGTAACGTGTGGTTAGCGCTGCCACAACTTGCACACTTACCATCGCAGTATCATTGCTCATGTCAGAATCCATGTTTGATCCGTTTAGATTGCTCAACCAAACCTTTATATCATAAGTACCTGTAGCCGAAGGCGTCCAATTCGACGAAGAGGTCACCGTTGCTGAGGCACCTGAAGGGATGCTCAAACCTGTTAATGTCGAAGTTGTAGCCGTTCCGCCGTTCACGCTGTAGTTGATATCAGCTCCGGTAATTGAAGCAGCACCGTTGTTCACGAAATCTGCACTTATCGTAAATGGTGCAGATCCCAATGCAACAAAAGGATTCATGTTTACGGCAACACCGGCCATCTCGTAATCTGGCTGTGTTCCTTGGATGAAGGTTTGGTGCGTATTGTCCGTACGGTCTGGTGCATTAGTAGAAGCAGAAGCTAAGGCTGTAATTTCATCCGTTGTTGCTGAATCTACGCGAACACCTACGTTCACTGTTCCAGTCCAACCAGCTGTACGCTGATCTACGATGTAAATATTGTTGGTCGTTTCTTCAAGTACCACCGACCAGTACGTCCAGTGTGAACCGGTAGTACCTGTAGCGCTGTACGAAGCGAAAAGGATCCATTCCTGACGGTTTGGCGAAGTACCGAACGTCTTGCGCGCAACCTGATCGTTAGATCCAGAACCGTTAATTCCGAGAATACATACAGATGAATCTGGCACTGTAGCGCTGCTCAAGCTTACCGCTGTTCCCGCACTATTGTTGGCTGGTAAAGAAAGCTGAGAGAACGTCACAATACCTGTGTTTGATGCACGATAAGTGGTTACGGTATCTCCGTTGAAGAGGAACGGGAAAGACATCGTCTGAGCAGAAGAATAGCTACCGGCAGTTTGCTGTGCCGCCATGATGGACGTCCAATCCGTTGGTAGACCACTACCTACTGGGTATTCCGAATCTTCTTGGTTAATGTTGTTTGGGTTGCCTGAGGCAGCCGCTAAATGGTAGTACTGAGCACTTGCCGAAGTACCTGCAAAAGCCACTACCAATAGAGAGAGTATAAGTTTTTTCATACGCTTGTGATTATTAGCGATATGAAGTTAAGCCAATTCTACCAATAGACCCGACCTTAACACTTATATTTGCGTGAAACCCAAAAGCACAACCTCATGGCACATACTTCAGCCTCATTAATGGAATTAGAAGAGCGCTACGGCGCACACAACTACCACCCACTTCCAGTGGTCCTCGACCGCGGTGAGGGCGTCCATGTATGGGATGTAGAAGGGAAGAAGTACTATGATTTCTTGAGTGCCTACAGCGCAGTCAACCAAGGACACTGCCATCCAAAGATTGTTGGAGCACTAACGGAGCAGGCGACAAAATTGACTCTGACCTCTCGCGCCTTTTACAACAGCAAGCTCGGAGAGTACGAGAAGTACATGAGCGAGACTTTCGGTTTTGACAAGATTCTCCCAATGAACTCGGGTGCCGAGGCGGTAGAGACGGCCATTAAGATTGCTCGTAAGTGGGGGTATGAAAAAAAGGGTGTCGTAGAAAACGCCGGCATCATCGTCGTATGTGAAGGCAACTTCCACGGACGTACAACGACCATCATTTCTTTTTCCGACGACCAAGACGCACGTGCCAACTTTGGCCCATATACTTCCGGTTTTGTGAGTATCCCTTACAACGACATCGCTGCATTAAATTTTGCTTTGATGAACGAGAACGTGGTAGGTTTCTTGGTAGAGCCTATCCAAGGTGAGGCAGGGGTGAACACACCTGCGGATACCTTCATCGCCCAAGCGGCAGAACTCTGTAAGGAGCGCAACGTACTTTTCATGGCAGACGAGGTGCAGACAGGTATTGCACGTACCGGTTCGATGCTGGCCGTATGTGGTAATTGTACTTGTGGCAATACGTGTGAGCGTCAATCGACCTATTCAAAACCAGACTTATTGATCCTCGGTAAGGCGCTATCAGGTGGTGTATACCCTGTGAGTGCGGTATTGGCAGACGATTCAGTGATGGAAGTCATAAAGCCTGGCCAGCACGGTTCAACCTTCGGCGGAAACCCAATTGCTGCTGAGGTAGCCATGGCCGCTTTGGAGGTAGTAAAAGAAGAGGGTTTAGCACCACATGCTCGCGAGCTCGGTGCTTACTTCCGCGAGAAGATGAACGACATCATCGGCGAAACTGATCTAGTGACTAAAGTACGCGGTAAAGGCCTACTGAATGCCATTATCATCAACGATACTCCGGACAGCTCAACGGCATGGGACATCTGTGTGGCCCTGAAAGACAATGGTCTTTTGGCCAAACCTACCCACGGAAATATCATCCGTTTTGCACCGCCGCTAGTGATGACCAAGGAGCAGATGGACGAATGTGTGGCAATCATTCGCAAGACCCTGCTCGAATTCAAAAAATAAGATGAAACTGCGCGAGCTGTTCTTTCCCTACGACCACCGTCCAGAGCACAATAAGGCTCTAGATGGTCTAAGGGGATGGGCGGTATTGCTCGTGCTCTTTGGACACGCTACCAATCAAGGATTAAGTCCCTGGCTGGACGGCTACTTTTTATCGAGAGGTAAATTAGGAGTATACCTGTTCTTTATCATTTCTGCCTACTTGCTCGATAAGCAGATCATCCAAGTTTGGCAGCAGGGCAAAGGCAACTGGAACTATTGGCGCTACTACATAGGTCGTCGTGTCATGCGCATTTTCCCGCCGTTCCTGCTCGCACTGATCACTTTCCGATTGATGAACGAGGCCGGCTACAAGGTGGTCATTCGAGAGTGGTCCCACGTTTGGGAGCATTTAGCACTAATGCGCGGCGATCACATTTTCTGGTCCATTCCTACAGAATTCCGTTATTACTTAATCAGCCCGCTATTGCTGTGGATCTGTTTACTGCTGTTCAAATTACAAGGAAGCAATACGGTCCGATTCTTCACAGCCATCATCTTCGCCACGATCTTCATCAATCACTTTAACGAACTTCCAAGACACAGCACGTTGAGGTACCTAGGCATCTTCGCCATAGGCACCCTCATTGCTGCATTCGAAACCTTGTACAAGGATGCTTTCCAGAAGGCTATTCAAAGTTCTTGGCTGACCAACATACTTGTTCTTGCCATGGGACTATTCATTGGATGGGGTTGGGCTTCCGACGATTTTACCCACTCCAACGTGTACATTCCCGCCGCCATCCTTTGGGGCATATTGCTCTTGGCATCCTTCCAGGAGGGCGCTTGGCGCAAATTCCTATCCTTTCGCCCGTTTCGATTCATTGGCGCCATCAGCTATTCCCTCTACCTGTTTCACATTCCTGTTTTGATGTGGATCAAATCCCTGGGGCTGAGCAATGCCATCGCACTTCCTGCCTTCTTGTCACTATCTATCGCCGTGGCAGCACTTTTGCATTTGTTGGTTGAACGTCCTGCACTCTCTTTGGTTAAGAAGTAAGTTCAGGACCAATTCCTAACTGAACACCCCTATGGATAACACTCAACTAACTTCAGAATTGCGTGCAGCCGTTGCAAATGGTCAAACCTACGAAGCCTATAGTGCTATGAACAAGGCCATGGCCAAAGAAGGCACCACTACAGGCCCCCAAAAGCCTGCTTACGTTGAATATACCAAGCTGAGCGCAGCACGCATGCGCCGTTGGGAGAAAACCTACAAGCCATCACAAAGTACCCTAGACAATATTGCTTCTAGAACGAGCGAGAAAGAACAGTGGTTGATCTTCAGCGAAACGTGGTGTGGCGATGCAGCACATAACCTGCCGTTTATTGCCAAATGGGCGGAACACGCCGGGGTAGACCTGCGCATCATCCTCCGCGATGAAAACACGGAGCTGATGGACGAGTTTCTAACAAATGGGGGACGCTCCATCCCAAAATTGGTCCGATTAAATGAAAACTTCGAAGTCCTTGGAACCTGGGGCCCGCGTCCTACGCCATTGATGGAGGAATATGCCAAATGGAAGGCCCAGCCAGAATTTGACTACAAGGAGTGGACGCTGTTCGCTCAGGATTGGTACAACAAGGACAAGGGCGCTTCACTTGAAGCGGATTTCACTGCACTTTTAGGGTAACTATTTCAACCCGTTCTCTTTGAAGTTGATGTACATCTGTTCAAAGTTCGTGTACACTCCGGAGAGGAAGGTCTCCGTCAAGGCTTCTTTGACTGCCGCCGGTGAGGGGTGGCTGTCCTTCATGAACTTGTAGGCTTGCTTCATCGGGCCCGCCTCAAATTCCACGACGTGCCAGCGCTCCATGGCGTAGATGGTAGTTTTGAATTGTTTCGTGCTCCAGCTCTCTACTATTCTCATAAGTCCACGTGCATTTTGAAGTTGATCAATCTGTTGGTCATGTAGTTCGGTACGGCATATTGGCCGGCAGCACTTACATCACGCACCCAAAGGTAGCTCACAGTATTGCGTGCTTGCAACAGGTTGAAGATTTCTGCGCTCACCCAGACCTCGTCAAACTGCTCGGTCCATTTGCCTTTAAGTACTTTGATGAATCCAATATCGGCACGGCGGTAAGGCGGAGATCTAAACACGCGCTCCCACGGGTCGCTAATGCCGTCGCCAGGACCATCAGGTCCAAAGGGGAAGCCGCCGCCTACCATCAAGGTCAGACTCAAACGGGTAGAGGGATCGTTGGGCAGGTAATCTTGGAAGTATACGGCAAAGTTGAAGCGGGTATCTGTTGGACGGGCAAACCAGCCTTGGGCAAAGCCGTCAGTCGGTCGTTCCTCGGCTTTAAATAGACTGAAGGTGAACCAGCTGTCGGTGCCTTGCACAAACTCCCCATTCACGCGGCTGTCGAAGCCGTAGATACGGCCGATGGCATTGTTGTTCGCCGCGTAGCGAATGCGCACGTTTTCGATGTCATATAGGTTGACGCGGTTGAGGTCTTTGTAGTAGGTTTCAAAGGACCATACAAACGGACGTTCCCACATCTCAAAATCCTTGTCGCTACGCACGGTGAAGTGCATGGCGTTCTGGCTTTGTACCTCTGTATTGAGCACACCGTCCTTCTGGCGCATTTCTCGGTAGAACGGGTATTGGTCGTACAATCCGGCAGCAATAGTAAAGGTGCGGCCCTCCTCGTTGGGTTTGTAAAAGAGTTTGAAGCGCGGGCTGATACGTAGTTCGCCGTTTAAGGTGGCGTATTGGGTGCGGACGCCTGCATTGTAGGTCCAGATGCCCTTGTCCGTTGCCCATTTCCCTTCCCAATTCACGTATCCTTTCAATCGGGTATTGGTGATTAGCTGGGTGGCACTCACGTGGGTGTAGAGGTCTAAATTGTCGAGGGGAGTGCTGTACAATCGGCCACCGATCACACTATCTAGTTGGCTTTCACGGTGCGGCAAGCTGTAGCCTGCGCTGTCGATGCGCTGAAACTCCTTGTAGCGGTCGTAGATGTTTTCGCCTTGCACCGTCGCTCCCCAATTCAATTTCCCCGCATCAAAGAATCGCCCTTCCGCGTATTTCACGTTGACGATGTAAGCATCCAAAAAGTTGCGGCGGTAATCCTGGAAGGCACCCACGCCACGCACCAGTGAAATCTCTCCGAAGTCGTCGCTGCCCAGATCATTGTTGAGCTCACTCAAGCGGTAATAGCCAATCACGTCGGTGATCTCTCGCTCGGTGGTATGAAACCCTGTCGCACTCAGGCTGCGGAAGCCGCGCTCTAATCGCTGGTTCCAACGTGCAGCTAAAAACTGTGTATCGTAGCCAAAGTTCTCTTGCCCGTCAAAGAATACGGTGAGGCGCAAGGCCTCTTGCAATGAACCAAAGCTCGTCTCACGGTTCTGCGGCACCTGGTTCATGCGGTTGTGGGAGAGGTGTCCAAAAATCTCTAACGAAGTCCCGTTATCAAACCACTTGCGTGCTAGGATCTGCCCGTCGGCATTCGAGGGGAAGTAATCGCTTTGAATGTCGGTGGCATTGAGCAGGAGCGCATTGTTGCGGTAGCGAAAGCCGCTCAAAATTTCCCAATCCATGCCTGCTTTCGTGGCACTGATGTTCACCCCAGTGAGGGAACTTTCTACTTTGGTGTCCAATTCCTCGCCGCCTCTTTTGTACTGTACATCCAATACGGAGCTGAGCTTATCGCCATACAGTGCTGAGAAGCCCCCGGCACTGAACAATATATTTCCAACCAAGTGTGGGTGGATAATACTCATCCCTTCTTGCTGACCGGCCCTGGCTAAAAATGGGCGAAACACTTCAAATCCGTTGATGTAGACAAGGTTCTCGTCAAAATTTCCGCCGCGTACATTGTACTGCGAGCTCAATTCATTTCGGCTACTCACCCCCGCGAAGGTCTTCACAACACCTTCAACGCCGCCTTCAGCACCTGTGGTAAACTCAATGTCTTTTCCTTTTACTAGGGTGCGCTCGTCTTCCGGTCTACTCTCACGAACTTCCACTTCATCAAGAAGGGTAGTGTCCATGATTTGTGCGCTAGCAAGGCTGCAAGTACATAGAAAGAGTATGGCGAAAAGGTGACGCATCAACTATTAGCGCTTCAAGCTTTGAAAGAGTTGTTGCCAAGCAAAAGGGTTGGACAATGCGCCTAGGATGGCAGATGCTCCTGTGGCATTCATTCCGTTACCAAAGACGCGTCCTTCGTTGTAGAGCTGTTGGTTCTGTAGGGAGATCAGGTAGTCTTGCATCTCAGCGGCGTCATAGCCCATGGCTGCTGCTCGGTCGCGCAGCTCATCCAAGGCGAGGTTACGCGCTGCAATATCCATTTCAGTGGTCTGCACCTCCATGGCTAAGAATTCTTCTTTGAAGTTTTCCTTCGACGGCCACGGATATACAATGACCGGATCGAGCACCTCGGTGTCCCACTCTAGTACGATACGTGCCAAGAACTCATCACCTTCCAGGGTATCGGCTACCCAAAACTTTTGAAGCTTGAAACCAATGTGCTGGAAGAATACGGTATCCCCAGGCATCGCGACGGTGGAAAAGAAGCCATCGATATCAGAAATGCTCACTTGTCCGCGACTCTTGACCAAAATCTGAACGTTTGGTAGGAGTTGCTTAAGGCTGTCGTTACTCACGACAATACCGTGCAGCTGGATGGGCGTTTCCTCCTGCGCATGCAGGGCAGGGGTGAAAAATGAAAGACAAAAAAGCAGTAACGCTACTCTCATAGGGTGATGGTATATTCTTTAACTGTGGTATTACCCACACCGTCGATAACAACTACCCGCAAATTATGGTTTCCTGCGGCCAATTCCTTGGGCACAATCACTTTTAACAACTCCTTTTTGTAATCGAAGTCAATCCGGGCAAACGCGCCATCTATTCTGGCACTGTAACGTTCAACACCCGTCTTGTCGTCTGCGGCGCGCAAGCGAATCTCTCTAAAGGCGCTATTACTGCGTGCATAGGTCGTGGTTTTCAGCAAGCTCACCTCAGGCTTTTTCAAATCTTGGTCCAATTCATACGTCCCCGTACTTCTCGTCTTAAAGGTCATTACCGCACCGTCGCGCTCCCCAGTAATGGCACTCTTCTTCCCCTTGTGATTCGCCTCCCATAGGAACCAACCTACGCCCGGAACCTGCGTGCTATCCAAGGTCCACTTTAGGGTCATGTAGGTTTGTAGTGCCACCCATCCTTCGCCAATCACGTAACGATCCTCGCCTTTTTTAAAGAGGTTGAACTCGTCTGTCTTATACAAAGCACCCGCTGGAATGTGAATGTCGATGGGACCCAACGTCAAATCATTGTCCTTCGTCCAGTCCAATTTTGTCGGGTTCTTATCCGACGGGAGCGGCGTATCGCCTTGCAAGTAAAAGGAGAACGTATTGGTATTGCCCTCGTAGTCTTTTACCACCACATCAGCTTTAATTAGACTGTCTTGCGCCACGGTAATCCATCCTTTTGAAGCTCGGAAGGTAGGCGCAATGACTTCATACGTGTCGGTAACCTTGAGCGGATTATTCTCTAACTCGTACAACCTCGTATAACGCACCCCTTGCGAGCAATACAAGTCGTAATTGATGTGTGCATTGATAAAGCGTGAGGTGCTAAAGTTGATGCGTTTATAATTGGCTGTAAAAAAAGGTTGTCCTTCAATTGAAGCTTCAATAGAATACACGCCATTGTTGTTGTTGGCCAGATCTTGCTTGTCCGTGGTGAAAAGATCAATCCCCAGTGCGAAGTTTACTGCAACCGTATCACCAGCTTCAAACGTGCCCATATCGCCAAAGTCTTTCGCGGTCCACTTTAGTCCTCGTACATCAGGCTTTCGGGTGTCTTTTACTTCAATCCCGAACTCTAGGGGGTTCAATGGTTCTTCGGTTTTGGTATCTCTGATCTCAAAGTGCAGGTGAGGTCCGAAGGAGCCGCCGGTGTTCCCGCTGAAAGCAACGAGCTGGCCGCGGGTGACTTTAAACTGTTCGGGCGAAGGGTAGAGGTTGCCGTCGTTTTTGCTGCGGTCGCGCAGTTGATTTTCTACCCATTTTTCCAATTCCGGATAAAAGGCGTTCAAGTGGCCGTATACGGTGGTATAGCCTTCGGGGTGTCGCAGATAAAGGGCATTTCCATAGCCGTAGGGACTTACGGCGACACGACTGACATAGCCCTCTGCTACAGCATTGATCCTGAGACCGCTGCGGCCTTGTGTTTTTATATCTATGCCTCCATGGAAGTGATTTCCGCGCAATTCCGCGAAAGTGCCGCTCAGCACCAAAGGGATATCCAAAGGCGGGCTAGGCTTGAAATTCTGTGCCGAGGCAATGTTAAGGGTTAACAAAAAACCGATGAAAGGGAAAATTTTCTGCATTGCGCAAAGGTACAAATGGTATCTTTGAGGGAAACTGATACCTATGTCATCTGATTTAAGTTCTCAACTAGAGAGGATTCTATCTAAGGCTGCGAAAGTAGTTGAGGTGAATTCTGCTTTGAAAATGAGAATCAGTGAATTAGAAGATCAAGTGGCTCATTTGCAAGAAGTCTTATCGGCTTTGCAAGTGGAGCATGCAGATTTTCAGGAGCAGTTGCAACAACGCAATCTTGCGATGACTGTCCAAAGTGGTTCGCCCGCACGGGATACATACAGCGAGGAGAAAATTGCGGAGTTGATACGGGAAATTGACCGTTGCATGAAATTGTTAAGTGCCTAATCTCGTGAGCGAGACACTAAAGATAAAAGTGACCATAGCCGGAAGGACCTATCCTTTGACCATCAAGAGGGAAGAGGAAGAGCAGATCCGAACGGCTGTGAAAACCATAAATGATGCCGTAGCACGCTTTGAGGAGCGCTATGCGGTGCAGGATAAGCAAGACGTACTCAGTATGTGTGCCCTGCAGTTGGCATCGCGTGCGGAATTGGCCACGCAACAATCTCATGACGTTCAGTCTCAGGCAGGCAAAGCGCTTGCCGATGTAGAAGCTGCATTAGATGCGGCCCTACTAGACGGATAAAAGTTTCCCATACTTGCTGTTTTTTGTGTCAAACTCAACGAGCACGTTGTTATGACTCTAGCTCGATGCGTTACGAGCAGGCCGCACCTTTTCGAAGGGAGTTCGCTCCAGTGGAAGGTCAAGGCGCAACGGTAGAGGCAGATCCTGATTAAAAGGAGTTTAGACAACAGCCGCAGCAGGTATGGGTTTTTAAGAATTGTAAACCATTAGTGATATGGTAATGACTATTGTAGCTGCAGTGATCGGACTCGCCCTAGGTGTAGGGATCGGGTACGCATTGTGGCAAAGCGCCATGAAGAAAAAAGGCGCTTTGATGATTGCTGAGGCCAAGAAAGAAGCCGAGCAGATCAAGAAAGACCGCATCCTTGAAGCCAAAGAGAAATTTTTGAACCTCAAGCAGGAGCACGAAAAAGCTGTGAACAAGCGCGACCAGCAATTGGCACAGCGCCAGAATTCTTTCCGTGAGAAAGACGAAAGATTAAAGAAGAGCATTCAGGAGTTTAAGCGCGAGCAAAAGGATTTGGAGCGTGCTAAGGAGACAATTGAAAAGAAGCGTGAATCTCTTGAGGCCAAAACTAAGGAGGTAGAGAAGCTGAAAAACAAGCAGATCGCCGAACTAGAAGCGCTCACGGGAATGACTGAAGAGGAAGCAAAGGAGCAGATGATCCAAGCTTTGAGAGATAAGGCGAAGCTCGATGCCCAAGCGCACATTCAGAACACTATGGAAGAGGCGAAGCTCACGGCATCTCAGGAGGCTAAGAAAATCGTCATCCAAAGCATCCAGCGTGTGGCTACAGAGAGCGCTATCGAGAATGCAGTGAGTGTCTTCAACATTGAAAACGACGACATTAAGGGTAAGATCATTGGCCGCGAGGGACGTAATATCCGCGCCATTGAAGCGGCTACGGGTGTGGAGATTATCGTAGATGATACTCCTGAAGCGATCCTATTGAGCTGTTTCGATCCGGTACGCCGCGAGATCGCTCGTTTGTCTTTGCACAAGCTCGTAAGTGACGGTCGTATCCACCCTGCACGTGTGGAAGAAGTGGTTGCGAAGACGCGCAAGCAGATTGAAGAAGAGATAGTGCAGACAGGTAAGCGTACGGCTATAGACCTTGGTATTCACGGTCTACACCCCGAGCTTATCAAGACGGTCGGGCGTATGAAGTATAGAAGCTCGTACGGGCAGAATTTGCTACAGCACTCTCGTGAGGTGGCCAATTTATGTGCGATCATGGCTTCAGAGCTTGGCCTGAACCCTAAGCTTGCTAAACGCGCAGGCCTCTTGCACGATATCGGTAAGGTTCCGCACGAGGAAACAGATCTACCGCACGCCATCCTTGGTATGCAGTGGGCAGAGAAATACGGCGAGAAGCCAGATGTATGTAATGCGATCGGTGCACACCACGACGAGATAGAGATGACTTCGATGATCTCTCCAATCGTTCAGGTATGTGATGCCATCTCAGGTGCTCGCCCAGGTGCACGTCGTATGGTGGCAGACAGTTACATCCAGCGTTTGAAGGATCTAGAGAACCTAGCCTACGACTTTGACGGTGTAACCAAAGCCTATGCGATCCAAGCAGGTCGTGAACTACGTGTGATGGTAGAAAGTGAGAAGGTAACAGATGCTATGGCAGCGCAGATCTCTTACGACATCAGCCAGAAGATTCAAACAGAAATGACCTACCCGGGCCAAGTACGCGTAACAGTCATCCGTGAACTACGCTCAGTGAATGTCGCGAAGTAAACAACGGATTTTTCAGAAATATGACGAAACCCCTCCACCCGGAGGGGTTTTTTGTGGTCCATATAGACTAAACACTTATAATTAAAATTCTCTAATCGATAATTGTATAAATTATAGGTAAAGAAACAGGGTTCAAAGCGAATTAAATACTAAGATTAAAATCACTTTGTTGTACTCAAGGGGATTCTTTCATTAATATGTCACTTTGTTGTACATGCGTATCTTCTATGAGCGAACTTTATAGTGTAGAACACTATCCCTAATGAAGACCATTTTACTAATTGAAGACGATCCCGTTCTAGGGACCACAATGAAGGAGCTCTTGGACCTATTTGGCTACCAAGTCCATTGGTGCGATTCCTTTTCCGCTTTTCAAGATTCAAGAGATCATTTATTTAATGCCGATTTAGTCTTATCTGACTTTTATCTGGGCGACGGTACATTCAAGGACGTACTCGAGATAATCCAGAAATTGCCCGCTGTTACTGATGCTATAATATGTTTTACTGCGGCAGCTGCACAGGAAGATCTCGAATTCATTCACAATAGCAAAGCACGCTATCTCGCGAAGCCTTTCAGGACACAAGAGCTTCGGGAAATATTGGAAATGTTCTTTCAGAGCGCTTAGATTGTTTCATATTTGAAACAATAAAAATTATAAACGCCTTTTCACAAGGCAGTTAATCCCTGTTTCGGTTCGATTCAGGGATTTTTTCTTTTCCAGCCCACCACACACTTTTAGAGATTGCAGTATCGAAAACATCAAATAATTAAACACAATTAGACATGAAAAAGATAATCGCAACACTCGCACTCGCCATTACAGCAATGACTGCTCAGGCGCAATCGGTAGAAGTAAAAACAAACGCATTCGGAATGATCTTCGGTGCATATAACGTCACTGCCGAATTCCAACTAGAAAGCAATCCATCTATCACAGTCCTAGGAAGTGCATGGTACAACACTCCAGAATTTAAAGATTGGATGTGGGTAGATAGAGACGGAGGCCTCAGCGCCGGAGTTCGCCAATACTTCAACAGGTACGAGGACCAAGGTGCCTTTTTAGGAGTAGCCTCGCGTTACATCTTCAATTCTGACTGGAGCTATGATTATGATGAAAATGGCAATTGGGGAAGAAGTTCAATGATTAGAAGCGACAACTACGCCTCTCTAGGATTCACACTAGGTTACAAATACATCTACAACGACAAGATTACTATTGACGCATTCATCGGTGGAGGTCGCATCCTTTGGGAAGAACAATCATGGCGCGGCCCGGCGGAATTCATCAGCGGCATCAATTTCGGCTACCGATTCTAAAATTTAAAGCACACGACCTACACACAGGAGCCATTCATGGTTTATTGGTTGACCCCCATCATCTTCAAAGGTGTTGGGGGTTTTTTATTAAATTTAATTATGAGTCGATTTATCCTAGCCGTTCTTTTTGCGCCTTTTTTGTTTTCTTCTTGCGCAGCCTACTTGCCTGAATTCCAAGATGTTTCTACCCTACAAAAAGGGGAGCAAAGAATGGCTGTAGGTGCCTATGCAGGGGGGATAGGAAAGTCTAACATTGGGGTGAGCGCGTTTTATGCGACCCATTCAGATGAAAACACAGACTTTAATGTGCAACTAGCCGTTGGAGGTAGATTTGAAGGCGATCAGTTTCCCCTTGTCGTGACCGCTCTGATGGGGCCGAAATTTATAAATCAAAAGGGAACTCTTGGCTGGTATGTTCCAGTAGGATTCTCTTTCGATGCTGAGGAACCAGTTCTAATGTCTACTCCTACTATTTATCGACGTATTGGGAAGAAGCACCCTACTATATCGCGCACCTTGTTTTACCGTCAAGAGATTGCAGCAGTTTCAGGTTACGATGGTCTTATGGGTTACGGTACTTTTGGCTACCGGTATGGTTGGATAGCGGATGGCAAACGCCAATTTGTGAATCTAAATGTCTCCGCAGCCAACATATTCGTAGGCTACGGTATAGATCTCTCAAGAACTTCAAGGAAGTAATACCTAGGTCCATTAGGATTGACTTCTCCCGTTGCTGTGCAATGGACTATTACCTCATTTATTCATTGACTCCATTATCTTCAAAAGGTGTTGAGGGTCCTTTCATTGAGTCTCAATCGAGACAAAGAAGACTAAGTAAAAATACTTAACTTCAACTCAATCAAAATTCCCCAAACCATGAAAAATTTAAGAGGAATCTTACTCCTATCGGTGTGCATGCTGCTCACTAACCAATCAAATGGACAATCAACGCGCGAAACCATTCAAGGAAAATGGCAGGCGCATCAGGTGTATACAAGGAAAGCCCTGCCGGATGGGGAAGCATTGGCATTTGATAGTTTTCCTATGTATACGTCAACAAGAATAGAGAACGGGAGCATGATGAGAATTGAGCCGACTTTCTTCACTTTCAATGATGGAAAACTAACGATTAGCACTTCTGGAGAAGAACATACAGTCCCATATAATATTGGAGTTGGTGATCGACTGACCTTCACTCTTAAGGATGAAGCATATGTTTACGACATAGGCTATGTAAACAATTACGAATCTCCAAGCTTCATCCTAAGCTCAGCAGAAGAAGACCAATTAATGACTACAATGGTCTACCTGGACCGTGTGGAGAAATAATAAATGGTCTCAAATAGATGAAAAACCCTCAACCCTTAGATCTGGTGTTGGGGGTTTTTTATGAAAGGTGACAACGTTGTCGAAAAGTTGGAATTATTAACAATTGGGGGACATTCGAAGTAAGCGAAGGAAATGCCGGAGCTACTAACCTTAAATCGAAGTCGTATGTCATTCAACGCAAATTTCAAGGACAACCAATACTTCTATGTGGATAAGAAAGTATTGAACAAGCAACCCGAAGAACTTCTCGAGGAAGTCAAATTAGTATCTTTAGAAGAGGAGGAAACCAAGGCCGAAATGCCCAAGAATACCATCCACGGTAGTGCCCAAGGTCACGATAGAGAGAACTCCGAAGTTTTTGAGGAGTACTTCAATGAAAACCTCAAAAGTCATTTAGAAAGAGAAACTGATCTAGGTGATTTAGAATATGTCGCCGGCAGGTCGAATAAGATGCTTCCAGGTGAATACTCGCCTGCTCACGAGGATTACGGTGGCTATGTAGTTTCTGTAATGCCCGTCAACGAATTCAAATTCAAAGGCGGCACAGTGGTCTTTACTCAGGACAATGGCCTTAAGGTCAAATTGAAGTTGAAGAAAGACCAAATCCTGGTGATGAAATGCACCAATACCCACGAGGTAGAAATTATAACAGACGGCGTGCGTGAAACACTAGCACTATTCGCTCGCCCCCAATTTTACGAATACTAACCAGCGGAGCGGGAGGAGCTTCACAGAGAAGTTTCTCCTTGAATCTGCTCTAAACGAATAGGCATTATGTGGGTAAATCATCTTCCACTTTGGCGCAACCACGGACGCGGTAAGTT
Source organism: Flavobacteriales bacterium (assembly GCA_012269745.1). Classification (GTDB taxonomy): domain Bacteria; phylum Bacteroidota; class Bacteroidia; order Flavobacteriales; family Schleiferiaceae; genus UBA10364. The sequence goes on along the minus strand of JAAXJR010000030.1, from coordinate 5,126 downwards.
CTACGACTACACGTATTTAATTGATACGAGTCAGAGTGTTTTTAAACATAGAACCTCGCTGTCCAGCGCTGTCAACAGGCTCATCAAGCTCGATCATGCCATATCCAAGCATAGCGGTTCCGAGAATCACTTTGTAACCATTTTGACCTTTGGTGCACAGCTAAATGTAATTCGCTATATGCAGCCTTTGAATAGTGTAAAGTTCATTTATCATCCAGATTGGAACATGGAGCCCCATACGGCTTTGTATGATGCCTTAATCTTAGCTGTAGAAATGGCTGAGAACAGAATGGGCGCTTTGGCTGAAGCGGGAAGGGCGGAAATTAAACTAACGCTATTTTCAGATGGAAACGAGAACAGTTCTAAGGCTACTTGGGAGGACGTTAAGAAGGTTTTGGAGCGAGTTAAAGGCTGTCCAAGCCCTTGGCAGTTAAAAACGCGTGAAGACGAAGAGGAGGACATTGAGGATTTTCTTGGAATTCCCCTTGATGTGAAGCCAAGGAAATTAGATGTTAGAGATGATTACACTCCGATTAACTTCGAGCCTTTTACTTCAGTGGATAGGGCTAGGGTAAGGGCCATAGAATTAGAAAAAATCCGAAAGGGCATTAGCGATAATCCTTTTGAATCGGGATTGTCTTTGGGATGGTAGAACGCAAGTGGTAGTGAGAGTAATGGATTGAATGATTTTTTCAATCTATCCTTTTTGGTGAACAATAACTGCACAGTTATTGCGTTACTTTGTGGTATGCATTAAGAACCCGAAAGGGTACCAACCGATCTTGCAAGAGGCACGGTGGTAAAATAGATGCGGGAGTCCTTCCAAAAACAACAAATTGGGACCTCCAAACAATCTTGATGCAAAACAGTAGGGGCTGCGGCGCCTAGAAGAGTTTAACCACTTTAAATGTTTTGTTACATGTTTACACCCATCACCTCGAAAGACGATCAGGACGACAAATTCCAGAAGTTGCTCGATCGCTACATGGTCATTCACCACCCGGAAATTTACCTGATGCACAGGCCAGGCTTCATTGAGATCGACGGCAATCAGGCAGTTTGCGGCCTTTACCACTTCAATGGATGGTTTACCATCGACAAGAAGAAGCTAGAACAGTACCACTTCGAAGCAATCTCTAAAGCAGCATAGTATGGAAATGGATACAAAATGGGCGGAGGTCTTTAATGCCATTGCAGCCCCAGATTTAACGGGAGATTTAGATCGAGACCGATTCCGTTTTAAAGGGTTCCACCGCAATCATGCGATCTTCGAATTTGTGCTTATACGTCGCGATTATGAGGTCAATTTCTTCGATGAATTGCGCGGATATATCAATGTCTATCGCGAAAATGTGAGTCAATTGGCAGATATTAAAACAGCAAAAATTTCCATCAAGAGAAGGCATGGAGATTACTATTACAAATGCAATCAGTACCATGTGTGGTATTACTTCATTCATTTTGAAGAAGCAGCTTCGCGCATTAGGGAGGATGTTTCCCCGACGATTGCAGATTTAGACCGCTACTGGATGCTGAAGGGAGGGAGGTACAATGTCTTTGAAAGTTGTCAGTTGCATGTCAAGGCGTTTAATGAACGCTTAGGTATTCTAGAACTAGAAGGCTCTTTCTCTAAACATAGGTTTGAGAGAGCGAAGAGTTGGGAGGAATTAGCATATCAAACATATGGGCAGATCATTCACTGCCTTCGGGAGCATTTGGAGGTCAAGTACGTCGAATATTATATGAAGTTGAATCACGGCGATACGGAGTATTATTTGGCAGGACCTGCCGGTGAACGTCTCTTCCTTTTGAAGGAATTCGAGGTGGATTAATCCTCTGCACCAATTCCGCACAATTAGATTCTACATTTGAGAATAAATCAGAAAACGAATCGTTAACGTTTCATTACCAAGCCAATAACCAGAATCGATGCTAAAGAAATTTCACTCCCATTTACTACTAAACATCACGCCAAAAGCCAAGGGGAGTGTGTATAGGCAGCATCGATGGTGTGAACTAAATAGCGCGGCCTTCTAATAGGTTTTGCGTGCATAGAGAACCTCTGCAATGAAGAGGTGCCAACCGATCCTTCTCAGGGCACGGTGGCAAAAAATGCGGGTGAATACTCACCAAAAACAATAGAGGAATCACTTTCTCTTTGGATGCTTTAGCTGGCGCTCCGGCGGCCAGATACGAAACAAAAGTCCTTCGCGACAAGGTTGTCGAAATGCGTTACTACGCGCGATCATTAGGACTTTGGATGGGAACTTAAAGAGCGATGTTATGAAACATGTAATCACCTTATTTCTCCTAGCGGCAGGGCTAGCCGCCGGAGCTCAAACCTCAGAGCGAACCAATAACTTTAAAAAGCAAGTTTCTAGAACCTCCTTTATAAACTGGGAGTGGGTGGATAAGGACAGCACGAGGGCCTATCAGGACACGGTTCCCGGTATATATAGGCTGTTCCACAAGGACAACGAACCAGGCTTTAGAATGGAGTATGTGAGCTATTACTACGACCTGGATCCTTTGTACGAGGATGAAACGATGAAGTACCTCATTCGCGATTGGTTATCGTTTGAATTGGACTCTGTGTACTACCATGATGTTTTAGACAGGTATAATGAGTACAGCGCCGATTCCCTTAAGGCAGATTACCGCAAGACCTACGGGGTCATGTGGAACGAACCCTACCTCGAAGACAGCATGCTAGTGACCATGGATCAGGCGATGCTGCAGATAGATACCCTTAGCGGTGGAGATATCTACATGATTCTGTCGCACATGAAAATCATGGAAGATTCTACAGATTGGAATAAGGATTACACCGGTGAGTCGCTTTATGATAAAATGGAGATGGACGAATCTCAGATGTTCGGAGTCCTAGCTCATTTCGATTTCTCCGGGCAGTGGTTAGGTAGCGTGCACAATGTGCTCTACGATACAGCAACGATGGATCCGCTCAGCTACTACACGATGGACAGCATGATGTTGGTAGAGTTCCCCTTGATAGATGGCAGCACTTTGGATAGAGCCATCAGTCCAGTTACAACATTCAATGAAGGTGCCTTGGGCGGGACTTGGAACACACAGTTTGTGGCTGGAGCCGACAGCTCGATGATGGTGCATGCGAACTATGGCGATCCAGATTGGGGCCACGTGGCCAAGCTCATCTGGGTAGACTATGATACCCTCAAATACATCGTTCAGGTGGCAGATGTGGCCAATGAAAAGATGGGCAATGAGATCCCGGAGGGCCAGAAGTTCGCATGGGTCTGGGAGTTCGTGCGCATAAAAGCGATTAAAGAGGAGTAGGCGATGCTGTTCAACAAAAACATACCTAAAGAAGCGAGGAACCGGTCGATAGAGGCTTTTCTCAGTGATAGAGAAGAAGAGCTCGATGGAATTGAAAATGAAAAACAAAAAGATAAAACCAAGAAAACATGAAAAGAACAGTAGCGGCAATTTTTGCCATCAGCATCCTCGGGGCGTCCATCGCGTTGGCCTATGCGTACAAGACGAGAGGGGATAGGCCAGGGAATATCTCGGTGACGGGGTTGGGCAGTATAGATTTCCAGAGTGATGAGATCAGTTGGAGTGGGGTGTTTGAAACCTCAAATGTGGATCTGGCAGCGGGTTTTGAATCGATTCGTAGAGATAAAAAGATCGTCGAAAATTACCTCAAGAAGAAAGGGGTGAAGGCCAGTGAAATCACTTTCAACCAAATCAACACCTCTGAGGAGGAAAAGAGTGTGTACAACGAGAACGGGAAGTACGTGGGCAGCGAGTTTGAGACCTACAACCTCCGACAAGAGGTGCGCATTTACTCCAAGGAGCTCAACAAGGTCATTGCCATCTCTAGAGAGATAAGTGAGCTACTTGAGGAAGGGGTGGAGATCAAATCCTATAACCCGAAGTATTACTACAGCGATCTAGACAAGCTCAAACTGAACCTGATTGAACAGGCGAGTGAAAACGGCCGTATCAGGGCGGAGCAGATTGCCAAGAATTCAAAGAGTACGCTAAAAGGACTCAAGAGTGCAAAACTGGGTGTGTTCCAAATCTTGGGCTACAACAGCGGCGAAAGCTACTCGTGGAGCGGTACATTCAACACCTCGAGCCGATGGAAGACGGCAAGCATCACCGTAAAAATGGATTTTGAAGTAGAATAGTATGAGTACAGCAAAGGAAAGAGCATCAGGCATGAACCGCATTGCCTTGAGACAATCGATCATGCGCCTGCCCATGGTCATAGGTGGGATGAGCGAACCAAACCCACCCAAAGAGGCGGAGTTTGACGGACAAACAATATACCTGGGTAATTACTACGACTACGGGTTTGATGCCGAGAATATGATCTTGGAGAATGCGGCGCTTTTGGGACGGATGAACGACGAGAATTTGATGCACGGCATGCCTCCTGTGGGCGGTGTAGTGGAGTACATCTTCGTTCCTACTACGACCCATTACTTGCTGTTCGCTGCCTTAAAACTGGACGAGATGATGATAGGAGAATCCTTCCCAGCCGAGGCCCCCATCGCATGGATGGAACGCGGCACATCGGAATATGATGAAAACGAAGCCGAGAACGAAGAAAACTGGAACTACCATGCCCAGAGTCTCGCTCTGCTGATCACACACTTTAGAAACCTGTTCAGCTACCACGAAAAGAGCGATACCATTGACCAAGATTTCGAAGGCGACCTGCTTGAAGCCGCAGTTAAATCTGTGAAACAGGAGATTGATAGTCGCAATTCAGTATCTTAAAGACAAACAACCAATAACTATGAGCGAGCTAACAGATTTTGAGCTAATTAAAGCCGAGATCGATTTATGTGACGGTGATATGTATGTAGGTGCATCTATGGCCGATATGTATTACCAGATATCTTTTGGGACTATTAGTAAGGGCCAGAAACAGGAGCGCATTGAGAGTATCATCACCTCCATATTTTTCGGCGACCCAGAAACCTTTCTACCCGGTGAATACACGCTACAATACAAGGAGGGAGACATACTTCTAGTCGGTACATCAGAGACTGACTTTGGCTGGCACAGCGGTTATGATGCTGATACTGTAGAGGATATCCATAGGGATATTTGCCTGTCGTTTGAGGATGAAATGC
>JAAXJR010000008.1 GCA_012269745.1 Flavobacteriales bacterium | reverse complement strand
GTACGTATTGATGTGCTCCAGGAATATATCCGTGAGTTTGATGCGTTAATGCAAGGCTTCGGCCAGGAAAGTGTGTACTACGCGCATGCCGGTGCTGGGGAATTGCACTTGAGACCTATTTTGAATTTGAAGACTTCTGAAGGGGTCCGATTGCTGTATGAAATCAGTAAGGCCAGTGCGGAATTAGTCAAAAAATACGGCGGGTCCTTATCGGGAGAACACGGCGACGGTCGCGTCCGTGCGGCATTTATCAAAGACTTTTATGGCCCCGAGGTTTACCCTTGGATGGAAAGCTTCAAGAAGGCGTGGGATCCTGAGAACCGGTTGAACCCGGGCAAGATTGTGGGCGCCAAACCCATGAACGAAGATTTGCGCTATGAAGTAGATCGAGAGGAGCCCGTGCTAGATACCCAGTTTCACTTCAGCGAAGAAGGCGGATTCTTGCGTGCCGTAGAGAAATGCAACGGATCTGGAGATTGCCGACGTCTGCCTTTCACCGGTGCCTTAATGTGCCCTTCGTACATGGCTTCACGGGACGAATGGGACAGTACTCGCGGGCGGGCGAATGTGCTGCGCAGCGTACTGACCGAGCAAAGCATAGAAGGGTTTAAAGCGCCGGAATTGGCCGAAGCGATGCAGCATTGCGTGGGCTGTAAAGGCTGTACCAAGGAATGTCCTTCTGGGGTCGATATGGCCGCCATGAAGTCTGAATACTTGTATCAAAACCGGGGTAAACGCACGATGGCCGATAAGGCCTTTGCCAACTTCCACAAGAGTTTGAACTATCAGGGGTTGTGGCGTTTAATCAACCCTATTCTTAAATCAGGACTGACCAAGCGATTCATGGGTATTCACCCGGGGCGTTCCCTACCAGGGCTTGTGAATCCCGCCTACATGAAAGCGTATGAAAAAGGCTATTCGGTTGAAAGCGCCGCAGGCCACGAGCGCGCCGTGATTCTGTGGGTGGATGAATTTACCCAGGCGAACGATCCGATGTTGGTGGGTAAAGCGTGTGATGTGCTCGGCGCGCTGGGCTATAGTCCAGCGGTCGTTTGTAGCCCAAGTGGACGCGCTACGCTAAGTGGTGGTTTTTTGCCAGAATCGAAGAAATTGGCCCAAAAAGCACTAAAAAAGCTCCAAAATGCAGCAAAAACGCTCAAAAACGCGCCAATTTTGGGTTTGGAGGCAAGTGCCGTTCTCAGCGCTGTGGATGAATATGGACGGTTGTTGCCGGAAGAAAAAGCGTGGATTGCAGCTCAGAGAATTGCTACGATTGATAAGTTCTTGGCGGACGAATTGCCAAAATTGGACCGAGCTAAAGATGCTTTTGAGGCATACGAAGAAGAGATCTTGTTGCACGTGCATTGCCACCAAAAGAGCTTGGAAAGTGCGGGAGATACCGCCTATGTTCTGCAGTTGTTATTAGGTGCCAAGGTGGACCGCGTGAAAAGCAGTTGTTGTGGTATGGCAGGTTCGTACGGGATGAAAACGGAGAATTATGCTATGAGTAGGAAGATGGCAGAATTGGTCCTGCTTCCAAAAATTGAAGCTTTTGAAGGAGAGGTCATCGTAGCTACCGGAACCTCGTGCCGACATCAGATCGCAGATTTTAGTGAACGAAAAGCGGAACACCTCGTTGATACATTATGGGCGCAATTAAAAAGATCTTAGAACGCTGGGTAGTCTTCCGAGGAGGACTGGCTGTATTCGGCACGTTGGCGAGGATGAAAGCCTACGGATTGGCCGGAGCCATGAGCAAGAGCTCTGCCAAATTGAACCTTAGTTTGAACAAGCCTGAGGTGGCCACTAGTGTCGATGAGCTTGGGAAAACTTGGGTGAGTTTGATGCCGCCTGATGCACAGCACAAATTCAAGTTTACCGGAAGCGATGAGAAGACGGCCTTCACGGAAATTCACATCAAATGCCCGCTTCGAGGCAGCGGTGATCCACACGCGTGCTACCACCTGATGAACTACGACAGAACCTTGATGGAAAAGGTCGGCGGACAGTTGATTGTACTAGAGACTCAAGCCAACTCCGGCAAAGACCATTGCAAGCTCGCTATTCGCAAGGCGGGTGAAGATGTTAGTGACTTGGTGCCGGCGCACGAAGGTTCAGAAGCTTAGTCGGCGGGTTTGACCTGCTCGAATTGGACCCCGACATCTTGAATGCCGTACAATACGGTATCGCGCATGCCTTGGGTAATTTTCAAGGTATAGCGTTCGTCGTCACGAAAGCGAACTGCTCCTTGTCCGATCGGGATTTCTAGCGTTTTCAGATTGCTCATCCCCGAGCCGTTCCATACCCCTAGTGGGTCGGCCAATGCCACATTAACCGTATCCGTATACTCTACCCCTTGGGTACTTTCAATACTTCTAAACAGGAAGAGGTTGTTGTACGGATACTCCGTCGAATGGCGGATGTACATGCTCATAAACACCGGATCTTCCGATTGCTCGGGCTCCCAAACTACGGTAACCACAGAATCCATGTGCCACCTACTGTCCCCAAAGGTGTGCAGTTCGTCCAGCACCACATTCTTTCCACATGAGACCAATAGCACTACGGCCAAAAGAGGTAGGATCTTCTTCATTACTTCTTTGGAGCCTTGTCGCCTTGTTTTTTGTTCCTGTTGCGGTTGCGGTTTCTGTTGCGGTTATTGCCACGGTTACGACGCTTCTTCGGACTGTCAAAGCGCGTAATGCTGTCTTCCGCATTGCCTCCCACAAAGTCGGCTACTTCCAAACCTGTGACCTTTTCAACCTTCATTTCTTCGAAGCGGAAATCGCCCAAATCTTCTGGGAACTCACCGTTCTCGTTGGCTTCGAGGATTTCATTGACTTGGTCCAGCTTTAGCGGCACCCAGTCGTTCGGGTTGCTGTCGGTTGCGTACCACAACATCTCCTTAAAGATGTCCATCTTCTGGAAAAACGCTACACCGCCTTTGAGCTTGAGCTTCTTGTTCGGCGATGGGAAGCGCTTCACCGCCTCCATATAGCTGTCTAGCTCGTAGTTCAAACAACACTTTAGCTTACCACACTGTCCGGCCAATTTCTGAGGGTTCAGGCTGAGCTGCTGGTAGCGCGCTGCCGCCGTGTTTACACTGCGGAAATCTGAAAGCCACGTGGAACAACACAGTTCGCGACCACACGAGCCAATTCCCCCTAGACGCTGCGCTTCTTGGCGCGCACCAATCTGTTTCATCTCAATGCGAATGCCGAAAAGCTGTGCAAGCTCACGAATCAATTGACGGAAATCTACACGTTCGTCTGCCGTGTAATAGAAGATGGCCTTGGTGCCGTCCCCTTGGTATTCTACATCGGAGATCTTCATTTTAAGACCCAATCGAAGTGCCACCTCACGGCTGCGCATCATGGTATCCTTCTCCAATGCACGGGCTTCTGCCCATTTTTCTAGATCCTTCTCCGAAGCATGACGGTACACCTTCATGTGGTGCTCCTGCTTCTCAGGCTTGAATTTTTTCTTACTCATTTGGAGCTTTACCAGCTCCCCAACGATGGAAACGTTGCCTAAATCATGTCCGGAGTGGGCCTCAACAGCCACTGCATCTCCGACCTGGAGTGTTAATTCGTTCGCATTGTGGTAAAATTCCTTGCGACCGTTTTTAAATCTGACCTCAACCCAATCAAATGGTTTCTCGGTTGAGGGAAGTTCCATATTTGAAAGCCAATCAAAGACTGGCAGTTTATTGCATCCTCCAGTTCCACATGAGCCGTTGCTTTTACAGCCTTTAGGAACGCCGCCACCGCTACTACAATTACTGCATGCCATGGTCGTTATTATTTTGCATCATAAACGTACAATTCCATACGTTTATTCCTCTACTAAGGTCGTAAATTGAACGCATGTACAGACAGCTCCGGTTATTTTTTATCATTCCGATAACAATCCTTAGTGTTTGCCTACCCTCGGCCTGCTTATATGCTCAGGATCAGGACAAAATAGCCGGCGCCGAGCCCTTTGAATTCTGGGTAGATCACCTGCCGTACAACACCTTTAAATACACCGCGGCACTGGACGACTACGTTTTTGCTGCTTCCTCGAATAATGTATTGGTGGTCAATTCCAATTCGGACGAAATCTCACGCTATTCACGCATCAATGGATTGACCGGATCGAACATCACGGCGCTAAAGGCCGACGAGGCCTCAGGCACCGTATGGATTGGCTACGCCAACGGGCGCTTAGACATCTGGACCTCCCTGGGCATCTCCTCTATCGCAGCGATCGAAGAGACCCCTTCGTACACTGGGCTCAAGCGCATTAACGACATCTCGTTCTACAACGGAATGGCCTATATCGCGACCGACTTCGGCCTTGTAGAATTCGATATCGCCACCCGCCTCGCCGGTCGCACCCTGCTGCTCGGAGCAAACTTCTCCCCCATAGCTATTCAATCGTTCGATATCAATCCTTCAGGTGTGGCGGTGGCCTATTCGCCGGCACTCAACACTGAGTTTCTGGTGGGCGATTTGAAGGAAACACTACCGTCATGGAGCACTACAGATTACCGTTTGGGAGTTGACCAATTCGATCCTCAGCACATCGCCTACTTCGCATCTGAAGAGCGCTTCATCTATGCAGTAGACGATCTGACCTCAGGGTCCTATTTGTTGGCCTTGGCTGAAAATTCGTCGGGACAATGGACGGTGGAAGGCTACCCTACACCGTTTCAATCGGGTGTAGGAGCTCAAAGCATCCAGGACATTTCAACGACGGCCAATTGGCTCATTATCACACGAGAATTCAATGTGTTGGCGCGTGAATCCACCGCGAAAAACACCTTCGGCGATTCCCTAAACATCTCAAGCGCCCTTTTCGCGCAAGGTGTATTGCGTCCTATCGCTGCAGTACAACATGAAGCCGACGGCTCCATCTATATCGGCAACTTTAAAACCGGCCTGATCCGCGTACGCGATGGTAATAAGGTGAAAAGATTTTTACCGCCTTCGCCCTACAGCGACCGTTCGTACAAGGTCATTAGCTACGGGCAGGGCAGAAATTTCACCTTCTCGAACTCTATAGACCCGGGAGGTCCAGAAAGCTTTGGTGGCGTCATCCTAGCACCGGGGGCACTGACCGACCTCTGGACGAAAACCTTCGTCGCGGATGGAGCTAGTGTGTATTCGGGGCAAGATTGGACCAATTTCGGCTTTGAAAAACTCTACAGCGCCACAGACATTGTGGACGCTGCATTCAAGATATCAGCTACGGGCGCCAGCGAGCTGTACCTGAGCTCTTGGGGCAAGGGACTTATTAAGCTCGAAGGCATCAGCGATCCTTCGTTTGCCGATACGGCAGCCTTCTTCAATACCACCAATACCGGTGGTGTCTTAAAAGGCGTTGGCGGTAATGCAAGCGACCTTCGCACCGGGGGCATCACCTTCGACGAAAACGGAACCCTTTGGGGCGTGCAGTCCTTGGTGAGCACACCACTTTACAGCATTGACGAAGAAGGCAACTTTAGTGCCTATTC
>JAAXJR010000077.1 GCA_012269745.1 Flavobacteriales bacterium | reverse complement strand
TTTCTTGAATTAAAGTCATTCGGGTACTATTTAGTTGTTATAACAACAAATATAGTTTAAATCGAGACAGTTTGAAAATTATACACGCTATAAGTGTTAATACCGTAAAATGAGATCGAATTAGTTTAAATCTTGGTATTTTTACCTTATGAAAAGAAGCCTGCTACTCCTCAGTTTAGTCTGTTTTGTAAATGCGTCTGCACAAATTGACCATTGGGAACAGCTTGTAAATGCGCACGATTCTTGGACCTATTTCAAAGGAAACTCCGAGCCGCCTAGCAATTGGAATACCACTTCGTTTAATGATTCGGCTTGGCCAAGCGGATACGGGTCCATTGGATACGGAAATAATGATGACTCTACCCAAATTTCGGTTGTTTCATCGATTTACATGAGGCATACTTTCCAAATTCAACATAAAGACTCCATTCTATCACTCATCCTGCATGCAGATTATGACGATGGATTTGTTGCATATCTAAATGGAGTGGAAGTGGCAAGAGCAAATATTTCAGACAGTTTAAAGCCTCCAGCATATAATTCATCACCTGAAGAAAGCCGACAACCCACTACCTATAATGGCCCAACTACATGGGGAGCCGGTTTACCAGGCGTATGGATTGTAAACGATTCCATCAAGAATCAAGCGCTCGTCAATGGGCAGAATGTATTAGCAATACATACGCTTGATAGCAGCAACACCTTTGATCTAACCACGAAATATTGGTTGCATTCAGGAACTTCGAGAACAAATTACTATAATGATTCAGCTGCGAGCTGGTTCGAATTCAATTCATTTGAGTCAAACTCAGCAGTTGTAAGAGTCAACACTTTTGGGCGCGATGTTTTCAGACAATACAGAGTCAAAGGAGAAATGGATATCGTTTGGGATATGGGCAACGCTATTTCTTCCTATTCGGGAGAAACACATCTAACAAGTAAAATATCCATCCGCAAAAGAGGTAATGGCTCTTTATTTTCCTTTCCTAAAAACGGATATCTATTCGAATTTAAAGATGAGTATTGGTCCGATACCGATCGTTCACCACTAGGACTGCCAGAAGAAGAGGATTGGATTCTTTATGGACCATGGGTGGATAGAACTTATGCTCGAAATGCCCTCACTATGCACCTTGTAAGGGAACAAGGTCATTATGCCTCGAGAACCGCTATTACGGAACTTTTCGTCAACGGCGAATATGAAGGCATTTATATCTTGATGGAGAATATTAAACGAGATAAAAACAGAGTTGATATCGCGAAATTAAAGCCTGACGAGATATCAGGCGATGATCTTACCGGTGGATATATCTGGCGTATTGACTGGGGCGATGAAGATTGGTTTTCCAGCTTCTATCCATGGAATTCTACTATAACGAAACTGAAATACCAGTATTTCGTTCCTTCTGAAAAAGATATTGTACCTGAACAAGAAACATATCTTCAAACAACTGTAGATGACTTTGAACAAGCATTGCAAAACACTTCCTTGTCCTACAAGGGGAAATATTGGGATGAATACATTGATGTTAATTCTTTTGTTGACTATTTCTTGATCCAAGAGCTAACGAAGAATTTCGACGCCTATCGTGCAAGCTCCTATTTTCATAAGGACAAAGACAGTAAAGACAGTACAATTAAAGCAGGACCAGTCTGGGACCTTAACTACTCTTTAGGACTTACGTTCAACTGCCAAGGCTATATTCCTAGCGGCTGGAGTTATTCCGGAGCATGTGCTTCACTAGGTCCCAACTGGTGGACTAAATTAGTCCAAGATGCAACATTTGCTAATCGGGTGAATTGTCGTTGGCAAGAGCTTAGACAAGGCCCTTGGCACAAAGACTCTATTTTTGACTTTTTAGACGCGCAAGAAATTGAATTATTAGGTCCTTCCCAAAGAGACAGAGAGCGATGGTACATCGAATACGGCAACCCTCCTCACTATGCCCATTTCATAGACTCTACAGTCACAGGGGACATGAACTATATGAAAACATGGATTACTGACAGACTAGATTGGATGGACACAAATATGATTGGGAGTCCCTGTTCATTAGGATTTTCAAATACAATTACACACCCCGATATACGTGTTTTCCCGAATCCAACTGCTGGAATTATTCGAATCGAGTTTGATAACCATTCTTTTGATGAGTTAACTGTGAGGAACGCACTTGGTCAAACTGTACATTGGAATAAGATTTCCAATGATGATCATAACTTGAAAGTCGATTTACAGAATTATCAGTCTGGAATTTATTTTATCGAATTGGCTAACCAAAAAACTCGCTTTTTTGAAAAGGTCATTCTCAATTAAATAAATGAAATTAATTATGCAGGTATCATATGTGGAATTTTTGAACGCATGATTGTTACCCATTGATCAGGTAGAAGTGTAAAGGCTACTTTCATCACATGAATAAAACCAACCTACTCTTTCTACTTCTTACTATGGTCCCCAATATCGTTTTCGGCCAAATAGATCATTGGGAACAGCTTGTAAATGCACACGATAATTGGACCTATTTCAAAGGCACTTCTGAACCGCCAAATGACTGGAACACTGTGTCATTTAATGACTCTACGTGGCTAAGCGCTCCAGGATCCATTGGTTATGGAAATAATGACGATTCCACAATTATCTCAAATGTTCCATCTCTATACATGAGAAAGACATTCACTATAAGTCAAACGAATTCTATAAAGTCTCTCATTCTTCACGCTGATTTTGACGATGGTTTTGTAGCCTATTTGAATGGTGTGGAAATCGCAAGATCCAACATTGCGGATAGCCTTAAGCCACCATCGTATGATGACCTTCCGTTAGAAAGCAGAAGTCCTACTCTTTCTAATGGCGCTAGCACATGGCAAGGAGGAGACCATGCAGTCTGGATAATTCAAGATTCGCTCTGGACAAATTGCCTCGTTAGCGGAAACAATGTGCTTGCAGTCCATACTTTGGATAGCACAAATACTTGGGACTTGACCACAAAATACTGGCTTCATTGCGCGACTACTTCAACAAACATCATTAATAGTCCAGCTGCCTCATGGTTCAGTTATGAATCTTTCCAAAGTCCTATACCAATTATTAGAATTAACTCATTTGGAAAGCTTATCACTCCAGTAGAAAAAATAAAAGCTCAAATGGAGATAGTATGGAATGAAGACAGCACTACTCACTGTTCTTATTCTGGAACAACACAACTAAATACCAATATAGGCATCAAAAAAAGAGGAAATACTTCCTTACATAGCATGCCCAAGAATGGATATCTAATCGAATCCAAAAATAGTGAATGGGAGGATACGGATGTCTCTCCATTGGGCCTCCCTGAGGAAGAAGATTGGGTATTGCATGGACCATTTGCCGATAGAACTTACTTACGCAACGCATTGTCCATGAACTTAGCTCGTAAGACTGGACAGTACGCCTCCAAAACGGAATACGTTGAACTCTTCATCAATGGCAACTACGAAGGGATCTATGTATTAATGGAAAAAATAAAGAGGGATAAAAACCGTGTAGATATTGCAAAACTAAAAGAAGACGAAACCACAGGAGATGATTTAACCGGAGGATATATTTGGAGCACAGAGCTAATTGAGTCAGATTGGCTTTCAAGTTTTTACCCCACAAATAGCACCACCCAAAAGGTTAAATACAGTCATATCTATCCAAAAATTGAAAAAATCCCTCAAGAACAAATAGATTACATAAGAGACTTTGTCGATGACTTTGAACACTCACTCCAAGATATTTCTGTGCCTTACAAGGGTAAATACTGGGATGAGTATATAGACATTTCATCTTTTGTAGATTATTTTCTGGTACAAGAATTAACGAAAAACGTAGACGGGTTTAGAGCAAGTACATACTACCATAAAGACAAAAACAGTAAAGACAGTCTTATAAAGATGGGACCTGTTTGGGATTTTAATTTTTCTTTAGGCAACACCTCAAGCTGTAATGGATATCAAAGCACCTATTGGCAATATAACGGACCCTGTTCATCTTTAATTCCTGCATGGTGGCAAACTTTGGCAGCTACACCGGCATTCTCAAATGCTGTAAATTGTAGGTGGCAGGAATTGCGAGCTTCTGTATGGCACGAAGATTCGATTATCGACTTCATCAGCACGAATAAATCCATTCTTACACAACCTTCAGAACGAGACCGCAGTCGTTGGCCTTTAGGAGGTACATTGCCAATCTACGTTAATGCCGCAGATTCCTCATATTCCGGTGATGTCGCGATTCTCGAAACGTGGATTTCGGATCGTCTCGACTGGATGGACTCGAATATGATTGGTACAGATTGTGCTTCGATATCAATTGAAGAAAAAATAGCTCATAGAAAGGATCTAAGAATATATCCAAACCCATCAAACGGAAATATTACAATGCTTCTACTAAACGACCTGCATGGTAACTTCCTAATTAGAAATCAAATTGGCCAAGTAGTTCACTTTGGTACTATTAAAGCTCAAACCACCAGGTTAAACCTTGAATTGAATCACCTTGAAAATGGGATTTACTTCGTAGAAATAGAAAAGAAAGGAGGCAGGGTATACCAAAAGCTACTGATTCAACATTAAAATGTACTACAAGAACTTAGACCCGCTTAGAGGTTTCCTTGCACTGGTTGTCGTACTCTTTCATCTGAATGCCTTCAGTATAAATCAAGGATTTGTTCATCTTCCCCTACTCCCAATACTAGATAAAGGATCAGAGGCAGTTCTTGTTTTTTTCACTCTTAGTGGTTATCTAATTATTGGCCAATTATGGCAAGAGAAAAAAGACACCGGGACAGTTGCAATCCGCAACTTTTATTTACGAAGATTACTTCGGCTATATCCCGTTTATTATACCGTTTTAATCATTGGCCTGGGTGCTTATTATTATTTATTCCCCAAATTAGGTATTGACAAGGTGCCCGTTTGTGACATCAATCAAGCTATCTTTCTGAACGTAGCCTTTTTACCTAATGTGTTTAAGCACGCTTGCGATCCTGGAAGTATTCTTACCATTTTGTGGTCGATAGGCATTGAAGAGCAATTCTATTTAGTCATTGCCCCCCTTTTTTTAATCATACCACGCAACAGGAGTTTATTAGTACTGGGTGGTTTTACGCTCGTTTACTTCATAGCCTTCCATATGCCTTTCGCACAAATACTCAGAGATTATATCATGGTGTTCTTTTTCATGAGTGCAGGGGGCACAATAGCTATTTTAAATAAAAATGGTCATCGATTTTTCGCTACATCACGAATAACCAAGCGGATCTTATACCTCGCGTTTGTAGCCATATTCTTTTCGGACTTTCTGTCTTTCGACCAAGATGTTTTAAAGCATGGAATCTATCTAATCTGCTTCACCCTATTCATACCAACCCTAGCACACGATGAAAATTTTAAAGGAGTAAATACATGGACCGTTGCCCTTGGAAAATTTTCGTACGGTATTTATATGTATCACATGATCGTAATCAATGGTGTACTTTTTCTTGGGTCGAAACTCTTGGATTATGGCTTTCACCCTACTCTTACATTCGCCTTCAATTGGATCGCCACCATAAGCTTGACCATTTTAATCGCTTACCTCAGCTATACCTATTTCGAGATGCC
>JAAXJR010000001.1 GCA_012269745.1 Flavobacteriales bacterium | reverse complement strand
GCTAGTGCAATCCTAATTCCGTTTTTCAAGAGCAGCGCGCACATGGCTGGAATTGCAGGATTTACTGCACTGTATTTAGCGATGTACGAGAAATACAGCGTGGGGTCACTCCATGGAATGTTAGTTTTCTTGTTCCTCTGCGGTGCCATTGCCTGGGCTCGAACAAGTCTCAAGAGACACACATTGAGAGAACTCTTGAGCGGCTCAGTTTTGGGCTTTTTACCACTTTACATCCTTCTTTCTCGGTAAACCGATTCGTTTACTCATTCTGCTTGTTCTCGCCACTAAAATTGTAGATATTTATGCTTCCGAAATATGTACATGAAGAACAAACACATGAAAAACGTCATTCGTCTCTTTATCCTTGGCTTCGCATTCTTAGGAATGTCGAAGGTAGCGGAGGCTTCTCACAACGCAGGTGGTGATATTCAATACGAATACATCAGCTCTACGGGTAATTCACACAAATACAAAATCACCATGCGTCTTTACCGTGATGCAACAGGTATTACACTCCCTGGATCTGCTACGGTTTATGCATGTTCAGCAAACTATGCCACAGTGAGTACTACACTTTCGGAAGTTGGTTCTACTGGAGGTTCAGGTGTTGTTGCTCCAACATTGTTTGACTGTGTGAGCAGTACGAACGCTGGGGTAACCATTAACGTAATGCTGTACGAAGGGGAGATAACACTTCCAGGTAATGCACCAGACTGGACGTTTGCCTTCAGTACTTGTTGTCGTAATCCAGCAATTGATAACATTAATAACCCTTCTTCACAAGGCTTTTACATCGAAGCTAAACTGAACAACCAGATTGGTCAAAACAACAGTCCTGAGTTCGTAAGTGAGCCTGTTCGAGCATTTTGTACAGGCCGCACATTCAACTGGAAGCAGAGTGTTGTTGAACCAGATGGTGATTCATTGTACTACCGTATTTCTCACGTTAAGGATGGAAACGCAGGTTCATGTTCTCCTTCGAACATTACATATGCTACCGGTTGGACATACGATCAACCAATTACAACTTCGCCCGCTAACTCGCTTGTGATGAACGCGACTACAGGTCTTATCACCTTCACGCCGTCGGCTATAGAGATTGATGTAATGGCAGTAACCGTGGATGAGTACCGTTATGATTCAACCCTCTATGTTTGGAGAAAAATTGGTGAGGTAAACCGAGATATGCAGATTGCCATTGCCTCCGTGTGCACGCCGCTCGCGCAAGCAGGTGTTCAGTTAGATTACCAAGCGCCAGGTATCTACCAAGATCCTGATAATGGATTGCCTACTGTAGACTACAACTGTTTAGATTCAACAGTTACTCTAAAGTTCGCAGTAAAGCTAGATTGTAGCTCTATCTCTCCAGATGGTACAGATTTCCGTTTGACGAAACCTGATGGTCAACCTTTAGCGATTGAGTCAATCTCAGCGAACTGTGACAACAACTTTGAAGCTTCGCAGATGACAATTAAACTGTTCAAGCCACTATCTAAGAATGGTAAGTACTTCTTGTATTCAAAGGTTGGTAATGATGGAAATACACTTCTTAATAAGTGTGGTTTCCCAATGAATGAATTTGATACTATTCAGCTGAACGTTGAAGATTGTTTTGATGCAGAATACGATCTTGAAAACGTGACTGTTGAGGACGACAAGAATCCAGTGATCGAATGGAGTGCTGATACTTCATCTTACCCTAACTACCTCTTCCAAGAGTGGCAGATTTTCCGTAAAGATCCAGGTCAAACACAATGGAACAAAGTAGGTACTGTTTTTAATCAGTACAAATATGACTTCAAAGACGGTCAGATTGGATTCATTAAAGTAGACCAAGACAGTTACGACTACCGCGTAGACATGAAGTTGAACGACGACATGCAGGGTCCAACTAGTGATGCGCACAGCATTCTTCTCGAAAGAGATAATGGAATCGTACCGATCGTAGATCCTGATACCAATGCGATCAACCTCATTTGGAATACGTACAATGCGTGGCCAGTAGATAGCTACACTGTAGTTCTTCAAGAAAAACAAAACGGTGCTTGGTTGCCTGAGTTTGTTCACGATCACGTGAGCTCTCCTCAGAACCCTGTAATAGCTCCAGATACTACTTACGAAATGTTCGTAGAGCTCCTTCCAGGTGAGTACCGGGTTTGTGTGCGTACAACCAATCCGGCAGATACGCAGTACACCGCATACTCTAACTGCCTACCTATCATTATCACAACTCCTCCATTCCCGGATACAGTTGTGGTGCCAAACTTTATCACGCCAAATGCGGATAACGTAAATGACGAGTTCATCATCCAGAACATCGACGATTACGAAGATCTAAGTCAGGTGACCATCTTTAACAGATGGGGAGATCGTGTATGGCAAAGTGAACCGCTTTATGACAACTCTAATCCGTGGAGAGGTACGAATCAAAACGGTACTAAACTTGCCGACGGTGTATACTTCTACACCATTGAGCTAGTCAATGCCGCGGACGACTATGAATATGTAGTCAACGGAACGGTAACCTTGATGGATGCCCGATAAAATGTCCCCACTCGCTTAATATGCGAACACGGCCCGGCTCCTAAAAGGAGCCGGGTTTTTTTATCTTTACCCCTCATGTCAAATACACCCGAACACATTCAAAACTTGCTAAAAACCCTGCCTCATAAACCAGGGGTATATCAGCACATTGACAAGGACGGGAAGATCCTGTACATAGGAAAAGCGAAAGACCTTAAAAAGCGCGTAAGTAGCTATTTCACCAAAAGTGTGACGAGCGCTCGCATCGCCGTCATGGTGAGAAAAGTGGCTGATATTAGAACCATCATTACGGATACCGAAGGGGATGCCTTGTTGCTCGAGAACAACCTCATCAAGGAGCACCAGCCACGCTATAATATCAACCTGAAGGACGACAAGAGCTACCCCTATATTACCATCCGAAAAGAGCGCTTTCCAAGAATTTATGGACTGCGCAATATCAAACGCGACGGCAGTGAGTATTACGGTCCCTACCCATCAGTAAAAGCGATGAAAGCAGTGCTTGAGCTGATCAAGCAGATGTATCCCACGCGTACCTGTAAGTATTTGCTAAGTGAAGAGAATATTGAAAAGGGCAAGTTTAAACTTTGTCTTGAGTACCACATTGGGAATTGCAAAGGGCCGTGTGAAGACCTCCAAAGTGAAGCGGACTATAACGCAGATGTCGATGCCGCTCGAAAGATCATCAAAGGACAGCTAGGCGAGGTAAAACGCAACCTTAATGACCGAATGTCCCGCCATGCCGAAAATCTCGAATTTGAGCAGGCGCAGTATTGCAAAGAGCGATTGGACGCACTTGAAAAATATACTGCGAAGAGTACCGTAGTAAGCTTCCGCATGACCAATATTGATGTCTTTAGCGTAAGCATGGACGCTGAGTTTGGTTATGTGAACTACCTGAAAATTGTGGAAGGCGCCATCGTTCAGAGCTATACCGTAGAAATGAAAAAGAAGTTGGAGGAGGAGCCACAAGACTTTTTGAATCTAGCCATCCCAGAAATTCGCGATCTGTTTGGTTCCGCCTCGCGCAGGGTTTTCACCTCACACCCTATTGATCTTCAGATCGAGGGGGTAGAATTTGCAGTACCACAAAAAGGGGAAAAGAAAAAGCTCATTGACCTCAGCATTAAGAATGCAATGTACTACCGTCAGGAGAAGCTCAAGAATATTCAGATTGTTGATCCTGACAGGCACGTGAAGCGTATCATGACTCAAATGAAGACGGATCTACGCATGCCCGAGGAGCCGCGTCACCTAGAATGTTTTGACAATTCTAATATTCAAGGGACCAACCCAGCCTCTGCCTGTGTGGTTTTTAAAAATGGAAAACCGTCGAAAAAGGATTATAGAAAATTCAATATCAAAACGGTCGTTGGACCTGACGATTTCGCCTCCATGGAGGAGGTCGTTCACAGAAGATACAGACGACTATTGGATGAAGGAGAGCCGCTGCCACAGTTAATCGTAATTGATGGCGGTAAAGGACAGCTAGGTGCGGCACTTACTGCTTTGGAACGCCTGGGGTTAAGAGGGAAGATTACAATAATAGGTATCGCCAAGCGATTGGAAGAGATTTACTTCCCTGGAGACCCTTATCCGCTATATTTAGATAAGAGAAGCGAGACATTGAAAATCATCCAACAGGCAAGAGATGAGGCACACAGATTCTCACTTAGTCATCACCGAAACAGGCGAAGCAAAGGGGCCTATAAAAGCGAATTGGACGGGATAAAAGGGATTGGTCCTGAAACCATTAAAACTTTAATGCGAAAGTTCAAGAGTGTGAAGAAGGTCAAAGAAGCCTCTCTAGAAGAATTAGAAGCTTGTATTGGAAAGAGTAAGTCTTTAATCCTTCGAAACCATTTCAACTCTTAATTTTTAGACTCTATTTTTAAATTGAGAAGATGGTTGCCTAGAATGTGTGTATATTACATTACAAATCCTAGACATGCCTGATACTTTTGAATTTATAGAGAATAATCTTGAGTTACTCTCGAAGTGCAAGATGCGCATGGTTAAATACTGCGATCAGCTGCTGTGGTCTTTCGAACTTCCAGGAGGGAGTACTCGAACTCTGAATCACGAACAGTTTTCCTATTACATCAAGCTAAGAATTGAAAGTACTTCCAAGGCTATGCATCACCTCAAGAATTAGTCCTCTTTGACTAAATAGGTCTGCCAGCTCGTGTGGAAGAATAAGACGGCAGTCTCGTTGCGCTCATTGAAGTATTGGATCATTCGTGCAACTGTAGTGACAATTTCTTTGGCCTTTTCAACACGCTCTTTTAAGATGAGATCAATGCTGTCGATATAGATAGCCACACCAGTATTTGATACGCTCATGTCCTCAGGATCTTTATCCTCATCTTCCTCGCTTCCAAGAATCTTAATAATTGGCCAATTCAGGCTCGCCGCATTCAACTCTTCGCGAACTTCTGCTGCATCGACTACAAATTGGATAGAAGTACCTTCAAACATGCTTTTAAGAATTTTGGCTAAGGTCAGATAAAATCACTGATTTCGTCTAAAGTCTTCTTGCTAATGTTTGGCACTGTTGCGTCCTCGGCTGGATACCCAATTGGCAAGAGCAAGAAGGGCTTTTCATTTGCAGGCCTGCCCAAAATCTTTGACAAGAAGCCCATAGGAGATGGCGTGTGTGTCAACGTAGCTAATCCTGCGGCATGAATGGCCGCAATCAAGAATCCACAAGCAATACCCACACTTTCCTGAACATAGTAGTTTTTAGCTTTTGAACCATCATCATTCAAATCATAGTTCTTGCGAAATACTACGATCAGCCATGGGGCATCCTCAAGGAAAGGCTTTTGCCAATTAGTAGCAAAGGGCTTTAAGTCGTCGAGCCATTCCTCCGAGGCACGTCCTCCATAAAATGCCTTTTCTTCTTCTTCAGCAGCCTCGCGAATCTGCTTCTTAACCACTGGGTCTTGAACGGCTACAAAATGCCACGGTTGCTTGTTTGCACCGCTAGGGGCACTTGCAGCAAGAGAGATAAGTTCTTCTATTGTCGATTGAGGCACTTCTGTTTTATCATAAAACCGCATACTTCTTCTCGTATGAAGCGCTGCTCTAAATGATTCAAATAAAGCCAGGGCCTTCTCTTTGGAAGAAGGAATAGGTTGGTAATCAATATGTGCTTTGCTATTCAAAATTATCTTAACTTAAGGTTATGACCCTACCCCATAAACTTAGAGAATTTCAAGACTACATCATTCTATTTGTTTGTCTAACTATTGAATTGGCATTAAAGTTTTCTTTGGACGCGCAATTCAACTCACTAGGCGAAAGGATGTTTCATGTGCTTTGGATGACCGTTTTGTATATCTCCATCTTGACTATTCTAAAATTTGAGAATCCATCCATCTGGTTAAAGGGATTGTTTTTTCTCCAATTTTCAACTCCACTACTCCTCACCCTAGTGCTGCCAAAAATTTACATTGTTAGTCTTTTAGCGCTTCCTTGGGCAATTTTGATAAAAATGAAATTCATTTTAAGTCAGGATAAGTCACTCAAGCTATTTGATATACTTCTACTGATAAACCTTGTGGTTGGACTTTTACTAATTATCACACGAGGAGAACAGGTATTTCTAGAGGATGGGAATTATCTCTACATAGAGTTCTTAAATAGCCTAGTTACATTACTCTTTGCCTTTCTGATTTTTAGGAACTACCTCATCGAATTAAGAAAATCGGTCATTTCTTACCGGGAAACAGAGTGGCACCACAAATGGTATTTATCGCTTTTACTTCATCTAGGTCACAACATCAGGACGCCTCTTGCTGCAATTCTCAATAACATTGATGTAATTGGTTACAAGTACTCCAAAATAGAGGGCATAAAACAACCATTGGAAAGAATTAAAGAAGGCGGAAATAAACTAAATCGAATTGTTAATTCTGTTATTCATTCATCGAACATCAAAATGATTACCGAGGAAGGGATGCCTATAACTTCCGTGGTAGATTACTTTGTAGGAAATAACGAAGCCCAGATTCATTTTAAGAGCTTAAATAATGATGAAGTCATCGTTAAAGGCCCAGAGATTGTATCGCTTCTCATGGCTCTCGACCTGCTCACATTAAACGCTCAAGAGTACGGAGAAATGCCCATACGCATTGCGATTCGGGGAAACACCATAGTTTTCGAAGATTCTGGAAAGGGCCTCCCGGAAGTAGTCATTAAAGATTTAGAAAAATCCTCAAGAGCTCCTAATGCTTCAGCTTATGGCAATAGCTTAAAATTCATCTTTACCCTTTTAAGGGAAAGCGGATGGGCCATCTCGATCGTAAAAAGCAAAAAAGGCGCCGCATATGAGATACGCAGGGGTATTCAGAATTGGGCAGAAAAGGCTATTTCCTAGTTTATTCTGCAGTATCATCAATGACCTTACCGTCGCTGATACTGACCACTCTTTTGGCCTTTGCGATAACCCTGTCGTCGTGGGTTGCGAAGACGAAAGTCATATTTTCTTGAGCATTTAGCTGCTCCATGATGTCCAGCAATTTTGCCGTGCTTTCAGAATCCAGATTCGCGGTAGGCTCGTCTGCTAGGACGAACTTAGGCTTTGACGCTAAGGCACGTGCCACAGCCACGCGCTGCTGCTGACCCCCAGAGAGCTGGCCTGGACGCTTATCCTCCTTCCCTTCCAAGCCCACTGCCTTTAAGAGCTGCTCGGCACGAGCCAATCGCTCTTCCTTAGGACGGTCTTGAAGAAGCATGATGAAGCTCACATTCTCCGTAGCACTGAGCACCGGAATAAGGTTATATGCTTGGAAAACGAACCCGATGTTGTGCAATCTAAAGTCAATAAGCTCATTGTCTGAGAGTGCTGTGATGTCTGTACCGTCAATGAGTATAGATCCAGAGGAAGGCTGGTCGAGACCTCCAAGAAGATTTAGTAGCGTGGTTTTACCACAGCCCGAAGGGCCTTTTAGCGCGGTAAATTCGCCTTCGGTAATGGTCAAATCTATCCCGTTTACTGCCTTCACAGGAACAGCGCCTTCGTACACTTTGTGAAGCCCACTTACTTCAATAACTGCTTTGCTCATACTTAATTTCCTCTAATGGCTCTCACCGGGTTTAACTTCAATGCCTTATACGCTGGAAAGAGTGCTGCTACTAAGGCTGTTAAAATGACCATTCCGGCCATGACTAGGTAGTATTCTGGAACGACTTCAGGGTAAATAGTGCTCTGCACGCCCAATTCCGCCAAGCCGTCTTTCTTCGTACTCAAATCAAGTCCTACATTCATCATTACCCGTATGCTTAGATCTCCGAGCAACATACCAATGGGTCCTGCCACCACACCGAGCATCAATGTTTCGATGAGAATCATTTGAAACAATTTGCGCTTGTTCATACCCACAGCCATCAACATCCCCAACTCTCTACGACGCTCTAGTACGGCCATGAGCATATTGTTAATGATGCCAAAAAGAAGAGCGAGCATGATAATACCGAGAACAAGGACGAGCATGATGCCCATCATATCGTCGGCAAAGCCAAGTTCCGGGCTGTTTTGCTTCCATGAAGTGATGACAGTGGGTAGTGAAACATTTGCACTAATCGCAGCTGTTTTCTCTTCTGTACCCTCACTCTTGTCGTAGCTTATTAGAACTTCATGGATTAGTAGTGTGCCTATGATGCGCTCGATGTCCTTTTGCTGAACGTATATGTTTAGTTCGTCCCATGCTGCGTTTAACGTTCTATAGATCCCGCTTACCCTGAACGAGGCTTTGTGAATGACGCCGTTGTGATCCTGAAAGGTGAGAACCATTTTCTTTTTCATTCCTAGGCCCATTTTCTCGGCCAATTTTTCACTGATCACTACCCCTTTGCGTACCCGGGTCTCAAAGAAATCTCCTTCCTGCATGTAGGTGGCGATGGTCGTATTGGCGCGTTCACTTTCAGCGTTAACGCCAATAATTCTTGAGGCGCGCGTCTGCTTAGCAGAAGCAACCATTCCCTGAAGCATCGTACGTGGGGCATAGCCCGTTACAAAAGGCTGCTCTTTCAAAGCAGCGACGAGATTTTCATACGCCTCAGGAGCAATGATTGCGCTTGGACTAGGGTCTTCTAGAAAGTCTGATGAATGCGCTTGACTATGACCTAAGGTGGCGCCTATTGCCGCGGAGGTACGTTCATTATTCATACCAAAGGAGAAGCCAATGATGAGGAGTCCCGCCCATATTCCTATGGCAATAGAGCTCAATACGATGATGGATCGAATGCGTGAGCGCCAGATGTTGCGCCAAGCGACTTTTAGAATCATGAGCGCATACTTTCTATAGGGTTCAACTTCATGATTTTTACCACTGCATATAAACTCACCAACACCCCAATAAAGAAGATGATGGTACCATGATTGAGGTTGATGATAAAGGACGTGGTGGTGTAGAGTTTGGGCTCGAAATTGTATTGCTCAATGGCCTCTTTCATCTGACCACTGAGGTCGATGGGGTTGTACTTGAAATAGAATTGGACAGGCTTAACTACCGCCATACCTACGATGGCTCCACCCATTATGAGCATGATGTTTTCTAGTAAAGTCACAAAGGCCAATTTGGTTTTCTTCATCCCAATACTGACCAAAATTCCAAACTCACGCTGGCGTTCAGCAACCATCATAATGACGGTACCCAGCAATACAAATGAGATGATGAAATAGAGGATGGTCACGAAGATGCGGCCACCGGCCATGTCTACCTCGATAGTCTGAATGATCTCCGGGAACAATTCCTTCCACTCCAAAATTTCCAATCCTTCAGCGCTTGAACCTTTAAGTGCCGAACCGACAGCTTCATAATCGGCGTCTTCCTCAATGGCTACCACTAGGGTAGTTGCCCGATCCGTGCAGTTGTACATGTACTGTGCCTTCTGAAAAGGCATCAAAACCAGTTGTTTGTTCAGCTCTGGGTTAGTCATACGCGCAATACCGCCAATGGGGAACGCACCATAAGCTGTGGCACCGTGGTAGCCCTGTCCCATGAACAACAAGGTATCACCGAGACCTACGTTGAAGTATTTCGCTAAGCCCTCGCTAACCACAATAACGCTATCGTCTCTAGAAAAACTGCGACCTTCCAAGAGGATGTCGTCCAGCTGTAATCCCGGCAATTCCACGGCAGGATCTATTCCCATCACCAGTGAGCCTTTGGTGTTGCTGCCGTGGTACAGAAGCGAAAAACTTTCCATTCTTGGGATCAGTCGGTCCACACCGTCGACGGCGAGTAGCTCTTCGCTATTCACTGCACCGAGATCCATAGTACGGTCCAAACTCTGGTCGGCCCAAAATCCATCCTCATGAATCTGAAGGTAGCCGAAATTATTGCCGACGATTTCGTGGATCATGTTCTCCCAAACGCCGACTTGGAAACTGCGCAACACAACAGCGAAGATGACACAGAACATTACCGCAGCGATGGTGATGATGCTTCGGCCCTTATTTCTCCATATGTTGCGCCAAGCAAGCTTGAGCATTACTTAACGTTTTTGATGTTGGCCTTAGTGAAGAAGCTGTCCGGGATTGGCGTAGTAAAATCGACGTAGCTGTAACGAATTTCAGTGTAGCTCTCTGGCTCTTCTGCAGGGATCATTTTAATGACTTTCGGGAGTTTGCGGCCGTCAAAATTGGTCAATTCTGAGGCTTGCATCTCCGTAATTAAAAATTCGTCTTCGTCGTAAAACTCACCGCCTAGTTGCACGTAGGTGTCTTTATCTATGTACGCGATGATTTTGCCCCATACGACCGGTGCGTCCGGCTTCGGGGTCAATTTTAATACCCAGCAATCTTCACCAGCCACTTCCTTTGAACCAGTAATCTCAGGGGTATAGTCAACAGTCAAAGCACCTGCATTAATGAGTGCATCGTTCGAAATGTCTGTACCCATCCAGTTTTGGACCAATGCTGCAGGCAAGGCCACCAACTTTTTAATTGCTGGTACGTAATTCCATATGTCTTCCCCATTTTTCATGAATACTGTGCCCGCATCACGCTTCGGACCAGTAATGAGAATGCAGCTTTTGTCTGTGCCCTTATTCCACAATTTGGCATCCATCGTGCGCGTCCAATTGGGACGAACGGTGGTTATGCTTACCTCAGCAGTGCTTTGTGCACCCCGCAAATAGGCTTCACTTTTCTTTAAGATTGCTGTGGCGTCTTGGGCTGCAAGTGTGGTTGCAAAAACTAATGAGCACAGGATTAATATTCGTTTCATAGCGTATGTTCTGCTTATAGTAACGCCCTTGACTGACCAAAGTTTTGAAATTAATTCAGTTTTTGAGCCAATTTCGCCATCTCCTTTTTCGCCGATTTCCCCTCGTACAACACCGCATGCACAGCTTTGACTATGGGCATCTTGACCTCTCGTTTTCTTCGGAGCTTTTGGAGTAGTGGAACAGCATAATACCCTTCTGCGACCATGGTCATTTCTGCCTTGGCACTTTTAACAGTATAGCCCTTACCCAACATGTTTCCGAGCATTCGGTTACGGGAGAATTGGCTGTATCCAGTTACTAAAAGATCGCCTAGATAAGCACTCTTGTTGATGTTCACCTTGGCGTCGCTGACTGCTTTCATGAACCTGTTCATCTCACGAGCCGCGTTGCTCATCAGGACCGCTTGGAAGTTGTCACCGTAGCCCAGTCCGTGGTACATGCCCGCGGCAATGGCATAAATGTTCTTCAAGACAGCAGCATATTCAGTGCCGTAGAGGTCGTTGCTCAAAGTGCACTTCATGTAGTGACTCTCCATACTCTGAGCCACCATTTTTGCTGCCGATTTTTCACGTGCTGCCACTGTCAAATAACTCAATCGTTCCAAGGCAATCTCCTCGGCGTGACAAGGACCGGTGATGACCACAATCTGCTCTTCGGGAACTTCAAGGATTTCGTTTAAGTATCGGCCCACGATCATGTTTTCATCGGGAATGATTCCCTTGATTGCCGTGGCCACAATCTTTGTGCGAAGTAGCGCGGGATCGAGATCGGTTAACACTTCTTTTACAAAGGCACTCGGTACAGCAAGTACTACAATATCTGCCTCAGCAATACACGCTTCAATGTCTGTGAAGACAGAAATGGTTTCTGGCTTAAAACCTACAGAGCTCAAATAGCGCGGATTGTGGTGGTAGCGCATCACATGCATGGCACTTTCACTGTTGTGCATCCACCAGGCGCAATGCCCGAGGGTATCACTAAAGATTTTGGTGAGGGCCGTCCCGAAGGACCCACCACCAATGACTGCAACGCTATGTGATTTCTGCTCCATTAAAATGTAATCTCTGCCTCTATTTCTTTGTCGCCTCGCTTGTAAACGATGGTGGTGGTGTCGCCCTTCTTGAAGGCGCCTAGGGCCCCCATATAGGCATAGATGTCGTCGATGGTAAAGTCGCCTATTTTCAAAACGATGTCTCCCGCCTTCATGCCCGCGTTCGCGGCTGGACGGCCCTCGGTGGCACCGTCAATCTTGAGGCCTGGACCGCCGAAGAGGTAATCTGGCACAACGCCAAGGGTGACAGAGAAACGAGGGGTAGTTTTTTGCTCGGCACTTGAAGTTTTTTGGAAGTTAAGGCGTTCGTAGGCTGCAGTGCGCTCGGTGATGGTGTAGACCATCGAAGCCAATTTTGCCATGCCTTTGTAATTCACCTTATCAGCGTCGTCGGCCGGTTTGTGGTAGTCTTCGTGAGTCCCTGTAAATAGGTGAAGGACTGGGAGGTTTTTGTAGTAGAACGAGGTGTGGTCTGAAGGACCTACTCCGGCAGGGTCTTTCTTGATGTCTAGGCCGAGGATGGGTTCGTCTAGGATTTCATCCCACTGCTCGGCAGTACCTGTTCCAGAAACTTGGAGGCGGTTATCGCGGAGGCGACCGACCATGTCAAAATTGATCATGTATTCCACTGTTTCTAATGGGAAAGTTGGGTGTTCGGTGTAGTATTTGGAACCAATTAAGCCGCTTTCTTCGGCGCTGAAGAAGATGATGACGTAGTTGTAATTGGTGTCCTGACGCTTGCCGTAGTAGCGGATGGCTTCGAGCAAAAGTGTCGTGCCCGAACCATTGTCGTCCGCCCCGTTGTGGATAGCTGGGGCACCTTTATACAGGCTGTTTTCCCCGCCCATGCCAATGTGATCGTAATGTGCGCCCAGAACAACTGTACGCGCCTTGTTATTGTTGATAAATCCGGCGAGGTTGTACCCCGTGCTGTAGCGCTCTTTCATATTTACGGCAAGGCTTACTTTTTGGGATTTCTTGGCCAATTTTTCAGCGACTGCCTCATTGCGAACAAAGAGGACTGGAATGTCAATGGAGTTGATGGCCTTGAAGAATTCAGGAACGTCTGAGGCCGTTTTTTCTGGGTTGATCAGAAGCACTGCTGCTGCGCCTTTGGCTTTGGCTAGTTTGAGGCGCTGGTTTACGCTGTGGTAGGCTGCATAAGCGCTGTGCGGGTGGACGCCGTCCGGAGAACTCACGTTGAGTACAGCAATTTTTCCCGTTAATTCCTTGCCTTCGTAGTCATTGTAAGAACCGTCTTCTTTGACGATACCGTATCCTATGCTCAGTGTTCTTCCGGAGATTTCGCCGTTGCCGCTGTAGGCCACTGGGTAGAAATCTACGTGTGGCAGGAAGACTTTCTTGCCTAATTTAAGACCGGTCTTATCGTAATCTACTGCGGCATATTCTGGAACTGGGAATGCCTGGCGGTAGCCGTCTTCGCCGTAGGGTTCGAGGCCAAATTCGGCCATGCGCTGCTCAATGAAATCACGTGCTACATCACTCTCCGGGGTGCCGGGGAGGCGGCCTTTAAGGGAATCGGACGCCAAAAAGAAAAGATCGCGCTGCATACGCTTAGGCGCTTCTTTGTCAATAGCTACTTCTTGCGCCTGAGTCGGCAGGGAAAAAGTTAGGGCGAGAATAGGTACAATAATTAGCTTGTTCATGAGTTCATTATTAAGGTCTCCCAAAGGTACGACCCAAAGGCTATATTTGAGGTGTGACAAATGGCATGAAACAGCTCGCTGGACAGACAGCGATTTACGGCTTAAGCAGCATTTTAGGGCGCATGATCAACTTTCTGTTGGTACCGCTTCAGACTGCGGTATTGTCACAATCCGAATATGGGGTCAATGTAGATTTTTACAGCCTCATCGCCTTTCTCATCGTCATCTGCACCTTTGGTATGGAGACTGCCTATTTCCGATTCAGCGAGAAAGAAGGTTGGGACGAAAGCAAGGTATTTGGAGTTTCCATCACTATGATTCTTCTGGTCCTCGGCGCCCTCGGGCTGCTGACTTTCTTTGGTCAAAATGCACTATTGGGTGCCTTGCGCTATGAGGATACCCCGGAATATTTGGGCTATTTGTTTGCCATTTTAGCACTGGATGCGTTGGCGGCCATCCCTTTTGCGCGATTGCGGAGGCAGAACAAAGCGGTACGGTTTGCGGGGATAAAATTGGCGCTAATTTTCTCAAACGTCTTAGTGAACTTATACTTCTTCTTGCCGGCGTTGTGGGAATTGAAGGAAGTGGCGCCTTGGTTCACGCACGAGCTGCGCGGCGTGCAGTACATCTTTATTGCAAATCTGTGTGCGTCGAGCTTGATGTTTGTGCTGTTGTTGCCCACTTTTAAAGGGTTCAGTTTCAGTCTTGACGGAAAGTACGCAAAAGGGTTATTGGCCTTTGGCATACCGCTATTGATTGGTGGATTAGCAGGAATTGCCAACGAGATGCTCGACCGTCAATTGCTCAAATATTTGCTTCCACAAGAGAGCTGGGCGCAAGGTGTGGGTATTTATGGGGCAGTGTATAAGATCTCGATTTTCCTAGTGTTGTTCAATCAGGCCTTTAGATATGCTGCGGAGCCGTTCTTTTTCAAGAATGCCAATCTGGGCGATGGGAAGCAAAAGATGGCCAGCGTCATGGAAGGTTTTGCCTGGGTGATGTGTGTGGGCTTCGTCTTGATTATTGCTGGGTTGGATTACCTGAAATTTTTCGTTGACGAGAAGTTTTGGGTCGGTCTTCATCTGGTACCAATTCTATTGCTCGCCAACGTCATCCTGGGAATTAATACGAATTTGAACATGTGGTACAAGGTGAGCGACAAGACCACCTACGGCATCTACATCACCTTTGTGGGACTGACCTTCACTGTGGTCGGAAATGTTGTGCTGATCCCACAGATGGGAATAATGGGAGCGGCCATCACCACGCTTGTCGCGTACGCAGCCATGTTCCTTGCAAGCGCGCTGTGGGGACAGAAGCAGTACCCTGTACCGTACAACTGGACCAAGCTTGGAGGCATGGTCTTTAGTGCCACAATAGTCGCATTTTTGATACACTATGCCGAAATCGGCAACACCATATTTAAAATCACTGCCGGAGTATGTTACCTTTTCGTAATGTTGGCAGTGGAACGCAACGGACTATTTAAATTCGCCTTCCGAAGATGAAAGTAAACGTCATTTACAGCGGCAAACACGCCCTCCCTCAATTCGAAACTGCGCAAAGCGCGGGCATGGACCTGCGTGCAAATATTGATGCACCGGTGGTTTTGCAGCCGGGCGACAGAGCGCTCATTCCAACGGGTATTGCGATGGCGCTGCCGGACGGTTTTGAGGCACAGATACGCCCACGTTCCGGCCTCGCCTACAAGCACGGCGTGACGGTGCTCAACAGCCCTGGAACCATCGATGCAGATTACCGCGGTGATGTGGGCGTCCTACTCATTAACCACGGCAAGGAACCCTTCACTGTGGAAGATGGGATGCGAGTGGCGCAGATGGTCGTTGCTAAATACAGCCAATTTGAATGGAACGAGGTGAAAGATCTCAGCAGCACCGATAGAGGGGCTGGCGGGTTCGGAAGCACCGGGAAACAATAGACTTAAAGTAAAACCAATAACAACCTAGGAGCATGAAAATTATCGTACCTATGGCGGGCCGCGGATCGCGCCTTCGCCCACACACATTGACCGTACCGAAACCCCTAATTCCTATTGCTGGCAAGCCTATTGTACAGCGATTGGTAGAGGATATCGTGAGCGTTTGTGGCGATAAAAAAGTAGACGAAATAGCCTTTATCATCGGCGATTTTGGCGATCAAGTGGAAGCCGACCTGAAGAAGGTGGCCGAGAATCTTGGCGCCAAAGGAAGCATCTATTACCAAGATAAGCCGCTAGGCACGGCACATGCCATTCACTGTGCTGCAGATAGCATGGACGACGAGATCGTTGTGGCCTTTGCAGATACACTATTCCGTGCAGATTTTACCCTAGACACAGACGCAGATTCAGTGATTTGGGTAAAACAAGTAGATAACCCATCTGCCTATGGTGTGGTGCAGTTTGACGAAGACGGACGCATCAATAACTTCGTTGAAAAGCCAAAGGAATTTGTTTCAGATTCTGCCATCATCGGCATCTACTACTTCAAAGACGGTCCTGGCTTGCGCAAGGAATTGAAGTACATTTTGGACAACAATATTTTGGACAATGGCGAATACCAGTTGACCGATGCGCTGAGTGCGCTGTTGAAGCAAGGCAAGGTGTTCCGCCCAGGTACCGTGAGCGATTGGATGGATTGTGGAAACAAGGCCATCACCGTGGAGACCAACAGCAAAATGTTGGGCTATTTAGAAGGCAAGCCTGAGCTGAAAGGTGAGAACATCACTTTGGAAAATTCAGAGATTATCGAGCCGTGTTACATTGGTTCGAATGTGGTGTTGAAGAACGCGAAAATTGGCCCGAATGTGAGCTTAGGCGACAACTGTGTCGTGGAAGATGCTACTATTGAAGGCTCTTTAGTACAGACCAATTCTACCATCACCAACATCAATCTGAAAGACAGCATGATTGGAAATCATGCACACGTGGATGGTCGTTGGACTTCTGTATCTTTAGGCGACTATTCAAGAATGGACTAATGCAGAAAATGATTGGGGCGCTTATCGGCGTCTTCATTTCTATATCAACATTTGCGCAAGGCCCTTCGAAAGAGGGGCCTTCTGCTTTATCAGACCTTTTTTACAAGGCTGAGACCTACCGCATCACCGGTCGAACGGAGCTTGCGAAGGAGGCCTACACCCTTTTGCTGGCGCAGGACCCGGTGCACGAAACGGCGCTCTACCAGCTCGCCCGCCTGTGGTTCACCGAAAGCAACTTCTTCGAGGCCGAACAGCTCCTGGCCACGGGGACTTCCAATTATCCTGAAAATCAATGGATGTGGCGCCTTCAGGCCGCCAATGCGCGCCAGATGGGAGATATGGCGACCGCGCTCAGTTCGTATGAGGTGCTGATCGCGTTGCGCCCAGATTTAGTGGAATATGTGCAAGATGCCCTGCAAAGCGCGGTCGCAGCAGGAAATACCGAAAAATCCCTGCTGTATTTGGGGAAGATTGAGGAATTGTACGGGGGCAGCCCAGAGATAGTGCAGCAGAAAATGGAGATCCATTTGCGCAATAACGACGCTAAATCTGCTGACAAAGTATTGAAGCAAGCCTTGAAAGAGTATCCGGAAAGGGTGGAGTACCGCGGATTAGCGGCCCAGTTTTATGATGCCAACGGCAAGGCGAAAAAGGCAGAGAAAATATTGCGCGAAGCAGTGGAAGATTTTCCAAATAATGCACCTATTGCGATGGAATTGGCCCGAGTGTTACAAGCGAAAGGCAATCTGGAAGAGAGCATGTTCTTCTTGGAGCGCGCACTTGTTTTGCCGGGGATGAGTCTGCAGGACAAGGGACCGGTACTGCTTAGTTTATGGGAAACTGCGAAGAAAGATCCGAGCATGCAACCCATGACAGATCGAGCGTGGGCGGCGACCAAAGAGATTCACGAAGGCGAAGGCGCCTACTATTTGCTCGAGGGGGAGCGCTTGATCTTAGAGGGTAATTTTGAGCAGAGCGTACTGACCTATTTGGAGGCCATTGAGCGCGGATTCAACACCCCGGAAGTCTACACCCAAGTTGCCGAGCTGTGCCGCCAAACCAATCAAGACGGCATTGCACTTGAGGTGCTGCGAACCATGGCGCGCGAATTCGATGAAAATATTGAAGTACTCAGCTACGTGGCCTTCAGCTATTACGATCGAAGCTGGTGGGCGCAGTGTGCGGAGATTTCGATGGAAAGTGCACCGAAAGCATTGGACGACGAAACAGCGAAGTGGTTCTACAACCTCGCAGGGTCCGCCTATTTTGCGCAAGATTCGGTGGAATTGGGCGTTAAAGCATACGAGCTCAGTTTGGAGATTGAAAGAGACGCGGCTGCCTTGAACAACCTGGCCTGGGAGTTGGGTAAGCGAGGATTACAGCTGGAAAGAGCATTGGAATTGACCACAGAGAGCAATGATAAAAGTGCGCTTGAAGCGACCTATTTAGACACTTGGGCGTGGGTGTTGTATAAAATGGCCAATTACACTGAGGCACAGGCGAAAATGGTCTTAGCTTTGCAACTTCAGAGAACTACTCCTGATGCGACGCTTTTCAAGCACGCTGCTGCGATTGAAAAAGCTTTGGGCAACGAGGAGAAAGCTCAGGAATACCGGGATAAAGCGAAGGAATTGGAAGGCAAATAGCCACAGAAATTTTGAACCGTCTGTACACACATAGCTTAGGCAAATTCTTGCTGTTTTTAGCAGGCGCTTTTTTGGTGGCCAATTGTGGTCGCCCCATCTCCCCTGAGAACCCACTGAAAAGAGAAAAAATCAACGACGGCGTTTCGCGTAAAATTATCGTTGAGGACAAATTTGAATGGGCCCAGATCTTTACGCGTATCGAAGCCAATACACCGGACGGCGAGCAAAAGTTCCGTGTCCAAGTCCGTTCAAAACAAGATAGCATCCTCTGGGCCGCCATCAGCGATGATATGATTGGCCTGCGCGTTGGAAAAGCCATCGTCATTGAGGACAGTGCGGCCTTTACCTCCACCCTTTTGGGATTGGATTGGACCGGCTCCGCGCATGACCTGGCGGGCATGACCGGTGTAGAGGTGCCCTTCCAATATTTGAACCGATTGCTTCGTGGACAACTCATCAGTGCGGAGCCTGCCATGCGCTATAAGTTTGATGCAAAAAAAGACTTATGGACTACTAAATATGCCATTACTGGAAATAGGAAAGTCGAGGTGTCTTTGGACCGCGATTTGCGCGTGAAGCACATGACTATTAGTGACCCTACAGAGATTGTAAATATCCACTATTCGAACACCGACGAGCGAACAGGGTATCCGATGCTGTTGGAATTAACGCTAAAATCTAGGCCAGAATACACCGTGAAGATTGAGGTGAGCGAGATTCGTACGGAAGGTCCTTACAACACCCCATTCAGCTTCTAATGAAGACGCTAAGAATACTCATAGCACTTCTATTTATTGCGACAGCAACCTACGGGCAAACCAAGGAGGAGCTGCAAAAGCAAAAGGTGTTGCTGCAAGACCAGATCGATCTGGCAAGCACCTTATTGAAGCAGACCCAAAGCAATAGAGCGACCAGCTTAAACCAATTGCAGACCTTGAACCAAAAGATCGAGGCCCGCGAAAGGCTCATCACCACGATGAACCGCCAAATCCGTAGAATCGATCGTGAAGTAAAGGCCAAAGAGCAAGAGATCGTGGACCTCGAGGTGCGCATAGACTCTTTGAAGGCAGATTATGCTAAACTCATTGAGCTTGCACAGCGCAACCTACAACCTGCCGACCAGCTTATGTTCATACTGAGCTCATCGTCTTTCACCCAAGCTTTGAAGCGTATCCAATACTTCAAGGACATGACTAGTTACCGCGAGCAACAGGTCAAACAGATCGAGCAGGCGCAAGAGGAATTGGCCCAAGAGAAGGAAAAGTTGATTGCTAAAAAAGCCGAGAAATTAAACGTTCAGAAGGCGCAAGAAAACGAGAAAAACGAGCTGCTTGTCGATGCTCAGGCGCAAGAGCAAACTGTCGCTAGCCTCCAAAGCAAGGAGAGCGAGCTGAAGAAGGACATCGATAAAAAACAGCGCGAAGCGCAGCAATTGGAGAAGCAGATCAAGCGCATCATTGCTGAAGAAATGCGCAAGGCCAAGCTTCGCGCAGAGCGCAATGCCCTCGAAAAAGAAGCAACAGATTTAGGCCTAACCAAGGGTAAAGATTTCACCGCACGCACCTCAAACAAGGCCTTGAAGCGATTGATTGATAAGGCCCGTGCAGATAAAGGTATGGATGTTCGGGACGATGGCCCTTCCTATGCCATGACCCCTGAAGCCCGCGCCCTGGCCAATAACTTTGCCTCCAACAAAGGCGCCCTGCCATGGCCCGTGGAACGTGGCTTAATCACAGGTAAGTTTGGGAAGCACCCGCACCCCGTAGTAAAGGGCGTTGTCGTGGACAACCCACACATCGAGATCAGCACCGAGCAAGGCGCAGTAGTTCGCGCAAGCTTTGAAGGTGAAGTGAGCTCTGTAGTCCCTATCCCTGGTGCAAATGTCATGGTACTCATCCGTCACGGGAACTACTTCACCGTGTACAGCAATCTCATTGGCGTGAAAGTGAAGGCAGGAGATGTAATAAGCTTGAAGCAGCCTTTGGGCACGGCATTTACAGATGAAGAAGGAAAAACTATGGTCCAATTCGGCATTTGGAAAGACGCCGACATCCAAGATCCTGGACCGTGGTTGGCAAAATAAATTGGACCCCACATGAAACGCATTTTCTACCTCAGCACTTGTGATACGTGTAAACGTATATTGAGCAGTTGGAATACCGACGGCATTCAGCTTCAAGACATCAAGACTGAGCCGATGACCGCCGAGCAGGTGGATCATATGATTGGCTTGGCTGGATCTGCCGAGGCCCTGTTCTCGAAACGTGCACGCAAATACAAGGAATTGGGGTTGAAGGATCAAAATTTATCTGATGCTCAAATCCGCCAATTCATCATCGACGAGTACACTTTTTTAAAGCGTCCCGTCCTCGTTCTTGACCAGCAGATCTTCGTGGGAAATAGTAAAAAGGTCGTGGAAGCGGCAGCAGAAGCTCTTCGATGAACGCTCCTAGCCGTAAGTCTGTACTCCTCGCCCACGGTGCATTGTTGGGCGTCGCCTTGATCTATGGCTCCTCCTTCCTCATTGCCAAAGCAGCCATGCAGGGCGCTGTCCCACCGCGCGTATTTATCCAGTTCCGCGTTACCGGAGCTGCCCTACTTTTCTGGCTACTCACCCCACTTTCAGGCGGACACAGCTTCTTAAAAATTCCCGTTAACGACCGACTCCGCTTAGCCATCTGTGCAGTTTTCGGAGTCACCACCAACATGCTCTTCTTCTTCGAAGGACTGAAAATCACCACTCCTGTAAACGCCTCCATCATGATGGTCAGCGGCCCAATTATGGTCCTGGTTGCAGGTGCCGTTTTAGTCAAGGAGCGCATCACACCGCCTAAAATCATCGGGATATTCTTGGGCGCCTTGGGCGCCTTTTGGCTCATTTATTCTGGTGCCAATTTCCAACTGAACGGACTCTTCTCCTCGGAAGTCGCCAAGGGAAATCTCTTCGTGCTGATCAACGCAAGCAGCTATGCCATCTACCTCGTCTTAGTGAAGCCGCTCATGGCGAAATACAATGCACTGTTCATCATCCGCTGGGTCTTCACTTTCGGCGTATTCTTCGTCCTTCCTTTCGGTGGGCCCCAATTCCAAGACATCCGATGGTCGCTTTGGGACGCCAACATTATCGGCGCGGTCATCTTTGTAGTCGTAGGCACGACCTTTTTGACCTATTTGGGAAA
>JAAXJR010000026.1:11066-64423 GCA_012269745.1 Flavobacteriales bacterium | reverse complement strand
CCACACCAATGGGTTGACGCAGGGTGTAATTAAAACCGTCCACACCCATATCATGTGTTTCATATGCGTCATGAAGGATGGCCGTTGCATAGAATTTAAAGTTGTCACGAGCGCGAGGGATATCTACAGCCGTAGCTAGCTTGAGCGGCTTGCCGTTGTCTTTGCTCTCGGCGAGTGCCAGCATATCTAGCTTTGCATCTATGGCATTCGAAACTTTCATGAGCCAGGATGAACGTTCGGCTGCGCTAAGGGAACTCCATGCCGGAAAAGCGGCTTTGGCCGCGGCTACAGCAAGGTCTACATCGGCGGCTTGGCTTCGAGGAATGAGGCCATAGGCGTTTCCGGTTGACGGATCGATATTGTCTAAGAATTGGCCACCTACTGGATCTAAAAAGGCGCCATCGATGTAATTGCGAATGTTCATTATCTGGGTCTGTGTGTAGCGAAGATAAGGAAGCTTTGGGTCCAATTTTAAAAGCCCTCACTTTTGCCCTAAATTGGTACTCCAAAGCAAACAAATCATGTCTGTACTACAACCGTTTAATTTCCAGAAGTGGCTCGATGAAAATCGCGACCTGCTCAAACCACCAGTAGCCAATAAGAACTTGACGCCGGATAGCGATGAATACATCGTTATGGTCGTTGCAGGTCCCAATGCCAGAAAGGATTACCACTACAATGAAACGGAAGAATTCTTCTACCAATTGGAGGGGAATATCACGGTCAATGTGCAAGTGGACGGCGAGGTAAAAAGCTTGGATTTAGGCCCTGGAGATATGATGACCGTACCGGCGAAAGTGCCGCACAGCCCTGTTCGCCATGAAGGCAGCATAGGTTTGGTGGTGGAGCGCAAGCGCGAAGGCCGCGGCTACACAGACGGACTATTGTGGTTCTGCGACAGCTGTAATCACAAATTGCACGAGACCTATTTCGAACTGAAGAACATCGAAACAGATTTCTTGCCAAGGTTCAAAGAATATTATGCCAGCGAAGAAAAGCGCACTTGTGAGAAGTGCGGTACTAGAATGGAATCGGACCCTAGATTCGTATAAGTATGTGTGAGGTAACTAGTAGAAATTTCACGGTAGACATACATACACACATCTTACCGAGGGACATCCCTAACTTCCGTGAGCGCTTTGGATACGGCGGGTTTATCAGTCTAGATCACCATATGCCTTCTTGTGCACGAATGATGAAGGACGACCACTTTTTCAGAGAAGTGGAAAGCAATTGTTGGGATCCTGGGACGCGCATGAGTGAATGCGACCATCAGTTCGTAGATGTACAGGTACTCTCAACCGTTCCAGTAATGTTTAGCTATTGGGCCAAACCCAAGGATACGCTTGAGGTGGCAGTTTTCTTGAACGACCACATTGCAGAAATATGTGCGAAATACCCGAAGCGATTTGTAGGCCTTGGAACGCTGCCCATGCAGGCGCCAGAGTTGGCAATTGCAGAGCTCAGACGTTGCAAGGAAATAGGCCTTCAAGGCATTCAGATAGGTACACACATTAACGATTGGAACCTCGATGCACCGGAGTTGTTCCCCATCTTTGAAGCCTGTCAAGATCTCGATATGGCCATTTTCGTTCACCCGTGGGACATGATGGGCAAGGATAAGATGGAAAAGTATTGGCTCCCTTGGTTGGTGGGCATGCCCGCAGAGAGCTCTTTGGCCATCTGTTCACTCATTTTTGGTGGCGTTTTTGAACGGTTGCCGAAGCTTCGTTTCGCATTCGCCCACGGCGGTGGTTCATTCCCAGCGACCCTTGGGCGTATTAAGCACGGTTTTGACGTTCGTCCAGATTTATGTGCGATTGATAATCAGATTTCACCGGAGAAATACATGGGTAAGTTTTGGCTCGATTCCCTCGTTCACGATCCTAAAATGCTAGACTATGTCGTTGGTTTGGTAGGCGAAAACAGGGTGGCTTTGGGGACGGATTATCCTTTTCCTCTTGGAGAACTACAACCGGGCAAACTCATTAACTCCATGCCTTGGAGCGAGGAGCGCAAAGGAAAATTGTTGCACG
Organism: Flavobacteriales bacterium; assembly: GCA_012269745.1. GTDB lineage: Bacteria > Bacteroidota > Bacteroidia > Flavobacteriales > Schleiferiaceae > UBA10364. The sequence goes on along the minus strand of JAAXJR010000026.1, from coordinate 62,387 downwards.
GCGCGGCCCTTGAGTGGTTGAATTTAGACCTTGCAAAGTTCATTTAGGAGCACTTGTTCAGCCCCACCAATTGTGGTAAATTTGGCGCTTACGAAATTCTCCTATGAGTGATGCTATCAAACACGAATGTGGTCTTGCATTCGTTCGCCTTCGCAAACCGCTAGAATATTACGTTGAGAAATACGGAACGGCTTTCTACGGCCTGAACAAGATGTATCTCCTCATGGAGAAGCAGCGCAACCGTGGTCAGGACGGCGCAGGTCTTGCGAATGTGAAGCTGAATATGGAACCGGGTACGCGCTACATTTCGCGTTACCGTTCTGTAGATACAAACGCCATTGGCGATATTTTCGGAAAAGTTCAAAAGCGCGTCGCAGATGGTGTTGCGGGAAATCCTGAACTCCTCAAGGACGTGCCGTGGTTGAAGAAGAATTTGCCATTTACGGGTGAGGTATTCTTAGGTCACTTGCGTTACGGTACCTACGGAGGAAACACTATTGAAGCTTGTCACCCGTTTCTGCGTCAGAACAACTGGCCAACGAGAAATTTGATCGTTGCGGGGAACTTCAATATGACCAATGTAGACGAGCTCTTTGGCGAGTTGGTTGAATTGGGCCAGCATCCTAAGGAGAAAGCGGATACAGTGACCATCATGGAGAAGATCGGTCACTTCTTGGACGAAGAAAACGACCGTCTCTACTATGAACTAAAGGAGGAGGGCTTCACAAAGAAGGAAGCTACTGCGGAGATTGCCAAGCGTCTTGATGTCGCGGGTGTCTTAAAGAGCGCTTCCAAGAAATGGGACGGCGGATATGCCATGGCCGGTATGATGGGCCACGGTGATTCTTTTGTCTTGAGAGACCCTGCTGGGGTTCGTCCAGCCTTCTATTACTACGACGATGAGATTGTTGTAGTGGCTTCAGAGCGTCCGGTGATCCAGACGGCTATGAACTTGAAGACGGATGAGGTCAATGAATTGCCTCCAGGTGCTGCTATTATTGTGAAGAATCATGGTGAGGTAAGCATTGATCAGATTAAGGAGCCGTTAGAATACAAAGCTTGTTCTTTTGAGCGCATCTACTTCTCTCGTGGAAACGATAGAGACATCTATAACGAGCGTATCGAGCTTGGTCGTCGATTGATTCCAAAATTGGTCGAAAAGGTAGAAGGCGAGGTGGATAACACAGTCTTCTCGTTCATTCCAAACACTGCAGAAGTAAGCTTTTACGGTGTAGTGAAGGGAATGGAGGACCACTTTAATCAGTTGAAATACGATGCTATTAAGGGCGGAAATTTGAGTGATGATCAGCTAAAGGCAGTGCTTTCAAAGCGCCCTCGCGTAGAGAAAGTGGCATGGAAGGATGTGAAGCTTCGCACCTTTATCACTGAGGATAGTTCAAGAGATGAGCTGGTAAGCCATGTGTACGACATTACCCACGGTTCGGTTACTTCAGAGGATCATTTGGTAGCCATTGATGATAGTATCGTTCGCGGTACAACCTTGAAACAGAGTATTCTTAGAATCTTTGACCGATTGTCTCCAAAGCATATCGTTATCGCTTCGTCAGCACCACAGATTCGTTACCCGGATTGTTACGGTATTGATATGGCTCGCATGGGGGATTTCATTGCTTTCCGTGCCGCGGTAGCCTTGCTCAAAGAACAGGGTAAATCATACATCATTGATGAGGTGTATCAGAAATGTAAGGCGCAAGAGACCCTTCCAGACGATGAGGTTCAGAACTACGTGAAGGAGATTTACGAGCCGTTTACGGCGGAAGAAATCAGTGCTAAAATTGCTGAGCTTTTAACACCTCCGGATGTGAAAGCCAAGGTGAGCATCGTTTATCAGGATATTGAAGATTTACACTTGAGTTGTCCGAATAACCCAGGAGATTGGTACTTTACAGGAAATTACCCAACGGCAGGAGGAAATCGAGTGGTGAACAAGAGCTTTATTTTCTACGTTGAGGGTAGAAAAGAGAGAGCATACTAGTGAAAATCTATACCAAAACTGGGGACCAAGGCACAACGTCTTTGCTGACAGGAACGCGAGTTTCCAAAGCAGATATGCGCCTTGAAGCCTATGGTACCTTGGATGAATTAAATTCATGGCTTGGTCTGTTGGCTTCTGAAGCACCGACCAATTGTTTTCCGCTACTTACAAGCATTCAAAGCGAGCTGTTTTCCATGGGTTCTTACCTTGCACTTGAGGGAGAGGCTTCTTTTCCTATGCCGAAATTGGATCCCTCTTTAGTGGAATCTTTAGAGCGTCAGATAGATTCTTGGAACGAACAACTTCCTGAATTGAAAAACTTTATTTTGCCGAGCGGTTCAAAGGCTTCGTCCATGGCTCAGGTGGCTCGAACTATTACGCGTCGAGCAGAACGTCGTGTGGTGGCACTTGCTAATGAGGTTGAAGTAAAGGAAGAGATTCCGGTGTTCTTAAACCGACTCTCGGATTTTTTCTTTGTACAAGCCAGATTCATCCTTCATACTGAGGGTGTGTCTGAGCATATTTGGACTCCTAACTACTAGGAAGTTACATTTTTGTAAAAAAGTTGTGCAAGTGAACAAATCAACTACATTTGCACGAAATACCAAATCGAGTTAATACGATAATATTATGTACTGGACTTTAGAATTAGCTTCTTACTTGAGTGATGCTCCATGGCCTGCAACCCGTGACGAGTTGATCGATTATGCAATTCGTACTGGTGCACCTCTAGAGGTGGTTGAAAACCTTCAAGCTATCGAAGAAGAGGAAGAAGAGACTTACGAAAGCATCGAGGAAATTTGGCCGGATTACCCGTCCGAAGAAGATTTCCTTTGGAACGAAGAAGAATATTAAGTGAAGGCCCTAGAGAGGGCCTTTTTTTTGGTACAAAAAGCACAGAATTGGGCGAGATTGTTAATAGCTATATCATTATTGCGATTAACGGATAATTCCCCGGCTTTTGTGTTGTACTTTTGAGAGAATTTCCAACACACTGAAATGGATAGATTTTCATTTTTAGGTAGCGTACATGCGGAGTTTATTGACGAGCAGTACCAGCGTTACCTGAGAAATCCGGACAATACTGAGCCGAGCTGGAGGGCCTTTTTCCAAGGGTACGACTTCGCTCGTGAGGTGTATTCAGAAGATGATCTAGAAGGTGCGGGTGTTCCTGAAGAGGTAATCAAAGAATTTCACGTTCTCAACCTCATTCAAGGTTACCGCTCTAGAGGCCACCTTTTCACTAAGACCAATCCGGTTCGTGAACGTCGTGAGTACCGTCCTTCACTTGACATCGAAAACTTTGGATTGTCGAAAGATGATCTTGATACTGAATTTAACGCGGCCACTGAATTAGGGGCAAGCGGTCCTCGTACGCTTCGCAAGATTGTAGAACACCTTGAGGCTATTTATTGCCAGAGTACAGGTGTTGAGTACAACTACATTCGTGATCCGGAACGTAGAACTTGGATCAAGCATTGGATTCATCAAAACGACAACCAGCCGGTACTTTCTGTAGAGGAGAAGAAGCAGATTCTTCACAAGCTCAACCAAGCGGTAAGCTTTGAAGCCTTCTTGAATACAAAGTTCGTAGGGCAGAAACGCTTCTCTATCGAAGGAGCGGAATCACTCATCCCAGGTCTGGACGAAGCTGTGAATCACGGTGCGCGTCACGGGGTTGAAGAATTCGTTCTTGGAATGGCTCACCGTGGTCGTTTGAATGTGTTGACCAATATTTTTGGTAAGCCTCGTAAGCAGATCTTCTCTGAATTTGAAGGCAAGGCATTCGACGATATCACCATCGATGGTGATGTGAAATACCACCTCGGTCATACCACATTCCATACGACCTCTGACGGTAAGCAGGTGAAGATGAATATCGCACCAAACCCGTCTCACCTTGAGGCTGTAGATCCAGTGGTAGAAGGAATTGCAAGAGCGAAAATTAATAGCGATTACAATCACGACAATACCAAGGTGCTTCCAATCCTCATTCACGGTGATGCGGCCATTGCAGCACAAGGTGTGGTCTACGAGACCGTTCAAATGGAACGCTTAGACGGGTACCAAACAGGAGGTACTTTGCACATCGTGATTAACAACCAGGTTGGATTTACAACGAACTATAAAGACGCTCGTTCATCGACCTACTGTACTGATGTTGCCAAGGTGATCCTTGCACCAGTGCTGCACGTAAACGGTGATGATCCTGAGGCTTTGGTGCACGCAATGCGTTTGGCCATTGAGTACCGCCAGCGTTTTAACAGAGACATCTTCATTGATTTGTTGTGTTACCGCAAGTACGGTCACAACGAAGGGGATGAGCCTCGTTTTACACAGCCAATTCTTTACAAGGCCATCTCAAAACACCCAAATCCGCGTGAGATCTACGCGAAAAAGCTGCTTGCAGAGGGTGTAGCTAATGAGGCCATGGTAAAAGAGATGCAGGCTGAATTCAAAGCCATGCTTGAAGTGGACTTTGACGAGTCTAAAAAAATTGAGCGCAACGTCATTGTTCCTTTTATGAACGATGAATGGACCAACTACCCGCCTGCTGAACCGGGTGAGATGTTGCAACCAGTAGATACATCCTTTGACCTTGATAAACTTCGCGACATTGCGAAATACATCACGACGCTTCCTGATGGCAAGAAATTCTTGCGCAAAACAGAGCGTCTGATGAAAGATCGCGCAGATCAAGTAAGCGAAGAGCGCAACAGCCTCGATTGGGGTATGGCCGAGCTTCTCGCCTACGGATCATTGCTCGCCGAAGATTTCAACATTCGTATCTCAGGAGAGGATGTGGAGCGCGGTACTTTCTCGCACCGCCACGCGATTCTCAAGGTGGAGGATAGTGAGGAAGAGGTAAGCCTTTTGAATGAATATCCGGGTAAAGAAGGCCGATTCGCCATTTACAACTCACTTTTGAGTGAATACGCGGTTATGGGCTTCGATTATGGATATGCCATGACTTCACCGGAGACCTTAACCATCTGGGAAGCACAGTTCGGAGATTTTGCCAACGGTGCACAGATCATGATTGACCAGTTCCTCAGTGCTGCTGAAGACAAGTGGAAGGTTCAGAACGGATTGGTTCTACTACTGCCACACGGTTATGAAGGTCAGGGTGCAGAGCACAGTTCAGCACGCCTAGAGCGTTTCTTGCAGCTTTGTGCGCAGGAGAATATGACGGTGGCTAACTGTACTACACCTGCAAACCTGTTCCACCTATTGCGTCGTCAACAAAAGCGCCATTTCCGCCGCCCATTGGTGGTAATGTCGCCAAAGAGTTTGTTGCGCCACCCACGTGTGAAGAGCACTATGGAGGACCTCGCACAAGGGTCGTTCCAGCCTATCATCCCAGATAATGAGGTAGCAGCAGACAAAGTAACTAAGGTGGTGTTCTGTTCAGGGAAACTCTACTACGAATTGCTCGAAGAGCGTGAAGCACAGAAAGCAGATCATGTAGCGTTGATTAGAATTGAACAATTATATCCATTGGACGATCTAGCAATCAAGCAGGAGGTTGCAAAATACCCGAATGCAGAATTGCACATTTGGGCACAGGAAGAACCCGCAAACATGGGCGCATGGACGTATATGCTGTGGCAGATGCATCAAAAATTGACGTTGGTAAGCCCAGCGCCAAGTGCATCAACAGCCAGTGGTTCGAGCAAGATTGCTCACCAGCGTCAACGTGAAACAATTGAAAGAGTATTTAGTATCTAAGTTTTAGAGATATGTTAGAAATGAAAGTGCCTTCACCGGGCGAATCGATTACAGAAGTTGAGATTGCAACATGGTTGGTTAGCGACGGTGATTATGTAGAAAAGGATCAGGCTATCGCAGAGGTAGATTCTGATAAGGCAACTTTAGAATTACCAGCAGAGGAAGCGGGTATTATCACCTTGAAAGCCGAGGAAGGTGATGTTGTAGAAGTAGGTCAAGTTGTTTGTTTGATCGACACTGCAGCAGCACGTCCTGAAGGTGCAGCAGCCCCAGCGGCAGCAGCTCCGAACCCAGAGCCAGTAGCTGAAAAAGCAGCCCCGGCAGCGTCGAAAGCCGACACGTATGCCACAGGTACTGCAAGTCCTGCAGCGAAGAAGATGATGGCCGAAACAGGAGCGAAGGTGAGCAAAGGCACCGGCAAAGACGGTCGTATAACCAAGGCAGACGTTATTGAGGCTGTGGCTTCTATGGGTTCTGCAGGAAATGGTGAGCGTACTTCTACAGGCAAGAAAATGAGTAGCCTTCGCCGCAAATTGGCGAGCCGCTTGGTAAGCGTTAAGAACGAAACGGCAATGTTGACCACCTTTAACGAGGTAGATATGAAGCCGATTTTCGATTTGCGCAACCAATACAAAGATGAGTTCTACGAGAAGCACGGTGTGAAACTTGGATTCATGAGTTTCTTCACATTAGCGTCTACACGTGCACTTCAGATGTATCCTGCGACGAACAGTATGATCGATGGCGACCAAATGATAAGCTTCGATTACGTTGATGTAAGTATTGCCGTAAGTGGTCCTAAGGGACTTATGGTGCCGGTGCTGAGAAATGCTGAGAACATGAGCTTTGCTGGTGTTGAGAAAGAGATTGGCCGTTTGGCAACGAAGGTTCGCGATGGTAAAATCACTCTAGATGAAATGACCGGCGGTACCTTCACCATCACCAACGGTGGAGTATTTGGTTCAATGCTATCTACGCCTATTATCAATCCTCCACAAAGTGCTATCCTTGGAATGCACAACATTATCCAACGCCCAGTAGCGGTAGATGGTCAAGTAGTGATTCGTCCAATGATGTATGTAGCACTGAGCTACGATCACCGCGTGATTGACGGACGTGAAAGTGTTGGGACGTTAGTAGCCATTAAAGAGGCACTAGAAAACCCTGAAGAAATCTTGATGGGCGGCAATGCTCGCAAGGCTTTGGGCCTATAATTGGACACGAATAACGTATATTTGAGAGCTCTGTCGATTAAGGCAGGGCTCTTTTTTATTGAACTAATCCAAACAATCAAGCATGAAAAGATTTATTGCTGGCTTTTTGACGCTATCGTTAGTGTTGAGCACGACTGTTTCTTCGGCGCACGAAGGAATGTGGTTGCCAATGCTCATCAAGCGTTTGAACATGGCCGACATGCAGGCCAACGGTCTGAACCTAACCGCAGAAGAATTGTACGACATCAACAACGCATCGATCAAAGACGCGATTGTTTCTTTGGGCGGATTTTGTACTGGTGAGATCATCTCCGATCAAGGGTTGATGCTTACAAACCACCACTGTGGTTACGATGCCATCCGTTCACATTCAACAGTAGAAAATGATTATCTAACTGATGGATTCTGGGCGATGACTCGCGACGAGGAGCGCAAGAATCCAGGTCTTACTGCTGCTATCCTTGTACGTATGGAAGATGTTACCGATAAGGTAATGGCAGAATTGACCGACGATATGACCGAGGCGCAACGTGCAGCTAAGGCGAGAGAAGTAGGTGATGCACTTGCTAAGGAAGCAACTGAGGGCACGAAGCACAATGCTTACGTTCGTAGCTTCTTCCACAACAACGAATACTACTTGTTCGTGTTCAATACTTACAAAGACGTTCGTTTGGTGGGTGCTCCGCCAAGCAGCGTTGGTAAATACGGTGGCGATACTGATAACTGGATGTGGCCACGTCACACGGGTGATTTCTCTATGTTCCGCATCTACGCTGATGCTGAAGGAAACCCTGCTGATGTTAGCGCCGATAACGTGCCGTTAACACCAAAGCACCACTTGCCGGTAAGTTTGAACGGTGTTCAGGAAGGCGACTTCTCTATGGTGTTTGGCTTCCCAGGTTCTACAGACCGCTTCTTGACTTCAACAGGTATCGAGCAAGCGATCAACCTATACAACCCAACGGTGGTTGAGATTCGTGAGCAGAAATTGGCCATCATGAAAGAGGCCATGGACGCTGATGATGCAGTGCGTATCGCATTAGCTTCAAACTATGCATCTACCGCTAACTACTGGAAGTACTTTATCGGTCAGACTGAGCAGTTGAAGAAAAATCGCGTGAAAGCGAAAAAAGAGGCTATTGAAGCCACGTACCTCGCTTGGGCAAATGCAGACGAGAGCCGTGCCGATTATGCCGGTGCATTGGATCTATTGGATGAAGCATATGCTGCTACTGATGCTACTGTTAAAGGTCAGGTATATTTGATGGAAGGCGGTATCCGCGGTGCTTCGTTGCCGTTGTATGCTTTCAGATTGAACAGAATGCTAGGTGCTTTGGAAAGCTCAGAAGAATTGGAAGAAGATAAGCAGGCTGTACTTGAGTATGCTGCAGATCACTTTAGCGAGTACCAAGCGGATGTAGACCGTAAGCTAGCTACAGCTCTATGGGGCATGTGGATGGAAAACGTTCCTGCAGACCAGCAGCCAAGCATCTTTACAGAAGTTCGTGATAGCATGAACGGTGATGTAAGTGTTCTTGTAAATGATGTGTATGACAACAGTATCTATGCTTCTAAAGAAGCGCTAGAGGCCTGGTTGGAAACTATGGATTTCGATGCTCTTGGTGAAGACAAGGGTGGCCAAGTGGCTTCTTCGTTCATCAACGCCTACTTCGCTGCCCAAGGTGGCAATGCTGAAGTAACAGAAAAAATGGAGAAAGGCTACCGCCTTTTCACTGACGGTCTTCGTCAAGCAATGCCAGAGAAAGTATTCGCTCCAGATGCGAACTCTACGTTGCGCATGACTTGGGGTGTTGTCGGTTCTTATGACCCACAAGATGCGGTACACTATGATTACGTAACAACGTTAGATGGTGTGATGCAGAAGGAAGACCCAACGAACGACGAGTTTATCGTTCCAGCTCGCTTAAAGGAGTTGTACAATGCTAAAGATTACGGTCAGTACGCTGATGAGAATGGCGATCTAATCGTGAACTTCATTTCGAATAATGATATCACTGGTGGTAATTCAGGTTCTCCAGTAATCAACGGTGACGGTGAGCTTATCGGTACTGCATTTGACGGTAACTGGGAAGCAATGTCGGGAGATATCTTCTTTGAAGACCAGCTCCAACGAACCATCTCAGTAGATATTCGTTACACCTTATTCATCATCGACAAGTATGCTGGTGCCACCCACCTCATTGATGAGATGACTATTGTAAAAGGCAAGAAAAAGCGCAAGAAGCGTCGTAAATAAGCCTTAGAGATAGCGAAATTTTTAAACCCCCCGCTCGCATCGCGAGCGGGGGGTTTTATATTCAATGAAAATCTATCGCGATGTTTTGTCTTATTTATCGGTTTGAAGTGAAGGAAAACTCAGAAGAGCAATTTGTCCGTTCATGGAAGGACTTAACCAATATGTTTATAGTGCATGCAGGAAGTTTTGGGTCCCGATTACATCAATCTAAAGGGGGTGTATTTGTTGCTTATGCGCAGTGGCCCGATGAATCAACCTGGCGGTTGGCAGGGGGTCGTTTGCTAGAATCGGCACAAGAATTGCAAGAAACTATGCGACAATCTTGTGAAAGCATTCATGTTGAGCATCAATTAGAGGTGCTATCTGATTTATTAACTAAGGGATGAGATATTTACTATTAATTGTTTTTGGGCTTCTGTTTTTGGGCTGCGCCGTAAAAACAGTAAACGCTGTGCCCTCTGATCCCAATTGCATATGCACAATGGAATATGATCCGGTTTGTGTAAAGGTGAATGGGGTGCGTTATCGCTATGGAAATCCTTGCATGGCTGCATGCGACGGCTACGGCGAGGACGATTATGAACGCTGTCCTTAGTATCGTTTAAACCAACACCATTAAATTACCTATAAGTTCAAATCAATAGCATGGGCTGTTTCTTGCGAATAGCTTTGCTCAACTAATTGATTTGAACATGATTTACCGATCCTTTATTCAAGGTGCGCTACTTTTAGTTTTTTTCGTCTCGTGTAATCGTGGCGATTCAAATGAAGTAGTTTCACCATATCACGCTGAGCGCATGGAGGATGTTATTGCTCCAGAAGGCTTTGAATATGAGATGAAGGAAGATTTCAGTTTCAGCTTCTTTATTGATGGACCGAAACATTTTGGAAGAACTGCCATTGAGATTTTTGGGGTCAATGATACTCGACGTGAATTGGTGCATCACTCCTATGAAATCAGTGGCGATACCGCAACGGTTGAGTTTAAATGTGGTTCAGGTTATACCCATTTTGAAGCAAGAGCAATTTTCGGCAATGGAAGTTTTGGGTCAGGGAAATGGTCAAGTTTCGATCACTTTGGAATAATTGAGTCTACTGAAATTGATCAGCCTATTGAATTCAATCCGTCTTCTAAGTCTGCAAGCCAAAGCTGTCAGACTTGTAATGTAGTGGTTCAATCAGGGTCTTCTTTTAATGTGGCTTCGGGTGATACTTTGTGTTTAGGAGATGGAATGCGAGGCTATTCGGTTGTCGTTGCCTCTGGCGGTGTTCTTAAAATTTGTGGCTCACATACTCGAGTGGGTAATATTGAAATAGGTTCCCAAGGAAAAATCATCCTAACGGATAATGCGAATTTGACTTTTGCCAATGGTAAAGGCCTAGACCTCTTCGCTAGTTCAGAGATTTTGGTGAACACCGGTGCCACGCTGAATATTTCTGGTGCGCTCCTTCTTGAGAATCAGGCTACTTTGACTAATTATGGATTTGTGTTCGTTGACGGTCATCTTAATCTAGAGTGGAAGGGAAGCTTGACAAACTATGGAACATTGGCGGTGAATGGTCACATTGAGGTTGAGGGGACAAATACTATGATGACCAATTACGGCTTAGTTTATAACATTACTAATAATCACATTAGAGTTGCGGATACGGCGAGAATAGACAACCACTGTCATATGCATAGTGATCAGCATATATTCATCGATACTTATGCGGAGTTGGTGAATTACAATCAGATTGACTGTGACCATAAATTGAAGGTATGGGATGAAGGATTTTTAACTTTAGGTCCTACCAGTATAGCGGTAAGTGAAGACCTTGAACTTAAAGGCGGTTTGATTAAAAGTATAGGCGTTTCGACAGCTGTATTGAAGATAAGTGATGATGCTAATTATTTTGGAAATGCAAGAGTTCAAGGAGATGTCGATTTATGTATTGGCGATAAAAACCAGAATCTACAGAACTTGACGCTAACAGGGAATGCACGCTTCAGTTGTCAAAGTGCGATACCTAGATCAATGTGTATTACCATTGGTCATGAGCCAAGCGAGGATAATGACCAAGACAATGTTGCCAATAATATTGATCCCTATCCAAACGATTCAACTAGAAGCGGTGTTGTAGGTCAATCTACGAGCACATTGGTCTTTGAAGACAATTGGCCGTATCAAGGCGACTATGACTTCAATGATCTAGTGATGAATTACACCATTTGGGGTGTTACGAATAACGCAGGTAAATTAAAGGACATCAAATTCAGGTATAAGGTCCGTGCTAAAGGTGCCGCGTATAAGAATGGATTTGGGATTCAATTTAACACCGACCCTTCAAATGTAACTAGTCCAGATCTAGAGGAATCTAACGCCAACTCTACTTCGGCAATAATCTTAAATAAAATTGATGATGTACTTCAAGCATGGAATACAGATTCAAACAACATTGCTGCTTTTGTAGATATTCCTTGGGACACGGTGACTTTCACCTTTACAAATCCCGTTGACGCAAGCGTTTTAAGCACTTTTAATCCATTCATTTTCGTGGATGGTGATAGATCTCGTGAAGTGCATTTAGTAGGCTACGAGCCAACGAGTTTGGCCAATGAATCGCTATTTGGAAATGGAGACGATTACAGTAGTGAGTCTACCGGATATTATAGAACGTATCAGAATCAACCTTGGGCATTGGACATTCCGACTGTATTTGAATATCCCGTGGAAGGTGAGGATATTACAGGTGTATATTATTTCTTTTCCGATTGGGCAACCAGCGGAGGGTCGACCTATCAGGATTGGTACGATAGCGGTAAACCTAACCATGCAAAGTCAAGAAAATTGTACAAATAATAAAGCCCGGCGAAGCCGGGCTTTATTGTGTTTTCTATTCTTCTAAACTGTCTTCGACGTAGTCCAAAACTTTGGTCATCAGATGGAGCCTGTCTTTACCGCGCACGTTGTGCGGGTGCATTGGGTACGGGAAGAAATCCATTTGTACACCTGCATCAATGAAGGCTTTTACCAAGCTTAGGTTGTGTTGCATCACCACCACATCATCTACTGTTCCATGGATAAGCAAGAGGTCGCCTTCTAGATTTTCTACGTGGTTGTGAAGTCTGTTGGCAGCATAACCGTCTACATTTTCTTCTGGGCGGTCCATGTAGCGTTCTCCGTACATCACTTCGTAGTATTTCCAATCGGTTACCGGTCCACCAGCAACACCGGCTTTAAAGGTGCCTGGCTGACGGAGCATTAATGATGTAGTCATGAATCCGCCATAGCTCCAGCCGTGTACGGCCATACGGTCGGAATCAATGAATGGGAGAGATTTGAGGTATTCAACGCCGGCCAATTGGTCCTCCATTTCAACGGTTCCAAGCTGACGGTGAATCTGCTGTTCGAAGGCTGTACCACGATGTGCAGAGCCTCTATTGTCAAGGGTGAAGACGATGTATCCACGGTTCGCGAACTCATTCATCCAAAACGGACCGCCACCGTTCCATCGGTTGGTGACCATTTGGGCATGTGGTCCGCCGTATACATAGACAAGTACGGGATATTTTTTCGACGGGTCAAAGTCGAACGGCTTGTACATTCTAGTGTACAGCGTCGAACCGTCCGGCCCTTGAATACTGCCGAGTTCCGGCTTGCGAATATTCGTGCCTTCGAAGGGATCGGAAGCTTCTGCCAATGTCCTCAACGTCTTGCCCGAAACAGACGATAATACTGTTGTAGCAGGCGTATTCACCGAGGAGTAGCTTGTTATAAAGTAGCTGCCACCGTCTTGTATAGTAGGGCTGTGAACGCCGCTTTCTGCGGTCAGTTGCTTTTGCTTGCCTTTTAGGCTCACGCTAAACAGGTGTGATTCTCTAGGGTCTTCTCCGGTTGCTGTAAATAGAATATCGCCACTCTTACTGCGGCCAACGATCCCTGTGGCTACAAACTCGTTGTCGGTCAATTGACGCACCAAAGCACCTTTAGTGTTGTACAGATAAAGGTTCATGAAACCGTCACGCTCGCTTAACCAAACAAACTCCTTGTTGCTCACCCAATACGCCGAGAACTCTGGTTCAGCCCATTTGTCATTACTGACGCTAAAGAGCGTTGCGCCGCGCTTTCCATTTTTTGCATTGAAAGCGACCACCTCATAGTTGTTTTGTGCACGGTTAACGATGGCTAAGACGATGGTTTTACCGTCTGGCGACCAGCTTAGGTTGGTCAGATATTGGTCGTGCTCAATGCCGTCTGTCTCAAGATACACTGCTTTTTTCTTGCCTTTGTGCAGAACACCCACCCTGGCATACTCTGAACCTTGGCCCGCCATAGGGTATTTGATTTCACGCAACGATCCTGGTGTAGATTCAATATCTAAGAGCGGGTAGTTTGATACAGCCGATTCATTTTTCTCGTAAAACGCAATAGCATCGCCACTCTCGTTCCAAAACAACCCTTCTGTAATGCCGAATTCACTGCGGGCGATTGCCTGACCAGCAACAATATTGGCATCCTCGTGGAAGGTCACTTGCTGCATGCTTCCGTCTTCGCTCCAGTTGACATAAACGTTGTTATCTACCGTGTAGGCAGCATTTAAAGCCGAAGAGAGGTGGATATTTCCAGCGCCTTCAGCCATGCTAAAGAGCGAAGAAGCTTTTTTCGATGCTACGTTATAGGTGAACAAGTGGCCCTTTTGGGTAAAGTGCACATTTTGGCCGTCTTCGGACCAATTGAGCATCCATGTACCGCCAATTTTCGTTTCAAAATCGGCCAAAGCTTCATTGATCTCGCTTGCGGATACACGGCCTGTTTCTTCACCACTTTTGGCATCAACAATGGCTAAACTTTGGTAGCCGTCGACCACATGAGAATAGCTATCGCTTCCAGGTACCCATTGTGGTAGAATCAATCCTTGTGGGTAGTACTTACGGCCATTTAGAACGGCATCTTGAAGCGTAAGCGTTGTTTGGGCAATACCGGTTAATGAGACCAATAATGCCGCAGTTATAATGAAGTACTTTTTCATTTGGGTTTATTTAGTAGTATCTGAATCTATATTTCCGTCGACCAAACGGATCACGCGCTTGGCGTGCTGTGCGATATCTTCTTCGTGAGTCACGAGCACAACGGTATTTCCCGCGGCTTGGATATCGTCAAAGAGCTTCATGATTTCCACTGACGTCTTAGAGTCTAGGTTACCAGTAGGTTCATCGGCTAGAATGAGTGCAGGCTTGTTCACTAGAGCTCGAGCAACAGCCACACGTTGGCGCTGTCCTCCCGAGAGTTGGTTAGGTCTGTGGTCCATTCGGTCGGCAAGACCTACTTGCTTTAAAACTTCCGCTGCCCGGGCCAATCGTTCTTCCTTACTCAATCCTGCATACACTAGTGGTAGGGCAACATTTTCAAGTGCTGTGGAACGCGGGAGCAGGTTAAAGGTTTGAAAGACAAAGCCAATTTCTGTATTGCGAATCTCTGCAAGCGCATTGTCGTTTAATGAACTAACATCGGTACCATTCAGCTCATAGCTTCCGCTAGTGGGTGTGTCTAAACAACCTAGCAAATTCATCAAAGTGGATTTCCCAGAACCTGAAGGTCCCATTAAAGCGACATATTCGTTTTTAGAAATATCAAGATCGATGCCTTTTAAGACATGGACGGTTTGCGCACCTAGTTTGAAATCGCGCGTGATACCGCGTAGTTGGAGAATGGCATCTGTGGTTGGCATATGGGTCCTTTAGGTTGGTTAGGAAGCTTAAAAATAGCTATTCATAGTCAAACTCGCTGAGTTCGAGCCACCTCATTTCCTTTTCGTCCAATTCAGCCAATACCTCCTTGATCTCCTCAGCCGCTGCTGCCACCTCTTCAGGATCCTGTTCAGTACCTTCAAAAACCGCATTGAGTGCATCTCGGCGGGCTTCCAGTGCCTCTATCTGACCAGGCAATTCGTCCCACTCTCGCTTTTCCATGTAGCTGAGCTTAGTCTTGACTTTCTCCTTTTTAGGCTCCTCCTTCGGTACCTCTTTAGCTACCGATGTACGTATGGCGTCTATCCTCTTCTGCTCCTCGCGCCACTCATAGTATCGCCCATTAAAGTCTTTGATGCGTCCGCCGCCCTCGAATACAAAGAGGTGGTCACATAATTTATCCAAGAAATAGCGGTCGTGACTGACCACGAGCAAGCAGCCTGAATATTCTTCTAAAAAGCCCTCCAAAGCTTGAAGGGTGAGAATGTCTAGATCATTGGTCGGCTCATCGAGAATGAGGAAGTTCGGGTTCTTCATCAAGATGGTAAGCAAGAACAATCGGCGACGCTCCCCGCCACTTAATGTGCTGACGTAAGAGTACTGCTGATGGCTATCGAATAAAAATCGCTCGCACAGTTGCGAAGCGGTCAACTTCTGTCCCTTCTTTAGTGTGATGTACTCTCCAATCTCTTGCACCACCTCAATGACTTTGAGGTCGTCCTTATTCACGATGCCGTCTTGGGTATAATGACCAAAAACCACCGTATCACCCGTGACTATTTTTCCTTTATCTGGGGCCAATTCCCCCATGATCATTTTCAACAGCGTAGACTTTCCGCTCCCGTTAGGCCCGACAATTCCAATACGTTCGCCTTTCTTGAAGATGTAATTGAACTGTTCGATCAACAATTTATCAGGGAAGCTTTTGGCCACTTTGTGGAGCTCCAAAATCTTTCCTCCCAAGCGCTGGGCATTCAATTCTAGGGTCACCTCTCTATCGTCAATGCGTTTCTTCGCCGCCTTCTTAACGTCCTTGAACCTGTCAATTCTATCCTTGGCTTTACCCGTTCGCGCGCTCGGTGTCCTGCGCATCCAATCCAGCTCTTTCTTGAACAACTGTTTGGTCTTGTGCAGATTGGCCGCCTCGTTGGCTTCGCGCGCCTCCTTCTGCTCCAAATAATAGCTGTAATTCCCCTCGTACTTGTAAAACTGAAGGTTCTCTAGTTCATAGATGGTCCCACACACACGCTCCAAAAAGTAGCGGTCGTGCGTAATCATCAATAGGGCGCCCTTATAATTGATCAAATACTCCTCGAGCCATTCAATGATGTCCAAATCCAAATGGTTGGTGGGCTCATCCATCAGAATAAGGTCCGGCTCTTCGATGAAGAGTTGCGCCATCGCGAGGCGTTTGACCTCTCCTCCTGAAAAATGGTCCACGGTGCGGTCCATATCTGGTAGATTCATCCGGCCGTGCATCTCCTGTATGCGGCCCTCGAGGTGCCATCCCCCTGTGGCCTCAACTTTGTCGAGGGCCGCCTGCATCCCCTCAGTATTGCCCGAGGCGAGGATGGCTTCATAATCCCGCAAGGCATACAGCCCGGGATGTTCACTTTGGTAGAGGATTTCACGAACGGTTTGCCCGTTTTCAAAAGAGGGTTGCTGGCTGAGGTAGCGAATCTTAATCCCTTTGCGGAAGGTGACCTCGCCCGTATCTGCGATGGCGGGGTCCATCAACGTATTCATCAAGGTGCTTTTACCTGCGCCATTTTTAGCGACGATGGCAATTTTCTCACCCTCGTGAATACCAAAGGTGATGTCCTTGTACAGCGTTTTAATGCCGTAGGACTTGCTTATTTTATGTACCGAAAGAAGGTTTTTTGCGTCCAATTTTATAGGCTACTCTTGTTCATCCACCTCCAACGAAGTGATCCAAGTTGCAATAGTAGCTAAATCTTCATCAGCCACCCAAGTGATAGGAGCCATTGGTGGGTAATCCGGCCAATTTTCCGGTACAGGTTGCTTAATTAACGCTATAATTTCTTCCTCGCTGTAGCCACGTGCAGCAATATCTTGGTACGACGGACCGATGAGTTTCTTATCAACTTTGTGGCAGCCCAAACACGTACTTTTTGCTAACAACGACTTTACTTCAGAAGGGACATCTGATTTTTTTGCTGTAGCTGGCTTTTTCATCACCGGATAGGAGGGCGCTGAAGGCTGCTCAGTTTCTCCGCCACAGCTTATCAAAAATGCTGCGAACAAAATACTGAGAAAAGCGTGATAGAAGTAGGTAGATTTAGATTTCATCTGCTGTAATTTTGGACTATGCTAAAGATAAACCTCAAACCAAGCGAATGGTTGAAAATCGCTGTACTTATTTTGGTCTTCGTGGTGGGCTCCACCGCGGCTTATCAGATTTTACAGCCAAAACCTAGGTTGCCCATCTACAACCCATCAGATTTAAATCCTGCCGTTGTAGACGATGACCTCGAGCGTGTAGGACGTGGCCACCGTATAGGTGATTTTGACCTTATCGATCAATGGGGCAACGAGGCCGATTCTTCACTCCTCCAAGGAAAAATCTACGTGGCCGACTTCTTTTTCACGACGTGTCCAACCATTTGTATCGACATGGGAGCGAACTTTCAGCGTATTCAGGAAACCTATAAGAATGAGGATAGATTGAATCTTGTAAGTCACACAGTGATGCCCGAGATAGATACGGTTGAAGTGATGCACGCCTACGGGGAGCGCATGGGTGCCATCAAAGGCAAATGGCATCTATTGACCGGTGAAAAGCGCGAGTTGTACCGCATGGCACGTAGAGAATATTTCGCGGTGATGGAGCAAGGCACAAGCTTCGATGAGCACGACTTTATCCATACCGAAAATGTTATCCTCGTGGATGAGAAGAAGCGCATCCGGGGCTTCTATGACGGAACAAGCGATCTAGATATCGACCGATTGATCGGCGACATTCAAATCCTACTCGATCGTAAGTAAGGAGTTTATTTCTTCGCGAATACCGGTAGAATCTTGAGCCTCGCCTTGCTGAGGAACTTCCATCGGATCTTCCGTTGGTATGCCTTCAAACGGCATGATTTCCGGTTCCATTGGTGCCTCTTGGAGCATTTCAGGCGTTCTAATTTCAGTGCTATCTGAAGCTGTGCTATCCGCGTTTTTTATGAGGAAATCATCATATTTCATGAGCACGCTGTCCGGTGCCTCAAAGAGGGCAGTGAACCCAAGGTACGAAGTATCCGAAGCAGGCATTGCGTAGTGGGCATCGCCACGGTGAAAGTCCCATATTTTCTTTGTGCTATCCATTGGGTGCTCTATAAGAGCTGCCCAGTGCTTTCCGACAATAGCGCCAGATTCACTGATGTAGAATCGGGCATATTTAGTGTTATCGAATAGGGCAGGACGGAAGGTCAAGTAATCTTCAACTACGCCGCGATCTCTCACATATTCTGCAACTTTAATACTTCCTTTTTTATAGTAGTCCAGAGGTAGGCGGTTTTCATTATATCGGATGAGCAGGTCGTTTTCCGCCCAAACGCCCAAACTATCCTTGCCTTGAAGGCGATAGAGTCCTAAGCGATTAATGAGGTAATTAGCGTCATTTGGGAAATAGCTCAATAGGGCATCTTGAGTTTTTTGTGCTTTTTCATAGTCTTTCCAAATGTGCCATTCGGTACTTACTTGCTGCTCGGCAGTCATGCGCCAAAAATCTTTCCCACGTTCAAAACGCATCATATTATCGTCTACCCACTCTCTTGCTTTGTAGTAGTTCTCACGTTCTATAGAGATGCGAGCGAGCATGTAGAACGGAGTCTGTTTGTCGTAAAGTTCAGAGATGGCATAGTACGTTTCATAGGCACTCTTTAGATCGCCCATTTCGTATTGAATAGCGGCTTTACGGAGCATGTACTTCTGATGATTTTCTCGGAACTCAAGACATTTTTCGAGATCGGCCAAAGCTTCTTGGAGCTGTCCTAATTCGTAGTAGGCTTCTGAGCGGAAGAAATAAAGGTCCTCACTATTCATGCGCTTTGAGATAGCAAGGTCGTAATGCATAAGAGCCTTGTTAGGCTGCTTCTCTTCGATAGCCATGAAAGCGCGGCCTACAGTCATATTATCTCTGCCGCTAAGGCTTGTACCTTTGGATGAATACTCGATGATTTTATCGTAGCTCTTCGTGTTCCAAAGTCTACCAATGTAGCTGCTTTGGGCACTTAGAGTTGTCGAAAGGCAAACGAATGCAATGACTAGGTTACGGTTCCATTTCATCTCGATCGGTATTTGGTAGGGTGATGGGTTGTTCAAGTTCCCAATTGGCTTTAACCTCAAAAGTCTGGCCAGAAATTAGTGGCTCGCCCGAAGTGTTCAATGTCCAAGAAGGACTGTCCCAGCTTCCGTTGGCGTTTTCATCGATATAGCCGAACACTTGGTATTTGCCAGGCGCGTAATACGCTAAGGGAGTGATCACAGTATCAGATGTAGCACGAGTGCTCAGGTTAATGAGGACATCTCCAGCACGATGCGCAAATAGAATAATGGAATCTGATGAAGGCGGTATGATAAAGCTGATTTGTCCGAGATTCTCCTTGGAAGTGGTGTCGATATAATTGGCCACAGAATCTAAGGCTGTTGTGTCCAATTCTGGCAATGCAAAGACCTCAGTTGAATAGGGTATGGAAATGAATGATGAATCACTCGTTGAGGGCACTTCTTTCAGGAAACCATAGGATTCGCCTTCGTCCCAACCTTTATTGAAATTGATGTCTTCAAAAACCAGCAGATCAAAGGTGTCCACGGGTAAATAACGAAGCTCAAATTTCCCCTCTTTATTCGGAGTTGCACTAAACTTTGGAGTACCGACAGTATCTGCCCCTGAAGGGATGAGCCAGATGGTTAGGTCTTCAAAGGCGCCTTCGCCCGATTTGTCAATCGTTCCCCCCAATTGCATGCTGTCTATGAAGGAACCCGTGCTCCAGACTACTTCGAGATTGGTGTATTTATTGTTCTCGTTCAGATCACCTACTTCATCACCCATGGAGATTCGGTAAGTCGTATTTTCCAAGAGCTGTCCCTCGTCCCATTCAAGCTTTAGTTTCTTGCCCGCGATCTCAAAATCTAGTCCTTCTAGGGGAGGGCTGGTCATGATATTACCGCGCAATTTGCTGCCTTGGATGTACTCATCGAAAACGATCTCAGCTTTACTTCCTGTGAAGTTTAATTCGCCTACAGAAGGAACCATCTTTGTAATGGCAGGTGGAATTTCGTCCTTTGGTCCACCTTGTGGGCGACTTTGAACGGCGCATCCTACGAGCAGGGTTAAAAAAGAAGCTACAACGAGTCGTTTCATGGTATAAAGGTCATGTTTTAATGGCAATGTCACTCAATGAAACGGCCAATTAAGCATGGATATTTCAACAAGGACTAAATGAGAGTAAAAACTCGGTTGTGAAGTTCAATAATAGACTACATTAGGATGTTATTAAAAAATCACGCTAGTGAAGAAACTTCTACTCCTTTTCATGTCAGTTTTTGCTCTGGGAGCAAATGCACAGACTTACTGTTCGCCGACTTACAGCTTGGGTTGTACCTACGGTGATGACATCAACGATGTTTACATCGGGACCTTCTCTGATACAGCTACTGGCTGTTCGACAGGTAATTACTACGTGGCAACTTCTGATACGATTTACATCCAGCAGACGGCGCCTACTTCAGTTGAATTCACTTCAAACTACTCTACGCAGTACTTTGCTATTTGGGGCGACTGGAACAACGACGGCGATTGGGACGACGCTGGAGAGCATCTTTGGTCTTCTTCAACGAACCAGTGGAACGGTAATGTGGAATCGATCACCATTCCTTCTACAGTATCGCTAGGCTCTTACCGTATGCGCATTCGTTCAAACTATTCTGCTGCCATTTCAGCTACCGAAAGTTGCTCTAGCATGTCTTACGGCGAGGTACACGATTACACAGTGACAGTAACTACACCACCGGCTTGTCCAGCACCGACTTTCGCAAGCATCACCGCTTCAGATTCATCGGCGACGTTGACTTGGAATTCTAACGATACAACCTTTATTGTTGAATACGGCGCAATTGGCTTTGTAAATGGTTTGGGAACGCAGGTAACAGTAAACGATACGTTTGCGACAATCACTGGTTTGAGCTCAAATACAGGTTACGACTTCTACATCAAAACAGATTGTACTGCAGATACTAACGGGTACAGCACGAACATGGGGCCTTACTATGTGAAGACGTTGTGTACTGCTGTAAGCACACCGTTGTACGAAAGCTTCGATACAGATTCAACGGGTGGATTCTCTAATCCAAATGCGCCTTCTTGTTGGTACTATAAAGAAAATGCAGGTGCTTCTGGATATGGGTACATTACGGGTTCTTCATTCAGTTTGAGCCCGCATACTGGAACTCAGATGTACTACCTCTACAACAGCTTTGATTCAGCGGTTGAGGCATTAATCAGTCCTGCTATTATCGGTTTAGACAGCGGTACAAAGCAGATGGACATCTACATGGCATGTACGGGCTGGTCTTCAGGAAATGATGTTATTGTAGGTACTGTAAGTAGTCCGACAGACTTGAGCAATTTCAATCCGATGGATACTATTAGTGTACCTAATGGTGCTACTTGGAACATGTACACTGTATACTTCGATGCTAGTGCTGGTTATAACATGAGCGATCAACACATTGCGATCGTATCTACGACTACCAACACTTATACTGCGGTTTATTTTGATGAAATTACTATCAAAGATGCGCCACAATGTTTACCACCATCGGCCATTAGCGTTGGTTCATTAGGTGCCGATTCTGCGGAGGTTAATTTTACTGCGAATGGTATTGCAACCTACTTAGAGTACGGTCCTGTGGGATTCGTACCGGATTTCCAACAGAGTACAGGTACTATTGTAACGGCATCTTCTTCGCCGTATTGGTTAACGGGTCTTGATACAAACACCTCTTACGATGTGTATGTCTACCAAATGTGTGCAGATAGCACAGTTAGTCCTGCCTTCGGTCCTGCAACCTTCAAGACATTGCAGTGTGCACCGGCCGACATGTGTACGTTTGATATTGAATTGACAGATACTTGGGGCGATGGATGGAACGGTGCAGAGGTACAGGTTTTGAATTCTGCCGGGGGTATTGAATACACTTTGGGTTCAGCATTTACTACCGGGTCTACTTACACCGAAACCATCATGGTATGTACGGGCGAAACGTTTACTATAGCGGTAAGCACGGCTGGTTCGTATCCAAGTGAGATTGGTTTGAATGTACTTTCCAATGGTTCGGTGGTAGATTCTTACAGCGCAACTTCGGCGACTACCTTAGGTACTCAAATGGCGCAGTTCACTGCATCGTGTAATACCGCATGTCCGACGCCAAATAACTTGACGTACGTGGCAGGTAAAAACGACGCTACCTTCACTTTTGATCAGAACGGTGGCTCTGGAACCTACGTGTACGAGTGGGGCCCAGTTGGGTTCGCGCAAGCGACCGGCTTGGTTTCAAGCAATATGGATTCTACTACCTCTAATACGTTCTCCATTTCTGGATTGAGTGCAGCAACTTGTTATGATGTATTCGTGATCGCTAACTGTGGTACGAATGGTGTGAGCGATACATTGGGTCCATTAACGTTCTGCACAAACCTTTGTGATACTACAGATTTGTGTACTTGGACTATGAGCATGTACGATTCATGGGGCGATGGATGGAACGGTGCTGAAGTACAAGTACTGTACAACGGAGTCTTCGGTCAATCCTTTACATTCTTAACAGGTGATTCTTCTATTGTAGATTTCCAAGTATGTAGCGGAACACAAATCACTGTGGTGAACAGTGCTGCGGGTTCTTACCCGTCGGAGGTAAGCTATGTGCTTTCCAACCTCTCGGGTACACAGTCAACATCTGTGAGTACAGGTAACTTCGCTGTGGGTACACAAGATACTTTGATGGCAAACTGTGTGACAGTTTCTTGTCCGATGCCATCGAATTTGACCAACACCACAATCGGGGCGACCACTGCCGATATTTCTTGGACTGGTGGTACAGGAACCTTCATGTACGAATACAGTGCGCAGGGTACTACTACAGGACCAATGATGAGCGGTACAACAACGTCTACGATGGCATCTCTAACAGGTTTGACACCTTCTACTACGTACGATTTCTACGTGAAAGAAGCTTGTGCTCCTGGCGATACATCGATGACTATGTACCACGTGTTTACCACAGATTCGTGTGCCGCAATTACATTGGGTAACCCGCAGTTCAATGTGGATAGCGTGAATGCTACAGCGGCAGCGTTGACCTTTAACTGGAATAGTGCGAACACTACCGGATTCAACATTTCTTTCGGTGATGGAAACTCAACGACAGGTACTGGTGGTACAGTTTCACACTCGTACACGGCTAACGGTACATACTCAGTAACATTAACGGTATATAGCGATTGTGATACTGCAAGTAAGACCTTTAATGTGCAGGTAGGTACTATTGGTATTGAAGACAACGCTGGAATTACAGCCTTGATGATCTACCCGAACCCAACAAAAGGTTTGGTAACCATCGACGGTGAGATTTCACACAGCGCTGAGGTAAGTATTCGAATTATCAACTACTTGGGTCAAGAGATTCTTGTGGACCAATTCGATCCTACTTCTTCTGTCCTAAGCAAAACTTATGATTTGAGCGGGGCAGCAGCCGGTGCTTACCTCATAGAAGTAGCTACTGAGAGAGGCGTAGTACAGAAATCTATTATTGTTCGCCACTAAACTTCTAAGGCTAGTGCGAGCAAATGCAAAGGCTGCTCGGGAAACTCTTTTCGAATGACCTCTGCAGCACAAATTAACGTCGATCCCGTAGTCACGGTGTCGTCGATCAGCACAAGCAGCGCATCCCGCGGGATGCGCTGCTTTATTTTTTGACTCACTCGCAAGCTCCCTCGCGGGTTCGTCCATCGCTCAAAAGGACTCATCTCCACTTGACTTTTCCTGTCATGAATCTTCTCCAATACAGGCAATATTAAAGCGTTAATCCCGTGGTCTTTAATGAAAGTGAGGCATCCTTTAGCCAACTGTTCGCTTTGATTGTACCCTCTTGTTCTAAGCCGCTTCTTTGAAATAGGCATAGGAATTAAAATGACGGTTTGCGTGTTGATTACTTTCAAAGAAGGCCCCATTATTTCTCGACCCAGTTGTCGCGCTAACCATAAGTTTCCTCCATACTTCATACTATGGCAAAGGGTGCTTACCGAAGGTGTGTTTATAAGAGGAGCATGAAAGCTTGCATTTGCTGTATTACTTACTCGTTTTAACCGTTCTAATTCGATAGGAGAACATCTGGGTTGAGCATCTACACATATTTGGCACACGCTTTGCTCAGCAGGGCGTAGGAGGCCTTCGCAAAGAAGGCAATGTTTAGGAGCGACGAGGCTTGTTAAAAAACTTAGCATTGATTTAAGAGAGATATGCTGAGATTGAGGTAGTTTCGTTTTATTAGAAGATAAATTAAAAGGAGCGATGAGTTCAGAAGGAAACAAAGGGAGATCAGGATTGATTATTGGCCTATTGGCTGTTGGTGTAATTGCATTGGGTGTATTGCTGTATTTGCGCAGTGAAGAGAAGCACGCATTAGAATTGGACAAGCAAGAATTGACCATTGAATTGAGCGGTTTGAAGGAAGATTTGATGGGCCAAATTGGTGAAAACGATAGTCTAAATTCATTCATCGAAGCAGAGACTTCGCGTTTGGGTGCATTGATTGATAGCATCAACGCAGTGAATGTTGATAACAAGAAACAACTAACAAACTACCGTTACCGTCTGAGCGGATTGAAGAAGCAGAACGCTGAATTGGTAGAAAAACTAGATAGCACTAACGAAGCGTACGCAGCATTGAAATTGCGTGAGCAGATGGTCGCAGATAGCTTAAATTCTGCCATCCTCGCTAACCAAAGCTTGTCTGGACAAAACAGCACACTTTCAAATACGGTAGCTAAAGGGAAGCAGTTGGTTATCGCTGCATCTTCTGCAACGGCAGCTCGCATTACCTCTAGTGGTAAAGAGCGCAAAACAAAGCGTGCGAAGAAGACTGATCGTGTGAACGTTTGTATCACAATTGCTAAGAACCGTATTGCAGATTCAGGCGAGCGCACATTGTACGTGAAATTGTTTGCGCCTAACGGCAAGGCAGTAGATGCACCTGAAAAGAATATGGCAGTAGTAGCTGGCGAAAACAGCGGTTACAACGGTATGGCTAAGGTGAACTTCCAAGGCGAAGCTATGGATGTTTGTATCGCAGCGAACAGAGCTACTGATGCACCTGTTGTACTAGAGCCAGGAATTTACACTGCAGCAGTAATGACCGACGCTTATGTGTTGGGTACTGTAGCAGTAGAATTGAAATAAACCAATCCCATGAAGAAGCTATTCATTTTTGCACTCCTAGGAGCACTCACCACTTCGTGTGTGAGCACTAAGGTGCATAAGACCTTACAAGAAAAATACGACCTACTGTCGAACGAAGCGGATCAGCTGAGACAGAAGACTGAATTGCGTGCTGCTGAAAATTCAGAGCTCGAGCGCACTTTAGGTGAGGTACGTCGTGAGGTGAATCAGCTTCAAGAGGATACTACTGCAAAGTTTGACGAGCTACGTGCTTTGCAAACGAAGTACGACCGTTTATCTAAGCAGTACGATTACTTGCTAGACAACAACAGTACTTTAATTGCGGCGAGTGCAAGAGAGAACAAAGCATTAATGGACGAGCTTAGTACGATACAAAGCCGTCTTCAAGCGAAAGAGGACAGCCTGAACACCGAGCGTCGTGCTTTGGAAAAAGGCCAGCGTCGTGTTGCTGAGCTCGAAGGAGTTATCCGTCGTCAAGACAGCACAGTGAACTACGTTCGCCAAAAGGTGGCGGATGCATTGCTTGGCTTTACAGGCAAGGGACTTACCGTCAACATGCGCGACGGCAAAGTTTATGTAAGTCTTGAAAACAGCTTGCTTTTTGCACCAGGTTCATGGAACGTTGCTACAAACGGTCAGGTAGCCTTGGAAAACCTTGCGCGAGTATTGGCTGAAAATGAGGAAATCAGTGTCTTAGTTGAAGGCCATACGGACAATGACCCGTACCGCGGTCAGAGTCAGGTTAAAGACAACTGGGACCTTAGTGTGATGCGTGCCACTAACGTGGTTAAAATCTTGACCAAAAACTCAGGCTTAGATCCAAAGCGAATAACAGCTGCCGGTCGTGGTGAATATGTGCCGCTTGTTGAGAACAGCTCTTCGAGCAACAAAGCCATTAACCGTCGCACGGAGATTATCCTTACGCCAGATTTAACTGAGCTTGCAAATCTTTTGGATTCCGCAGGAGAATAAGTAGATCATTAGAATTGGGCGCGGACCAATTCTTCAATTCTTTTCAATCCCACTATGGCAATGTCGTAGTGGGATTTTTCTATTTGGTGGTGACCGCTTACATAGATACGTTCAAAGCCAAGCTTTTCTGCTTCTCGAATGCGTTGCTCAACCTTGGTTACCGGCCTCACTTCACCGGTTAGCCCTACTTCCGCTGCAAAGCACACCTTGCCTGAAATAGGCTCGTCAGCATTTGAGCTAAGGATAGCCGCAATAACGGCTAGGTCTAATGCCGGGTCGTCTACGCGCAAACCACCGGTGATGTTCAAAAAGACGTCCTTCTGTCCCAATCGGAACCCACAACGCTTCTCCAAAACAGCTAGGAGCATGTTTAATCGGCGCGTATCAAAACCCGTTGTAGAACGCTGCGGCGTCCCATAAACGGCAGTAGAACACAACGCCTGCAATTCTAACAACATAGGGCGAACGCCCTCCAAAAGCACCGCTACAGCATTGCCGCTCAGGCCGTCGTGTTGTTTGGTCAACAATAAATCACTAGGGTTTGCAACGCCTTGCAAACCAGCCTGTTCCATAGTATATAAGCCAATCTCATGGGTAGAGCCAAATCTGTTCTTGTGTGCCCTAAGGATGCGGTACAACAGGTTAGGGTCGCCCTCAAACTGGAGAACAACGTCCACCATGTGTTCCAATATCTTTGGACCTGCAATGCTCCCTTCCTTGTTGATATGGCCAATCAAGAGCACTGGTGTCCCCGTTTCCTTAGCATAGCGAATAAAGCTTGCAGCGCTCTCTCTAATCTGAGCCACTGAGCCTGGCGTGCTTTCAACGTGCGGTACGTGCAGCGTCTGAATAGAATCTACCACTACAAGGTGCGGCCGCATCTTTTTCAAATGGTTGAAAATGGCCTCCGTCTTTGTTTCACTCAACAAAAACAATTCGCTCTCAGTACGACCTATCCTTTCGGCTCTCAGCTTGATCTGCGATGGACTTTCCTCACCACTGATATAGGCAACAGTTCCACTGAATTTCAGGGCCATTTGCAACAATAATGTGCTCTTTCCTATACCGGGCTCACCGCCAAGAAGAACCACAGATCCCGGCACAATACCACCACCCAACACCCTCGAAAACTCTTCGTCGCGAATGGGGAAGCGCTGCACGGTCGTGTGCTCTACTTCATCAATTTTTAATGGCTTACTCGAAGCGTTATCGCCGCTCCACGCTCGTGGATCAGGTTTGCTCTTGGACTGAATCTCCTCCACGAGCGTGTTCCATTCCTTACAGCCTTGACACTGACCCATCCATTTTGAATGTTCGGTGCCACAGTTGGTACAGATAAAAATGCTTCTACTTTTTGCCATGCGAGTGAATTACTTCTTCCTCGCAAAATACAGAATACCCATGCCAATTGCACCAGTAGTTATGAACATCAAGCTCTGACCACTGTGAATGATGGTTGCAAAGGCGATACCAAGATCTGGGCTATAACCTAAGACGGTGAGGGCTTTTGAAACGAGATAGTGGTAAGCGCCAATACCACCGGGTACGGGTACGACAAAACCTAATGCTGCAGCAACGCTGATGTAGAATGCTGCACCCACACCTAAATCGGCTAGGCCGTCAACAATTTGGAAACCTACGACAATGGTGCCGACATAGCAGCCCCAAATGGCTAATGAATACAGCCAGAACAACGGTTTGTTCTCCACCTTTTGAACGCTCTTGAGCCCCTCTACGATCCCCCAAAGGAAGCCGGAGATTTTCTGAACGAAAGACCACTGCGACCAAATTTTACGGGTGCTCCAAACCACTGCTAAGAGGAGGAGCATTCCTGCGATAAGTCCTGCGATAAGTCCAAAGGATAGCTCAGGAATATCTGCGCCGCTTTGTTCTAAGAAGATGCCTAGCTGTTGCGCTTGGGTGAATAATGTCACGAGTACGACGAGGCCGAACATTAGGGTATCTACTACACGTTCAAGCACTACGGTGCCGAAGAGTTTGTCGAAAGGCACTTCATCGGTACGATTCAATGCCGTACAGCGTGCCACTTCGCCAACACGAGGTGTAACTAAGTTGACTAAATAAGAAAAGGCAACTGCGGAAATGGCATTTACTGGTGAGACCTTGTACCCGAGCGAAGCGAGTAATTGGACCCAACGAATACCACGAATGATTATCGCAATGAAGCCAATGCCAAGGGCAAGTAGTAAACCGAAACCGTCTACGGAGCGAATGTTCGTCCAGAGATCAGCTGGATTGGTGTTTCGAAATGTGAGGTAGAGCAATGCAATTCCGATACTCAAAAAGAGCACGTATTGAATGGTCTTTTTCACATTCAAAGACACTACTTCAAAAGGTTAGTTGATTCGTTCGGGAAAACGATTTGAGGTTTAAATGACTTTGCCTCTTCGGGTGTCATTTGAGCATAGGCAATAATGATGATTACATCTCCTTTCTGAACACGTCGCGCTGCCGGTCCATTGAGTACCACCTGGCCGGTACTGTTTCCACCTGAAATAGTATAGGTGTCAAAACGTTCTCCGTTATTCACGTTGACGATGTACACGCGTTCGCCTGGGATGATGCCCGCCGCGGCCATTAAATCGTCGTCTAAAGTGATAGAACCGACATAGTCTAGGTCAGCTCCTGTGACCTTAATTCGGTGAATTTTACTCTTTACTACCTCTATTTGCATGGCGCAAAAGTAGATTAAAAAAGAGGAAGGTTATCGATAAGACGAACTTTTCCACACATAACTGCGGCAAAGACTCTTGTTGGAACATTCAGATCAAAAGAATTCACGGGAACGAGTGTGTCCGCCTCGCTGAACTCTATGTATTCGACGTCGAGGTGAGCAACGTCATTTATGGCGTTAATTAGCTCAGTTTTCCCCGCTGCTGGAGTAGTCGATGTAAATGCCTTTGATTGGATCCAATTCGTGATAATCGCATAAATTTCCTTGGCACTTGTGCGTTGCGAAGCATCGAGACGAAGGTTTCTACTGCTCATCGCTAAGCCGTCTTTCTCACGAAGTGTGGCACCTGGGATAATTTCAACTGGCCAATTCTCATCTGCAACGACCTTCTTAATTATAGCCAGCTGCTGGTAGTCCTTCTCCCCAAAAAAGGCTTTGTGTGGTTTGATTATCTCGAAGAATCGAGTGACCACTGTTGCCATTCCTTCAAAATGTCCTGGACGACCGGCGCCTTCCATGAATTGGCCCAGAGAACCAAAATCAAAGCTTCTGGAGGCAAGACCGTTCGGATATAAATCCTCCTGTTTCGGCAAGTAAACGACCACATCACTAGCTTCCTGCAACAGCGCTAAATCTTGCTCTAACGTTGACGGATATTTTGCCAAATCATCAGGATTGTTGAACTGGGTAGGGTTTACATAAATGCTCACCAAGGTAACCTCGCATTGCGAAAGACTTTGTTCGACTAGGCTTAAATGACCTCGGTGAAGCGCGCCCATCGTAGGTACAAAACCGAGTGTTTTCTCATCAAGGCTGTTTCTCCAAGTGTTTAAATCTAAAAGACTTCTTAAAACGGTCATTTTGGGATGTAAAAGGGCTCAAAACTAGGCTATTCTTAGGAAACTGAGGTAAAAAAAGGTATCTTTGCATTCTAGTTTTAAAACATCTAATCCGTATGGATAGTAAGAGAGTATTGTTTATCTCACAAGAGATTCACCCATACCTACCTGAGAACAAGATTTCAAGTACAACTCTAGCGCTAGCTAAGAAAACTAATAACAGCGGACATCAAGTGCGCGTGTTCATGCCTCGTTTTGGGGTCATTAATGAGCGCCGTCACCAGTTGCACGAGGTTATTCGCTTGAGCGGTATGAATGTCGTAATCAACGATATGGACATGCCTTTGATCATCAAGGTTGCTTCTGTTCCAGGTGCACGTATGCAGGTGTATTTCATTGACAACGAGGAATACTTCAAGCGTAAATTCACCTACACGGATGCAGATGGCAAGTACTTCGAAGACAACGACGAGCGTACGCTTTTCTTCTCTAAAGGTGCTATTGACACTGTAGAGAAGCTAGGTTGGAAGCCGGATGTTATCCACGTTCACGGTTGGATGTCTGCTTTAGTTCCAATGTATTTGAAACTCTTCCAAAGCGAGAACCCAATCTTCAAAGATGCTAAGGTGGTATTTTCAGCATATGATAACGGCTTTGACGGAACTCTAGGTCCTAACTTGAAAGCAGGGATGGAGTTTGACGAGATCGACCCAAGCTTGACCGAGGGCCTTGAAGCACCTACGAGTGTTGATCTCCAAAAGCTCGCGGCGAAATATTCAGACGTACTCATTTTAGGTGAGCAAAACACTGAAGAGGTTGCAGAATACGCTAAATCTATCGGTGTTGAGGTGATCGACGGTACGACATTCATGGAGCAGCCTGAAGAGGCGATCAAGGTGTACGAATCTCTCCTGGTTGAAACAGATGCCGAATAAATTTCGTTTCGCCCTAAGCCTAATCTTTGCTGTAGCTGTTTTCGCTTCGTGTGAAAAAAGCAATGGTACCATTGGCTCTGGAAAGTTCGTTGATGAGCGTCCTGAACTTGGTGAGAAGCTTACTTTCCCCGTAGTTTCTTTCACGAGAAGTTGGGATAGCGTAAGTACTAAGAATCCTTCACAGGTCATTCTTGGTAATTATGATGATCCAATTTTTGGTCGTACCAATGCTTCTTTTTTCACCAGAATTTTACTCTCTAAATCATCACCTGATTTTGGCGAAGGGACTATCTGTGATTCTGTAAAGGTGCGTATTGCCTACTCGAGCTATTACGGAGTTGAAGGCGATGATATTGATTTGAAAGTCTATCCTTTGCTCGATGAGCAGGTTGATTCGTTGTCCTATTATTCTAACGGCACGGTGAATTATGGTCCTGCCATTGCTGATACCATGGTCGTACTTGGACCTCGCGATACAGTATTCAACGGTGTAGACACCTTGGTAGGTTTCCTCTCGTTCGATGCCGATCCAGCGTATTTCCAGACGAACATTTTTGATGCTGCTATCAATGGTGAGAGTCACTTTGCAGATAATGAAGATTTCGTAAAAGAAGTGCCAGGTCTCTACTTTACGGATGAAGGTATGGGCTCTAGTGTAGCAGGATATTTTAATCTGGATGCTTCAGGGTCATTAATTCAGCTTTACTACCATACGGGTGTTGATGATACTATTGCGAAAGTGTTCAATTTGACTTTTGGTCAGAATTTCGGTGATCCTACTTTAAGCTACAACTTGTTCTCAAACGATTACACCAATGCCCAATTCGATTTAGACATGGTAGACACCGTAAACGGAGAAGTCTTGACCTATGTGCAAGGAGGGTCTGGAGTAAGAACAGAGCTTCACTTCCCGGATCTAGATACGCTTATTGGAAAGGGGTACTCTATAAACAGAGCGGAGCTTTCTTTTGATGTTCTTCAAGGAACCGCTGGTCAATACAGGTTCCCTGGATCGTTAATTCTTATTCAGGACCTCGATACCACTCAGCAACTTATCAAGGATTATTCTTCTAGTGTGAACCCAACGGGTGGTACAGTTGCCAGAACGGATGTTCGTGAATTCAACTACACGTTCAACGTAACCCGAATGGTTCATGACTTTGTGAATGACCGAGAGGAGATCTTACCAATACTTATCGCACCTTCTTCAAGCAGCGGCAACCTCCATAGAGTAGTTCTTGGTGGTGGTATGCATCCTGTCATTCCTGCGGAATTTAACGTTTACTATACGCGCAGTAAATAAGTAGCGTTATTTTTGCCTAACCAACCAACTAAACCAAATCATTATGTGTGGAATTGTAGGATACGTAGGAGATCGTAAAGCATTTCCAATTCTAGTCAACGGCCTCAAGCGTCTAGAGTATCGTGGATACGATAGTTCAGGCGTAGCATTAGCGCAAAACGGAGAAATCACCCTTTACAAAAAACAAGGTATGGTGAAAGCCATGGAGGAGCTAGCTCTTTCTGGCGACACTTCGGGCTCTACCGGTATTGCCCACACACGCTGGGCCACACACGGTCAGCCTTCAGACGAAAATGCTCACCCACACGTCAGCAACTCTGGTAATCTCGTATTGGTACACAACGGTATTATCGAAAATTACCAAGCTCTGAAGGAATTACTCATTGAAAACGGGTTTGAATTTCACAGTGAAACTGATACGGAAGTTCTTGTAAATTTCATTCAATACATCCAAGATCAAGAGGGTTGTGACCTAAAGCGTGCTGTGCGCATTGCATTGACTCAGGTGATAGGTGCATACGCTATTTGCATTTATGACAAAAACAACCCTGAAGAGGTAGTAGTTGCCAAACTAGGTTCACCGCTCGTGATCGGTTTAGGCGTAAACGAGAAGTTCATCGGTTCAGATGCTACTCCGTTCTTAGAATATACCAAAGATGCTATCTACCTTGAGGATGGTGAAATGGCCAGCTTAACGGCTGAAGGTCGTTTGGACATCCGATTGATTGAAAGTGATGAAGCTGTAGAAGGCCAAGTTCACAAGCTCCAAATGGACCTTGAAAGCATCGAAAAAGGCGGTTACGATTACTTCATGATGAAGGAAATCTACGAGCAGCCTCGTGCTATTTACGATACCTTCCGTGGTCGTCTTTTGCCAGAGCAAGGGATGATTAAAATGAGTGGTTTGGAAGAATATGCCGACCGCTTTCGCAATGCCGACCGCATCATCATGACTGCGTGTGGTACCTCTTGGCACAGCGCCTTGGTAGCAGAGTATCTTTTTGAAGAATTTGCACGCATCCCTGTTGAGGTTGAGTACGGTTCAGAATTTAGATACCGCAATCCAATCATTCGAAAAAACGACGTAGTTATCGCCATCTCTCAAAGTGGTGAAACGGCAGATACTTTGGCGGCCATCAAGATGGCTAAAGAAGCGGGAGCTATGGTCTTTGGTATTTGTAATGTACCTGGATCAACAATTGCTCGTGAAACTCATGCTGGTGCGTATACTCACGCCGGTCCAGAGATTGGAGTAGCTTCAACAAAAGCATTCACTTCTCAGGTAACGGTTCTTACGATGATGGCTCTCGAACTAGGAAAGATTCGCGGAGAATTCTCCACGTCTCAATACCGCGCTCTTTTGAATGAATTGAGTGTAATTCCGAAGAAAGTAGAGAAAGTACTTGAGTCTAAAGAATTGATTGAAGAAATCTCAGGATTGTATAAAGATGCAAGTAACTGTTTGTATTTAGGTCGTGGTGTCAATTTTCCTATTGCCTTAGAAGGAGCCTTGAAACTAAAGGAGATTTCATACATCCACGCAGAAGGATATCCAGCTGCTGAGATGAAGCACGGTCCGATCGCTTTGATTGATGAAAACATGCCTGTGATCGTAGTAGCGCCAAACAACGGCCATTACGAAAAACTGGTAAGTAATATTCAAGAGGTGAAAGCCCGTCACGGTAAGGTAATCGCTGTGGTTACTGAAGGAGATGCCGAGATTGTCAAGAGTGCAGATCACATCATTGAGATTCCAGCAACCTTGGAGGCGCTAACACCACTTCTTACTGTAGTGCCACTACAGCTTCTCAGCTACTACATCGCTGTGATGAGAGGTTGTGATGTGGATCGTCCACGTAACCTAGCGAAGTCGGTTACGGTGGAGTAACAGAATACCGTTAATCTAACCCCAACATTATGAACACATATTCTCTTTGGCTTGTATCTACAATAGTGGTGACCGTAGTCGTAGCTTATGTAATTGTTCGTCGTTCGCAGAAAGCGAAAGGCTAATAATTTGTAGCAGATACTATAAAAACACAAGGGCGGTGCCATCGGCACCGCCCTTGTTCGTTTATGAATTTTCGCGCTTATTTCAGCGCATAGGTGAAGCTTACAATATTGCTGCTGCCAAACATGCTGAAGTAGGAGGAGGAGTTCGATCCTGACGAAGAAGTGCTAGCCCAGCTGTGCTCGAAAGAGACGGGTGCTTCTACAGCTACGGTGAGTTTTTCGTTAAATCTATAGGCCCCGCCAAAACGGTAATGCGCGCCTAAAGTGTAGCTCTGGTAATTCGTTCCTGCGTAATAATTGGATCCGACTTCTGGTCCGTGGACAAAGTAGAATTTATCAGCTATTTGCTTTCTCCACTGCTGGCCGAAGAACATTCCTGTATTTAAACTAAAGTAGCTTTGGTCGTTGTAGTTGGAGAAGTTCATTGAGGTACGGTCCAGTCTAAATCTCCGTACACTTTCAAAGCTTTTTCCCCAGGCAATCATCGGGCGTATATCATAGAAGGTCCCATATCCAATTCCAATGGCGGCTGAGGTGGTTGCGCCTACCTCCAGGCGTTGTGCGCTAAGTCCACAACTGAACAATAGTGCACCAAGTAATAGCAGTTTTCTCATGTCTTTAAAATTACGCTTTTAATGTTGTAACTTCTTCAGCTACAAAACCAAAAAACATGAACAGAAGGTCCTTTTTGAAAGGTGCTGCTGCCGCTTCCGCCGGCATCACTATTGTTCCAGCTCACGTACTGGGTAAAACAAAAACTGCACCATCAGATACTTTATATATGGCCGGTATCGGCGTCGGTGGTAGAGGCTACGGAGTACTAAGTGCCTTACATAAAACTGGGAGGGTGAAGTTTGTGGCGCTCGCTGATGTGAGTGATAAGCAGGCTGCTAGAGCCCATGAGCTTTTGCCGGACGCAAAAAAATACCGCGATTTCAGAGATATTTATGACAAGCACCTGAGTGAGATCGATGCATTTTTCTGTGCCACACCCGATCATACTCATGCCGTAACCTCTTTGCCTTTCATGCGAGCAGGCAAGCATGCCTTTGTCGAGAAGCCATTGACACACAATATCCTCGAGGCACGTACGATGACCATGGTCGCAGAAAGCAGAGGGTTGGTGACCCAGATGGGCGATGTGGGTGCATCGTCTGATGGCATCCGAACTGCGCAGGAGATTATTGAAGCGGGCATTATTGGGAAAGTCAATAAAGTAGATTGCTGGACCAACAGACCGGTTTGGCCGCAAGGTTTACAGCCGCCGACCTCGGCAGATCCAGTTCCGGATTATTTATCGTGGGATTTGTGGCTGGGACCGGCTGCTGATAGAGATTTTAACCACCGCTATTTGCCGTTTAAATGGCGCGGCTTCTGGGACTTCGGAACCGGGGCAATGGGTGATATGGGCTGCCATATTTTTGAAACACCATACGTAGCATTGGGTCTTGGTTATCCCACTTCGGCAGAGGCAAGTTGCACGACGATGTGGTCGGACGATTTTGTCGAAGCCGATTATACGGGAGTTTGCCCACCGTCTTCGGTCATACGTCTGACTTTTGATCATGCCGATTTTGGAGAGATTAAGTTGAATTGGTACGACGGCGGCTTGATGCCTGAGCGACCCGCACAATTGCCGGACGATGATATGCCGGGCAATGTGGATGGCGGAAGTGTATTCTACGGCGAAAAAGGCATTTTGGTGACAGATACCTACAGTGGTAACCCAAGGGTCTATCTCAACGACGGCACCCAGGCGGAAGCGCCAGCAAAGACATTGGCAAGAATTAAAGACAACACCTCGGGACACATTGCCAACTTTGTCGACGGAATTTTGGACGGCGTGAAGACGTCATCACCATTTTCTATCGCAGGTCCATTGACTGAAAGCGTTTTGATGGGTAACTTGGCAGTCCGCGCTTTTCAATACAAACAATTGAAGCCCGGCAAAACCGCCACGGATTGGGCTCCATATAATTACCCTGGACGAACTCGACTGAATTGGGACGGGGAAGCAATGAAAATTACAAATTATAAACCAGCCAACGCTTGGGTCGGTCGTGAGTACCGCAAGGGTTGGGAAATCTAATAACCACAACACGTACGAATATGAAGCTAATGAAGCTCTTTGCCACGGCACTCCTAGTGGCATTGTCCGTTTCTTCCTATGGACAGGAAGAAGGTAAAAGCACCTTAGAACAGGTGATGGAAAAGATGGAACCGCGCAACATTGGTCCAGCAGGGATGAGTGGTCGTGTGACCTGTATCGCCGTTCACCCTGACCGTCCAACCACTATTTACGCGGGAGCGGCTAGTGGTGGTTTATGGGTGAGTGAAAACAACGGCCAGACGTGGTCGCCTATTTTTGAAAATGAAGCGGTGGCTTCGGTAGGCGCCATTGCCATTGATCCGAAGCATCCAGACATTATTTATGTAGGAACCGGTGAGGGAAATCCTCGTAACTCTCAGACTAGCGGTTACGGTTTATATAAATCGTACGACGGCGGGGCCAATTGGGAACTTCTCGGCCTCGAAGAAACGCGCACTATTCACCGCATTATCATCAACCCAGAAAATACGGATGAAGTATTTGTTGGTGCTACTGGTGTTGCTTGGGGCGAAGGACCGCGCGGTGTATTTAAATCGACCGACGGCGGTAAGACTTGGGACAAATCATTGTACATCGACGCCAAGACTGGAGCCGGTGACCTAGTGATGGATCCAAGCAATCCAAAGAAGTTGATCGCAGCGATGTGGGAATACCGCAGATGGCCGTGGTTCTTTAAGAGTGGTGGTCCATCTTCAGGATTGTACATCACTCACGATGGTGGTGAAAACTGGAAGAAGATGACCGATAATGAAGGTCTTCCTAAAGGCGATTTGGGCCGTATGGGTCTAGCCATCTCACCATCGAACCCAAACAAAGTATATGCCCTCATTGAGACAGGCAAGAAGAACGGTTTGTATGCCAGCTCTAACGGCGGTGCAAATTGGTATAAAGTGAGTGAAGACGAGCAGTCGGGTAACCGTCCATTCTACTACGCAGACCTTCGTGTAGATCCGCAAAACGAAGATCGAATCTACTCGTTGTGGACGTATGTGAC
The DNA here is from genome assembly GCA_012269745.1 of Flavobacteriales bacterium. GTDB lineage: Bacteria > Bacteroidota > Bacteroidia > Flavobacteriales > Schleiferiaceae > UBA10364. The sequence continues at coordinate 25,133 of JAAXJR010000026.1, read as the reverse complement.
GCGCAGTGACGACGGTGGGAAGTCTTGGAAGACAATCACGCCATATAGCACGGTACACCCGGATCACCACGCGATGTGGATTGATCCAGTAAACCCGTCTCACGTGATTGAAGGAAACGACGGTGGTATGAACATTTCGTACGACTACGGGGAGACTTGGTATTTCGTAGAGAACTTGCCGCTAGCGCAGTTTTACCACATCAATGTAGATGATCAATTGCCGTACAATGTTTACGGAGGTATGCAGGACAATGGTTCATGGATGGGCCCAGCGTACAGTTTGACTGTAGACGGTATTCGCAACGAAGAATGGAGCGAGTTGTTCTTTGGAGACGGCTTTGATGTGGTTCCAGTGCCTGGTCGTACCGATGCAGTGTATGCCCAAAGTCAAGAAGGAAATGTGGGTCTGGTAAATACTAAAACGGGGTACAGCGAGCTGATCAAGCCAGTACATCCTGAAGGCGAGAAATTGCGTTTCCACTGGAACGCACCTATCGCCCTTGATCCATTCGCGCCAGAAACGTCATTGTACTTTGGTTCGCAGTACATCCATAAGAGTACTGATAATGGAAAGAATTGGACTATCATAAGTCCAGACTTAACGACCAACGATCCTGAGAAGCAAAAGCAATTGGAGAGTGGTGGTCTGACCTACGACGTAACTGGTGCAGAAAACCACACTTGTGTGATCGCGATTGCACCATCACCGCTGGATCAGAACGAGATATGGAGCGGTTCGGACGACGGTAAGTTGTACGTGACTACAGATGGTGGGGCCAATTGGACCGACCTAAGTAAGAAGCTTAAGGGCCTCCCGGAAGGCGCTTGGATTCCACAAATTCGTGCTTCAGAGTACGAGAAGGGAACTGCATGGGTAGTGGTGAATGACTACCGCCGCAATAACTGGAGCGCGTACCTCTATAAAGTTGAAGACTATGGCAAGAAAGTAACGCGTGTGGTGGACGACAGTGACGTATTTGGTCCAGTGCTCAGCGTTTTACAAGATCCCGTGGAGCCTAATCTACTTTGGGTAGGCGGTGAATACGGATTGTATGTGAGTACAAACGGTGGCGGCACGTTCCAGAAATGGGACAAAAACATGCCAACGGTACAAGTCATGGACCTTGCCTTCCAAAAAAGAGAAAAAGACCTTGTCTTGGGAACCTTTGGACGTGGTGCATGGGTGTTGGATGATGTTGAGCCTTTACGCCAATTGGCAGCAGCTAACAACTTCAGCGAGCCGACCTTCTTTACGCCTCCTACAGCGTACCAATGGGAGCGCAAGCAAAGCCCTGGTGTGCGCTTTGCAGCAAGTGCGACTTTCCGCGGAGAGAACCGTCCTTTCGGTGCACGCTTCAAGGTTTACTTGCCGGAGGTTGCTGAAGACAACAAAAAGAAGATGCGTGTAGATTACCAAGATGCATCTGGCGACACTATTTACACTCAATATGTAAAAGTGAGTGAAGGTTTGAACAGCTGGCGCTGGGCCATGTGGCAAAGCGGTCAGCGCTACCCTGAATTTAAGATTCGTCAGGAGAAGGAGCAGCAGAGCGATCCTCGCGGTGCTACCGTGCTGCCTGGAACCTACACCGTGACGATGAGCTTTGGTGATGCAATTGCCTCTCAAAAAGTTGAAGTTCGTCAAGACCCGCGCATGACGTCTTGGGTGAGCATGGAAGATCTTGCTTCGCGTCAGGAGGCTTACAAAGGTATTGAGGCTATCGAAGCAGATTTGGATGCTGCTGTGCAGAAATTGGCTCGTGCGAATCAAAATATTGAAAGTCTTCAGAAGCTTTTGAAAACAGAAGCCTACAAGAACGATTCAACTTTGGCCGATACAGTGAAAGCCACTGCTAAAGCCTTGGAAGAGGTGCGTCACGGCATCTTTGGTAAGAAGGAGACGAAGGGCTACTTCGAGCAGCCTGAAGTATGGTCGAACCAATGGGGCGGCTCATTGTGGCAATTGGTAAGCTCACAGCGCGCTTGGGAGAGCAACGAACAGAACCTGTTCAACAACCTCAAGAAGCGCACAGAGGAAGCCACTTCTTCAGTCAATACCTTCCTCGATGAAGATTACAAAGCCTTGATGGAGTACCTCGAGGCCAACCCTGTAGACTTTATGATGCCGTTGGCGGATTAAGTCTAGTTGGAGGATATTAAAAACCCCCGCGGGCGCAGCCCGCGGGGGTTTCTTTTTTCAGATTACCCCAGCGCCGCGGAGCGGCGCTGGGGTTTATTGTTTTTCTTACTGAATGACGATTGGCTTGCGCACCGTGCCCGCCTGGAAGATGTAATATCCTGCGGCAGTATTGATGTCGATAGTGCGCTCAGTATTCAATTGACCTTGCTGAATCAATCGGCCGTCTACACTTATGATGGTATAGTCTGTACCAACAGGTAGCCCTTCAATATTCAAAGAGCCGTTCGAAGGATTCGGGTAGAGCGTGATGTCCTCCGCCGTGAATTCTTCAGTATCTAATACAGTGGTTAATTGGAAGTCGTCTAAGAAGGCGTTGTTCCCGCCGCCCGAAACGAAATCTACTTTGATCATAATAGGATTAGGACCTACAAAATCAGTCATGTTGATATTGACGCTTCTCCAGTTATTCTGATTTGCCGGGTTCCACGGGTTCGCTTGATTCGTTGCAGCATAAAGCAATGGTCCTAGTAGCGTACGAACACTGTTCCAATTCTGACCACAATCGTCACTGACACTTACAACAATACGATCCCCAGCAAAACCAGGTTTACTTGCTACGGCATATTTAAAGCCGAAGTTCATGCTCTTCGCTCCACCCACGTAGATCTTATCAGTGATTAGCGCATCTGTGTTATCAGCGACATTATTGTAGTTGTCTAGCTTCACACAGTACGCTCCTTCGTAATTATTAAAGCTGTTGCGTTGCCATCTGATGTTGTCTCCATCAGGGTTCTCAACGTGCCATGTTCCGTTTGGCACCGTGTTAAACTCAAACCCTGAGTTGAATCCATTGACCCACATGCCCGGATTGTTACGACGAACACTTACATATCCATTTTGAAGTAAGGTGCTGGTTCCATTACTGTTGGTCACTTCAAGCTTGACATTATAGTTGCCAGGGTTGTTGTAGGTCACCGTTGGATTTTCAGCAGTTGAAGTGCTTGGAGTACCGCCAGGGAAATTCCAACTCCATGAAGTTGGGTTTCCAAAAGTGCTTTCATCGGTAAACTGAACGGTTGTTCCTTCACAGAATACTGCTTGATCAGCTTTGAAGTTCGCTTCAGGTGCACACGGTAGTACAGCATTTGCAGCAATACCAGTGTTGTTGTAGTTGGTGCTAGTCACTAAATAACCGCGACGATTCGAAATGTTCAAATTGTTGCGCATGATGGCACGCTGGTCTTCCGTGAACATGTTTGTACATACATCATCTGCATAATCCATGTAGTTTTCGATCTGGTCCGGAAGATTAGGGTTGTCATTAGAACAAGTGTTGGCATTTAGATTACAGCCAAAGCTTGCTTCACTCACCGGTGGGGTATCCGCACAATTGTCGCCAGCAAAACACCCTCCTTTAAATGGATGGTCTAGACCCAGATAATGACCCACCTCGTGCGTGAGTGTACGCCCTGCAGAGTTGCTAGTGCCTATTCTACCCATGCGGTCGTGGCGTATTACGATACCATCAAATGTGGTTCCCTGCCCAGGATTCGGTTTATAGGCGTAGCCTAAAACGGTTCCTTGACCCGAGCTTCCGAGGTCGATGCTGTTCACAACCCAAACGTTCATGTACTTGTTGTTCGGCCAGCTTACGAGAGACTTTACATTATTACTCGCATTTACACTAAGTGCACTTTGTTTTCTGGTAATTCCTGTGGTACAGTTTCCTTGAGGGTCCAATTTGGCCAACTCAAACTGTATTTCACAATCTGTCGCTACGCCAGTAAAGGCTGCGCGAGTATCTACGGTATCCGCATTCAGTCGTCTGAAATCTTCATTGATTACAGCGATGGCATCCTTCACTTGCTTATCGCTAATATTATCTCCTGCATCGTCATAAATGATGTGTACGACAACTGGGATTCTATAAACCGTCGCTTCAGTATTGTGTGGAGCATCGAAATCTATGCTTTGAATGAACTCTTGTTCGGCAGATTCGTAGTTGGGGAATAATCGCTTAACTTCTTCTTCTAGATGGTCGTGTCCACATTTTTGTCCGTAGACTGCACTAGAAATCAATGCTAAAGCTAAAAGTAGGGGTCTTCTGATGTATTTTTGCATGACGTGCAATTTCGCAATTTATCTCATTGTTAACAACACAAAAACCATGCACTTCTGACTGTGTAGATATTTTGTGCATAGATTTTTGGTTGTTAGGCAAATAAAGATGTATTTTCGCAGCCCTTTTGGGGGTTGTGTAGAACAACCACTTTAAACATTAAAACGCATTAGCGGTGAATACATTAAGTTACAAAACAGTATCAGCCAACGCGGCAACAGTTGAAAAGAACTGGGTAGTAGTAGATGCAGAAGGCCAAACTTTGGGTCGTCTAGCTTCTAAAGTTGCATTGCTTTTAAGAGGTAAGCGCAAGCCTAACTACACTCCTCACGTAGACTGTGGTGATAACGTAATTATCCTAAACGCGGAGAAAGTTGTATTGAGCGGAAACAAAATGACTGAGAAGACGTACGTATGGCACACAGGTTACCCTGGTGGTCAGCGCACGACTAACCCAGAGAACATGATGGCTAAGTTCCCAGAGCGCGTCGTAGAGAAAGCGGTTAAGGGTATGTTGCCAAAGAATCGTTTGGGTGCACAGTTGTTCCGTAACCTTCACGTTTACGCAGGTGCTGAGCACAAGCACGAGGCACAGAAGCCAACTGCGATCAACATTAACGAAATCAAATAAGTAATAATAAATGGCAAAGTTTCACGCAATTGGAAGACGTAAAACTTCTGTGGCTCGTGTTTACATGGACGAGGGTGCTGGTAGCATCACCGTAAATGGCAAGGACTACAAGGACTACTTCAACACTGCGCCGTTGCACTACAAGTTAGAGCAGCCTTTCTCTTTGACAGAGACTACTGGATCTTACGACGTTAAAGTAAACGTTGTAGGTGGTGGTATCACTGGTCAAGCTGAGGCAATCCGCTTGGGTGTATCTCGTATTCTTTCTGAGATTGATAGCGAGAACCGCACAGCATTGAAGCCTGCCGGACTACTTACTCGTGACCCACGTATGGTTGAGCGTAAGAAATTCGGTCAGAAGAAAGCACGTAAGAAATTCCAGTTCTCTAAACGTTAATCGAGATTTAGTATCCAAATGGGCCAGACTCTTAAAAACAGGCTACTGGCACATTGCTTACTAGGAAAGTAAACTCAAGAAAATGGCAGTAACAGACAACATTAAAAAACTCATGGATGCAGGTGTTCACTTCGGACACTTGACCCGTAAGTGGAACCCAAACATGGCGCCTTACATCTTTATGGAGCGCAATGGTATCCACGTAATCGACCTGCACAAAACAGATGCAAAATTGAACGAAGCAACTGAAGCTCTTTCAAAAATTGCTGCATCAGGTCGTAAAATCCTTTTCGTTGCAACTAAGAAGCAAGCGAAAGAAATCGTAGCGAAATACGCTGGCGATGCTAACATGCCTTATGTAACTGAGCGTTGGCCAGGTGGTATGTTGACGAACTTTGTAACTATCCGTAAAGCGATCAAGAAGATGCAGAGCATCGACAAGATGAAAGAAAACGGTACGTTCGAAACTCTTTCTAAGCGCGAGCGTCTACAAGTAGACCGTCAACGTGCGAAGCTTGAAAAGGATTTGGGTTCTGTAGCAGACATGAACCGTCTACCAGCTGCACTTTTCATCGTTGATATCAAGCGTGAACACATTGCTGTAGATGAAGCCATCAAATTGGGAATCCCAACTTTTGCGATGGTAGATACAAATTCTGATCCTCGTCGTGTAGACTACGCAATTCCTGCGAACGATGATGCTTCTAAATCAATTGCTGTTATCCTCGAGAGAGTAACAGAAGGTGTTAAAGCAGGTCTTTCTCAGCGCAAGAGCGATAAAGCAGCTGCAGAGCAGGCGAAGATTGAAAAGAAAGCTGCAAAGGCGTAAGCTTAGCAGTTTCGTAATAGACTTTATACTTTTCAAGAGAGCCGTGGGGATAACTTTGCGGCTCTCTTTTTAATTCAAACAACAAATTAAATCTCAATATCATGGCAAAGATTACTGCTGCTGAAGTAAACAAACTCAGAAAGCAAACTGGTGCTGGTATGATGGACTGTAAAAAAGCTTTGGTTGAAGCGGAAGGCGATTTCGAAGCTGCAGTTGACATCCTAAGAAAGAAAGGTCAGAAGGTAGCTGCAAAGCGTGCTGACCGTGATGCTACTGAAGGTGCTGTTATCGCTAAGACAAACGGTGCGGATAAAGGTGTTATCGTGAAGTTGTCTTGTGAGACTGACTTCGTTGCTAAGAACGAAGACTTCGTTGCATTGGCGAACAAATTGGCTGATATCGCTTTGGCTTCTGGTGCTGCTACAGCTGAAGAGCTTGGTGCTACAGAATTTGAAGGTGGTTTGACTGTTGCTGATAAATTGCAAGAGCAAACTGGTGTAATCGGTGAGAAAATCGAGGTAGCGGAACTAGCTACAGTGAACGCTGCTTACGTTGCTTCTTACATCCACATGGGCAACAAGATTGGTACTTTGGTAGGTTTGACTGCTGAAGCTGCTGAAGCTGGTCGCGACGTAGCTATGCAAGCTGCGGCAATGAACCCAGTTGCTCTTAACCGTGACGCCGTATCTCAAGATGTTATCGATCGTGAGTTGGAAGTTGGTAAAGAGTTGGCACGTCAAGAAGGCAAGCCAGAAGAAATGTTGGAAAAGATCGCTACTGGTCGTCTAAACAAATTCTTCAAGGAGAACACTTTGGTTGACCAAGCTTTCATCAAAGATGGTAAGATGAGTGTTGCTAAATACCTAACTAGCGTTCAAGCTGGTTTGGAAGTAGTAGACTTCAAGCGTGTATCTCTATAATCTAGAGTTCCACTGAAATATTAAGAGCCCTTGTCTTTCAGACAGGGGCTTTTTTATTGTTGAATATCCTTGTGACTTTGGTGTAAAAGTAACCTTGTCTAAATCGGCAATGCTTTTGAGTTGGCTTATATTTGTGTCCAAACCTACTTGAGATGAAATACAACCGAGTGCTACTCAAATTGAGCGGCGAAGCTTTAATGGGGGACAATGATTTTGGAATTGACCCAAAGAGAATTGCTGAATACGCAGATGAAATCAAAGCTGTAGCCGAAAAAGGCGTTCAGGTTGGTGTCGTTATTGGCGGAGGAAACATCTTCAGAGGCATTAGTGGAGCATCTCAGGGCATGGACCGTGTTCAGGCAGACCACATGGGCATGCTTGCCACAGTGATTAATGGTCTTGCATTGCAAGGAGCCCTTGAAAGCGCAGGAGTGAAGACTCGCCTTCAGAGTGCCATTGAAATGGACAAGGTAGCTGAGCCATTTATTCGTCGTCGCGCCATCCGTCATTTGGAAAAAGGTCGTGTAGTTATCTTCTCTGCAGGTACGGGTAATCCATATTTCACTACAGATACTGGTGCTACACTTCGAGCTGTTGAGATTCAAGCGGATGTAATATTGAAGGGAACACGTGTAGATGGTATTTACACAGCAGATCCAGAAAAGGATGCAAATGCAACGAAGTTCGAGGAATTGAGCTTCAAGGAGGTATACGACAGAGGTTTGAATGTTATGGACATGACTGCGTTTACCTTAAGTAAAGAAAATGACCTGCCTATCGTCGTGTTCGATATGAATACTAGAGGTAACCTCATGAAGGTGGTTGAAGGTGCTAATGGTGTAGGCACATTGGTAAAGAACTAAGAAAATAAGAACTCATGGAAGAGGAATTAGAATTAGTATTTGAATCGACAAAAGACGATATGGACCGTGCCATTGCGCACATGGAGAAGTCCCTATTGAAAATTCGTGCTGGACGTGCCAGTGCATCTATGCTAGATAGTGTAATGGTTGAGTACTACGGTGCTCCGACCCCGTTAGCGCAGGTGAGTAATGTCAATACTCCAGATGCTCGTACTATTAGCATCCAGCCGTGGGAAAAGAACATTATCCCAGATATTGAGCGTGCTATTATTAACTCTGGATTAGGATTTAATCCTATGAATAATGGTGAGAGCGTGATTATCTCGGTACCGCCTTTAACAGAGGAACGTCGTAGAGACCTTGCGAAGATGGCTAAGGCTGAAGCGGAGAATGCCAAAGTGGGTGTTCGTGCGGCTCGCAAGAGTGCTATGGACGAACTTAAGAAGATGGGTAATGACGGATTGAGCGAAGATATTCGCAAGGACAGTGAGAACGACATCCAAAAGATGACCGATCAGTACATCGCTAAATGTGATGCGATGTTCGCAAAGAAGGAAACAGATATTATGACGGTCTAATCTGTCTGAGATATAGTAAATGACCCGTGCCCTTAGGTGCGGGTTTTTTATTTCTCTTTGATTGTTTGAACAATTATCTTTACAATTGTTAGAGTTTTATGCGCCTCGAAGACGAAATCAAACAAAGCAGCTTTAAATCTGAACAGTCGAAATTGATTGTGAATCTCATATATACCTCCAACAGGTTGAAAGAGCAGATCACTGCACGCCTCAAAGAAAATGGTCTTACCATGCAGCAGTACAATGTACTTCGCATTGTGCGTGGTGCAGGAGAAACGGGATCTACTACTTCTGAAATACGTGAGCGTTTGCTAGACAAGATGAGCGATGCCTCTCGAATGGTGGATCGCTTGGTGAGCATGGATCTTTTGGAAAAGGTAAGAGATAAAGAAGACCGTAGAATTGTCTTTATTTATTTGACCTCAAAAGGAAGCAAGCTTGTCAATGACCTTGTGGAACGTGAGGAGGTTGAATCTTTGGCCGCAGGTATGGACGAAAAAAAAGCCCAACAACTCAATGAGCTGCTGGACTGTTTTCGTTCAGATTTGTGTAGTTAAATCTTAGCTTTTCAAATAATCAATTAGTGCTGCAGTGGAACTGTCGTGGTCGTGTTTAGGACCGCCTTTGAGTTCATTGAGTACTGCTTTCGCAAGAACTTTTCCTAGCTCTACTCCCCACTGATCGTACGAGTAGATGTTCCAGATGTATCCTTGTATAAATATCTTGTGTTCGTAGGCCGCAACCAATTGACCCAGGTGGTAAGGGTTCAATTCATCCAGTACAATACTGTTAGTAGGTCTGTTTCCTTCAAACACGCGGTACGGTGCAATCTTATCGATATCATCACCGCTAATTCCTGCTTGACGCATTTCAATCTCTACATCCATTCTTGATTTACCGGTCATCAATGCCTCTGTCTGAGCAATGAAATTGGCTAATAGAATAGGGTGGTGCTCAGGCAAACTGTGCTGGCATTTTTTGGCGGCAATAAAGTCTGCAGGAATAAGGTCAGTACCTTGATGGATCAATTGGTAGAAGGCATGCTGACCATTGGTTCCAGGCTCACCCCAAATGATTGGTCCAGTAGGGTAGTTTACGCGATTACCTCCACGGTCTACATATTTTCCGTTACTCTCCATATCTCCCTGCTGGAAGTAGGCTGCGAAACGATCTAGATATTGGTCGTAAGGAAGGATGGCATGTGAAGGCGCGTTGTGGAAGTTGCGGTACCAAATACCAAGCATAGCCATAAGCGCTGGGATGTTTTCGCTCCAATCTGCCTCAGCAACGTGCTTATCCATAGCATGCGCTCCACTTAAGAATTCTTGGAATCCTTGGAAACCTATGGCCAAGATTACTGGTAGACCAATAGCAGACCAAACGCTGTAGCGTCCACCTACCCAGTCCCAGAAACCGAACATGTTTGCTGTATCGATACCGAAGCCTGCTACGCCTTCTGCATTTGTACTTACAGCAACGAAGTGCTTGGCTACATCTTCTTGGCTACCGCCGTTATTCAAGAACCAATGCTTTGCGCTGTTAGCGTTTTGCATGGTCTCTTGTGTGGTAAAAGTCTTGGATGCGATGATGAACAGGGTAGTTTCAGCATCTACTTTCTTTAATACTTCGTGGAGATCCGCACCGTCTACGTTCGCGACAAAGTGGAAGTTCATTTCATCTGTAACGAATGGCTTCAATGCGTTGATGACCATTCTAGGCCCTAGATCAGAGCCGCCGATACCGATGTTTACGACATCAGTGATGCGCTTGCCGCTATGTCCTTTCCAGTTACCTGAACGAACCTCGCTTGAGAAGGTGGCTAGTTTAGCCCATGAGTCACGAACACCAGGCATCACATCTTCGCCGTCTACGTAAATAGGCTCATCGCTCATGTTACGTAAAGCAGTATGCAAAACAGCACGGTTTTCAGTGACGTTGATTTTCTCACCACCTTGCTGTTGCTTGATGGCAGTACGGACATCTGCTTCTTCTAACAACTCCTGAAAGAGAGCGAAAGTCTCGCTACCCATGTGGTTCTTAGAGAAGTCAAAGAGAATTCCGTCCCACTTGATGTGGTATTTATTGAAACGCTCGCTATCCTCGTAGAAACGAGTTTTAAGCGTTCTTTTGTCGTAAATAGAGTTCTTCTGAAGCTTGCGCCAGGCTTTTAAGTCCGTTGGCTTTAGGTTTTTAAGCATCGTAGATAATCTTGAATTTGCCACAAAACTAAACTATACGGCTGTACTTAGCGTTGTGTTTAGTAAATTCCCCGTTGATTTTACGAAAAGTATATGTTACGATTTAAGAGCACTAGTGACTTTCAAAAGGAAGTTCGCAAGAGAGTAAGAACTTACCTCAAGGAAGAAGGTAAGTCTGGCTTGGCCGATTACCGCTATTACATGAAGGCTGTGTTGAACCTGGCAATGTATTTAGTGCCATTCATTTTATTCCTCACTGGTTATACGTCTTTCTTGATGACCACTGTTTTGTGGGCCATCACAGGGATAGGCATGGCAGGTGTAGGTATGAATGTGATGCACGATGCTATTCACAATACGGTTACTCGCAGCGAGTGGGTGAATCGTAAAATTGGTGCAGTGATCTATATGTTGGCCGGTAATAGCTATACTTGGAGAGTGCAGCACAATGTGAAACACCACACGCACACAAATTTGGACGGTCACGATGACGATATTGAAACGGGCAGCATGTTCCGCTTTCACCCAGAACAGGAATTAAAACCAAAACACAAATACCAGCACATTTATGCGCCGTTTGCCTATGCTTTGATGACTTGGAAATGGTTGTTGGAGAAAGACTTTAAACAAGTGGTTCAATACAACAAATCTGATCTATTCAAAGCGAAAGATCAAACCCTTGGTATGGTGTGGACAAAGCTGATCGTAGGTAAAGGTGCACATTTCGCTGTATTCTACATTTTGCCGATAGCCTTGGGTCTTCCATGGTACATGGTACTATGGGGTAACATGGTGATGCACGTAGTGGCTGGTTTGATTTTGTCATTTACGTTCCAATTGGCGCACGTAGTCGATAAGGCGGAATTCCCAACAGAGGATGAAGCTAAAGACAACAGTTTGTTAGAGCACCAGTTGAAAACAACGGCGAACTTTAGCACTAAGAGTAAGCTTGTGACTTGGTACACAGGTGGTCTAAACTTCCAGGTAGAGCACCACTTGTTCCCAACCATCAATCACGTACACTATCCAAAGATTGCTGAGATTGTTCGCAAGACGGCTGAAGAGTTCAAGCTGCCGTATAATGAGTACCGCACAACGGTTGAGGCACTCAAAGGCCACTTTGCACATTTGAAGAATATGGGTCAAGCTATGGCTTAATCCAGTGACTATAGAAATAAAAAAGGGCGACCCGCAGGGTCGCCCTTTTTTTATGGAGTGTGATTTTTCTATCCGTTCACCGCGACCACGTCGTCTACTAACGTGGGAAGCATCTTTTGAAGAATGCTCAGGATACCGTTTTTCAGGGTCATCGTTGAAGAAGGACATCCAGAACAAGCGCCTTGCAACTGCACTTCAACAATCTTGTCTTTGTAGCCCATGAAAGCAATGTTTCCACCGTCTTGTGCTACGGCAGGCTTGATGTATTCTTCAAGGATATCGACAATGCGCGCTTCAACTTCGCCCAAATCTTCAGGATTCAATACTGGACCTGTGCCTTCCTCTGCTTTTTCTTCTTGAGCAGGTTTTAATTGATCCTCATGGACAGCAACGCCTCCTTCGGTTAAGAATTCGGTGATAAACACACGCACCTCTTGGGCCACGTCGTCCCATTCTACCACATCAAATTTTGCAATAGCGATGTAGTTGCCTGAGATGAATACTTCTTTTACAAATGGGAAGTGGAAGAGCTTCGTTGCCAATGGAGATGGCTTTGCCTCTTCGATATTTCTAAATTCTGCTGAATCTGTCTGAAGGAGTAGTTTGTTACTTACGAACTTCATGACCTTTGGGTTTGGGGTCATTTCGGCGTAAATACTAACTGGGACTCTTTTTATTTCCATAATTGGGGTATTTTCAGGGTACAAAAGTACATCACAAAAACAACACCTTATGCCTATTGTTCGCCCTGTTCTAGGACATCACCCTGAGATTGGAAAAGACGCCTTCATCGCCGAAAACGCGACCATTATTGGAAACTTCTCCTGCGGAGAGGGATGTAGCTTTTGGTTTGGGAGCGTCATCCGTGCTGATGTGAATGCCATTACAATGGGTAATAAGGTAAATGTGCAGGACAACGCAACGGTGCATTGTACGTTCAAGAAATACCCGACGACCATAGGCGACAATGTAAGCATTGGCCACAACGCTATTGTGCATGGATGTACCATTGAGAATAACGTGCTTGTTGGCATGGGTGCTATTGTGATGGACGACTGCGTGGTAGGCGAAGGCTGTATCGTTGCGGCAGGTTCGGTGGTCACCCAAGGAAAAAAATTGGCGCCTGGGACGCTCTGGGCGGGGGTGCCGGCGAAAGAAATTGGCCCGGTACCTGAAAGATTGAGAACAGGTGAGATTGAACGTATCGCGAACAATTACCAGAAATACAGCTCTTGGTACAAGGACGATGAATAAGTATCATTTGTTTGAAACGGACCGATTGTGGATCCGTCCAACGACTGAGGAGGATGCCGATTTTATTCTGGAAATCTTCAACAGTCCAAAGGCACTTAGATTCATAGGTGACCGAAAAATTCGCACTAAGGACGATGCTTTGGCTTTCATTCGCAATCGAACCTTAAAGCAATTTACCGAGCTGGGTTATGGAAATTACACCGTGGTCACTAAAGGCGAAGGTGCGAAAGTAGGCGTTTGTGGTTTGTACAAGAGGCCTGGGCTCGAGCTCGTAGATATAGGCTACGCTCTTTTGCCAGAGCAGGAAGGAAAAGGCTATGCCATTGAGGCATCGCGAGCTGTGCAGCAGGCTGCTAAGGAGGTTTTTGGCTTAGATAAGCTATGCGCCATTACCCACCCGGAAAATGGGGCAAGCGGGCGATTGCTTGAAAAATTGGGATTGAAGAAAATGGATCAGCGACAATTGCCAGGAGTAGAAGGCTTGTCCGATTATTACGAGAGCTGAAGCTTGGTCTTGAGGTTGGAAAGCATCGCCTCAGTCATGGTGTCCAAATCGTATTTCGGGGTCCAATTCCAATCTGCTTGAGCGGCAGAATCGTCAATACTCTCCGGCCAAGAGGCTGCAATCTCTTCACGGAAATCTGGTGCAAAATCTAATTCAAATTCGGGCATCACCTTCTGAATACTCGCGCCAATAGTTGCCGGGTCAAAACTGATTCCCGCAAGGTTGTACGAGGAACGAACCTTCACTTGGTCGGCAGGAGCTTCCGTGAGTTCTATGGTCGCGCGAATGGCATCTTCCATATACATCATTGGTAGTGCGCGGTGTTCGCTTAAGAAAGAGGTGTATTTGCTCTCTTCAAGTGCCTTGTAGTAAATCTCCACAGCATAATCTGTGGTGCCTCCGCCCGGTTGTGATTTCCATGAAATGAGTCCCGGGTAGCGAATAGAGCGCACGTCCACTCCGTACTTATTATGGT
>JAAXJR010000026.1:0-10966 GCA_012269745.1 Flavobacteriales bacterium | reverse complement strand
GAAATGAGTCCCGGGTAGCGAATAGAGCGCACGTCCACTCCGTACTTATTATGGTAATATTCACACCAGCGCTCTCCAGCTAGTTTGGAGATGCCGTAAACCGTAGAAGGCTCCATAATGGTCTGCTGCGGCGTATTGCTTTTTGGGGTAGTCGGTCCAAAGACAGCAATGGATGAAGGCCAGAAAATTTTATCAATGACTTTTTCTTTGGCCAATTCCAATGCGTGCAACAAGCTCTGCATGTTCAAATCCCACGCTTTCATTGGGAATTTTTCGCCCGTTGCGCTGAGCATCGCCACAAGGTGGTACACTGTGCCTACATTGTACTTTTCACATATAGCACGCAATCCAGCAGCGTCGCTCGCGTCAAGAATCTCAAAAGGGCCATTTTTTAATTCTGCAAGGGCAGGCTCCTTGATGTCGGTAGCTACAACGGCATCGTTGCCGTATTTCTCACGAAGGGTCAGGGTGAGCTCGGTGCCGATCTGGCCACAGGCTCCAAGAATAAGTGTGGTTTTCTTCATGCTCTGATTGTGATAAAAGTCAGATTTGGGTAGGTCAAAGATAACTTATCTTTGCATCAATAAATTGCCTGTTCATGGATCCAAATGCTGGAAAAAGAGATTTAGTTAACAAGCTTGATAAAGAGAGCCTAAGAGCGAAATTGGAAGCGGAAACGTTCAACCGCATTACCCTTTCTTTTTACAAGTACGTGATCATTGACAATCCCCAGAAGCTACGCGATGCGCTTTTTGCAAAGTGGTTATCGCTGGATTGTTTGGGCCGCATTTACGTGAGTCAGGAAGGCATCAACGCTCAGATGAACGTACCCGAGCACCATTGGGAGGAATTTGAGCAACACCTCCACGGCATGGATTACTTTAAAGACGTGCCCTTTAAGATTGCTGTTACAGATAAGACCGATGGAAAGTCTTTCTTGAAGCTAAAAGTTAAGGTTCGCGGCCAGATTGTAGCCGATGGATTGCAGCCGGAAGATTATGATGTGACCAATGTGGGTGCCCATTTAAGCGCCAAGGATTGGAACGAGGCCATAGAGAACCACGATCCTATCGTTGTGGACATGCGCAATCACTACGAGAGCGAGATAGGCCATTTTGAGGGCGCTGTTTTGCCAGAGGCAGAAACTTTCAAGGAGGAATTGCCTATGGTACTAGAAAAGCTAAAGGGTCAAGAGGACCGCAAGATTTTGCTTTATTGTACCGGCGGTATTCGCTGTGAAAAGACCTCGGCCTATTTGAAGCACCACGGTTTTAACGATGTGAACCAATTGCATGGGGGGATCATTGATTACGCCCGTCAGATTGAGGAAGAAGAGCTCGATAATAAGTTCCACGGGATCAATTTTGTCTTCGACGAAAGATTGGGCGAGGAGATTTCCTGCGAGGTCATTTCAGAGTGTCACCAATGCGGAGAAAAATCGGCCCGTCATACCAACTGTGCAAACAAAGCATGTAACTTACTTTTCATTCAGTGCGAGAGTTGTGCCGAGAAAAATGAAGGTTGTTGTACCCCGCAATGTGTGGAGGTCATTAACCTTCCTGAAGAGGAGCAATATGAAATTCGCAGAAAAGCAAAGGAAACGAAGCGATTCCATAGACATTCTAAAGTAAATTTACGCGACGCGTTCAAAGAATAGCGGCGTAAACGAACCCACAGAACTAAATAGAACCACCATGTTAGACAAGCGACAACAACTCTCCGACCTCAAGAAAAAAAGCAAAGAGGGCGGTGGGCAAAAACGCATTGAATCTCAACACGCCAAAGGCAAACTCACAGCGCGCGAGCGTATTCACTTCCTGCTCGATGAGGGCAGTTTTCAAGAGATGGGTGCATTGGTTCAGCACCGCAGCGATTTATTTGGCCTCGACAAACAGAAAATTTTAGGAGACGGTGTCGTGACCGGCTATGGAACAGTCAATGGCCGATTGGTCTATGTGTTCGCACAGGACTTTACCGTTTTGGGCGGTTCATTAGCTGAAGCACATGCTGAGAAGATTGTGAAGGTCATGGACCTTGCCATGAAAACGGGTGCGCCGGTCATTGGCCTTAATGATAGTGGTGGTGCACGTATTCAAGAGGGCGTAGTATCCTTGGGCGGCTATTCAGATATTTTTTACCGCAACGTACAAGCCTCAGGGGTCATCCCACAGTTCTCTGCGATGATGGGACCTTGTGCTGGTGGTGCGGTATACTCTCCTGCCTTGACAGATTTCATCA
Organism: Flavobacteriales bacterium; assembly: GCA_012269745.1. Lineage (GTDB taxonomy): Bacteria > Bacteroidota > Bacteroidia > Flavobacteriales > Schleiferiaceae > UBA10364. The sequence goes on along the minus strand of JAAXJR010000026.1, from coordinate 8,728 downwards.
TGATGGTAGAGGATACTTCGTACATGTTTGTCACTGGGCCTAATGTCGTGAAAACGGTAACGCACGAGGAAGTTACGGCAGAGGAATTGGGTGGTGCCAGTGCGCATTCAACGAAGAGTGGGGTGACGCATTTTACCTATCCCAATGAGATTTCATTGATTGAAGGGTTGAAGCGACTGCTGAGCTATGTGCCGCAGAATTGTGATGAGGAGCCTCCATCGCTTCCGTACGAGACGGGCGATGAAATGCGCCAAGTATTGAAAGAAATCGTGCCCGAGAACCCGAACCAGCCTTATGATATGAAGGAGGTTATTGCCGGCATCGTAGATGAGGATAGTTTCCACGAGGTGCATAAGGACTTTGCGGAGAACATGATTGTTGGTTTTGCACGTTTGGCCGGTAAGTCGGTAGGCGTTGTAGCGAATCAGCCGGCCTATTTGGCGGGGGTGCTAGATATTCATGCCTCGACCAAAGGTGCGCGTTTTGTGCGCTTTTGTGATTCCTTCAATATTCCATTGTTAGTGCTCGAAGATGTGCCTGGATTCTTGCCGGGTACGGACCAAGAGTGGAACGGGATTATCACCAACGGTGCAAAGTTGTTGTATGCCTTTAGTGAGGCGACGGTGCCGCGCATTACCGTAATTACGCGCAAGGCCTATGGCGGAGCGTACTGTGTGATGAATTCGAAGCAGATTGGTGCCGATATGAATTTTGCTTGGCCAACGGCGGAGATCGCCGTGATGGGCGCGAAGGGTGCAGCGGAGATTATTTTTAGAAAAGAGATCAAAGAAGCTGAGGATCACGAAGCGAAATTGGCTGAAAAGGAATCGGAATATTCAGAGGCATTTGCGAACCCTTATCGTGCCGCCTACCGCGGGTATGTGGATGATGTAATTCTTCCGGAGGAAACTCGTGAGAAGTTGATCAAGGCGTTTGCGATGTTAGAGAATAAGGCCGTAAAATTGCCGAAGAAAAAACACGGTAACCTTCCTCTTTAAATGTTTATAGACACGCACTGCCACCTGTACGACGAGTATTTCGCAGATAAGAAAACCGAGATCCAAAGCAGGGCTGTTGCTGCAGGCGTGACCACCGTCTTACTTCCCAACATTAGTGCAGAGAGCATCGACGCTTTAGACAGCGTGGAGGCAGATTATCCCGAGCTTCAGATTGGGCGAATGATTGGTTTGCACCCTTGCTATGTGAAGGAGGATTGGAAGCATCAATTGGACCAATTAGAGGCGCATTATCGCGCTAACCCCCGTCAATATTTGGCCGTAGGTGAGATTGGTATGGACCTGTACTGGGACACTACAACAGAGGCGATGCAGGTGGAAGCGTTGAATAGACAATTGGATTGGGCGGTCGAATGGGATTTGCCCATCGCCCTTCACGTAAGGAGCAGTTTTAAGCAGTTGTTTCCTGTGCTCGAAGAGGCGCAAGTGCGCCACGGTGGCAAGTTGCGCGGGGTGTTCCATTGCTTTAGTGGTGGGAAGAAACAAGTGAAGCGCGCCTTGAAATTGGGGGAGTTTTATTTCGGAATTGGGGGGTCGTATACCATGAATAGATCGGCGACAGATATTGTCATTAAAGGCATTCCACAGGACCGATTGATTTTAGAGACCGATGCGCCTTATCTTACACCAAAAGCTTTGCGCGGCCAGAAAAATGAGCCAGCCTTTATGATTGAACCAGCAAAGGTGATGGCTGAGGTCTTGGAAATGGACCTGGAAGAGGTCGCTGCGGTCACTACTGAAAACGCGAAGCGATTGTTTGGATTAGATGCGTAAGATTGCACTCATATACACAGGTGGCACCATCGGGATGCGACAGAATAAGCACGGGAAACTCGCGCCCATGGATTTTGAATCTGTGGCAGAAAAGATCCCAGCGCTGAAGTTGTTGCCTATCGAAATTGTGCCCGTCACTCTCGATCGTCCCATAGATAGTTCTGAGATGGTGCCTGCCGTTTGGCAGGAGCTCGCTACGGTAATTGACGGCCTTATGGATCGCGTGGATGGTATGGTGCTGCTGCACGGCACGGACACTATGGCCTATACCGCGTGTGCACTCAGTTTTATGTTTAAGGGATTGCGTAAGCCCATCATCATGACTGGGTCACAGTTGCCGGTAGGTGTGTTGCGTACGGATGCCGTGGAGAATATTGTAAGTGCGTTTGAATTTGCGGCGTTGGCCGATGAGAAGGGGAATGCCGTAATTCAAGAGGTGGCCATCTACTTCGAATATGAATTGTTGCGTGGCAATAGAGCGTACAAGCGCTCGTCGAATGAGTTCAATGCTTTTAGTTCGCCGAATTATCCCAAACTGGCCAGCAGTGGGGTTAGTTTGAGTGTGAATGATGATTTGTTGTGGCGCAGCAATGATTCATATTCGTTGGATACTAGATTGGATAATGCCGTGGGTGTGGTTACGTTGTATCCCGGTTTAGATTTTTCAGGCCTACCCGCTTTGACCAATTGGAAAGTGTTGTTATTGCGCACTTTTGGGGCTGGAAATGCGCCAAAATCGGTCGCGTTTTTGGAATTTTTAAAGCGTGTAGAAAAAAATGGAACCATTATTGTCAATACCTCACAGTGTGTGAGCGGTGCTGTTCTTCCCGGATTGTACGACAGCTCCAGTGCACTTGAGGAAGTTAAGATGTTGAATGCTAAGGACATGACTTTTGAAAGTGCCTTGGTTAAGTCGATGATTCTATTAGGGCAGGGCCTTTCTGAAGCTGAATTTCACATTAAGTTTCCGTTGTCTCTTTCAGGAGAGGTCTCAAACTAGGAATTGGACACCAATTTTTTGTATTTTCGGCCCGCAATGTCTTTATCCGGTATTGGGTAAGACTGGCAATTAACACTTTTAAACAAGAAATTAATTCTTAAGAAAATGAAAAAAGCACTCTCTTTGCTTGCAATCGTTGCCCTTTCAATGGGTACCGTGAACGCCTACGCACAGGACGAAATGGCGGCTACTGAAGAAGTAGTAACAGATTCTGCTGCTACTGAAACTATGGATTCTGCGGATGCAGTTGTTGATTCTGCTGCTGCAGCTACTGATTCTGCTGCAACTGAAGAAGCTACTGAAGAGGTAGTTGAAGAAGTTGTTGAAACTGAAAAAGCATTTACGCAAATCTTGAAGGAGAAATTCATCGAGGGTGGTGCTTTCTTCATGTCGTTCGTATTGTTGGCCTTGGTATTGGGTCTAGCACTTGTTATCGAGCGTATCATTTACTTGACTTTCGCACAAACAAACACTGAGAAGTTGTTGAGCGAGGTTGAAGGTGCGTTGAACAACGGTGGTATCGAAGCTGCGAAAGAAGTTTGTCGTAACACTCGTGGTCCAGTTGCTACTATCTTCTTCGAAGGTTTGGATCACTACGATGAAGGTCTAGACATGGTAGATAAATCAATCATGAGCGTTGGTTCTGTAGAGAACGGTAAGCTTGAGAAAGGTGTATCATGGATTTCATTGTTTATCGCATTGGCACCTATGCTTGGTTTCATGGGTACGGTAATCGGTATGATTGGCGCATTCGACGCGATTGAGGCTGCTGGTGATATTAACCCTTCTCTTGTAGCGGGTGGTATTAAGGTTGCACTTTTGACAACAGTATTCGGTTTGATCACTGCGATCATCCTGCAAATTTTCTACAACCTTATCGTTGCGATGATCGACGGTATCGTAATCAAGATGGAAGATGCATCTATCTCTTTCTTGGATATGTTGGTAGAATTCAAAAAGAAAAATAGCTAAGAACTATGGCTGATAAACTCCCATTAATCGGACGTGTCCTAGGCATCGTTCTTGGTCTAATCGGCGTTGTACTATTTATAATGGTAGCAGCGAACGAGGATCAAGCGTCAGGATTCGTTTCGTACGGGATGATCACTACTGTAGTTAGTGTGGTTATCGCCGTATTGAGCTTCGTGCTCTCGCTAGCAGTGAACCCTAAGGGGATCCGCGGCGTGGGTATCGGTTTGGCCGCTGTAATCGTTGTAGGTCTTTTGAGCTACGTACTTGCAGACGGATCAGATTACATGTCTTACAAAGACGTAACTGAAGAAACAACTAAGGCGGTTAGCGCCATGTTGAATGCATTCTACATCATTGGTGCTGGTGCAGTACTTGCTGTAGTTTACTCGCTTGTTTCTAGAGTTGCTAAATAAGGATTACTATGGCAAGAAATAAAAGAGCCATACCAGAAATTAACGCAGGTTCGATGGCGGATATCGCCTTCCTACTTTTGATCTTCTATCTCGTAACCACTACGATGGATACGGATAAGGGTATCAACAGGAAGCTTCCTCCTATCGACGATGAGTTGGTTCAAGATCCTCCTCCTATCAAGGAACGTAACATCTTTACAGTTCTCGTGAACTCTAATGACCAGTTGCTCGTAGAAGAAGAATACCTAGAGATTAGCGAATTGCGCGCTAAGGCTATGGAATTCATCGACAACAACGGTGATGGATCATGTGAGTACTGTCAAGGTTATGGTGTTGGTACTAGTTCTGATAACCCAGATAAAGCGGTTATCTCTCTGCAAAATGACCGTGGTACATCTTACGGTATGTATGTAAAAGTTCAGAATGAGCTTGTTGCTGCCTACGAAGATCTTCGTGAGCGTTATGCAGAGGAAGAGTACGGTCGTTCATACCGCGGTATGGATCCGGAAGAGGACAAGGAGATCATCAAGGAGATCAAGAACGCTTACCAGCAGAAAATTTCTGAGGCAGAACCATTAAATATTGGTGGATAATGGCAGTAATTAAGAAAAAGAAGGACAAAGCGTTGCCAGCGGTAAACACGTCGGCACTTCCTGATATTGTATTCATGTTGCTGTTCTTCTTCATGGTTGCTACGGTAATGCGTGAAGTAGATTTGAAGGTGAGTGTAAACAAGCCTCAAGCAACTGAGATCCAGAAATTGGAACGTAAGTCTTTGGTTACTTATATCTACGCAGGTTCGCCGCGTCAGAAGTACCAAGATAAGTTCGGTAAGACGCCGAGAATTCAGCTCAATGATGCGTTTGCATCAATCGATGACCTACAACCGTTTGTTATCCAAGAGCGTGAAGCAAAGGCAGAAGAAGACCGCCCAATGATGACAATGTCTATCAAAGCTGATAAGAGCGTTAAAATGGGTTTGATTTCTGATATCAAATTAGAGCTGCGCAAGGCGCAAGCTTATAAGATCAACTATAGTTCTCTGCAGCCTAAGAATGCGGAAGCATTGTACAGCTCAGACAACTAAGCAAAGAGAACGCTTATATAGCGAAAGCCGGTCCCAAGGGGACCGGCTTTTTTGTTTCCTAAATGTGCGCTAAAATTATTTGCGCAACCACGCGGTGTGCTTGCGCTGAATGAGTCGCAGCCAGTAGATGCCCAGCGCTAATGGGATAAGACCTGCTATGCTCCAGCCTAAGGCCATAGTGCTCTCATTCTGGAGCTCGCCTCCTGCTGCGTAGGAGGAGAACAGAGCGAACCCGTTATTGATACTGTGCAGGAGTATAGGGCCCCATAAGCTGCCTGTCCAAAGCTTGGTGTAGCCAAGAAGCACGCCCATGAAAAGGAGAGGAATGAAGCTTAAGGGCTGTTGGTGAGCAATAGCAAAGCAAAGGGCACTTGCTAGTACGGCACCGCGAAACCCGATGGTTCTGTGAAAGAGCTTTTGAAGTACACCGCGAAAGAAAAACTCTTCACCGAAGGCGGGGATGAGTACCATGACCATGGCATTTGCTAAAAGGGCCAAGACTGTGGTGTCGCTTAACAGCGTTTGTAGGGTTTCTGTTACCGTTGCTTCTTGGTCTTTTAATCCTTGGAAGTAGGCGTTATCAGGGACGATGTATTGATTGAATTGTGCCAGGAGATCTATGGCGAAAAATGCTCCAAAGGAGATCAACGCTAGTCCAATGTAAGAATGCCACTTTGGAGGTAGATTCTCAGCATTTTTTCGTGCATGAGGGGCAGCGTTGTAGGTGGGCAGGAAACGTAAATCTAAAAATCGAGAGGGATTGCTCGATACTAGCTGGGCAAAGATTAGGGGTGGCATAACAAAGAGACCGAGGGAAACTGAGAATTGGAACCACCGCATACCCTCTGGTGAGGTTAGTCCATAAGTCTTGTTTACGAAGGTCATGCCTATGCTACCAAAGAAAGCTAGGGAGGCTAAAGTCACTAAAAAGAAGGTCATTGCACTTCTCGCATTCCCCCATTGTAAAGTCTTGTCAGTGTAGCTCATCCCGTCGTATTTTTGCAGCATGGTAAAGATAGGTGATATCGAATTAGGGGACTTCCCTTTATTGCTCGCTCCAATGGAGGACGTGAGTGATCCGCCCTTTAGGAAACTCTGTAAGGATCATGGTGCGGATGTGATGTACACCGAATTTATCTCTTCAGAAGGGTTGATCCGCGATGCTGCGAAGAGCGTCAAGAAATTGGACTTCTATGAATATGAACGCCCTCTAGGTATTCAGATTTTTGGGAACGAGATTGAAAGCATGCGCCAGGCCGCCGAGGTTTGTGCGGCGTCTAATCCGGATATCATTGATATCAATTATGGCTGTCCAGTCAAGAATGTCGCTTGTAAAGGTGCCGGTGCCGGTATCCTTCAAGACATTCCTAAGATGGTCAAGATGACCGCGGAGATTGTGAAAGCCGTAGATAAGCCGGTGACAGTTAAAACGAGGTTGGGTTGGGACGACAACACCAAATACATCGTTGAAGTGGCTGAGCGCCTCCAAGATGTAGGCATTCAGGCCATTTCTATTCACGGTCGTACGCGTAAGCAGATGTATAAAGGTGAGGCCGATTGGTCGTTGATTGCCGAAACGAAGAACAACCCTCGTCTGCACATTCCTGTTTTTGGAAACGGCGACGTGGACAGCGGCCCTAAGGCGCTAGAATACCGCAATAAATACGGTGTGGATGGCATCATGATAGGTCGTGCATCTATAGGGTATCCATGGATCTTTAATGAAATCAAGCATTACTTCGAGCACGGCGTGGAAGCGAAGAAGCCTTCTGTGAAAGAGCGAGTAGCGGCAGCGCGTGAGCACTTTGAATTGAGTCTAAAGTGGAAGGAAGAGCGTTATGCCATTATGGAAACGCGGAAGCATTACACGAACTACTTCCGCGGTCTAAGTCATTTCAAGCCGTACCGTACGCGTTTAGTGACCATTGAAGATCCGTCAGAAGTCCTCGCTACCTTGGACGAGATCGAACAAGAGTACATTGCGAAATATGGTAATGAACAAGATTTAGGAGATCTAAATAACCTGCAGTACGGACGTACTACGGACAAGCAAACTATTTAATTACTCGGCGCGTTGCCCACGCGCTGAGACTGCTGCCGATGCCTAAAACGATGGCGCTGGTCAATGCAATGTGTTCCCATTTCAAGCTGACTGGGTAGTATTCTTGCACATAGCCAGAACCCAAAGGAACAACTCCTACAAAGTGCTGCAGGGCAATGATACCAATGCCTAAGGCAAGCCCACTGAGCCAACCGGTGGCAACAATCAACAGTCCATTTTTAAAGAAGATGCTGCGCAAGTCAGCTTCCGAGGCTCCCATGGCCCATAAGGTATGTACATCGTCCTTCTTCTCGAGCGCTATAATGATCAATGCGCTGACGACACCGAAGCTGGCAAGAAGTACAATGAAGGCTAAGATGAATACTACTACCATTCTTTCAGAGCGCATGACTTTGAAGAGGGTGGCTTCTTGTTCCAATCGGTTTGCCACTGTCATTCTATCTCCAAAATGCGCTTCAATGGCCTTTCGTACCCTACGCTCCTCTGCGGTGTGGATCTCTACAAAAGAAGGAGCAGCAGCACCGGTGAAGTCTTTGAACCAACCTTGCGGGGCCAAGGCGTACTTCTGATCGTAATCCGGTTGAACGCTATGGATGGCCGTTGCAAAGGCATTCTGACCTTCGATGGCATCACTAAGATTTAAGACACTTGTTTTTGAAGTAATCTTTGGAAGATATACAGATACAATGGGCGGTGGGTTGGTAGAGCTTAACCCTAAGTGATAGGCGATTCCAGCGCCCAAGGTCAACGTATAGGTACCAAAGTCCATCGCAGGGTCTGCCATGGTGAGCAAGTGCTCGGACAAATGGTGCCTTTCTGCGTACTCTTTTGGTACGCCTAATAGGTACGCGATGTGCTGATTCTCTCCATAGGTGAGCAGTACGCGCTTCTCATAGATGGACATGGTCGAGGTTTGCTCAAAATTTGCTTCAAGACCGCTTAAAAACAAGGAATCTTCTGTATTGAGTTCAATGTAAGGACCGGTGGCCGATTCAATTTTTAGCGTCGCGTTGGCATCCTCGAATTGGGTTAAAATAAGATCCTCGAGCCCAGCAAAGGCGCTCAAAACTACAGTCATGGCTGCCGTTCCCAATGCCAAGCCTACCAAAGCCGCAAAGGACATTAGTCGAATGGCTCCCAATTTACCTAAGGAGAAGAAGTATTTCTTAGCTATGAAGGACGAGAACGACGGCAAGGTGTCCTACTTAATAGGGCTTTTACCTTCCCCGCGAAGAAGACGTTCGATGTTCTCTTCGTATTCCAAAGAATCGTCCGTATAGATCATTAACTCTGGCGTTACGCGAAGCTGGTTACCTACACTGTGTCCCAATGCGCCACGAAGCTTGCTTTGGTTCAGTGCGATAAATTCTTCCACTTCTTTAGTCTTCGCCACAGGGAAAATAC
>JAAXJR010000073.1 GCA_012269745.1 Flavobacteriales bacterium | reverse complement strand
GGCGAGCTTATTTTCATCCTGATCGCGCTGATGCCGTTCTGGATTCAATTCACCTTGTCTGTCCCGTGGGCGATTTTCCACATTTTGGTCATCGTTCTGCAGGCATTCATTTTCATGATGCTGACTATCGTTTATTTGGCGATGGCTCACGAGCATCACTAACCGAAGTAAACCTTAACTTTTAAACGTTAAATAACTGGAGAAAATCAAATGGATATGGTTGTTGGCCTCACTGCTATCGCAGTTGCATTGCTGATCGGTTTCGGTGCCCTGGGTACTGCAATTGGTTTCGGTATTTTGGGCGGTAAGTTCCTGGAAGGCGCTGCTCGTCAGCCCGAAATGGTTCCCATGCTGCAGGTTAAAATGTTCATCGTTGCAGGTCTGTTGGACGCGGTAACTATGATCGGTGTTGGTATCGCACTGTTCTTCACCTTCGCTAACCCCTTCGTTGCGCTGGTCGGTTAATCGAAGCTTTGCTTCATACAAACCCACCAACTAACGCGAGGAAGCGATTGTGAATCTGAATTTGACCCTAGTCGGGCAGCTGATCTCCTTCGCCATCTTTGTGTGGTTCTGCATGAAGTTTGTTTGGCCGCCAGTTATGGCAGCGCTGAACGAGCGTCAAGAGAAAATCGCACAAGGCTTGGCTGATGCAGATAAAGCAGCCAAAGAATTGGACGTCGCTCAGGCTAAAATCGAAGAGCAAGTGCGTGAAGCGAAAGAAGAAGCTTCTCGCATTTTAGAGCAGGCCCGTAAGCAAGCCGCTCAAACCGTCGAAGACGCACAGGCTAAAGCCCGTGCTGAAGGCGAAAAGCTCATCGAACAAGCTAAAGCGGACATTGACCAAGAAGTTAACGCAGCGCGTGAAGCGCTACGTGGCCAAGTCAGCGCATTGGCGGTGACGGGTGCCAGCAAAATCTTGGGCAAGGCCGTAGACGCACAAGCTCACGCTGAGTTGATTGATCAACTGGCCAAAGAGCTATAAGGAGAGGACGAGATGGCGGAACTATCCACACTTGCTCGTCCTTACGCCAAAGCGGCGTTTGCGAGTGCTCAACAAGCCGGAAACCTGGCTCAGTGGAGCGATCTGTTGGCATTTGCCGCACAGGTTGCGAGTGACTCCGAAGGCCGCCGCGCACTTGCGCACCCCACACTGACTCATGAACAAAAGGCCGCTTGGTTGAACGAGCTGGCAGGCGAGCACGCATTTGATGCGGGTAAGCACTTTGTTCAAGTACTGGCTGAAAACGGCCGTCTAGAGTTACTCCCAGAAGTCAGCGCACAGTTTGAAATTTTGCGTTTGCAACTGGAAAGCTCTGCCATTGCCTATGTTGAATCTGCAATGGAAATGACCGAGGCGCAACAAGCGACCTTGAGTGAGGCGCTGGCGCGCCACTTGAACAAGCAGGTGAGTCTAGAGGTTAGCGTTAACGCTGATCTTGTCGGGGGTGTTGTCATCCGCGCTGACGACCTAGTAATTGACGGCTCTGTAAGCGGCAAGCTCGCGAAGCTAGCCGAGCAGCTGAAGCCCTAAGAGAGGCTGAGGAATAGCATGCAACAACTTAATCCAAGCGAAATCAGTGATCTGATTAAATCGCGCATCGAAAACCTCGATGTTAAAAGCGAAGCGCAAAACCAAGGCACGATTGTTTCTGTGTCTGACGGTATTGTGCGTATTCACGGTCTAAACGACGTGATGTTCGGCGAGATGGTCGAATTCGAAGGCGGACAGTTCGGTCTGGCTTTGAACCTCGAGCGTGACTCTGTCGGCGCCGTAGTTTTGGGTGACTACCAAGGTTTGGCGGAAGGCCAAACTGCGAAGTGCACCGGCCGTATTCTTGAAGTTCCCACTGGCGAAGCCATGATGGGTCGCGTTGTAGACGCTCTGGGCGCTCCGATTGACGGAAAAGGCCCGATCGAAGCGCAAGCCAGTGCACCGGTTGAAAAGGTAGCACCCGGCGTAATCGCGCGTCAGTCGGTAGACGAGCCTCTGCAGACAGGTATTAAGGCGATTGACGCCATGGTACCGGTTGGACGTGGCCAGCGTGAGCTGATCATTGGTGACCGTCAGACGGGTAAAACCGCTGTCGCCATCGACGCCATCATTAACCAGAAAGGCACCGGCGTTAAATGTATCTACGTCGCGATTGGCCAGAAGCAGTCTTCTATTGCCGCCGTTGTGCGCAAGCTAGAAGAGCACGGTGCGATGGATCACACCATCATCGTTGCGGCAGGCGCGGCTGACTCGGCTGCGATGCAGTTCTTGGCACCCTTCTCAGGTTGTTCAATGGGCGAATACTTCCGCGACAAAGGCGAAGACGCTTTGATCGTATACGATGACCTGTCTAAGCAGGCTGTTGCATACCGTCAGATCTCGCTGCTGTTGAAGCGCCCCCCGGGACGTGAAGCTTATCCTGGTGACGTTTTCTACTTGCACTCACGCCTTCTAGAGCGTGCGGCTCGTGTAAACGCCGACTACGTAGAAAAAATGACCGACGGTGCTGTTAAAGGCCAGACCGGTTCATTGACTGCACTGCCGATCATCGAAACCCAAGCGGGTGACGTATCTGCATTCGTACCGACCAACGTAATTTCTATTACCGACGGTCAGATCTTCTTGGAAACGAACCTGTTTAACTCAGGTATCCGTCCTGCGATCAACGCGGGTCTGTCAGTTTCACGAGTCGGTGGTGCGGCGCAGACAAAAGCGGTTAAGAAGCTGGGTGGCGGTGTACGTCTAGCCCTGGCTCAGTACCGTGAATTGGCGGCTTTCGCTCAGTTCGCTTCTGACCTTGACGACGCTACGCGTAAGCAGCTCGAGCACGGTCAGCGCGTCACAGAGCTGATGAAGCAGAAGCAGTACTCGCCCTTGAGTGTTGGTGATATGGCAATGACCCTGTTTGTTGCGAACGAAGGCCACTTGGACGACGTTCCCGCAGACAAGGTTGTAGCGTTTGAAGAAGCTCTGATTGAGTACTTCCGCGCGAATGCTGCCGACCTAAAGGCCAAGATCGACGAATCAGGTGCCTACAGCGATGACATCGCCAAGGAACTTGAAACCGTGGTCACCAACTTCAAGTCGTCACAGACTTGGTAATTCGTAAGTGGGCCGGGTCTAACTTGGCCCACTTCGGGAGCTGGTAAAAATGGCAGTCGGAAAAGAGATTCGCACGCAAATCGCGAGCATTCAGAACACACAGAAAATCACCAGCGCGATGGAGCTGGTGGCGGCCTCGAAAATGCGCAAAGCGCAGGATCGTATGTCGTCGTCACGCCCTTACGCTGACCGAATTTTCGAAGTGATCGGCCATTTGGCACACGCTAACCCTGAATACGACCACCTGTATCTAAAAGAGCGCGAGATTTCGCGCGTTGGATACATCGTCGTCAGCTCAGACCGCGGTCTGTGTGGCGGCTTGAACGCTAACCTGTTCAAGAAAGTGGTTGCTGAGATGGGCACGTGGCACGGCAAAGACGTCGAAATCGATGTTGCTGTGTTGGGCCAAAAGGCTTCGTCTTTCTTTAAGAGCTTCGGCGGTAACGTCGTGGCATCAAGCACGCACCTGGGCGATGCCCCGGAATTGGCGGACTTGATCGGCTCGGTCAAAACCATGATCGATGCCTACGAAGAAGGCCGAATTGACCGTTTGTATGTGGTTTACAACCGCTTCGTAAACACCATGACCCAAGAACCTAACGTCCGCCAGCTATTGCCGGTGGCCAAAGGCGAGCTCGAAGATGCTGCGCTGGGTTCAAATTGGGACTACCTGTACGAGCCCGATGCTGAAGAAGTATTGAATGGCTTGATGACTCGTTACCTGGAGTCTCAGGTGTATCAGGGTGTTGTCGAAAACAACGCTTGTGAGCAAGCCGCACGGATGATCGCGATGAAAGCCGCGACAGACAATGCGGGCGACCTGATTCGTGATCTGAATCTGGTTTACAACAAAGCGCGTCAAGCAGCGATTACACAAGAGATTTCGGAAATTGTCGGTGGAGCCGCGGCTATCTAGCCCGGTCCTCGAAAAGGAGACTAACAATGAGCAGTGGTAAAATTGTTCAGATCATCGGCGCGGTTGTGGACGTTGAGTTCCCCCGTAGCGATGTGCCCAAGGTATACGACGCCCTAAACGTCGAAAACCTGGGTCTGACACTGGAAGTGCAGCAGCAGTTGGGCGACGGTGTTGTCCGCGCGATCGCGATGGGTTCGACCGAAGGTTTGACTCGTGGCGCTGAAGCTTCAAACACAGGCGCACCCATCAGCGTACCCGTTGGTACCGCTACCCTGGGTCGCATCATGGACGTACTGGGTACGCCCATCGATGAAAAAGGCGACATCGGCGAAGAATCACGCATGCCGATTCACCGTAAAGCACCGTCGTTTTCAGAGCAGGCTGCGTCTGCAGAAATTCTGGAAACCGGTATTAAGGTTATCGACTTGGTCGCCCCCTTCGCTAAGGGTGGTAAGGTCGGTCTGTTCGGTGGTGCCGGTGTAGGTAAAACCGTAAACATGATGGAATTGATCCGTAACATCGCGATCGAGCACTCGGGTTACTCAGTATTCGCTGGTGTAGGTGAGCGTACTCGTGAGGGTAACGACTTCTATCACGAGATGACCGATTCAAACGTAATCGACAAAGTATCCTTGGTTTACGGTCAGATGAACGAGCCGCCAGGAAACCGTCTGCGTGTAGCACTGACGGGCCTAACCATGGCTGAGCAGTTCCGTGACGAAGGCCGTGACGTACTGTTGTTCGTAGATAACATCTACCGTTACACCCTAGCCGGTACCGAAGTATCTGCACTGTTGGGTCGTATGCCTTCAGCGGTAGGCTACCAGCCCACCTTGGCTGAAGAGATGGGTGTACTGCAGGAGCGTATTACATCGACTAAGACAGGTTCGATCACTTCGATCCAGGCGGTATACGTACCGGCGGACGACTTGACCGACCCTTCACCTGCAACCACTTTCGCGCACTTGGACGCGACTGTCGTATTGAGCCGTTCGATTGCCGAGCTGGGTATTTACCCCGCGGTAGACCCCTTGGACTCAACATCACGTCAGTTGGATCCTCTGATCATCGGTCAAGAGCACTACGAAGTGGCCCGTGGCGTGCAGTCTGTACTGCAGCGCTACAAGGAACTGAAAGACATCATTGCGATCTTGGGTATGGACGAATTGTCTGAAGAAGACAAGCAGACCGTAAACCGCGCTCGTAAGATTCAGCGTTTCTTGTCACAGCCCTTCTTCGTAGCAGAAGTATTCACCGGCGCACCCGGTAAGTACTGCTCACTGGCTGACACCATTGCAGGCTTTAAAGGCATCTTGGCGGGTGAATACGATCACCTACCTGAGCAGGCCTTCTACATGGTCGGTCCGATCGACGAAGCGCTTGAGAAAGCGAAGAGCATGTAAAGGAGGTCTACCATGGCGAAGACTATGCAATGTAACGTCGTCAGCGCCGAGGAATCGATCTTCGAGGGCTCGGTAAGCATGCTGATTGCAGCAGGCACCGAAGGTGACCTGGGGATTACCCCCGGTCACGCGCCCCTGATTACCGGTCTTCAGCCCGGTCCGGTCCGTGTAGTGATGGAAAACGGCGAGGAAGACGTGTTTTACGTCTCTGGCGGTTATCTAGAAGTGGTCCCCAGTGCAGTGACTGTACTGGCGGATACCGCACTGCGCGCCCATGACCTGGACGAAGCAGCCGCTCTGGAAGCTCAAGAGCGTGTCCGTAAGGAGATGGCAGAGCAATCTGCTGAATTCGACTACGGCCGTGCGCAAATGGAGCTGGCGGAAGCCGCCGGCCGCTTGCGTGTGCTGCAGCAGCTCAAACGCCGC
>JAAXJR010000012.1 GCA_012269745.1 Flavobacteriales bacterium | reverse complement strand
TTCGCACCAATATGCGTGTGTGTACCGCTGTGAATGACAATGCTGTCTACGCGCACTGGAGGTACAGTGTGAACTTCCATATCGTACACGATAAGCGGATCAAGTACTAAAGTATCTGGAACTCCTTTATAGTTCAGGGTATGTACAAAACTCTCCTTGACCTTTCCAGAGGTGTGGTCATAAAGAAGAATAGGCACATCCGTTTCCGTTGGTTTTTCGTTGATGTCTAATAGGTTGATTTGTGCTGTGGTATTGTCGAGTGCTTGCGAAATAACGACCCCGAGCACATTTTTGAACGTGTTTTCATCGGCTGCGTCGAAATAGGTACCCACACATTCGAAGCTACTTTTAAAATCTTCATCCAAACCTATACCAATGACAAATGGCTTGAGTATGATTCCCTTCTTCTGCAATCGCTTACTGACAATACAAGGATCTCCATCACAGGCTTCGACGCCATCAGTAATGAGAATAATGATGTTTCTACAATCTTCACATGGAGGGAAATCGCTCGAAGCTTTGAGCAATGAACCTGCAATTGGCGTTGTTCCTTTTGGAGTGATGCTCTTGAGTACTCTTTTGATTTTGTAGATGTTTCCTTTTCCGAAAGGAACTTCCAAGCGCGTGTCCGAACAATCTTGAGGAGGGACTGGCTTCTGGTGACCGTATACCCGAAGAGCCAGCTGGAAATTGCCTTCGTTTTGAATTTCTTGAAGGCTATCTAACATTTGACCCATGAGGCGCTGGGCAACATCAATCTTTGCACCAGTTTCCCAACGCCCGTACATGCTTTGGCTTCCGTCAAAGACAAAGAGGATCCTTGTCAGCGGCGGACGCTGCTCTTCTTGCTTTGGCTGTGCAAAGAGCACAGTGCAAGAAAGGAATGCTATGAGGGCGGTGAGTTTTTTCAAGACTTGAGGTCTTAGTAATCGCCTAAAGTTTCTTCGTTTTGATTAAGTGCGCTAGCGAGTTGCTCGTCGTTAGGAGCAACACCGTGCCATTTGTGGGTGCCCATCATGAAGTCGACTCCGTTACCCATTTCTGTTCTAAGCAACAAACACACAGGCTTTCCATTACCTAATTTACCTTTGGCTTCAATAATAGCTGCATCGATAGCATCTAGGTCATTTCCCTTTTCTACATCGATAACGTCCCAACCGAAAGCTTCAAACTTTGCACGAAGAGAGCCCATGGCCAAAACATCGTCCGTTGAACCGTCAATCTGTTTCTCGTTAACATCTACTGCGGCGATGAGGTTGTCCACCTTTTTAGCAGAAGCATACATTGCAGCTTCCCAGATCTGTCCTTCCTGAAGCTCACCGTCTCCGTGAAGGGTGAACACGATGCTGTCGTCTCCATTCAACTTCTTAGCTGCTGCTGCACCTAAGGCAACACTTAGACCTTGGCCGAGTGATCCAGAAGCAATACGAATACCTTCTAATCCTTCGTGTGTTGTAGGGTGGCCTTGCAAACGAGTGTTTAGCTTTCTGAATGTAGCCAATTCACTTACCTCAAAATAGCCTGCACGAGCAAGTACAGAATACATAACAGGGCTAATATGACCGTTTGAAAGGAAGAATACATCTTCACCTACACCGTCCATCTTGAAATCTGCAGCATTGTGGTTCATATGCTTGAAGTACAACGAAACTAGGTACTCCACACAACCTAGAGAACCACCAGGGTGCCCAGAGTTTACAGCGTGAACCATTCTTACAATATCTCTACGTACTTGCGATACGACGGCTTGAAGGTTTTCTTGTGACATGAGAAATGCGTGTTATTTATAAGCACAAAAATAGTCCAATTCTAGGGGGTACAACGAATTAAACTCTTCCCATATATACACACGTTGCTAACAAGATTCTAATATATCTTTGCCGGCCTAAAGCATCAACTATGAAATGTGGCATTGTCGGCTTGCCGAACGTAGGAAAAAGTACCCTCTTTAACTGTCTTTCAAGTGCTAAGGCACAGGCAGCGAATTATCCTTTCTGTACCATTGAGCCAAATGTAGGCCAGGTAACTGTACCTGATGACCGCTTGGAAAGATTGGCAGAGATCGTGAATCCTGAGAAAGTTCAGGCAGCAAACGTGGAGATTGTTGATATCGCTGGTTTGGTTCGCGGGGCTTCAAAAGGTGAAGGTTTGGGTAACCAATTCCTCGGTAACATCCGCGAGACTAATGCCATTATTCATGTATTAAGATGCTTCGAAAATGAGAATGTGACTCACGTTGATGGCAGTGTTGATCCTATCCGAGACAAGGAGACCATCGACATCGAATTGCAGCTAAAAGACCTCGAAACTGCCGAAAAACGCCTCGAAAAAGCCAAAAAAATGGCCAAAAGTGGCGAAAAAGAGGCAAAATTGAATGTAGATACTTTGGAGCGTTTGGTGAATTTCTTGATGGAAGGGAAGAACGTTCGTGGTTTCGATCGCAACGATCGTGAAGCAGGTTTGCTCAAGGAAATGCAACTGTTGACCGACAAGCCAGTACTCTATTTGTGTAATGTCGATGAGAGTTCAGCGAAAGAAGGCAATGCACACGTCGATAGAGTTCGTGCAATGGCTATCGAAGAGAATGCCGGTTGTCTACACATTGCAGTAAGCACTGAAAGCGACATTGCAGAATTGGAGACCTACGATGAGAAACAAATGTTCCTCGAAGAGCTAGGTTTAGAGGATGCTGGTGTTAACCGAGTTATTCGTGCGGCATACGACTTACTAGAGCTTCAAACGTACTTTACTGCAGGTGTTAAGGAGGTTCGTGCATGGACCATTAAGCGCAACTTTACAGCACCTCAAGCGGCCGGTGTGATCCATACAGATTTCGAAAAAGGCTTTATCCGAGCTGAGGTCATTTCATACGCAGATTACGATGCTTTGGGCAGTGAAAATGCTGTAAAAGAGGCCGGTAAAATGCGCGTGGAAGGGAAGGAGTATGTGGTCCAAGACGGCGACATCATGCACTTCCGTTTCAATGTGTAAAACGTGTGTATAGAAACCTCTTTCTAAGGCTTGGAATAGTTCGGCATCTCTTTATTTTAGGGAGCTAACGATTCCAAGAAATATGTCAGAACAAACGAACTACACCGAGGACAATATACGCTCGTTAGAGTGGGATGAACACATCCGTCTGCGTCCTGGAATGTACATCGGTAAGTTGGGTGATGGGAAATCGCCGGACGACGGTATTTACATTCTGTTGAAAGAAGTTTTAGACAATTCCATTGACGAATTTGTCATGGGAGCAGGTAAGACCATCGAGGTGAAAATCTCGGACGGTCAGGTAGTGGTACGCGACTATGGTCGTGGTATCCCGTTAGGTAAGGTTGTAGATGTTGTTTCGAAGATCAACACTGGTGCGAAATACGATAGCAAGGCGTTTAAGAAATCGGTAGGTCTGAACGGAGTCGGGGCCAAAGCGGTGAATGCACTTTCTACAGAGTTTGTCGTACAAGCTTTTCGCGATGGCAAAACCAAACGAGCGAAATTTGAATATGGCAAGCTTACTGAAGACGATGCCATAACAGATAGCAGTCAGCGCAAGGGAACCAAGATTTCTTTCCGCCCTGATCCAGAGATTTTTGTCAACTACCGCTTCATCCTCGAATATGTCGAGAAGATGATGTGGAACTACGCCTATTTGAATCCAGGTTTGACGCTGTATTTGAACGGCGAAAAATTCTATAGTGAGAACGGTCTTAAAGATTTATTGCAGGACAACCTAGACGGAAATACGCTGCACGATATCATTCATTTGAAGGGTGAGGACATTGAGGTAGCACTTACGCACAGCGAACGCATGCAGGGTGAGCAGTTCTACAGCTTCGTTAATGGTCAGCACACCACACAAGGAGGTACACACCAGAATGCTTTACGTGAGGCGCTTGTGACCACCATGCGCGATTTTTACGGAAAGAACTTCGATGCTTCGGACGTTCGCAGCTGTGTCATTGGAGCCATTTCACTGAAAGTTATGGAGCCGGTTTTTGAATCGCAGACCAAAACCAAATTAGGGTCGCTCGAAATGGCACCTGGTGAGGTACACGTGAGAACTTTTGTGATCAACTTCATGAAGAAGGAGCTAGACAACTTCCTGCATAGAAATGCAGATGTTGCTGAGGCTATTTTGAAGAAGATTCAGCGTGCGGAGCGCGAGCGGAAGGACCTTCAAGGGATACGAAAATTGGCTCGCGAGCGGGCGAAGAAGGCCTCATTGCACAACAAGAAGTTGAGAGATTGCCGCGTGCATTTGAACGATAAGAAAGCGAGTCCGAAAGGGGACAGAAGGTTGGAAACGACCCTGTTTATCACCGAGGGTGATAGTGCATCTGGTTCAATCACAAAGAGTCGTGATGTAAATACACAAGCGGTATTCTCACTGAAGGGGAAGCCATTGAACAGTTTTGGGCTGACCAAGAAGGTGGTGTATGAGAATGAAGAATTTAACTTGTTGCAAGCTGCCTTGAATATTGAGGAAGGCCTGGACGATTTGAGATATAACAATGTGGTTATTGCTACAGATGCCGATGTCGATGGGATGCACATCCGTTTGCTGCTGATAACCTTTTTCTTGCAGTTCTTCCCAGAATTGGTCAAGGAAGGTCATCTCTACATTTTGCAAACGCCGCTATTCCGTGTCCGCAACAAGAAGGAGACGAGATACTGTTATTCGATGGACGAAAAGAACGATGCCATTGGTGCATTGGGACCGAAACCGGAGATAACTCGATTTAAGGGATTAGGTGAGATTTCCCCGGACGAATTCAAGCACTTTATTGGTCAAGATATTCGTTTGGAACCTGTGATGATTAGTAAGGACTACCGTTCGGAAGATTTGTTGACTTTCTACATGGGTAAGAACACACCAAAGCGCCAAGAATTTATCATTGAGAATCTAAGGGTTGAAAAGAACCTTGAAGAAGAATTATTGAATTGATGAGCGAAGATTTAGATCCACAAATGGACGGGTTAGACCCGGAAATGCAATCGGACAATATGCATGAAGAGGGTACTCGTATTACGCGAGTCTCTGGGATGTATGAAGATTACTTTTTGGATTACGCTTCGTATGTAATCCTTGAACGTGCTGTTCCTGCGCTGAATGATGGTCTAAAGCCGGTTCAACGTCGTTTGCTGCATGCCATGAAGGAGATGGACGACGGACGTTACCACAAGGTGGCTAATATCATTGGTCAAACCATGCGCTTTCACCCGCATGGGGATGCCTCCATTGGTGATGCATTGGTACAGATGGGTCAGAAAGATTTGCTCATTGATTGTCAGGGGAACTGGGGTAATATCCTTACCGGTGATGGTGCTGCTGCACCGCGTTACATCGAGGCGCGTCTGACCAAATTTGCGTTGCATGTGGCCTACAGCCCTAAGGTGACCGACTGGCAGCTTTCTTACGACGGCCGTGCGAACGAGCCCTTGCACTTGCCGATGAAATTCCCAATGCTTCTTGCGATGGGTGTGGAAGGTATTGCGGTTGGTTTGAGTACGAAGATTTTACCGCACAACTTTAACGAGCTTATTGATGCGTCGGTAAAGGTGTTGCAGGGTAAATCGTTCAAATTGGTCCCGGATTTTCCAACTGGTGGCCAGGCAGATTTCTCGAACTATCAAGACGGGGTACGAGGTTCACGTGTTCGCGTTCGAGCGAAGATTTCTCAGATGGACAAAAACACTTTGGTAATCTCTGAGATTCCATATACGACTACGACCCAAAGTTTGATTGATTCCATCTTGAAAGCCAACGATAAGGGCAAGATCAAAATCAAGAAGATAGAGGACAATACTGCGGAGAATGTAGAAATCCTGGTGCATTTGCCGAACGGTATTAGCCCAGACAAGACTATTGACGCCTTGTATGCCTTCACTAACTGTGAGGTAAGTATTGCGCCGCTTTCGTGCAGTATTCATGAAGATACCCCGCTGTTTTTGGGGGTGTCTGATATTCTGCGTCGTTCTACCGAGGCGACGAAGCAGGTATTGAAGGCCGAGCTTGAGATTCGATTGAGCGAGCTGCAGGAGCAATGGCATTTTGCTTCATTGGAGCGCATTTTTATTGAGAAGAAGATCTACCGAGATATCGAAGAGGCTGAGACTTGGGAACAGGTGCTCGAGTTTATTGAGAAGGGTCTTGAGCCGCACATCGGCCATTTGATGCGTGAGGTTACTCAAGATGATATTGTGCGTTTGACTGAGATCAAAATCAAGCGTATTTCTAAGTTCGATACAGATAAGGCGAACGATAAGATTCTCGATCTTGAAGGTAAGATTGATGCTGTAAAGCACGATTTAGCTCATTTGGTAGACTTTGCCATCGCTTACTTCAAGGACTTAAAAGATAAGTTTGGCAAGGGGCGTGAGCGCAAGACGGAGATTGCCACCTTCGACAGCGTAGAAGCTTCAAAAGTGGTTATCCGTAATCAGAAGCTTTACGTAAATAGAGAAGAAGGCTTTGTAGGTACTTCGATGAAACGTGACGAATATGTGGCCGATTGTTCAGACATTGATGATATCATTGTCATTCGTAGCGACGGTAAGTACTCTGTAAGCAAGGTCAAAGACAAGGCTTTCTTTGGGAAGGACATCATTCACGTGGCTGTTTGGAAGAAAGGTGATGAGCGAACCGTATACAATGCCATCTATTTGGACGGTAAGTCTAAGGTGAGCTATGTGAAGCGTTTCACAGTGAAATCTATTACCCGCGACCGCGAATACGACATCACCCAAGGCTTTGCTAGTTCTAAGATTACTTACCTAACTGTGAATCCTAATGGAGAAGCGGAGAAGGTTCAGGTATTGTTGCGCCAATTGGCCAAGCTGAAGAAACTGAAAATTGATCTAGATTTCGCAAGCATTGCCATTAAAGGCCGCGCTTCTAAGGGAAATATCGTTACTAAATTCCCGGTGAAGCGCATTGAGCTCAAGGAGAAAGGCGAGAGTACTCTCGAGGCGCGTAAAGTGTGGTTTGACCCAACCGTACAACGCCTGAATAGTGACGAACGTGGCCGTTTATTAGGGAGCTTCAAAGGTGAGGATAGGTTACTCATTGGTTTGAAGAACGGAACCCTCAAGGTAGTGGTACCTGAATTGTCTTTACATTTCGATTCGGACATGATTTACCTGGAAAAGTTGGAGGCACATCGTCCAATTAGCGCTGTATACTTTGACGGTGAAAAGTCCCGATACTTTGTTAAGCGCTTCGAATGGGAAGGCGGAGATAAGGAGACAAATATCATTACTGCGCATCCTAAGAGTGAGCTCAGCTATCTATCGAATGCCTCTCAGCCGGTTATAGAGATGGTCTACCGCAAGCAAGGTGGAGAAGCGAAGGAGCCTGAAAAAGTTGTGTTAAGCGAGTTTATTTCTGTAAAGGGTATTTCTGCGAAAGGCAATCAGTTAACAACCGATACTTTGAACAAGATTGTTGGATTGGATCCATTGCCTGAACCAGAGCCTGAAACTCCTGTTGAAGTAAATGAACCTGTTTTGGATGGTCCAATTGTTGAGGATACAACTTCTAGTGCAGCTCCAGTGCCATCCAAACCGTTTGAAGGGGAAGATGAGCCACCACAGATAACTTTAGATTTTTAAGATGAAAAAAATACTCCTCCTATTCACCCTAGCCTTAGGAGGCTTTGTATTCGGTCAATCAAGCTTAAACATGTCATTACTAGGTCGTGCGACCTACATGAATGACAATAATGATATTTGGGGGTATACGGACTCTGTGGGTACAGAATACGCCTTAGTAGGAACGACCGCCGGAGTGAGTATTGTAGATATCAGTGGTGTTCAACCGCAAAAGAAGCAGTTCATTCAGGGGCCCTACAGCATCTGGCGCGATCTCAAGACTTGGGACCATTATGCCTTCGTCACTCATGACAACCCATTCGTCTGGAACACCATTCCTTCGCAAGGGTTGCTTATTATTGATATGGATAGCGTTAATCAGCCGTCACCGCGTTTTAAGACCATTAATTTTCCGATTCCCGATACCTTAGGAGGCTACGACACGCTCAAAACTGCGCACAACCTGTACATCGATGAAAACGGCTTTTGCTACCTATTTGGAGCAAATATTCGAACTGGCGGTGCCCTTATTTTTGATTTGAACGACGATCCATGGAACCCAACCTATGTGGGTATGTGGGATACCTATTACCTGCATGACGGCATGGTTCGAGGCGATACACTTTGGGGTTCTGCCGTGTACGAAGGGCTGTATGTAGTGGTAGATGTTGCGGCGAAGGATAGTTCCTATATGTTGGCTTCTAAGGGTACTCCGAATGCCTTCACCCATAACACTTGGATCAGCGACGACAACCAAACATTGTTCACTACGGATGAGGTTGGTGGTGCCTATTTAACGGCCTATGATGTAAGCGATTTGTCGAATATGACAGAATTGGATCGCATACAATCCTTACCCGGTACAACTGTCATTCCTCATAATGCACATGTATATGGACAATGGGTAGTTACTTCATATTACACCTCCGGAGTTCAGATTGTAGACGCTAAATATCCTGAGTTGTTGGTAGAGGTGGGCTACTACGATACCTCGCCAAATTACTTTGGAAACGGTTTCAATGGGAACTGGGGAGCATACCCGTATTTCCAATCTGAAAAAATCGTTTGTTCTGATATCGAGGAGGGACTATTTGTCTTGGAGCCAGAATATGTCAGTGCTTCTCGTGTCCACGTTATGGTGGTAGATAGCATTACTGGAGCACCATTGAGCAATGCTATCGTTGAGTTTGATGATGCAGACATCGACGGTCTTAGCAGTATAGATGGTCTTATCGATTTAGGCACACCTTTGAGTGGTGGAGATTCAGTTACCGTTTCTTTGAGTGGCTTTGTATCCGCAAACATGTCTTACACTTGGATGCCGGGACAATTTGATACCCTCCGTGTGGCGCTTTTGAATGTCAACAACATTGGTGTTAATGAGCACTTGCCTGCAATCACCATCTATCCAAATCCATCTAACGGACGTATACACCTTGCTGGTTTAGATCGTTCAGATTATGTGCTTTCTGATCTTAGCGGTAGGGTACTAGAAAGAGGCACTGTCCATGAAGAAGTGTTGCAGTTAAGCGGTCACTATGCTTCTGGACAATACCTTCTAAAAGTGATATCTAATAAAGGAACACACGCCTTTCCGCTGATACTTAAGCCTTAGAAGTTGGTAGTATATCCCTTTTCAAGGTAGAATTCTTCGATAATTTCCACCACCTGATCTGCATCGTTGGCGATGCGTATGAGATCTGTGTCGTTAGGGCTGATTTTTCCTGTTCCTTTTAAGGTAGTATCTACCCAGTTTTTCAGGCCTTCCCAGAACTCTGCACCGTAGAGGATGATAGGGAAGCGGTCAATCTTGCCTGTCTGGACAAGTGTTACTGCTTCAAAGAGCTCATCTAATGTTCCAAATCCCCCAGGCATTACCACGAAAGCCTGACTGTATTTGACAAACATCACCTTACGAGCGAAGAAATAATCAAAATTCAGGTTTTTATCCGGGTCGATGTACGGGTTGCTGCTCTGCTCAAATGGCAGGTCTATATTCAGTCCTACACTCGGTCCTGCGCCTTGCTGCGCACCTTTATTGGCTGCCTCCATGATTCCAGGACCACCTCCGGTGATGATGCCGAATCCTTTTCTTGTGAGTTTTTCCGCGATATCTGTTGCAGCTTGTAAGTATTCAGGTTCGGTAGCTTTTGTTCTTGCGGAGCCAAAGATGCTCACACAAGGACCGATGCGTCGAAGGCTTTCGTAGCCTTCCACAAATTCGGACATGATCTTAAATAGTGCCCAGCTGTCGTCGGACTTGATCTCAGTCCACGTTTTACGATTCAGTTTGTTCATAGGTAATAGGTTTATTACCCAATAAGGTACACAAATCGTACCGACTTCCGCCTCTTTACTTTAATTCCTGGGCAAGAAACTGACCGGTAATGCTACTCTCGCATTTGGCTACCTCCTCAGGGGTACCGGTAGCTACGATCGTTCCACCTCCTGAACCACCTTCTGGTCCTAAGTCAATCACATGGTCGGCTTGCTTAATAACGTCCATATTGTGTTCGATGATGAGTACCGTATTTCCTTGCTCCACCAACTGTTGAATCACTTCCATCAGAACGCGTACATCTTCAAAGTGCAGACCCGTAGTAGGCTCATCCAGAATGTACATGGTATTCCCAGTATCCTTCTTACTTAATTCTGTGGCCAATTTCACGCGCTGAGCTTCGCCGCCGCTCAAGGTCGTTGACGGCTGTCCTAAGCGAATGTAGCCAAGGCCGACATTGACAAGGGTGCTAAGTTTCTGCTTGATTTTTGGTACATGCTCGAAGAATTCTAGTGCATCTTCAATGCTCATGTCTAATACATCGCTGATGCTCTTTCCTTTGTAGCGAACTTCCAAAGTTTCGCGGTTGAATCGCTTGCCTTGACATGTTTCACAGTGTACGTAAACATCAGGTAGGAAGTTCATTTCAATGACCCGCAGACCTCCACCTTCACAGGTTTCGCAACGACCGCCTTTCACATTAAATGAAAATCTTCCTGGCTTATAGCCGCGAATTTTACTCTCTGGTAGATTTGCGAATAGTTGGCGAATCTCTGACCATACACCGGTATAGGTAGCAGGATTCGATCTTGGAGTTCGCCCGATCGGACTTTGATCAATATCGATGATTTTGTCAATCTGCTCGGTTCCTTCAATGCTCTTGTAGGGTTGAGGTTTTGCTACCGCACGGAAAATCAGATGATTTAGGATAGGGTAAAGCGTGCCGTTGATCAAGGTACTTTTTCCGCTACCACTTACCCCAGTAACGCAGGTGAGTACACCAAGAGGAATATCTACACTTACGTTTTGGAGGTTATTCCCTGTAGCTCCTTTTAATGAAATGAAGCCAGTTTCCTTTCTTCTTGAGGCAGGTACGGGTACTTCGCGAATTCCTTTTAAGTAATCGGCCGTTATGCTTCCTGCATTCCTAATTTCCTCAATCCCGCCTTGAGCGACAATGTTTCCACCGTGAATTCCAGCTTTGGGACCGATGTCCAAGATGAAATCGGCAGTTTCAATCATATCCTTGTCGTGTTCCACTACGAGGACACTATTTCCTATATCACGAAGTTGCTTTAAGCTGTCAATTAATCGAGCATTGTCTCTTTGGTGCAACCCAATAGATGGCTCGTCTAAGATGTATAGTACATTTACCAGCTGAGAGCCAATCTGAGTCGCCAGTCGAATGCGTTGTGCCTCGCCACCACTAAGGCTGCGGGCACTGCGATTCAAATTAAGATAGCCTAAGCCTACATCCAACAAGAAGGTTGTTCTAGCTTTGAGTTCCTTGACAATCTCCTCTGCGATAATCCATTCTTTACGGCCTAATTTCTCCTCAAGGCTTTGCACCCAATTAGAGAAATCTACGAGGCTCATTGTACTGACATCGCTAATGCTCTGCCCGGCTATTTTAAAGTGTAAACTTTCTCGTTTGAGTCTTGCGCCTTTACAGCTAGAGCATGCTACGTTGTCCATGAAGTCGTCCGCCCAGCGCTGAATGGAGCGGCTCTTAGCATCGCGCGATTGTGTTCCTATGAAGTTGATGACTCCCTCAAAATTCACCTTGTATTCTTTGGTGACCCCAATGGCTTTGTGGTCGATGGTCATGACCTCATTAGTTCCATAGAGAATAATATCCAAAGCTTCCTTCGGGATATCCTCAATAGCTGTATCAAGATCGAAGCCGTGTTTAAGCGCAATGATTTCTAGTTGGTTGAAAATCCAATTCTTCTTGTATTCACCTACCGGCGCAAACCCGCCCTTGCGAATGGTCATCTTTGGATCGGGAATGACTTTATCGAGGTTAACCTCTTTTACTGTTCCTAAACCGTCACATTTCACA
The DNA here is from genome assembly GCA_012269745.1 of Flavobacteriales bacterium. Lineage (GTDB taxonomy): Bacteria > Bacteroidota > Bacteroidia > Flavobacteriales > Schleiferiaceae > UBA10364. The sequence continues at coordinate 53,212 of JAAXJR010000012.1, read as the reverse complement.
CATGCCCCCTTTGGACTGTTGAATGAGAAGGTATTTGGTTCTGGTTCTTGATAGGCTATCCCTGAGGTAGGACACATAAGCTGTCGAGAGAAATAAGCCAATTCTTGGCTGTCCAAATCTATTACGGCAATGGTTCCTTTACCGTGCGCCATAGCAGTTTCAACGCTTTGTGCAATTCTATTTTCGGCAGTTGCAGCGACACGAATACGGTCGACTACAATTTCTATGTCGTGGGTTTTGTATCTGTCCAGTCTAAATCCACTGCTGACTTCCACTATTACTCCATCTACTCGGGCTCGAACGAAGCCCATACGAACAATCTGTTCGAAAAGCTCTCGGTAATGTCCTTTACGCGCTCGAACTACCGGGGCGAGAACTGCAATTCGCTTTCCTACAAAACGCTCCCCGATCAATTCCACTATTTGGGCATCGGTGTAGCTGATCATCTTTTCTCCCGTCTCGTAGCTAAAGGCTGTGGAGGCTCGTGCGAAAAGTAAGCGCAGGAAATCACTCAATTCAGTAACTGTTCCTACGGTTGAGCGAGGATTCCTTGAAGTAGTCTTTTGCTCAATGGAAATTACTGGTGAAAGTCCCTCGATTTTATCCACCTCAGGTCGCTCCATGGTACCAAGGAATTGGCGGGCGTAGGAAGAGAAGGTTTCCATGTACCTACGTTGTCCCTCTGCATAGATCGTGTTGAATGCAAGTGAACTCTTGCCAGAGCCACTAAGGCCTGTAATTACTACTAAGGAGTTACGAGGGATCTTAACGTCAAGATTCCGCAAGTTATGTGCCTTGGCACCGTATACTTCAATTTGTTCGCTCATGCTTATTTGGCAACGAGAATAGAGTAGGTATTGTTTGAGCTGTTGGTCAATTTCGACGAACGAATCCAAGGATTGTACATCCTCAACTCCTTATAGGTGATGTTGTGTTGTAACGACCACTCGATCCAGCTGTTCACTGGACCGTTTACGTCCACGGTGTCGAATTCGGGAAGCTGATAACCTTCATTGCGGTGGTACACATAACCATAGCTACTTAAATGCTCATGAATGTGCTTTACAGCAGCTATTCTAAATACATAGCGCGCCGTCTCGCTATTTAAGCGTAAATCATAGTAGTTATCTACTTTTTGTTCCTCTAATCGGCGCTGTGTTCCTGCCATGCCCATATTGTAAGAAGCAGCGGCTAGCGTCCAATTGCCAAATCGTTCGTAAGCCTCCTTCAAATACTTACATGCTGTAAGTGTGGCTTTTTCCATGTGGTAACGCTCGTCTACTTCACTATTGACAATGAGTCCAGCCTCACGCCCAGTGGTCTTCATGATTTGCCAAGGTCCTGCGGCACCTGCTGGGCTAACAATATCCTGCAATCCGCTCTCAATGAGCGCTAGGTATTTGAAATCCTCTGGAATGCCTTGTTCTCTGAGAATAGGCTCAATAACAGGAAACCACTTGTCGCTTCTTTTAAGCATGAGCAGGTTGTTGCTCTGCCAATATGAATTGACCAAAATCTCGCGATCTAAACTTTCTTGTACGTCCAATCGCTCCAAAGGCAGTGCTTCACCAGCAATTGAAATCTCTTTAGGTAATTCAAAAGGCTTTACAGTGCTCGGTCTAGCCTCGACTGGATGAACATCATCCGTTGAAGATGAAACAAGTGCGACTGTAGCAAGAGCTAGTCCAGCGCCTATTAAACCAGCAATCCAGTTATTTTTCATAAGTAAAAGGGGAACTAAATTCTTCTAATAACGGTCCTACTTCATCTTTAGCGCTCAATTTTGGGGCTGAAACGCCCCATTCAATACCAAGGGAAGGATCGTTCCATAAAACACTGCCTTCATGCTCTGGACTATAAGTATCGGTGCATTTGTAAAGAAAAACGGTATCGTCTTCCAAAGTCGCGAAGCCGTGTGCAAAACCAGGTGGTATCCACAGCATTTTCTTGTTTTCTCCACTGAGCTCGATGCTAAAGTGTTTTCCGTAGGTTGGCGAACCCTTGCGAATATCAACAGCTACGTCCAGTACACGTCCTTTTTGAACGCGAACGAGCTTGCCTTGCGCTTTTGGCGGTGCTTGAAAGTGAAGTCCGCGAACCACACCTTTTCCTGAAAAACTTTCATTGTCTTGGACGAAATCTGCATCAATACCGGCATTTTTAAAATGTTCAGCACTGTACGATTCAAAAAAGTAACCTCTATGGTCTCCAAAGACACGTGGTTCAATCACAAAGAGATCTGGAATGGGTGTAGGAACAAATTTCATAAACCCAAAAATAAGCGGTTAAGTGCTATGCAAGGACAGGGTCCACCTTTTCTTTCAGCAAATTTGATATTTCATTGCTGTGTGAGGTGAAACTCAAATGTGTGGCACCTTTAAGCACCCAAAAACGGTCCTTAGAAGGTTTTTGAATGGTGAAAACAGGATCTAGTTCCCCCAGGATAACATCTACTGGTGCCAGTGGGGTAGGGCGCTCCCAATCAAGCACTGATCGCAAAACCCAACGGTAGTACTGGCATTCGAACTGCTCCATCGTCTCTAACAAGAGGTCGAGCTGTCGAGATGGTTTACTGTTGAGACGAGCGATCAATTTAATTAGTTTGAAAATGCTTCCCTTTGGAGCCCAGTTCAATACACCTGTAGACGCTAAGTTTCTATACAATGGTCGTAAGGTGGCTTCGTGGTGCAGTGAATTCAAGAGAACGACACGCTGAACTTTGTTTCTCGATGCCCAATCCTGGGCAATGATACCTCCAAAACTGTATCCAAAAAGCAAGTCGTTTTCTTTAATAGGATAACGGTCTAGAAGACGATCAGCATAGGTTGAGAGTGTTTCTCCGTCTTGTGGTTCGATCCATTCCAAATAAGTGGCATTCCAAGGAAATTTAAACGATCTAAAAATCCTTGAATCTGCACCCATACCAGGAAGAACCCAAACTCTACAATCCGACATTAACCTATGTTTTGCTCTATAATAGTATATACAAGCGGGTGAATGGATTTGTTCGCGGCAATTATGCTTTCTGCAGCTACAGGAACGTTTTTATCTGCAAAATTGGTAACGATACCTCCTGCTTCTCGAACGAGAACCACACCAGCGGCAACGTCCCAAGGACTTAATCCATATTCAAAATAACCGTCAAAACGGCCACAAGCCGTGTACGCAAGATCGACTGCCGCTGTTCCTATGCGACGGACCCCTCGCGTGTGCTGATACATGTGTGCCAAGGTGTTCTGGAAACCCTGCAGCTTAGAGAAATTATAGTATGGAAAACCCGTAGCTAGCAATGTATCCTCCAAGCGTTCGCTTGAGGTCACGTTAATTCGCTTACCGTTCAAGTAGGCGCCCCCGCCTTCATAGGCCGTAAAGCATTCATCCATTCCTACTTCATACACGATGCCCATTACGGGCCATTCCTCTTTTAATAGCGCAATACTAACGCTGAAAATAGGAAGGCCATGTACAAAGTTAGTTGTGCCGTCTAAGGGGTCTATGACCCAAGTATATTGAGAATCGGTCGCCTGAGTGGTGGTCTCTTCTTCAGTCAGAAATCCTGCTTCAGGGAAAATTTCTGTCAACCGTTTAACTATGAGTTCTTCCGTGGATCGGTCGACATCGCTGACCAGAGCATTCATGCTTTTAAGCTCTACAACAGAGCGGTCAAATGTTAGTTGTTGTTGTCGAAGGTATGCACCAGCTTCCTTTGCAACTAAGGACGCTTTTTCAGTGAGGACGCTGAGGTCTATCATAGTAGTTCTTTCGCCGTATGTTTTAGTCGAATGGTTTTACAAAGCGATTTAAGATTGCTGCCGTCGGTATTTGTATCGCCATAGATTTCCATGACCGCAGACCTGTTTTCAGGTTCAAATCCAACCATGCCAATGAACAATCCTTCTCTAATTTTAAATAGCCTCGCCTCAGTGACCATACCGTCATTGATCTGTCCTTCAGAGACAAATTGCCAGAAGTTAGAAAACTCCCGTTCGCTACAAAGCGGTTTATATTCTAGAAAAATCAGTGACATTGGCGGTGCGGCTTTCTACCTCTAAGGTAACAAATCCGTCGTCGCAAATGCCTGAAAGACAAAAAGTTTTGGTCTTATTTGCTAATTCAGGGTTCCAGAAAGTTCGTACTCGAACGTAATTGTCTGAGTACCCGTACATATAGCCCTCTCTATTTTCTCCTTCAAAGAGAATTGGTCTACTCTTATTTAGCTGACTTTCATAAAAAGCTCTTTTCTTCTTCTCACTGAGAATACGAAGCATTTTATTACGTCTTTTTCGCTCGGAAATTGGCACAACTCCTTCCATATCAGCAGCTAAGGTATTTGCTCTTTCAGAGTATGTGAATACATGAAGATAACTGATATCGAGCTTGTTCAAGAAGTTGTAGGTTTCTAAAAACAACTCTTCGGTCTCCCCGGGGAAACCTACAATGACATCTACACCGATACAAGTATCGGGATTTGCAGCCTTAATGGTCTCTACACGTTGCTTGTAAAGTTCGCTCATGTAGCGACGTTTCATTTTCTTCAAGATAGTATCACTTCCGCTCTGAAGAGGAATATGAAAGTGCGGTACGAACTTCTTACTTCTGTGAGTGAATTCGATAATCTCGTTGCGCAGCAGGTTAGGCTCTATACTTGAAATTCGCATGCGATCAACATTTACACGTTCATCCAATGCAGCGACAAGTTCCATAAAGGTGTTTTCATGTCGTTTATTACCAAATTCGCCCTTGCCGTAATCCCCGACATTTACACCGGTAAGAACAATCTCCGGAATCCCCTTCTCAGCTATTTCTTGAGCACGTGCGACCACATTTTCTAAGGTGTCACTTCGAGAAATACCACGAGCCAATGGAATGGTGCAGTAGGTGCACTTGTAGTCACAACCGTCTTGAACTTTCAAAAAGGCGCGCGTTCTATCACCTGCGCTGTAGGAGCTCACAAATGTATTTGCCTCACCAATCTCACAACTGTGCATCTGTGCGGGGCCAGTAGTTTTTTCTAGAGCACCCAAGAATTGGGTCACGTTGAATTTTTCTGTTGCACCCAATACGAGATCCACACCGGGCATTTCCATGATTTGCTCAGGCTTGAGCTGCGCGTAGCATCCAACGATTACTACAAACCCATCCGGATTTGCACGCAATGCGCGACCAACAATGTTTCTACATTCTCGATCCGCGTTCTCGGTCACAGAGCAGGTATTTATCACATAAACATCTGCTGCTTCTTTGAATTTAACTTCAGTGAAGCCATTACTCTTAAAGTCTTTGGCTATGGTTGAAGTTTCTGCAAAGTTGAGCTTACAGCCAAGGGTATGAAAAGCAACAGTTGGCATCAGATGAGATTAACTTCTGGTTCTAATTGAATACTGAATCGATTGTAGACATCGTCCATGATAGCTTTTGCGAGCGAAAATATCTCATCGCCTTTTGCCTGCCCATAATTTACTAATACGAGTGCCTGGTTTTTGTGAACGCCCGCATCGTCCTTGCGATAACCTTTCCAGCCACATTGATCGATAATCCAACCTGCCGCGAGTTTAACCCCACCTGAAGCAGGGTACGAAGGCATATTAGGGAATCTTTCAGTCAACTCCGTAGCTTTTTCTTCGGAAACGACGGGGTTTTTGAAGAAGGAACCGCTGTTCCCAATCTCTTTTGGATCAGGTAGTTTACTCTGGCGTATAGCTACAACAACGTCGCTAATTTGCTTAGGCGTTGGCTCAGTAATACCCATTTTTTCCAATTCAGATGCTATTGCGCCGTAATCTGTTCGGATTCGATGATTTCTTTTGGTTAGCTCAAGGGTAACACGCGTAATGATAGCCTTTCCTTTTAATTCATTCTTAAAGATGCTGTTGCGATAACCAAAGTTCGCGTCCTCTTTGTTGATGTTGAAGAAAGAACCATCTTCTACTAATACACCTTCACAGTTCACAAAGACATCTTTTAACTCAACGCCATACGCGCCAATATTTTGGACGGGTGCGGTACCGCAATTTCCTGGGATTAAGCTGAGATTTTCAATTCCTCCAAGACCCTGCATCAAGGTCCATTGGACTACTTCATGCCAATTTTCACCAGCTCCGAATCGGATGTGTACTTTATCATCATCTTCGAATACCACGCGACGACCATGAATATCTACTTTGAGCACATCGCCCTCCACGTCTTTAGTGAGCAGCATGTTCGATCCTCCACCAAGAACAAGGGCAGGTGCACCGTGGTGTTTCACATAATTTGAAATCTCATCTGCACTATGTGCCCAAATTAGGCGACTCGCCTTCTGATCGATACCAAAGGTGTTGAGTTTTGCGAGACTTTGATTTATCTGTACAATCACAGGCTTAGTTTATCTAGTGGTATGCGGGTATACTTCTAAGGCTGCCTTTAAGATAGCAATACAATCTTTCAATGCATCCGTGTTGAGGACATAAGCCAATCGCGCTTGATTCGCTCCTAATTCAGGTTTTGCATAAAACCCTGCAGCTGGCGCCATCATTAAGGTCTTTCCTTCGTAGTTGAATTCGCTGAGCAGCCACTGAGCAAAATGCTCCGCACTTTCTACAGGGAACGAAGCAACTGCGTAGAAAGCTCCTTTAGGTTTAGGACAGAATACACCCTCAATGCTGTTAAGGCCATCTACCAAAACGTTACGACGCTCCACATACTCAGCATTTACTTCATCAAAATAGCTTTGGGGAGTTTTTAGAGCGGCTTCGCTTGCAATCTGAGCATAGGTAGGAGGGGAGAGACGTGCTTGAGCAAACTTCATGGCAGTTGCCATGAATTCTTTGTTTTTACTCACCAAACAACCAATTCGTGCTCCACACATGCTGTAGCGCTTTGAAAAGCTGTCCACAACAATGGCATTGTTTTCAAGGCCTTCCATACCGAGAATGCTGTAGTGTGCCTCACCATCGTAGGTGAATTCACGGTAAACCTCGTCTGCAATTAAGAAGAGGTCATGTTTTAAAACAATTTCCTTCAGTTTCTCAAGCTCTTCCTTGCTGTACAAGTACCCTGTAGGGTTCCCAGGATTACAGATGAGGATCCCCTTAGTTTTCTCAGTGATAGCTTGCTCAAACAACTCAACTGGTGGTAGTGCAAACCCGTTTTCAATGCTGGCTTCAACAGGAACTACTTTTACGCCGCTCGCCGTTGCGAATCCATTATAATTTGCGTAAAAAGGTTCTGGAATAATAAGTTCGTCGCCTTCATCCATTGCCGAGCCGAAAGTGAACAGTAATGCCTCTGAACCACCGGTGGTTACGATAATTTCATCCGTATTTACAGGAAGATTTTTGCCGTGATAATAATTCGATAATCCCTCTCGTAAAGAAGCGAAACCAGCGCTGTGACTGTAGGCTAAGACAGGTACATCAGCTTCCTTGATGGCCTGCTGTGCCTCCATCGGAGTCTGAATATCAGGTTGGCCTATGTTAAGGTAATATACCTTGTTCCCGTTGCGTTCTGCTTGTTCTGCGAACGGTACTAGCTTGCGGATAGGGCTCGATGGCATGTTAGTGCCTTTGGTCGAAATAGATGGCATTGCTGTTTGTTTTGGTACTAAAAAAGCCCCGCAAAAATACGGGGCTTCTAGAAAATATGAGGAGGTATTAATGCCTTATTTGGCAATAACGCTACCACCTTGTTTCGTAGGTGTTGTTTTCTGTGCTGCAGGGTTCATTACTTGTCCCTTAATGGTCAAAACCACAGTTTTATTGGCAGCATTTGAATTTACAGTCACCGTTTTGTGGAAATTACCCATACGATTGGTGTCGTACTTCACAGTAATCTCACCTTCTGCTCCAGGAGCGATAGGTTGACGAGTCCATTTTGGAGTTGTACAACCACAAGAAGCGCGCACCGAATTCAATACTAACGGCTCAGTACCTTCATTTTTGAATTTGAATACACGCGTTCCGTTTGCGCCTTTTTCAATCTTACCGTAGTTGATGACTTTTTCAGCGAACTGAATCTTAGCACCTTCTGTTGGTTGTTCCTGAGCTTGTGCTGCGAATCCAAATAGTGCTACAGCTAGTGTTAGGATGAATTTTTTCATGTCAATTTCGTTGTTTGAGAGTTTCAAATGTAATTCGAAAGCCAAGTCTTTCAAAGGAAATTAACAATCTCTTAGCCTATGGGTTCATTGGATGAGTGAAGGCGCTTATTTTTGCAGCTTATAACAAGATAAAGTTCCATGCGCGAAATTGGAAAATACACTCCTGGAGAGATTGAATCAAAATGGTACAACCATTGGTTGGAGAAGAAATACTTCCATGCGGAAGTGTCTGAAAAAGAGCCGTATACTATTGTTATACCTCCGCCAAACGTAACGGGTGTACTTCACATGGGACATATGCTGAACAACACGGTTCAGGACGTTCTTATTCGTCGAGCGCGCATGTTGGGCTTGAATGCTTGTTGGGTGCCAGGTACGGATCATGCTTCAATCGCTACCGAGGCTAAAGTAGTCAAACGTCTTCGCGAGCAAGGCATTAAAAAGTCTGATCTCAGCCGCGAAGATTTCTTAAAGCACGCATGGGATTGGACCGACGAATATGGAGGTATCATCCTAAAGCAGCTGCGCCGTCTTGGAGCATCTTGTGATTGGGATCGTACCGCATTTACTCTGGACGAACCTCGTAGTGAGCAAGTGATTGATGTATTCATTGATCTTCACAAGAAAGGTCTTATTTACAGAGGTCTTCGCATGGTCAATTGGGATCCAGTGGCACTTACGGCAGTTTCTGATGAGGAAGTCATTCACAAAGAAGAGAATAGCCGTCTGTACTACATGACTTACAAGATTGAAGGATCCGACGAGGCTCTGCAAGTGGCAACGACGCGTCCTGAAACCATTTTTGGTGATACAGCGGTTTGTGTAAATCCTGAAGATGAGCGCTACCAGCATTTGAAAGGCAAGAAGGCCATTGTTCCTTTAGTAGGACGCGCAGTACCGATTATTTTCGACGAGTACGTGGATATAGAATTTGGTACGGGAGCGCTAAAAGTGACTCCAGCTCACGATACGAATGACCAAATGTTGGGCGAGAAGCACAACTTGGAAGTTATAGATGTCTTCGATCAACACGCAGCGTTGAACGAGCACGGTGGTGAATTTGCCGGTTTGGATAGATTTGATGCTCGTAAAAAAGTAGCCAAAGCCCTTGAAGAAGCTGGACTCCTTGTAGAAACCAAAGATCTTAGAAATAAAGTCGGACGCAGTGAGCGTACCGATGCAGTGATTGAGCCGCGCTTGAGTATGCAGTGGTTCTTGAAGATGGCAGATTTGGCCAAGCCGGCCATCGAAGGTGTGGTTAGTAAAGATATTACCTTACATCCTCCACATGCTGAGAAGACCTACCTCTACTGGATGGAAAACATCAAGGATTGGTGTGTATCACGTCAGCTTTGGTGGGGACACCGTATTCCAGCTTGGTACGATGCAGAGGGCAATGTAGCCGTATGTAAGACTCAAGAGGAAGCTGTAGCAGCATTAGGTACTGATGATGTAAAGCAGGATGAAGATGTCATGGATACATGGTTCAGCTCTTGGTTGTGGCCTTACAGTGTATTCTCTGGGAATCAAGAAGAGGAAGATTATTTCTACCCAACCAATACACTCGTTACCGGACAGGATATTATTTTCTTCTGGGTAGCCCGCATGATCATGGCAGGGTACGAATTCAAAGGTAAGCGCCCGTTCAAGGATGTATATTTCACGGGTATGGTACGCGATAAGAAGCGTCGTAAGATGTCTAAATCGCTGGGTAATAGTCCAGACCCACTAGATCTTATCGATAAATACGGTGCCGATGGTGTTCGTGTAGGTATGCTCATGACCGCACCTGCTGGTAATGACTTACTCTTCGATGAAGATCTTTGTTCACAAGGTTCGTTCTTCGCGAATAAAGTTTGGAATGCGTTCCGTTTGGTAGGCATGTGGGAAGCAGGTTCGCAAGGAATGAGCGCATCAGAAAAATTGTCCGTTGAATGGATGCGCAACCGCATTGGTGAAGCGCTTGTGGAGTTAGAAAGCAGCTTTGAGAAATATAGATTATCAGAGGCTCTGATGACTACTTACAAGCTGGTTTGGGACGATTTCTGTTCGTGGTATTTGGAGATGGTAAAGCCTGCTAAAGGTGAACAAATCTCAGGAGAAGCATTGGAAGCAACCAAATCTATCTTCAACACCTTGTTGGAAATCATGCATCCGTTCATGCCGTTTATTACAGAAGAATTATGGCAGAACCTAGCTGATCGTCAAAAAGGAGAGACTATCAATTTTGCTGCTTGGCCTAGCCTCAAAGTGGAGAACGAAGCTATTCTTAAAGCTTACACTCACTTCGCTGAGGTCGTAAGTGGTATTCGTACGGTTCGAAATGAAAACGGCATCGCTCCAAAAGAGGTGTTGACCGTTGAGATTGTGAAAGGTACTGCGCACGACGCAGCCTTTGATGCGCTCATCATGAAGCTTGCTAATGTTGAGGCCATTGTTGAAGTAGACGAGGTGAAGAAATCTGCCTTTAGCTTCGTGGTGGGAGGTATCAACTATACTATTCCAGCTGATGCGTTTGTCAATGTAGATGACGAGATTGCCAAGCTAGAAGAGGAATTGGCCTACACCCAAGGATTCTTGAAAAGCGTCGAGAAAAAACTCAGTAACGAGCGATTCGTATCTAATGCACCTGAAGCTGTTGTTGCTTCGGAACGTAAAAAGCAAGCGGATGCGGAAGGTAAAATAGCCTTAATCACTCAACGCTTAGAGGCCTTAAAAGGATAACGATGAGCAAAGACCTAAACGCCGGAATTCAGAGCCACATTGCAGGACTTGAAAAGAAAACAGGCCAGCCCATTTCGTACTGGGTGGATATGGTCCGTTCTTGGAACGAGCCAAAGCATATGGCCAATGTCAAGCGCTTGAAAGAGGAATTCGGTATTGGTCACGGACACGCGAATATGGTGGTTCACCTCACCAAAGAGAATACTTCTTTACACATGGATGAAGACCAAGTTGAGGATAGTGTTTTCAAGGGTAAGGAGCATTGGAAGCCTTTGCATGAGCGACTAGTTGCTGCTTTAAAGGAAACCGGACATGAGTTCGAACTCAGCGGGAAGAAGAAGTATTACAGTATTCGTACCTCAAAGCAGGTGGGATGCCTAGTTCCCGCGACCAAAGGTCGATTCGAAGTCTGGATCAATGTGAAAGGGCAAGAGCCAGAAGGGAATTTGCAGTTGATGAAGCCCGGTAGTATGTGTTCACATGCCATTTATCTCAATGAGGAAGATGCGGAAATTTCTGAGGCGATTATGTGGCTTGAAAGGGCAATCCAACGAACTTTATAACACAAAAGCCCGGCGCGCAGCGCCGGGCTTTTTAATTGCAGGGGTACTACATCCTGCATGGAATGGGCTCTTTAGAACAAATAACCACAAACACTCACATCACGAGCCCATTCTTAAATATTATTTTGGCTCAATGGCCAGGGTGTAGACGGCTTTACAAACTCTTCTAGCAGGTTCACCTTTCGCTCTTTTGCTGACATATACCTTGAGGTCCACTTGACGCTTGCCGCTAGGGGCGAAGTTGCTTTCAACAAGAAGATCCTCTCCTAAAGCTGCATTGCTGTATAATTTGAGGTCAATGTTCTTCACGGTATCATGATAGCGATCGTCAATTAATAGCGCGTCGAGACGCTCCCTCTTGATCGCATTCATGGTGTCCATAAGATTCCAAACAGTCAACATACCTTGAGTATCCACCATGTCGTTTTGGATGCTCAGTTGTTTTCTAGTCTTTAATGGACCTGCTTTTCTTACGGTCGTGAAGAAATTCTTCATTTCATTCAATTTGCGGGTATAAAAAAAGCGCCCTCACTGTAGTGAAGGCGCTTCCTATATCCTGGGTTGTAATTTCTTAAATCTATGCCTTCACAATATCATACATACAACCCTTCCACACATAAATGCGGTTAATTAGAGCTGTCATATGATTAAATCGTTGTTGCATGATGTAAATGTACTATTTCTGTTTTCTAAAACGCAAAAGCGGTGCCATTTATTTCAAAATGGTCAATTTTTTCTTGAATTGGACCAGATCTGCCACATTTTTCCTGGTTTTTGTCCCTGTAATTGCCTGTGTAGCTCTTTAGAGGCTGGTCTCGGATTGGGTAATGCTGCAAACATTTGTAGTGTCTGAGTAGCCTCACGTCCCAATCCTTTTAAGTTTTGAGGGGTATACTTCTTGTCCAATTTCTTCAATGCATCCATAGAAGCATATACATCCCCACGAATTCTTTCAACTTCAGCCAGTCGCAAGGCTGCTGAGGTGTTTCTAGGACTCATTTCTAGTACCCTTCCATAAAGTTCGGCAGCTTCGTTGAAATTGCTTTGCAACCTTCTGATCTGAGCCAATTGGTTCAAGCTCAATAGATGGTTGGGGTGAATGGACAGGGCATCTTCAAATGCGGCTGCAGATTTCTTCAATACCGCAGGACTTGGTTGTTGTCCTCCTGAAATTAAAATTCCCAAACCTTCAAAGTAAGGCATAGGGTTGTTGTAGATGTCCATCTCAAAGAATGTACTAGTCGCCGCTGAGCTGTTTTGAATCATTGCTCGCGTATTGCGTTTCATGTAGCCGTCAAGTGCCTGAGCGGCTTCTTTTTCTCCCCCAACGCGTGAAGTACTTATAGCGGTAGTGAAGATTAAGGAAACTACAGCTAGTGATGCGGCCGGGACTTTGCCGCTAGCGTATATAGGTTTTGCACGGCTGGCGAGATAGCCCAAGGCAACGGCCATAGGAACAAGAAGAGTTGCTCTTTCTAATGGGAATTCCCCCAGGCCATAGGCACCAAATGCGATGACGGTTAGTCCAAAGATGAATTGGTCCTTGTTTTTAAAAAGACTTATAACCGAGAGTAATAAGATGGCTAAATAGAAGATTGCGCCAATTCCCGTTTCGCTCAAAAGCCACAAAATATCATTGTGCGGACGCAAGATAGAAGTCGTCCCGTTCATGACACTTTCATTCGTTCCTTTCAAGCCCGTGGCCGGGTATTCAATTTTCCATTGTCCACCACCTACACCCGATATAGGGTTGTCCAGAAACATTTCTTTCGATGCCTTCCAATAATGCATCCTGCTTTGAATGGTGCTGCTGTCAAATATCTTCTCTGCGCCTCCAAATACAACAGCTAGACCGACACCAATGACCAAAACGCCCAGAGCTATAAGACTTTGATTTCTGTACTTATGGTCTTTCTGTAGGGTAAATACGGCTACGGCGGTAATCGCCATAAGGACTGAAGCGAGCCAGACCCCTCGAGTTCTCAAGAATAGTATTTCGAAAACTGCTAGGCCCACAGCAATGCGCTGTAGCCAAAGCCCTAAATTATCATTCAATCTAGAGGAAAGTGCAGCAGGTAAGAGCATCAAAAGTGTTGCAGCAGCGTAGTTTTTGTGGGCGAAGAGTTTACCATTAGCTAGATACATGTCGCCTTCTTTGTAGGCTTCTCCCAAGGCCGGAAGAATACTAAGCCCTGCTATGATCAGAGTTACTTGAGCGCCCACTCCGAAGGCCGTAAGTGTTTCTTTTTCGTTGTTGCGAAAAGCTTCAGCTGAAATCACCATTAAACCGAAGAGCATGGACATGCGTGCAATGTGGGCGAAAAGCTCGCTTTCTGCAGCTACTCCGCCGAGCTTTACAAGGGGCCATAAGATCAAGCCAAAGGCCAGAAGTTCGAGAAGGGTGAATCGGCTTTTAAAGTTCTTAATTCCTAAGCCCAAGGCAATTAGACCTACAACGCCGCCTAAAGCCATGCGCTGCCAAAGACCAATGTCTTGCGTGCTATTGTTAATCGCTAGAAGGACTACAATGGGTAGGTAGAAAAATGGAGACTTAAACACCTGCATATATTTCGGTTTGCCGTGAAGATAGCAAAAGAATCATTGGCCCTTCTGATGTATCTTAGAGGACCCAAATACATCACAGAACTATGGAAACCCCAACTCCATACGTGCCGAAAAACAAGGTGCGAATAGTCACTGCTGCGTCTCTTTTCGATGGACACGATGCAGCCATTAATATTATGCGTAGAATCATCCAGAGCACTGGATGTGAGGTCATCCACCTCGGCCATGACCGATCGGTGGAAGAGGTAGTGAATACTGCTATCCAGGAGGATGCCAACGCCATAGCAATGACCTCGTACCAAGGAGGCCATTTAGAATACTTCAAATACATGTATGACCTGCTTCAAGAAAAAGGTGCAGGACACATTAAAATCTTCGGTGGCGGTGGAGGAACTATTTTGCCAGAAGAGATAGAGGAATTGCACGCTTACGGAATTACTCGCCTTTACCATCCTGATGACGGTCGTAAGATGGGACTGCAAGGGATGATTAATGATTTGGTGGAGCAATCCGATTATCTAGTTGGTGAGGAGCTTCCTTCGGATTTAGCATCCCTTAAAAATGCTGCAACACCAATTATTTCTCGTTGGATTAGTGCTGCTGAGAATTGTGGTGACAAGCACAGCGATGCCATTCAGGCCGTAACGGATAAGGCGCAAGATATCAAGACGCCTATCCTTGGAATTACTGGTACCGGTGGTGCTGGAAAGAGTTCGATGGTTGATGAATTGGTTCGCAGATTTACCATGGATTTTCCGCATAAAAAGCTTGCCGTTGTATCTGTGGATCCATCTAAAAGAAAAACGGGTGGAGCCTTGTTGGGGGACCGTATTCGAATGAATGCCATTAAGCACGGAAACGTGTTCATGCGCTCACTTGCTACGCGACAAGCGAATCTTGCCTTGAGCGCACATGTTCAGAATGCTCTAGATATCCTGAAAGTTGCGGGGTTCGATTTGATCATCTTAGAAACCTCGGGAATTGGTCAAAGTGATACTGAGATACTAGATCACAGTGATGCGAGTCTGTACGTGATGACGCCGGAATATGGCGCAGCAACGCAGCTCGAAAAAATTGATATGCTCGATTTTGCGGATCTAATCGCCCTGAACAAATTTGATAAGCGCGGAGCGTTGGATGCGCTACGTGATGTCAAGAAGCAGTATCAACGTAACCACAATCTTTGGCACGAGGATATGGAAACCATGCCGGTTTATGGTACCATCGCCAGCCAATTCAACGATCCTGGTACAAACAGTCTCTACAAGGCGATCATTGAAATGCTTAATAACAAAGCCAATGCTGGTTTTGAGAGCGGCTATGAGATTACTGGTGAGATGAGTGAGAAAATTTTCATCATTCCTCCGAAGCGCACGAGGTACCTGAGCGAAATCTCTGAGAGCCACCGTATTCATAGAGATAAGATTAGTGAGCAAATTGAGGTTGCGGACAAGCTTTACGCGTTGCATAAGAGCATGGAGACCTTAGAGGATGAGGAATTGATTGCTCAACTTCAGGCGAGCTTCGATCGTATCAAAATGGATCTAGATCCGCACAACTGGGAAAAACTTCAAAAGTGGGAAAGCACAGTTAAACGCTACAAAGACCCTGTTTATACTTTCCAAGTTCGCGGTAAAAACATCAATATCAAAACACATTCAGAGAGTTTGTCTCACACACAAATTCCAAAGGTGGCATTGCCGAAGTACCGCAGCTGGGGTGATATTCTACGCTGGATTCTTCTTGAGAATGTGCCCGGCGAATTTCCGTACACAGCAGGAATTTATCCATTCAAGCGTGAAGGAGAAGATCCTACGCGTATGTTCGCTGGGGAAGGTGGTCCAGAGCGTACCAATAAGCGTTTCCATTACGTGAGTTTAGGTATGCCTGCAAAACGTCTTTCTACTGCATTCGATAGTGTAACCCTCTATGGAAATGACCCAGATAGACGTCCGGATATTTACGGTAAAATAGGCAATTCCGGAGTGAGCATTTGTTGTTTAGACGACGCGAAGAAATTGTATTCCGGTTTCCGATTAACGAATCCAACCACTTCGGTTTCCATGACCATCAACGGCCCAGCACCTATGCTTTTGGCATACTTCATGAATGCAGCCGTAGACCAAGAATGTGAGATTTACATCAAGGAGCACGGACTAGAGTCCAAAGTGGAGGCGGTAAAGAAAGCGAAGTACGACGATCGCGGAATTGCACGTCCAGCATACCAAGGCGATTTACCTGAGGGCAATGACGGCCTTGGATTGTTATTGTTGGGTGTGACAGGTGATGAGGTGTTAAATGCGAAGACCTACGCTGAAATAAAGGCCAAGACTTTGAACACCGTACGCGGTACTGTCCAGGCGGATATTTTGAAGGAAGATCAAGCACAGAATACGTGTATTTTCTCCACAGAATTTGCCCTTCGATTGATGGGCGATGTACAGAGTTACTTTATTGATTGGCAAGTTCGCAACTTCTATAGCGTGAGTATCTCGGGATACCATATTGCAGAAGCCGGGGCTAATCCCATTACTCAGCTCGCATTTACCCTTGCTAATGGGTTCACTTATGTAGAGTACTACCTCAGTCGAGGTATGGACATAAATAAGTTTGCACCAAACTTGAGTTTCTTCTTCTCGAATGGTATCGATCCGGAATATGCGGTTATTGGTCGTGTGGCACGACGAATCTGGGCAAATGCCATGAAGAACAAATATGGGGCCGATGCGCGTTCACAAATGTTGAAGTACCACATTCAGACTTCGGGCCGCAGTTTGCACGCCCAAGAGATAGATTTCAACGATATACGTACCACGCTTCAGGCGTTGTATGCTATCTACGACAACTGTAATTCGCTCCACACCAATGCCTATGATGAGGCCATAACGACTCCGACTGAAGAAAGTGTACGTCGTGCAATGGCTATTCAGCTAATTATAAATAAAGAGCTTGGCTTGGCGAAAAATGAGAACCCAATTCAAGGCGCGTTCATCATAGAAGAACTCACTGATTTGGTTGAGGAAGCTGTACTGCAGGAGTTTGATCGCATAACCGAAAGAGGTGGCGTTTTAGGTGCCATGGAGACCATGTACCAGCGCGGTAAGATTCAAGAGGAAAGTCTCTACTATGAAACGTTGAAGCATACGGGCGAATTCCCAATTATCGGGGTGAATACTTTTCTAAACAAGAAGGGATCACCAACCATTGTTCCTGCTGAGGTTATCCGTGCAACAATAGATGAGAAGGAATATCAGATTTCAATGTTGAATGCTTTACATCAGAGCAAAGAGGAGTTGGCCCAAGAAACTATTTCTCGCATTCAAGAAGCAGCCATCCAAAATGACAATATATTTGACGTTCTCATGGATGCAGCGAAGCACTGTTCGTTGGGTCAAATTACAAATGCACTGTTCGAAGTAGGTGGGCAGTATAGAAGAAACATGTAAATGAAATTACTCTCTTTTAATGTTAATGGCGTTCGTGCCGCAGCAGGTAAAACCCTTGTTGAAGATTTACATCGCTTAGATTGTGATGTGGTAGGTCTTCAGGAAACTAAAGCCACTCCAGAACAAGTCAAGGAAGCATTAAAAGATCTTCAAGGCTATTACATTTATGCTTTTAGTGCTGAAAAGAAAGGCTACAGCGGGACTGCCATACTCTCTAAGACTGAACCGCTTTCTGTGACTATGGGAATTGGAATTCCAGAGCACGATAATGAAGGGCGTGCCATAACTGCAGAATATGAGGAATTCTTTTATGTGACTACCTATGTACCTAATTCAAGCAGCGGTCTTAAGCGTATCGATTACCGCACGAAGGAATGGGATGTTGCCTTTTTAGCATATCTAAAGAAGCTTGAAGAGAAGAAGCCGGTAGTGGTTTGTGGTGACTTAAATGTAGCTCATCAGGAAATCGATTTGAAGAATCCTAAATCGAACTACAATAAAACTCCAGGCTATACTCAGGCTGAGATTGATGGGATGACAAGAATGATTGAAGCGGGATTCGTAGATACATTCCGCAGTTTGTATCCCGATACTGTGAAGTACAGCTGGTGGAGCTATAGAGGAGGAGCTCGAGCTAAAAATGTGGGGTGGCGCTTGGATTATTTCATGGTAAGCGAAGGCTTCATGAACCAGGTCAAAGACAGTGAAATCTTAAATGATGTATTAGGTAGTGATCACTGCCCGGTGATGCTTACTCTTCAGTAGAATTCTCGGCAATCTGCGCGGCCTGAGCAGCTTTAACTTTCTGTTGAAAATCGGTAATCATATCACCGGCTTTTTGCAGTTCATCCGAAACCATGGCCATTCGGTCTTTGTGTTCCTCGCCTAGGAGCATAGACAAAACCTGTACTTGAAGTGTAGCACCGGTAAGGTGATTCTTAACGTCGTGCGCGAATTTTCTGTATTCGTTGTAATCCATGATTTGAAAGTAAGAAATACCCGCGGTATTTGTGGCTACGTTCGAAAGAATGAGCGTTTAAATAAGCATAGTTCTCAACTTAAGAATTGCTTTATCTAACCGAGAATTTTTCGGTTCCGGCTTCGCATTTAAAAACATATGTGCCACGGGCCAATTCTTCGGGAAGGAGGATAGAGGCTTGTCCATTGATAAAGTATAATTCGTCAGTCTGGACAAGAGCTCCTTTTAGATCGATGATTTCATACTTTCCTTCTACAACTCCATCAACAGCTTGGACTTTTAGAGCTCCTTTTGTGGGATTAGGAAATAGTTTGAACTTCTTGTCAACCGACTCCCCTAGACTAAGGTTTGCTGTGTTCATTACGAAGTAATACCTCGCCACGTGCTGAGGTGTGAATGTGATATTGCCAACGCCAGTATTGCCTAAAGCCTGGTTGGAGGCATTGGGTACTGGGACGCCTGATTTCCATTTAAGGGTAGGGCTTTCTCCTATGGTCATTAGATTACCAGGTAAGCCGTTTAGGTCACTATCTAATCCTCCATTATTTGGATTGGTGTTAAAAGAGACGGTAACCTCAAAAGGTAATTCTGTCTCATAATTTATTGGTGGATCATGGCTGCCTTCGTAGCCGATGAAGTAAAAATGATCGCGACTGGTTTTACCGTCGATAGGGTAATTGCCTTCGGTGTAATGGTGCCAAACGTAGAATGTTCCATTGAGACCAGCGGTATTAGGTTTGGGAGTGATTTTCAATCCTGTCCGAGGTAAGGTTATTGCTCCGTTGAGCTCCGACCATTTGAATGTATCGTAGACAGAGGTTCCCAAAGACTCAGCACTATCGTTGGTGCTGAGCCAATAATCCCCTCCAGCTCCGAGTTGAATAGATTGAGAGGTAAATGTAAAATCCTGACTAGAAGAAGTAAAGAACGCTGCGTTTCCTAAATCCACCTTACCGCCATAGCCATAGTTGTAGCTGTGCTTGTAGACCGTTATCGGGGTGGTCTTTTGGGTGGCGATATGATTGCCTGTATGCGCACTTAAGTGGTGAATATTTACCTGCTTACTCGTATTGGCCCAATTCGCATTTTCTGGATAATTCAACTCTACTAAGGCGCCGTGATAACCTGGATTATAAATCCAGTCATCCCAGAAATCATCTAAATCTAGTCCGGTTGAATTTTCAAAAGAGGCCTTGAAACTTTCAGCGTCATAATTGCCAAAAGTATTTCCAGCTATGAGTTCTTTAGCGGCGTAGCTGAACAGGCTGTCACCTAGGTATTCCCTTAGATTATGGGCAACCATTGCGCCTTTTTGATAGGTATGTGTGCCGTAGGTTTGATTTTGATTGACACCGCTTAACGCCAAATGGCCACCGTCGTTTTGGCGAGCTTGTTTTAAAACGAGTGCTTGGTTGTTTTGCACGGTCTGAACATACTTCGATCGGCTGTAAACCTTCTCTTCATAGAGATGCGAACCAAATTCCGCGAATCCTTCATTGATCCACATGTCCTCTGCAGTTTTTGTTGTAATCGCATTACCAAACCACATATGTGCTAACTCATGCGCAATGATATCTTCACCGTTGAGATTCGCATTGGCCAATGTTCTTGGCAAGTGCACCATGCCAGCGTGTTCCATAGCACCTGTTATGGTCAAGGCATAACCGACTTTCTCGAAGCGGTAAGGGCCAAATTCTTCAACAAAAGCATCATATATATCATTAAGGTTGACAAAACCCGCAGTCATATTGGCTGTGTCTTGAGCTCTACCGTAAATTTCAAATGGACGTCCATCATGGGTCCAGCTCTGCTTGAAATAATCGGAAACTGCCATGCTCACTAAATAAGAGGGGATGGGCGCCTGTCCTTCCCAATGCCAAATGAGATCGCCACCAGAAAGAGTATCTGTACCAACGTAAATGCCATTACTGACGCCAACTTTGCCTTGGGACGTTATGATGTTCATCTCATCGAGGGTACTCTTCTCTACAAAATTGTCAAAACATGGAAATAAACTCCGCCCGTAGACATGTGGATTAGCCGCAAAACCAACGCCTAGGTTGTAGTGGTAAGCACCGTCGTGATGAATTCCTCCCCAACCACTAGCGTCCTTGGTGGTCGAACCGTGGTAATAAAATGTCCATTGCAGGGTTTGACCCGCCACAGCAGAAGCATTTACAGTAACCTGTTCGCCATGTTGGCTAAAATTCAATGGACCACTTAGATCTACTACACTATCAACAGTGAAGCCTAGAAGATCAAATCGCAAAGAAGAAAAGGGGAGCTTTGCACCTAACTGATAGGCTGCGATACCAGTGAGTTGACCATTGGTAAAATCTCGAGAGTCAATAGTCAACTTTAGCTGTACAAGGTCGGCTGTATCTGACCGGGAGTTGAAATTGATTGGGGCGTTGCTTTGTAAGGGAAGCGGATTCAGTTTGGTGCTTTGGCAATTGAATTGACCGTAAACGGCTATGCTGAATGCGCTCAACAATAGGAGCAATGCCTTCTTCATATTAGTTTCTTTGACGAACGGCTTCGTAGAGCAAAACTCCAGTAGCAACGCTCACATTTAGTGAATTAATTTGACCTTTCATTGGAATTAACGCCTTGGCATCGGCCATCTGCAATAGGCTCTTGTGAACACCGGTTTCCTCATTACCCATAATAAGCATACATGGCTCAGAGAATGGGGCATCATACATAGGTGTTTCAGATTTTTCAGTACCGGCGATAATTTTTAGTCCGAGGCTTTGAGCAACGAAAACAGCATCCTTCATGTGATTCACCTTACATACGGGGATCTCTAACAAAGCTCCTGTTGATGTTCGTACAGCGTCCGCACTTACAGGCGCGCTATCGTTTTTCGGTAAAACAATAGCATCAACTCCCGTACAGTCGGCAGAACGAGCAATGGCTCCGAAGTTGCGCACATCAGTGATACGGTCTAATGCCAGTACTAAAGGTTTTCTACCTTCATCCATGACTCTAACAATCACTTCTTCAAGATCATAAAAGTCGATTGGACTTAAAAAAGCCACCGCACCTTGGTGATTACCCCTGGTCAGTCGATTTAATTTTTCTACCGGAACGTATTTAGGTTCCACCCCTTTATCTCGAAGTGTCCCTTCCAATTGGGTATATAATTGGCCACCAATTCCTTTTTGCAAAAAGACTTTATCAAGTGTTTGCCCGTCTTGAACTGCCTGTAAAATGGGCCTTAGGCCATAAATAAGTTGGTCGTTAGCCATTATTTCTCTAGTGATTTAGGGGACGTTTCGTCGGAGAACTCTCCAAGATTAGCACGATCTACAATCCTGCTGTCCAATTCTTTTTTAGTCTTGCTTCCAAGTTTTTTCAAGCGCTCCACCTGACTGATCAAATTACCACGACCCTCAACCATTTTATTCATGGAATCTTGGTAGGTTTTCTGTGCCGTGTTAAACTGCTGACCCAGTTTTGTCAGGTCTTCACTTAGGCCGACAAATTTATCATATAGCTTACCGCCAGCCTCAGCAATTTCAATAACATTTCTTGTTTGCTTTTCTTGCCTCCAGGCCATCGCAATGGTTTTCAGTGTGGCTAGAAGGGTAGAGGTAGATACCAAAATGATTTTTTTCGAGAAGGCCAATTCATACAACCCGCCGTCAAACTTTGTAGCCTCCATAAATGCGGCTTCAATTGGGATAAACAACAGCACAAACTCCGGAGTCGCACCATCATAAAGCTGCGGATAATCTTTCTCGCTTAGTTGCTTGATGTGCGTTTGAATGCTCAAATTAAGGGCCTTCATGTGTTTAAGGGCCTCTTCCTCGTTGTCTGAATTGACATAGGCTTCCCAAGCAACCAGTGATACCTTAGAATCGACGATGATTTTCTTTTCTTCCGGTAACTGAATGACTACATCAGGCTGCAAGCGACGGCCGTCCTCAGTGGTTTCGCTGTTTTGAACGAAGAACTCTTTATCTTTTGTGAGACCGCTCATCTCCAACGCTCGTTCCAAGACGAATTCACCCCAATTCCCCTGTTTTTTAGTATCGCCTCGCAGTGCTTTTGCCAGGCCACTCGCTTCTGCGCTAAGCTGATCGTTCATGTTTTTAAGCGCTTTGATGTTTTCCATCAACGCACTCGTATTTTTTAGCTCTTCCTTGTGATTTTCCTTAACCGTGGCTTCAAAATCTACCAGCTTCTGTTTGAAAGGAGCGAGTAGTTTGTCCAGTTCCTCGCTATTCGTGCTCTTAAACTGTTTTGATTTCTCCTCCAATACTTTTTCGGCCAATACCTTAAATTCATTGGCCATGACCTCTTTATCTGCCTTGGCTTGTGCCTTTTGTTCTTCGAAGTTTTTGGCTTGATCGGCCAATTTTTCTTCGGCTGCCTGCAGGTTTGCTTGTAGTTGACTAATCTGCTGTGCAGATTGAATGTTTGCTTGGCTCAATGAAGTTTTGACTTCGTCTAGTTGAGAATCTTTATCAGACAATGTTGCCTTTAATTCCTCGATTTGATTCTTTGCCCAATCAGGCACTTCATTCGATGGTGTAGAAGAAGCAGTGCTGGTATTGCGATACTTTAAAAAGAGAAGGACAACGGCCAATAGGTTGACTATTGCGAAAATGACACCCATGTTATTCATTTGAATATGATGGTTTTAGAGTTTTTAGAACAGGGTTTGTTGCGTGCTTGAGGGCAGTTCCCAATGTACGATTTCTAGCCCTTTATTGCGTTGTTCATTATTAAATCTTGTGAACGGTTTAGATCCAAAAAAGCCTCTATACGCACTCAAAGGAGAAGGGTGGGGCGTCTCAATAATGGTACGGTCCTCATTTGGGAAATCGGCCAAGACTTTATGCGCCAATTTCGATGCCGGTGCTCCAAAGCATATGAACCCAGCATTCTTTGATTGAGTGATGACATGTTTCATTAAGGCAAAAGTGAATTGCTCCCAGCCTTTTTTCGCATGCGACCCCGCCTCGCCTTGTCGTACGGATAGCGCGGTGTTCAGTAAGAGTACGCCACTGTTTTTCCATTCGGTAAGATCTCCATTATTCGGCTGGACTACATTGAGATCAGCGCAGTATTCCTTAAAAATGTTTTTAAGTGATGGCGGGATTTTAGTCGAAGGGGTAACGGAGAATGCCAAGCCATTCGCTTGACCTGGACCATGATAAGGGTCCTGCCCTATGATGATACACCTTATCCCTTGTGGTGCTATTTCTTGCACGGCATTTAACAGTTGTTCCTTGGGAGGGTAGCAAGTGTAGGTAGCATATTCCTCCTCGACAAATTGGTCGAGTTTGATCAAATAATCTTCGTTCACTTCCTCATCCCAGAAAGCCTTCCACTCGACAGGAATCAATGTTGAAAGAAGGTTGCTCATAGAGTAAGAAAATTGCCTTTTGTGCGTTATTTTTACAACTCGCAATGTAGCGAAATCTAGAAGTTAAAAAGATGAAAAAAGTACTTGGCGCAGTGTTGGTAGTTACCGCACTTTTTGCATTATCATCATGTGGAACAGCAGAAAAATGCCCTTCATATTCGTATGTTGAAGTTCCTGCACAACAAGGCTAAGAGCCCTTCAACAACGAATAAAATTCAGTTCGAGCACCCGCAATCATTAGAAGATGTTGCGGGTCTTCTTGCTTTAAAAACCCCCGTGTTCTTTTACAAGCACAGTACGAGATGTAGCGTGAGTCTTTTTGCAATGCGCAGATTAAACATGGTGGAGGTACAGCCGGGCGAAACGTGGGTGTACATTGATGTTGTAATGCAAAGAAATTTAAGCTTAGCTCTGGCAGAGGAGGTTGGTGTTCGTCACGAGAGTCCACAATTGATTCTTTGGAATGACGGAAAAGTAGCTGCTCACTCCTCACATAGTAGAGTGACTGAAGACACTGTAGAAGAGTGGCGAAAAGAGCATGGTCTTGCTGAACAAGTATAGTTTTTAGCGGTTTATTGAGATATGGTAGATCAACCAACAATTGAAATTAAAAAGGAAGTAAAGCAGCGCACGAAGAAGCCGAAGTGGCTTCGTGTAAAGCTTCCTACTGGCGAGAATTACAAAAACGTTCGCGGACTTGTAGATAAGTACAAGTTGCACACCATCTGCGAATCTGGTCATTGCCCAAATATGGGGGAATGCTGGGGAGCAGGTACGGCAACGTTTATGATTTTAGGTAATATATGTACCCGCTCTTGTGGTTTCTGTAATGTAGCTACCGGTCGTCCGGATACAGTAGATTGGGAAGAGCCTGAAAAGGTTGCGCGCAGTGTGAAACTCATGAAAGTGAAGCATGCAGTACTCACTTCTGTGGACAGAGATGATCTTGCAGACGGAGGTTCTATAATCTGGGCAGAGACTGTTAAGGCCATTCGCCGTATTAGTCCGAACACCACTATGGAAACGCTAATCCCAGATTTCAAGGGGGAACTACACAATGTGGATAGAATCATCGAAGCAAATCCTGAGATTGTGAGCCATAACATGGAAACGGTACGTCGTTTGACTAGAAAGGTTCGTATTCAAGCCCAATTTGACCGTTCACTAGAGGTGCTGAAATACTTGAAGGATAACGGCATTCATAGAACTAAAAGTGGCATTATGCTGGGCCTTGGCGAAACTAAAGAAGAGGTCATAGATGCTATGAGAGATTTGCGTGAGGCTGATGTTGATATTTTGACCCTAGGTCAGTACTTGCAGCCAACTCCAAAGCATTTGCCTGTGGTTGAGTTCATTACGCCGGAGGTTTTTGACGAATTAAAAGAAATTGGCCTAGAAATGGGCTTTAGATATGTAGAAAGTGGACCGTTAGTTCGCAGTTCATATCATGCTGAAAAGCACTTGGTATAATGGGGTTCACGCCTTATTTTTAACATTTAGAAAACAGAGTTTTTACATGAAAAAAGGATTACGATTCGCCTTTGCGGGCACAGTCTTAACCGCCGCCATCGCTTCACTAGCAACTTTGCCTTCTTCGCAGGAATATGTTCCGCGAGTACAGAATGAACAAGGTGCTGCTGGTGCAGCTGCGTATTTACATGCGCTACGTGCGAACCAAGTAACTGGTGAGATCAATCAAGAGGACATCATTTCGAGTATCGAAAGCTTGAAGGACATGCCTGAGAGTGCTATTGGTTTGACTTGGGCAGAGCGCGGTCCAGACAACCGAGGTGGACGTACGAGAGGTTTAGCAATTAATCCGCAGAATCCATCGGAAATGTACACTGGTGGTGTTAGTGGTGGATTGTATTTCAGCAATAACGCTGGTTTGAGCTGGCAGGAAGTAAATCCAGAGCAAGAGAATTTGGCAGTAATGACCATCGCATACTCTAAGAATGGCGATGTGTATTACGGTACAGGTGAAGGCTTGTACAATACTTGGACTACAGGTTACGGTGCTTCTACTTCTTCAGGTTTTCCGGGAGCTGGTGTTTTCAAAAAGGGAGCGAGTGAAACTGAGTTCACTCAATTAAGCGCTACAGCCAACTTCTCTTCAATCGGTGCTATCATTTGTGATCCTGAAAACAACGATAAGGTATACATGGCAACCAATGCTGGCGTACGTGTTTCTTCTAACGGAGGTAGCACTTGGACGAATCCAATTACGGGTATTGGTTCTCAAGGTACTTGTTGGGACATTCACATGGACGCAGGTGGAAATGTTTGGGCAACTTTAGGTGGTAGAACAATGCGTTCTACTGACGGCGGTTCTAACTGGACTGAGGTTAGTAAGTCTAATCCGGGCGCTACTGGATTGCCAAGAAGTGGTGGACGTATCATGTTTGCTTCTGCTAGAAATGATGCCGATTATGTGTACACTGTGCACATTACTTCAGGTAATGCCCTTTCTGGTGTATACCGCACAACTGACGGTGGAACGACTTGGTCGAAAATTGGTCAAAAATCTACCTACTTCGATCCGTTCTGTTCTTCTCAATGTCAAGGTGAATATGACTTGTCAATTGGTGTAGATCCAGCAAATAAAAACAGAATCATCGTTGGTGGTATTACTGTTTGGGGATGGGAGCAAGGTCAAGGCTGGAACCAGGTTAACGGTTTCGGTCCTTACAACATTCATGCAGATAACCACGATGTAGTTTGGCACCCAACAGATAGTTCTAAAGTATACATCGTGAACGACGGTGGTATCTACTTCTCGAATACAGCTGGTGTTACTTGGCAAACATTGAATAAAAACTACGTTACTACGCAGTTTTACAACATTGGAATTTCTGCTGACCGTTACGTTGTTGGTGGTACTCAAGATAACGGCAGTTTCGTAATGGACGGATCTGGAAACACGCCGAATACAGGTCGTCGACTAGGTGCTGTAGATGGCTTCTCAGGTGACGGCGGTTACTCTGCAGTTTCTTGGTTAGTTCCTAAAATCTACTTTACAGAATACCAGCAAGGTCGTATCGGTCGTAGTGAGAATACAGGTCAGAGTTTTAGCTCTTTCTGGGATGCTCGCTCTTCTCAAGGAATAGGTTCTTGGATGACACCATTTTACTTGTACGAGAATAGTGCAGATCCAATGAGTACTGATAGTGTTGAGTTCAAAGTAACCGAAGCTATTCGCTCTCTAGGTTTTGCTAATGCGGGTCAGGATACCTTCTCTTCGAATATTAAGCCTCTTCAAGAAAGTGCTATTATGGATGCGGCATCTTTCAAGGTTACAAGTGGAACATTGGTAATTTCTTCTGATGCGAACGGAAATATGACTGGTGACGGTTCAGGAACTTTTGATGCTTCAACGGGAGAATTCTCTGTAGTATTCAACGGTACACCTGCAGCAGAAATCATTGCTACAGTGGATGTGAGCTATGCAGCTGGTTCTAAAGTAAGTCTAGGTTCGAATACAAATGGTTTGCCATTCAATTACACGCTTCCTACCTCTTTAAGTATGGGAGATAGTATTGTGGTCCAAGATCCTGTAAGCAGCATGTTCATTGTTGGCTTTAGTGGTTCTGTGTGGATGACTCGTGGTGCCTTGGATTTCATGGAAACTCCTACTTGGTACAAATTGGCCAACATTACTGGAACTGCTCAGGCGGTAGAAGTAAGTGCTGACGGTAACCACGCTTGGGTTGGTACTGAGAACGGCCGTGTTTACCGCATAAGTGGTCTTCAAGATGCTCGTAGCTACGCTACAGCAGATTTAGATTCAGGTGCAACGGCAGTAACTGTAGACCTAGTACACTCAGTAATCGGTCGTAATGTTACAAGCATCGCGGTTGATCCTAACGACAACGATCGCGTTTTGGTGACTTTGGGTAACTACGGCAACTCAAACTTCGTATACTACAGCTCTAATGCTACATCTGCAAACCCAACGTTTGTAGTTAAGGATGGTAACTTGGGTAACTTCCCTGTATACTCTGCTACCTTTGATAAGGGCAATTCAAATTATGCGATTATCGGTACGGAATACGGTGTGTTTACTACAACGAATATCAACGTGCTTAACCCAACTTGGGGTGCTGATAACTCTGGTTTGGCTCGCGTGCCTGTATTTACATTGAAACAATACAGAACGAACAAGAGTAGCTCTGACGATATGGACGTCATGGAAGGCGATATTTTTGCCGGCACATTCGGTCGTGGTACGTTCCAAACTACTACGCTAATGACTACTCGTCCAATCGGAATTAATGAAGAAACAGAGATAGAGAATCAGGCTTCAATTGAGTTGTTCCCGAACCCGGCAGCTGATGCTACTACATTAGAAGCTACTCTTGCTGAAGGTGCCTACACTGTTGAGATCATTGATTTGAATGGTAGAACTGTGATGACTCAAGAAGTTGAGGCTTTGGTAGGTGGTTTGAACCAATTCAAGGTGAACGTTAGTGGTCTTGGTAACGGTATGTATGTGATCGGTCTTCAAGGCAAGGCGGATACTTACACTCGTTTGATGATTGCTCACTAAGACTTTCAAATAAAGTATTAAGGCCTCGCCTCGGCGGGGCCTTTTTTTTGCCCTTAAGGGTTATTTTTGCGCCATGGATGTAGAGTTTTTAAAATACCCTATCGGCAAACCGTCGATAGAATCAGAACCGGGAGAGGAACGCATAGAAGGCTGTATTGCAGTTATTGGACGCATGCCAAAGCAGTTGATGGAGTTTGCCAAGGTTTTGACCGAGGAGCAATGGGATACGCCTTATAGAGAAGGCGGTTGGACCGTACGCCAGGTGGTCCATCATTTGGCCGATTCTCACATGAACGGTTTTAATCGTCAGCGTTTAGCCGTGACTTCTGGTGAGACCCCAAAGGTGCCTGGTTACCCTCAAACGCTTTTTGCTGCTTTACCAGATTATACCACAGACCCTTTCCTAAGCGTCATTTTGTTGGCAAGCTTGCACGAGAAGTGGGTGAGTTTCCTAAATGGCATTACAGAGGCTGGCTGGGATAAAGCATACTTCCACATGGAAGAAGAGAAGGAGTACACCATGAAAGAAAGTGTTCAGATGTATGCTTGGCATTGTCAGCATCATTTAGCGCATATTAGATTGGTGCTCGATAAGTAGTTATAGAACTAAAAAAGCCGCTCCCACAGGGAGCGGCTTTTTTATAGGTGAAATTCCCACATAAGTAGCGAGATGAATCGGTCCTCGAATCTTCCTATTTGGTATTCAACCAATAACTCAATTTAAGGTTAATGGTCCTTAAACGCGGGGTGAAGTCGCTGGAGTAATAGTTGTCATTGTAGACGATGAAGAGATCAGAGAGCGGCGCAAATCGCCATTGTAGGCGAGAATTTATGCCGAAGTTATCTTGCTGATTGCTGTATTGTATGAGCGTGCTCCAGAATACTGACTTAGAGAAGGTAACATTGATTCTCGGTGTGATCAGCCAAAGGTTTGCAGAAGCGTAGGGCTCCGGTAATCGGATACCGTCATAGTTCACATTGATAGAGGTACTCACCCAAGGTTGCCAGCGGTAACCTATGCGACCACCAATGCTGTAGCGTTGTCCATTGAAGAATTGGCCCAGGGTGGTATTTACCTGGTAGGTCAGTAGGTTGGCAGTATTTGAAGTGTACTCTCCATTATATTGGTAGAAGCGGTAGCCTACATCCGCTGGCAGCGGTGTGGCACCTTCAGTTCGGGTAGGATCAAAATCGCCGAATAAATAAATGTAATTGTCCAGCGCCCTGCTGCGAAGACGACTTTGGTCTTTAAAGTAAATCTGATGTTCTAACCAATTGGTGTGATCCGTGTACCTCCAATCGAGTGTTGGCTTCCAATAGTTGATATTCAGTAGCATCAGGCTGTGACGGCTGATGTATTTGTTATCCGGATAGAAGTGACGAGTCGCTGCTAGGCCCATTTTAAAGAAATCGGTACGGGGTACAAAGCCCAGGTCAGCTTGGAAATCTTGGTCGACTTTCACAAAATCGGTCACGAATACCCAGTTGCGTGAGTTACGAGTGATAACGGCTTCGGCACTAGAAGTAGCATCTGGATTGTCTTCAACAAAGCTCTTATGCCAATAAAACTTACCTGCCCAGGTATTGTCTGCAGAGGCAAGGTTGTAATCTGCGCCAATCACACGGTTGTATGGTGTAACTGAGGTGTCTCCTGAAGTGAGCTGACGGTTCACAATGAAAGCGCCAATGTTGTCCCTGGCAAACAGTTTTCGCTGAATAGCAACCATGCTGTTGTTATATCCAGCGATACCTTGTTCAGGCGATGAAGCGGTTTGAATATCTAAAATGCCCAAGCGCCAATTCTCGTCCAATTTTCCGCTAAGTCTTGCGCCACCTAGAATTCTATTCTGGACCAAATTTCCAGCGGTATCCGTCGCTAGACCTATTCTTCTTGAGAAGAAAGGACGCGCCTCTCTAAAGTAATTACCGAAGGATCCGAACAGGTCGCTGTTATCAATAAAGAATTGACGTTTTTCAGGAAGTCTTAATTCGAATCTGGTCAAATTTGTTTGTAGGTCATCTGCTTCGGCACTACTAAAATCCGGGTTGATGGTTAGGTCCATATTTAGTGCATCGCCAATGGGAACTTTAGCATCCAATCCAATGTTGCGAACGCCTGTCAGACTTGTAGCCCCTTCGTCGCGCACTCCAGCATAGGCAGCATAGGGGATAAAGGAGAACGGGAATGCAGGTTTGCCCAGCGGCTCTTCAAATTCGAGCGTACCCATATAAGCGAGATTAGATAGCAACTGGTTCTGTGGAACACGTACCCAAGTCGAACGCTCGTTGCTTTGAATGTCGAATCGGTACGCTCTAAATCTCCAGGTATTGTCTCCCTCGATGAATTTCAAGGAATAGAAAGGTATGGCCATTTCTACCACGTAGTGGTCGTCGTAACGCTTGGCTTCAGCGGTCCATTTTACATCCCAAGAGGTATTGAATCCGGAAATCTGCGCGCCACCTCCAGAAATCAATACCTCGCGCTGAACCCCATAGGGTGTGACCCCAAAGGCAAAGGCGATATTTCCATCCTTAAACGTGTCGAACATCAATGTGACGTTATCGTTCTGCGTTCCGCGGAAATCGCGTTGAAGCGAGCTAATGACGTAGTTCGGACCTGCAGATTGCGCAATGATTCCTACATATAGGAAATCATCGTCATAGGCGAGTTTCACCTCAGTTTCTAGTGCGGCATTAACGCTATCGTTCGGGAAGTATTGAATAAAGTCTGAGGCGGTTCCTGCGTTCTGCCAAAAGGCTTCATCGAGTAAACCATCGACAGTAACCTTCTCATCAATTTTGTTAGCATGAACATGCGGCCCCGCTTGTCCTGCTAAAGACAGCGAAAACACTAAGAAAAGGGGTAGGTAAATTCCTCTCACGATCTATTGTGATTTACTGACACAAATAACGGGAAATTTCCGGAATTACAGGTCGTCAACACGCGAAACGCGCTTGGTGATGATACCGTTTTCCACCTTGAAGTACAACGGCATTTCTTGAACGCCAAGTGTTTCTATGATAACGCTACGGCTGCCTCCAAGATCACTCAGGTGTTGACCACCAAGATCATCGGTAACGATAGCTTCGTACCATTCGCCCAGTGGGCTGCGCTGTTGCGGAAGACCGTCAATAGAAAGCAGTATCCAGTTGTCCATAGGGTGCTCCTTGGCAACAGATCTAAGCTCATTGCGGCACTCAACGCACCACGAGGCCCATATAGCAACAACATGATTTTCTAGGGACATGCGCTCGAGCGAAACGAGCTCACCTTGCGGCGTCTCTAAGGCAAACTCTGGGAACGGGCTACCAACACTAAACTTCTGCGCATTCTCCGCCACCTTAGCGGTGAAAACATAGGTTTCTTCGAACTCTTCTACCCACATATTAAATGCAAGTACATCATTTGATGCGGGTGCCAGTTCAGTTAAAGCATCATTCACTCCACGCAGTACCTCTCGGTCCACGCCATATTCAAGCACTGGATTTTGACCAATCCTGTGGTAGACGGTCATTAGGTTGGATAACCTTCCTGGTGCAGCAACGAGACTGTCTAGAATGCGTTGTCTGTATCCGTCCGCATAAGCGAAGAACACACTGTCGATAGTACGTAATCCCTTAAAAGTGGTGCTGTCCTTGTAGGTAGATTTGATGGCATCAAGACTGTCTATCAAAGCAATGAGGTCTAATTGCATTTTACGCTGTGTCCCCAGCCAATTGTTCTCTGCATCGCCAGAGATAAAGCCGTCTTTTGAAATAGTCAGTTCTTGGGTATTCGGTCCAACTACAGCATGTACCACCGGTAATTCTCCGTCTAGAGGAAGAAAGCTGATCATCTGAAGTGTGTCGAAGGTAACTTCAAAAACGTCACTGCCCATAATCTCGAGGCTGTCCATCACAGTGAACGTCCCGTCGGCTTCACGGTACTGAACCGCATAGCTGCCGGTTTCTTCTAACTCAAAGCGAATAAGCGAACCTTCTTCTTGAGTACAAGAAGCTAAAACAAGACCAGCAAGTAATCCCCAGAGCTTACGCATCCAATTTTCTGCGCAACAGGGCGCTTGCTTTTTTAGGATCTGCACTGCCTCGGCTGTACTTCATCACCTCACCCATGAAAAGCCCGATAAGTCCTTTCTTACCGGAGCGGTATTCCTCAATCTTTTCTGGATATGCGGCCAAAGCTTGATCTACCCACGCTTGCAGCTGGTCGCTATCGCCTTGTTGGATCCATCCGTTTTGCTCACAAAGTGCAGCAGCATCGGCCGTGGGGTCTTCTAATAATGCAGGGAATAATTTCTGAGTAGCCGTAGAGATCGAAATTTTTTCTTCGTCTACCAACGTTTGAATGCTCGCGAGTGCCACAGCTGCGATTGGGAATTCTTCAATCTCGACGCTCTGTTCATTCAGCCACGATTTCACAGGGCCAATAAGCAGGTTGGTTGCTCCTTTGTAGTTGGTCGTATGCTTGATCACCTCTTCAAAGTACAGTGCAAAGGCCTTGCTGTCGGTTAAGACATAGGCGTCGTATTCACTTAGGCCCAATTCTCTCGTGTACTTCACAAACAGCTCGTAGGGCAGGGGTGGCATGTTCTCGCGCACGCTGTCCACATAGCTTTGTGGTACAATAACAGGTACTAAATCTGGCTCTGGGAAGTAGCGGTAGTCGTGCGCATCTTCTTTTGAACGAAGTCCAATAGTGATGTTCTTTGCAGCATCGTAGGTACGCGTTTCCTGATGAATTTCTTCCCCCGATTCAATCAAATCAATCTGACGAATGATCTCAAAGTCAATCGCTTTCTGTACGTTGCGGAACGAATTCATGTTTTTCACCTCGACTTTCGTTCCAAATTTGGTCGCGCCTTTCTTGCGAACGGAGATGTTCAAATCCGCACGAAGCGAACCTTCCTCCATGTTTCCATCAGAAATATCTAGGTAACGGACCAATTTTCTGATCTCACTCAAGTAGCTATAAGCTTCTTCGCCATTCTTAATCTCTGGCTCCGATACAATCTCTAAAAGAGGAATGCCTGCACGGTTTAGATCCACCAGTGTGTTGAACGGGTCGATGTCGTGCACACTCTTGCCTGAATCCTCTTCCATGTGGATACGGGTCAGGTTGATTTTCTTGTCATTGCCCTCGGCATCTTTGATGCGCACAAATCCTTCGGTACAGATAGGTGTGGTGTCCTGCGTAATCTGATACCCCTTCGGCAAATCTGCATAGAAGTAGTTCTTACGCGCAAATTCATTGCGCTCACGAATGGTACAGTCACAGGCAATACCCAACTTCACGGCATAGTTCATCACTGCTTTATTGAACACAGGAAGAGTACCTGGATGGCCCAAGCTGATCGGGCTTACCTGAGTATTAGGGGAGGCACCATAGGCGGTAGCATCACCACAGTATGCCTTACTCTGCGTGCTGAGCTGCACGTGAACTTCAATACCAATAACCGGTTCGTATGTATCGTAAATACTAGACATCCAAGGGAAATTTAGAGCGCTAATTTACGCTTTTTAGGCCTGTTTTTGTGACCGATTTTCATACACTTCCTCAATCTTTGCCACCATGGCATCAAGGAGCGGTTGAACATCGCTAACAGGCTGAATCTCAACATCCCAAACACTAAGCCTAATAGGGCTTTTTTCTGCCTGAATTAGGGGTGCCAACTTCACAGCATCTTTTGCGGTACAATGCACGCGGTAGTCGTATTTCTTAGAAGCCTTTTCAATACGAGCGAGGTCTACCGTATTGTATCGATGATGGTCCCGAAATTTCATTTCATCTCCAACGAATCCGCCTGCTTTCTGAATTTGGTACAGGCAATCATCCGGGTTCGCTACACCGCAAACTACCAATCCTTGCTCCTTACTTCCAGATACAAAAGCGGTTTTCCGTTCAAAGGTGTATTCGGGTATCCCTTTCCAAGATTCTACGGGTTGGTATCCTGCTTCATCTATTTGTGACAGGATTGCATTGAAATTGGTATGTGGAATTTCACGCAAACGACCCATGGGCAACATGTGGTCTAGTTCAAATCGTTGGCTCTTTTGACAAACGATACTAAAGTCTTTGAGCAGCTCGTAGTGTTGCAATCCGTCGTCCATCACCAAAACTTTCTTATCGCCCGCAATGGCCAGAGCAAGCAAGGCACTTTCAACACGATTCTTACCCACTATAGTAGGGAATTGCTGTGCATGTAATATAGCCTCGTCCCCGTAAGTATAGGCATCATTGCGGTCAACAACGACGCTTTTTTTAACCGAACCTTTGTAGCCTCGAATGAGGATTATAGGGGAATAGCCGAGCGACTCCAATTGCTTAGCAACCCAAATAGTTGCCGGAGTTTTACCTGTTCCTCCCGCTTGAAAGTTCCCTACACAAATGGTCGGATATGTGGCATGTTTAGCATGAGTTGAACGCCTCGCACGATCAATTTTCTGCCCGA
The DNA here is from genome assembly GCA_012269745.1 of Flavobacteriales bacterium. GTDB lineage: Bacteria > Bacteroidota > Bacteroidia > Flavobacteriales > Schleiferiaceae > UBA10364. The sequence continues at coordinate 18,486 of JAAXJR010000012.1, read as the reverse complement.
CTAAATAGCATGCTCCGAGAACGAACCCGAGTGGATTTAAGGGATTTACATACATGCTCACAACACCCCTGCTTTGCGCAAAGATTCCTCTTGGCTGTTAATGTCGTTTGGATCGAGCCATAAAGCACTTTCGAAGCGCTTGAAATACGTCAATTGTCTTTTGGCATAGCGACGACTGTATTGTTGGATGAGCTCAATGGTGCGGTCTAGGTCGTATTCTCCCTTAAAATAGGGCCACCATTCTCGGTACCCAACGGTTTGGAGGCTGAGAAGGTGTGCATGAGATTCTAGCGATCTGGCTTCAGCCTCAAGACCGTCTGCAATCATGAGGTGGACACGTCTATTTATTCGGTCGTACAATTGATCCCTGTCCATATTCAATACCCAATTCACTATTTCAAACGGCCGCTGCTTGGGAGTATTGCTGAGTTGCTCAGAATACTTTATGCCTGAAGCCATAATGACCTCTAGTGCTCTGATCACCCTCCTCGGGTTACTTAGATCGACTTTGTCGGCGTATGCTGGGTCAAGTTCTTGGAGTTTAGCTACCAATGGTGCGAGACCGTCCGCAGCAAATTGTTTGTCTAAACCTGCCTTAACGTCGGTATCGGTGGGTAGGGGGTCTAAGCCATTGAGAAGGGCATCGATATACATCCCGGAGCCACCCACAGCAATTACGACTTTATTCTTATTGAAGAGAGTCTGCAATCTATCCAGTGCAAATCGTTCGTATTCGCCCGCAGTAATCGGATCATGAATGCTTCGGTCGGCGATGAAATGATGATCGGCGCGCTGCATTTCCTCTGCGGAAGGAGGTGCGCTTCCGATGGCCAATTCCCTATAGCACTGGCGGCTATCCGTGGAGAGAATTGGACATCCCAACTTTTCTGCCCAATACAAGGCTACCCCTGTTTTTCCTACCGCGGTAGGTCCACATATGTTGATGAGGTACTTCTTAGACATTGAGCGCTTTTGGAATTTTGGTTGAAAATACGTAATTTGATAGAACCACTTTGAATAACCATGCACCGCAGTCCAGTAGACATTTCGAGAATAGAGACCGCCCAGCTGAACTATGAGTTGGGTGAAGTTCTTACCTCAGAACGTGATATTCATAAGCGCGCTGAGGCCATTCACAAAGCGACCTATTTGGGGAATCTAAAGCACCAAAAGGTCCTTATTCAGTTCAACACAGGAGTGGAAGTGTATCAGGTCCATACCACCATATGGTTACACTACAATAACGAGATTTATCTAAAAGGAAAGATTCGCGTGCCTGTTGAGCGCATCCTCGCCATTCACTTTTAGTAATCGTATCCGTAAGGATCGTCCTCTTGCTCGTCGTCTTCTTTTGGAAGTGCGCCACTATCAAGATCGTCTAGACCATAAAGCGCGTTGAGTTCGGCCTCAGTCATTTCGCCTGGGTCTTTTGAAGATGTCGCGGAAGGTGTGTCTTGCGCAGTCTCTGGAAGTTCGCCAACACTCGACAGTACAACAAAATCTTCGAAGCCTTCTTCCTCTTCAGTTTTTACTACCTCTAAATAAAAGATGTTCATGTCTAAGAAATTGTAGACGTAGAGGCCGTTTTTAGTATCAGAGAAAAACTGCTCTACCGAGGTGCCGTCCATTGATGGCATATTGTCGTCCATGGCGAACATAGGAAGCTCATCTCCCTGGTCCCAATTGGCATTGCTGTAGTAAAAGCTGGCCATCTCGCCTGGGTTTAGTCCAAATTCAGTGAAGATATGCTCGTGCAATTTCATCATAGAAGCACCGCCTCTGATGCGCACTTCTTTTAAAACTGTGTCGTTTGTGTCCGCGATAACGCGTAAGAAAAACTCCATATTATTTCGTCAATCCTAGTTCTTTTGCCACCTCCTGCATCTTCGCTAGGGCAGCTTCTTTTTCATTTGGTATATGTCCTTCAAGGATGGCTTCTTTTAATGCTTCCTTGATATCTCCGATAATTTTTGATGGGCCAATTCCGAAGTGCTCCATGATTTCCTGGCCGGTCACTGGAGGCTGGAAATTTCTTATTTGATCGCGCTCCTCTACCTCTTTGAATTTTAAGCGTACCTCCTTGAAATTGTTCAAATAGCGACGCTTTTTACGTTCGTTTTTGGTGGTTAAATCGGCTTCGCAAAGCAGCATGAGATCTTCTACATCCTCGCCGGCATCGAAGAGCAGACGGCGTACTGCCGAATCTGTCACGGTGTCGTCTACTAGAGATGCAGGGCGTGAACTCATCATCACCATCTTTTGTACGTACTTCATGCGTGAATCCGTTGGTAAGTGCAAACGCTTGAAGATCTTTGGGATCATTTTACTACCTACAAACTCGTGGCCTCTAAAGGTCCAACCTGCGGGCTTGATAAATTTTTTAGTCCTTGGCTTGCCGATATCGTGCAATAGCGCAGCCCATCTGAGCCATAAATTCTCTGAAGTGCGAGCAAGATTATCTACGACCTCAAGGGTGTGGTAGAAATTGTCCTTGTGTAAATGACCTTCCACTTCTTCAACACCTTGAAGTGCACAGATTTCGGGCATGATTTCTTTCATCAAGCCAGAAGTGAAGAGTAGACCCAGACCGTAAGACGGTTTGTCGACTTCCATAATTTTATTGAGTTCGACGCTAATGCGTTCCGGCGCAACAATTTTCAGTCTTGAAGCATGTTCACGAATGGATTTTAAGGTGCCAGAATCGATGCGATAGCCTAGTTGTGCGGCGAATCGAACAGCGCGCATCATACGAAGTGGGTCGTCGTCAAAGGTCTTATCTGGACTCAAAGGAGTCTTGATGAGCTTTCGTTCAAGATCAGCGACCCCATTAAATGGATCAATCAATTCACCCCAACGACTTTCGTTCAAACAAATCGCCATGGCGTTGATGGTGAAGTCACGTCGATTTTGGTCGTCTTCTAAGGTGCCGTCCTCAACGATAGGGTTACGGCTGTTTCTTTTGTAGCTTTCTTTGCGAGCGCCTACGAATTCAAGGTCAACTCCCTGATAATTCATGTGAGCGGTGCCGAAGCTTTTGAAAACGCTTAGTTTCGGCTTTTTCTCGAAGCCTTTTCGTACTTCTTTTGCCAGCGCTATGCCCGAGCCCACCGTGACAAAATCGAGGTCCATCTTGGTAGGGCGCTCGATAAGTCGGTCCCTGACATAGCCACCCACGACATAGCACTCCAAACCGAGGCGGTCGGCTGCCTGTCCAATTTCTTTAAAAATTGGTCGGTCCAAAAAGTGACTGTAATTCGACATTAAAAAGGACGCTCTGAAAGTTTCGAGAAGTAGATCCCTGTGAGCAATAAGATCATCAAGAGAAAATACAAGGCGAGGTTGGTTCGTTTAATTTTCGCAAGCCAAAAGTCCTCGTTTTCTTTTCCGGTCATTACTGTAGGGTAGAGCAGTGGGAAAATCATAAAGCTCTCTTTCCACCACGCAAGATCCTTCTTATTTGAAAAATTGCGCGTGTAGAAATCTTTCCAGCTGCCAGGTTTCTTCTTGTTCTTTACCCTGAGGTATTGAAAGTGCAGCGCCCATTTGTAGCTATAGACTCCCAAAAGAAACAGGGCAGTTAGAATGAATTGTAAGCTTTGACCAAATGTCATTTGATTCGCAATTTATTTACTTCGATGTAGCGCCATTTCACGGATCGGTACATCCACAAGGCATATTCTAGACCTTTTGAGCCGTCAAAAATACCGCCTTTTATGATGAAGTGCTTGAAAAATCGCCACGAAGGTTTCACATTCAAATAATACGGTCCAATTCTTCCAACCCTTTTCTCATAGTCCAATGCTTGGCGTTTGGCGTAGGTTCTGAATTTCTGCTCCCAGTGTAGTGCATTCTTGTAGGTGTAATGAAACAATTCTCCTTTTAATCGCTTTGAAGAGGAACGCACCTTTTCATGGACATTGAGCTCTTCGAACTTCATGCCTTTGGGCAGAAGTCGAACCACGTAATCGTTTTGTAGTCCGCTGAAGCGCATTCTTTTGCCTTTGAAAAAATGTACACGTTTGAACGAATAAGGCTGTTGCTCCTTGTGCTCGCGTTTTTTCCATTCTTGGAGCGATGCAATAAGCTCCTTGGTGAACACTTCGTCACAATCGACCACTAAAGTCCAAGGGTGCTGGCATTTTTCTAATCCCCAATTTCGCTGTTCTCCCCAATTGCCCAGAGGACGCTTATAAACGGTAGCGCCCGCGCGCTCTGCGATTTGTACGGTAGCATCGGTTGAACCGGAATCTACCACGATGATCTCATCAGCAATAGACCCTACACTCTCGAGCGATTGCCCAAAGACATCTTCCTCATTGTAGCTGAGGTAAAGTATGCTCAGGGCAGTACTCATTACACTGCGACGTTGTGTGTGCGCAATGCGTCGTTCAAAGAAGTCTTTTTGTCCGTACTTTCTTTGCGCTGACCGATAATCAATGCACAAGGCACGTTGAAGGTACCCGCAGGGAATTCCTTCGGCATGGTGCCAGGAATAACTACGCTACGTGCTGGAACGCGACCGCGGTATTCCTTGGGCTCATCGCCGCTAACGTCGATAATTTTAGTCGAAGCAGTGAGGACAACATTCGCGCCCAATACAGCTTCTTTTTCTACATGTACACCTTCCACGACAATACAACGTGAGCCGATGAAACAATCGTCTTCGATGATTACAGGTGCTGCTTGCAACGGTTCCAATACACCACCAATTCCTACACCACCACTAAGGTGAACGTTCTTACCTATCTGAGCGCACGATCCTACCGTTGCCCAAGTATCTACCATGGTGCCGCTTTCGACATGCGCACCGATGTTCACGTAAGAAGGCATCATGACTACGCCTGCTTCGATAAAGGAGCCATGACGTGCCACTGCGTGAGGAACTACGCGGACGCCTTTCTCAGCGTAATTGCGCTTTAGTGGGATTTTATCGTGGAATTCGAACGGGCCTACTTCAATGGTTTCCATCGTTTGAATGGGGAAATACAACACGACTGCTTTCTTAACCCATTCGTTGACCTGCCAGCCATTTTCTGTTGGTTCGGCAACGCGAAGAGTTCCGCTATCTAGTGCATCCACTACCGCGCGAACAGCATTTTGCGTTTCTTCCTTTTGAAGTAATTCTCTATTCTCCCAAGCTTGTTCAATGACTGCTCTTAATTCCTGCATCTTGTTCATTCTTAATTGAACGCCAAATTTAATGCTTCCGAGGGAAAGACTACCTTTGAGCCATGGCGAAAATATTGGCTTTAGATATTGGCGGAAGACGCACTGGAATGGCAGAAACGGATCCTTTGGGAATGATGGCTTTTCCACTGAAAACGGTGGAAACTGGAGAGCTCATGTCAACCTTGGAGACCTACGTTGCTGCAGAAGGGACCAAGACCATAGTCATTGGTAAGCCCGCTATGGCTACTGATAGTACTGAGTTGATTGATCTATGGGGAGCGAAGATTCACAAGCGCTGGCCGCTTATGGAGATCGTTTTTGTGGATGAAGATTTCACCTCTCAAGAGGCTTCTCAATTGCTTATTATGGGTGGGATGAAGAAATCGAAGCGCAGAGAAAAAGGTGCTCTGGATAAAGTCGCAGCCTCGCTCATTTTAGAGCGCTATTTAGCCATGCACTAACTATCTTTGCACCCTAATAAACGACCAATTATGATTTTACCGGTAGTAGCCTATGGCGATCCCGTTTTAAGCAAGATGGCGGAAGAAATTGACCAGGATTACCCGGGTTTAGAGCCGCTCATTGCTAATATGTACGAGACGATGTATAATGCGCAGGGTGTTGGTTTAGCAGCTCCTCAGATTGGCAGAAGCATCCGCTTGTTCGTTATTGATGCGAGTCCATTTGCTCAAGAAGGTGAAGAGGACTACGAAACACTCAAAAACTTCAAGAAGACCTTTATCAACCCAATTATCATTGAGGAAGAAGGTGAAGAGTGGGGTATGGAAGAAGGCTGTTTGAGTATCCCCGATGTTCGTGAAACGGTGTACCGCAAGGAGAAATTGGTCATTGAATATTACACCGAGGATTGGAAGCTTGTAGAAGAAACCTACACAGGTTTGGCTGCACGCGTCATTCAACACGAATACGATCACATTGAAGGCGTACTGTTTACGGATTACCTCAAGCCGCTTCGCAAGCGTTTGATTAAGGGCAAACTGGGCTCCATTGAGCGTGGTGATATTTCGATCGATTACCCAATGAAATTTCCGAAGCGTCGATGAGAATTGTCCTCTTTGCGTTTGTAGGTTTCCTTTCTTGTTCATCGCCCCGGGCAAAAGAGCAGACTGCCTCAGTTGAAGTGCCTGTGTCCGATTCTGCCCTATACTATTTCGAGAGAATAGATAGCGGTGTTGCTACAAGTGAAGAATTGGAACTGGCTAAGAAGCATTTCATCAGTGAAGACAGCATAGTGTTGAGTGATCCAAAAAGGTTGATGCAGGCTGGGTTAGTATTGATGAGCGGAGGAGAGGATTATCTATACGGCGTCAATTACCTCATTACGCTAACGAAAAAATATCCGCAACATGCGTATGCGCCAGAAGCGCTCATGCAATTAGCGTTGTTTTTTGAGAATAGATTTAACGATAAACAGCGCTCGAGGAATTATTTGAGAGCGCTGATGGATAGATATCCAAAACACGAGCTCGCGGCGCAGGCAGAAGCTTTGCTGCTATTGAGCTCGGACGAAGAATTGAATACAATACAAAACTGGTTAAATAAATAATAAATGGATTTAAGAACTGTTCTATCGGTTTCAGGTAAACCTGGTCTTTTTAAGTTGATCGCGCACCAAAAAAGTGGTGTAGTAGTAGAGAGTTTGCTTGACGGTAAGCGCACGGCAATTTCAGCCAACGCAAACGTGAGCTCGTTGGGTGATATCGCCATCTACACCTACGAAGAAGAGGTGCCGCTTCGCGATGTGTTCAAAGCCATGGCTGAGGTTACTGAAGGCAAAGAGGCATTAAGCCACAAGAGTTCTAAGGATGATCTAGAAGATTTCTTCGGTGAGGTATTGCCAAAATTTGACCAGGAGCGCGTATACGCTTCGGACATTAAGAAAGTGGTACAGTGGTTCAATATCTTGGTAAAGAACGATCTGTTGAGTATCCTTGAGGAAGAAGCAAGCGAAGACGCTGAATAAGGATGAATACTCGAGAGGCCAAACTAGAAGCTTTCGGCAGGTTGCTGGATATCATGGATACACTTCGTGCAGAGTGCCCATGGGATAAGAAGCAAACATTGGAGAGCCTGCGCCACCTGACCATTGAGGAGACTTATGAATTGGCTGATGCCATTGAAGAGAACGACCTAAATGAGATCAAGAAGGAATTGGGTGATCTTATGCTTCACATGGTGTTCTACTCAAAGATTGGTAGCGAGAAAGGAGCTTTTGATGTCGCAGATGTATTGAATAGCGTCTGCGACAAACTCATTCACCGACACCCTCACATTTATGGTGATGTTGAGGCCAAGACAGAAGAAGAAGTCAAGGCGAATTGGGAGGCGATCAAACTCAAGGAAAAAGGTACAAAAAGCGTTCTTCAGGGCGTGCCGAGAGGTTTGCCAGCCTTGGTAAAAGCCATTCGTATTGGTGATAAGGCACGCGGTGCAGGCTTTGATTGGGACAAGCCAGAGGATGTTTGGGTTAAGATCAAAGAAGAGTTAGGCGAGTTCGAGGAAAGTCAAAAATCTGGAAATCAAGAAGATACTGAAGGTGAGTTTGGTGATTTAATATTTTCGTTGATCAACTTTGCTCGATTGAGTGATATTGATCCGGAATTGGCATTAGAGCGCACGAATAAAAAGTTCATTTTCCGCTTCACTTACATGGAGCAAAAGGCTGCTGAGCAAGGCAAAGAGCTGTCTTCCATGTCGTTAGGCGAAATGGAAGTGCTTTGGAATGAAGCGAAGCAATTATCTCGACATTAAATTCAATTGAATTTATAGTTAAATCTTAGGTTAAGTGTTGTGTGTGCTTTAGTGAATACACTGAAATAGTGTACTTTACAAGTATGAAAACACTCTACCTAATTCGACACGCGAAAAGTTCGTGGGCCATTGACGGCATTGAAGATCGCGATCGTCCGCTCAAAGGACGCGGTATTCGTGATGCACACTTAGTAAGCCAGTACCTTCGAGATGAAACCATAAGTGCAGATTACTTCAGCATTTATAGTTCACCGGCCACCAGGGCCCTCCACACGGCGCTAATATTTGCTAAAAATCTAGGTGTACCTGCAAGCAAGGTGGCTATTGACGACGACCTCTACCACAGCAGTGCGCATGAGATTTTAGAAGTGGTTAAGAAGACCTCTGATATCTGTGATGCGGCAATGTACTTCGTTCACAATCCTGGAATTACAGATTTTGTTAATGAAATGACCAACGCCAGTGTTCGCAATGTGCCAACAACTGGTGTGATCTGCGTTCGTTTTGATTGCGAGCATTGGAGCGAGGTTAGTCCAGGCGCAGAATTAATTCAGTTTGAATACCCTAAAAGGATAAAAGAATAAATGATGGAGTATACGTACTTCAATAGAGATGTCAGTTGGCTGAGGTTCAACGAACGCGTACTTCAAGAGGCTGAAGACTTAGCAAATCCACTGATAGAACGATTGCGTTTTTTAGGCATTCACTCCAACAACATGGATGAGTTTTTCCGAGTACGTTACTCCTTCATTCGAAGGCTTCGCCTGAGCGAGGAGCAAGGTCTTGATGAGAATTTAGAAGGATATACTCCGGGACAATTGCTTTCAAAACTTAGTGAGATTGTAGCCGATCAACAGTTGCGTTCGCAAAAGATTTACGATGCCATTAAGGCAGACTTAAAGAAGTACAACGTCGAGATTGTAGATGAGACTCAATTGACCGCAAAGCAGGAGGCCTTTGTAAAGCAATTGTACCGTGATAAAGTCAGTCCGGCATTGACCAATCTGATGATTAATCAGACCAAGGACTTTCCATATTTACGTGATAAGAGCATCTACCTTGCAGTCCGATTAACTAGAAAGGACAAAGAGCAGTTTTCCATCATAGAGGTTCCGTATTCTATTTCTGGTCGATTCGTGCAACTGCCTAAATACGGCAAACAATTCGTGATGTACATGGACGATGTCTTAAGGCACAACCTTGATAGCATTTTCCATACGGTCAAGTACGATACCATTGAAGCGCACACGGTAAAGATCACTCGTGATGCCGAACTGTCGCTTGATGACGATGTAAGCAAATCTTTCATGGAGCAAATTCAGCGCGGTTTGAGAAACCGCAGGGAAGGGGATCTCGTTCGCTTTGTGTACGATAAAGAGATAGGGAATTCTACATTGAAAACCTTAGTTGAAGGTTTGGAAGTAAGTGCTCTAGATACCTTGATTCCAGGGGGGCGCTACCACAATAAGAAGGACTTAATGCGGTTCCCGAACATGGGTATCCGAGAACTAGAGTACGAGAAACTACCTCAGATTGCACATCCTGCTCTAGATATAGACAGAAGCATATTCAAGGCGATTAAGAAGCAGGACATCATGCTATTCACGCCGTATCATGATTTCGGTCATGTCATACGCTTACTTCGAGAGGCAGCTATTGATGAAAAGGTGCGTGAGATTAAGGTCACTTTATACCGCCTTGCCGACGATAGTCAAATTATTTCTGCACTGATTAATGCTGCGAAAAACGGGAAGAAAGTAACGGTGTTCATTGAGCTTCAAGCCAGATTTGATGAGGCGAATAACATAAAGTGGACCAATAGGTTACGCTCGGAAGGCATTAAGGTAGTCAGTGGTGTACAGGGGCTGAAAGTGCATTCAAAATTGACTTTGATTCGCAGGGATGAAGGCAAGGAAAAGCTCGTTGATTACTGTGTTATTGGTACTGGGAATTACCACGAGGGAACTGCAAAGGTCTACACGGATTATCACTTAATGACCAACGACAAGCGCATTGCCAAAGAGGCGCGTAAGGTCTTCCAGTTCATCGAAAGCCCCTACAAGCAATACGCGTTCAAGCATTTGCTAGTTAGTCCGAATACCACGCGGACCGGTCTGGAGGCGCTGATAGATAGAGAGATTGCCAATGCTCAGGCCGGAAAGAAGGCTGAGTTTTGGGTGAAGATTAATTCCATTTCGGATCACAGGATGATCAACAAACTGTATGAGGCCAGCGATGCCGGTGTGCAGATTCGTATGGTGGTTCGTGGCATCTTCTGTTTGGATTTAGCACATCCGAAGGCGAAGAATATTCAAGCGGTGAGTGTCGTTGGTAGATTCTTAGAGCACACGCGTGCCTTTTGTTTTTTCAACGACGGTCAACCAGAGTATTTCATTTCATCGGCCGATTGGATGGGCAGGAATTTGAACCGTAGGGTAGAGGTGACAGTGCCTATTTATGATGAGGTTATCCAGCGCCAATTGCGCGATCACTTCGATATTCTTTGGAAAGACAATTCTAAATCTCGAAATTTCGATGCGCAGCAACGCAATAAATACCGCATGCTTCACGGGCCAAAGATTACGGCACAAGAGGAATTGCATAAATATGTTAAACAATTGCTGCTCAAAGGCTAAGAGATGATTGTAACAAAGTTGGGGGCCATAGATATTGGCTCAAATTCAGTCCGCTGTTTGATCGTGAATGTGGTCTACAAGGACGGCTATACTCACTACAAAAAGGTGAGCATGATCCGCTTGCCGGTACGTTTGGGGCAGGATGTGTTCAAATACGGTAAGATTAGGAAGGTGACTAGAGACCGATTCTTGGACGGGATGAAAGCATATGAGCATTTGTTGTCTGTGCACGGTGTACAAGATTTCAGAGCGGTGGCGACTTCTGCAATGCGTGAGGCGAAGAACGGGCGACAGATCGTAAGTCGAGTCTTGCGCAAAACAGGCATTGAGATTGAAACCATCAGTGGTAAAGAGGAAGCGAGGCTTGTGTTTTCGAGCAAGCTGTACGATACGATCAATGCCGATGTGAGCAACTTCGTTTACATTGATGTAGGTGGTGGATCCACAGAAATTTCTATTATTCAGGATAAGAAAGTCTTGAACTCCAAAAGCTTTAAGGTCGGTGGGGTTCGATTGATGAATGAATTGGTCGAGCAGAGTGAATGGGATAAGATGCAAAGGTGGTTGGAAAAGCATGCAGCGCCTATCCCAGAAAAAGCGGCTATTGGCGCCGGTGGTAACATCAACAAGCTCCACAAGCTCAGCCAAAAGCAAGTCACAGAAGCGTTGAGCTACAATTATGTAGACGGTCAGCGCAAGTTTATCGAAGGTCTTGATGTGGAAAGCAGAATTACTGAGATGGGCCTGAACTTTGATCGTGCCGATGTCATCACCTTTGGTTTGGATATTTACCTAAAAGCAATGAAGTGGTCGGGTTGTGAGCGTATCTATGTACCTAAGATTGGAGTTAGTGATGGATTGATACGTGATTTGTACCACAAGGAATTCAGAGAGAAGATTGAACAATAGAATTGGTGATGAGTTAATAGAAAAGGTCAATCAAGAAAATTTTTTCAGTAAGGATTGTCTATCTATTTTTGACGTATAAAATTTAACAACATGGCAGTACAATTAGCAACAGACGCGGACTTCGCTCAGATTTTGAAAGACAACGATAGAGTTGTGGTGAAGTACTTTGCAGATTGGTGTGGCGCATGTAAGATGTTTGCCCCTAAATACAAGAGAGTAAGTAATGAAGAAGGCTACAGCGACGTGGTATTCTTGGAAGTAAATGCCGAACACAGCCCAGAGGCTCGCAAGGCTGCTGGTGTAGATAACCTACCTTTCTTAGCGTCATTTAAAGGCGGCGCGTTAGCAGAAGGTTCTGCAGCAAGCAAAGAAGATTACTTGCGCAAACTGATCGACCTTACGGCATAATCAAGGCATAGCAATCAAAGCATGAGGCCTCCAGCGTAGCTGGGGGCTTTTTTATTGGCCAGATAAATCGAGAAGTTTATAAAAAACGAAAGGGGCCCGCCAAGACCCCTTTCTACCTAAACCGCCATGAAAATCTGCTTTCGCAGAATGTTCCATATATCCTATAACCTAGTCGGTTCTACTAGGTTCACAGCTGAGGTGAAAAAAAGTATTCTTTTTTTGCGCGAAAATACCCTATCGTCCGCAGGCTAGTGTTTACAGGGGTTAAGACTCGCTTTATGATATATAGATTTCTTCTATGAGCGCACTGGAAGTGATAATCAAGGCCATAAAAAACCCGTTTGCACCAGAGGGCAAACGGGTTTGTTTATGAACCTAAATTGTTCTTAGTTCTTGCTCAAGTAATCTGCAACACCGTCGTGAGTTGCGTTCATACCTTCTTGGCCTGGCGTCCAGTTTGCAGGACATACCTCGCCTTTTTCTTCGAAGTATTGTAGTGCATCTACCATACGCATTGCCTCATCTACTGAACGACCTAATGGGAAGAAGTTCACCAATTGGTGCATTACTGTACCTTCCTTGTCAATCAAGAAAAGACCACGGTAAGCGATCATTTCGCCAGTAGCGTTCAAGTTACCTTCTTCGTCGTACGTCCACTCACCGTCTAGTACGTCGTAGTTGTGAGAAATAGTCTTGTTCGTATCTGCTACGATAGGGTAAGTAATACCTTGGATACCGCCTTGGTCTTTGGTCATTTGCAACCAACCCCAGTGGCTCTGCTCAGTATCAGTACTTACAGCGATTAGCTCAACACCTTTCGCTTCGAATTCAGCCTTACGCGCTTGGAAAGCGTGCAATTCTGTAGGACATACGAAAGTGAAGTCTTTAGGGTAGAAGAATAAGATTACGTATTTACCAGCGTAATCTGATAATTTGAAATCTTCAACGATTTCTTCACCGTTGATTACTGCTGCTGCAGTAAAATCTGGTGCTTTTTTGCCAACTAATACAGCCATTTGTGTAGTTATTTTTTGTTTGAGATTCAAAAGTACGATAGACATGACCTAATCTCATAAAGAATTGGTTAGGTTTTATCTATAACAGCGATGGGAAAACCTATATCTCAGCGCTCTTTAGAAGAGGAGTAGGCTGAACACAATACCTACAGCAACCACAAGCATCTTCATGGCGTTGAATTGATGGTTTGCGGCACTTTCGAATAAGATGGTCGTACTTACATGGAGTAATAGACCAGTGGCTATTCCTAAGATGGAGGAGAAAGTAGCGGGGTCCAATTCCAATCCAACGCCAACTATGTTTCCTAAGGGTGAACTCAACGCAAAGAGTACAATTCCGAGTATAACCTGCCAGGCTTTGAGTCCTGCCGAACGCAGTGCTGTGGCAACGAGTAAGGCAATGGGTACCTTGTGCAAAGCAACAGACCACAATAATCCATTCGCGCCGTGATCGTGACCGTGGTCGTGCATGATATTGTCTAAGCCCAAAGGCATACCCTCAATAAACGCGTGAACAAAAAGGCCAACTAGAGGGAGGACGGGTATTTTACTCTCGTGGGTGTGAAGGTGACCATGTTCTAATCCTTTGCTAATGAAGTCAAGTAATAATTGGATCCCAAATCCGAGCAAAACCCAAAGGCCTCCGTTTTTATTTACGAATACTTCCGGCAACAAATGAGTCATCAGGGTTCCGAACAAAAAGGCACCAGAGAATGCCAATGTCAGTTTAAAAAACGCACTGTTCGTATTGATGACATAGGATGCTAAGCCACCAACTGTAACTGCCAAGAAGAGAATTACTGAGATCATGCTGTGGGTTTATGCGCTATAAATATCATTCGATCGCTATCGAGCTCATCGTAATCGCAAAGATCGTAACCACCTTTGATTTCAACGTCCTTTAGTCCTGCATTTTCGAGCATGACCTTGAGCTCTTCAACACTGAAAGCGCGCACACGCTCTTCAAAAAACTCAAGGGTGCAATCGTGGCTCACTTTGATGCTTTTTACAATGACCCCATCCTCAATCTTTCGGTTAATGCTGTAGGTGGCCATTTCTGTGTGTACTGTGTTTTCAGGCACTAGATTGGCTGCAATTTTTGCACTATTCATAAAGTCCAATACCAACTTGCCGCCAGGCTTTATGCACTCTGCCATGTGGTTAAGCGCCAATTGGTGTAGGTTGTCGTCTTCAAAATAACCGAAGCTTGTAAAGAGGTTCATCACCCAGTCAAAAGGTCCGAAAGGCAATCTTTCGAGCATGTTGCCCACCTCGAATCTCAAGGAGTCGTGTGAGAATTGGCTGGCATATGAAATACTTTCTTGGCTAAGGTCTACACCCAAAGTATCTAGGCCTTGCTCAGACAGTACTTTGGCGTGGCGACCCCTTCCGCAGGCCATATCCATGGCGCTTTCTCCATCTTGAACCCCCAATTTCTTGCACAATTCCACGATAAAGCTTCGTGCCTCGTGCTCGTCGCGATGCTGATAGAGATCGTGATAAAAGGTGGTGTTGAACCAAGTGGCATACCAGGGTGTGGACATTAGGCTAAATATTCAATTACGAGCGGTTGAAACATTTTTACTATCGCAACCAAAATTACGGCAATTAATACTTTGCGAGTAATGGCATTGGCCTTTGGGTGCTGTACTACTTTTTTAGCGCCAAAGCGCGCGCCAGTAGCAGTGCCGGCAGCAAGCGTCAATCCGTAGATCCAATCAATACTTCCGCTCAAGGCGAAGATGATAAAGGAAGGAATGGTCATCAAAAAAGCAGTGAAGAGCTTCATGATGTTGCCGTCTTTCAGAGCGTATTTGGCCATGAGGACACTTATGGATAGGAAGAATATGCCAAAGCCCATTTGAATGAAACCGCCATAGAGCCCTAGCCCGAAATAGGCAAGCCAGATTTTAGGCGTTTTCTTTTTAACCATGCCGTCCGTTGGAATGAGCCATTTCTTCGGGTTGGATAACATAGTGATGAGCAAACCAATCATGATGGTGCCTATGCTGGCACGCATTAATGTCTCAGGAATGTCGATGGCTAAATTGGCCCCAATAATCGCCCCGATAATGATAGGAGGGATGATAAAGTAGCTCTGCCTGATCATGTATTTGACTCGCATCGTTTTCGGCAGGGATGAGATGGCACTTGTCGTCTGAAATAGCGCTCCCACGCGGTTGGTGGCATTCGCTGCATTGGCATCCAGTCCTACCCACATCAATAAGGGTAGGGTAATGGCAGAACCGTTGCCCGCAATGACATTGATAAGACCGGCGCAGAAGCCGCCGACCACTAAGGCAATTAATTCGAACCAATCGATCATGCGTCCAAAGTTAGCTTACATTTGTAGGATAAAACGCAAAAGGGTGCCGGAAAACAAAGATTACCGATTGGTGGTAAAAACCCTCTATGGGTTAGAGGAGATCTTGAGCAAGGAATTGCTTTCATTAGGAGGTCGTGAAATAAAAAAACTCAACAGAGCCGTATCCGTGGTTGGTGACCTTGGGTATGTATACAAAATCAACTTAGCCTTGCGCACTGGATTGCGCGTGCTTCTTCCATTGGCAGAATTTGAGATGGAAGATGTGGAGCATTACTACGAGGAGCTTTTAGCCATCCCTTGGGAGGAGCATTTTGACGTAAATACCACCTTTGCCGTAGATGTAGTAGGTCGTAACGAGCTGTTGAACCACAGTAGTTTCGCAGGTTTAAAGGCTAAAGATGCCATCGTGGACCGATTCCGCGACAAAGTTGGCGACCGCCCAACCGTAGAACGTGGCACTCCTGAAGTGCCTATACACATACATATCTATCAAAATACTGTCCGAGTATACCTTGATGCTTCTGGAGATTCCTTGCACAAACGCGGCTACCGCCTCGCTGCGGCACATGCACCTTTAAATGAAGTCTTGGCAGCTGGTATCATCATGCACAGCAAATGGAATGGTGGAATGCCTGTTTTAGATCCTATGTGTGGGTCAGGGACATTTTTGGTAGAAGCAGCGCTCATCGCCCACAACATGCCGCCAAATATCTATCGTCAATACTTCGGTTTCCATTTTTGGAAGGGCTTTGATGAGGACCTTTATGAAAAGATCAAAGACGGGTTGCTTGGACGAGCGAAGGAATACAACGGGAAAATCTTCGGACGAGACATGGATGATTACGCGTTGGATGCCGCTGCAGATAATATTGAACGTTCGATGTTTGACGATGTTATCCGTTTAAAACGCGCCGATTTCTTCGAGACTGAGCCACCTAGCTCCAAAGGTTTGATGCTGGTGAATCCACCGTATAATGTGCGTATCGCAGCAAACACCCACAAATTCTATCGCGAGATGGGAGATATGCTTAAAAGGGAATATGCCGGTTGGACCGTAATGTGGATCACCTCAGATCTAGAGGCGATCAAAAGTATAGGATTACGCCCGTCAAGAAGATGGAACCTGTTCAATGGAGAATTGGAATGTAAATTGCTTCAATTCGACATGTACGAAGGAACCAAGAAGATCCATAAATTGAGATAAATACATTCCAAATGAAAAACCTACTCACCCTTATCGCTGCCCTCTCATTTTCAACACTTTTGGCACAGGGGACAAGCAGTAATCTTCGCCGTGTCTCACGTGAAGTGGAAAAGACCATGTCCATTACCTCGGATATTATCGATGGGGTGATGACCTATGAGAAGGAGAAAAAAGTATCGCCATTGATCGAAGAACAGTTCAGTACCTGGCGTAAATCAAAGCGCTCTATTGCTCGCTTGGATGAAGCAGAAGAAGCACAATTAGTCAAAGTAGTAGAGGAAAACTTAGGCCAAGTAATTGAGCTTACTTCATCAAATCTCCGTGATTGGCTGAATGAAGATCCACGCTCTAGCTACGGACATACCTATGTGAGCCAAATGAAAGGTCTTTTTGATGCGATGAACGAAGAAATGAATGCGTATGCAGCGCTTTACGAAATTAATGTTCGAGAAAGCGCAGTGGTAAAAAGATTCAATGCGCAAATGGAATTGGTTGCCTACACTAAGGAAATGAAGGCTGGAGCTTCGGAGGTAGATAGTTTAGTAGCTTATCTTCAATCTGAAATTGGCACCACTGATCTCGATAAGTTATACGCAGCGCAAAAAACCTTGATCAAAGCATTGAGCAAGCACATTCGCGGTTATGGTAATGAGCTATTCTATAACGGTCAAACAGATCTTTACGAGGCTTATCAGAAATATTATGTAGAGTTGCTTGAACTGGCCTCCGCAGATTTATTGGCCGATTTAACTAAGATGAAATACGATCTTGTTGAGTTCAATTCTATTGCCTCTTCGACCGAAGCAAGCGCCCGTAAAACCCTGAGCTTTTTCGATAATGAAATGAAGCTTTTGGCCAAGCGTGAGGCTCGGTTCGTAAAAAAGAACCTTCCTAAAGCGCCAAAGAAATAAATGCTCGTAGCTGAGGTCATCTTACCGTTGCCATTGGACAAGGTGTTTCACTACGCCGTGCCCAATGAATTTGCAGGTAGGCTGGTCTCAGGAATGCGAGTCTTGGTTCAATTCGGCAAGCGCAAAGAGTACGCCGCTTTAGTGGTACGGGTTCTAGAAACCCAAGAGGACTTATCTCTGAAGTACCTGATCAATGTCTTGGACGAACGCCCTGTGGTGTTGGAACACCAGCTCCTTCAATGGAATTGGATGTCAGGTTATTACATGGCTCCGCTTGGTGATCTGATGAATGCAGCATTGCCGCCAGGACTCAAACTTAGCTCACAGAGCGTGTTGGTGCGAGATCCTGAAGTGCTGCCGGATGAGAGTAAACTATCCGATTCATTATTCCTCTTGTACGAGGCATTGATTGGCAACGAGAAACTCACCCTTGATGAAATCCGGTCCATCTGCAACGTCAAGAATCCTATGCCACTTGTGCAACAAGCTTTGGAGCAAGGCTGGGCAGTTCTAGAGGAGGAACTGAAAAAAGTGGCACGCGCCAAAAGGCGAAAGCTCATTCGTATTTCACCAGAGTACCTTACTCGTTTGGACGATGCGTTTCAAGCTACTTCGCGAAGCGAGAAGCAGACCCAAGCCTTACTAAGCGTCGTAGCCGCCTGTGGTAGTGAGAACAATTTCGTTGACAGTCGAGCATTTCGTAAAAAGCACAACATAGAGAGTGCCCAAATTCTTGCGTTAAAGAAGAAGAGTCTTATCGAAGAAATTGAAGAGGTAGACGGTACCACGGCTGCTTCTGCTCCTCATTCTGAAATTTCGCTCAGCGGTCATCAAAGTACCGCAATTTCTCAGATAGAGGAGGGGTTTGCTGCGGGTAAGCCTACGCTATTACACGGTGTAACGGCCTCAGGGAAAACTGAGATTTACATTGAGCTGATCAAAAAAGCTTTTGAATCTCACAAACGCGTACTCTATTTATTGCCCGAGATTGCATTGACCACACAACTTATCAATAGACTCCGGGTCCATTTTACGGTGGCAGTTAATCACAGCAGGTTCACCCCGGCCGAGCGACTAGCTGCTTGGAGAGAGTCCTTGGAGCGCGATGAGCCGCTGCTGGTCTTGGGTGCTCGAT
>JAAXJR010000067.1 GCA_012269745.1 Flavobacteriales bacterium | reverse complement strand
GCTAAGAGAAAAAGCTCAAAAATTATCCGAGGCTCGGTTTTTTTACACATGCGTATTAAAAGAGCTGAACAATGTTTAATGTTTTTATTTTTTTGATGAACAAGGTTTAGCGATGAAAAAATTCGAAAAAAATTACTTGAGATTTTATCTAGTTTGTATGGGTCTTTCTTTGGCTTTGGCTGGACTTGCTTATGCTTTCTACGGTACGACGGAGATGTTTTACTTTGCACTATCTCCTATAAGTATTTTTATTTTCGAAAGTGCAGGGAGATTGATCAATACCACTTTCCGTGCGATTGGGTTTTGTTTAGCCTTGGGATTGGTTCAGATTGTATATCAATTACAAAATAGTGAGGTTTTGGAGATAGCGGCGGCGGGCCATTTTATTGTTGCTGTCACTAGATCCATTTTTCATGTTGTCTACGAGAAGCCCAATAGTATTACGTTATGGACTTTTCGAGTTTTAATTATTTCCTCTCCAATCACCTTCTTTGGATTTGCAGAGTACCACAAATACCCCATAGCTATTGCGCTCATTGTGGGTATTACTTTATTCATGTTCTTCGGTATTGAATTCATGGTAACAACATTGCGTAGGCGTCTTGTAAGTATCCGTAATGAGCAAAAGAATTTGAATGAGAATATGAAATTGGTTAAAAACCTCAATTCTCTCATTTCTCATAATCTCAGAACGCCTGTAGCGAATTTACTAGGGCAAGTACAGATTGCAAGTTTGCGTGATCCAGAAAATCTAGGTTTGCAAAAAATCAGAAACTCTGCTGAAATTATTTTGGAGCAGCTGAATGTTCTTATCAGCGCTAAAAAAGCCATCAAGAAAGCTTCATCAGTAAATGAGTATATCCAAGAATGGGCTGATAAATATAACGAGGTAAATATCGTCGTTTCTGAATGTAACATGCCTTTGCCCGGTGAAGAAGTGCTTTCTGTTATTTACACTTCGCTGTCCGTTTTTACGGACAATTCGTTAGAACACAATTCTGAGAGAGTAGATCTTTTTCTGAAAAATGGAACGCTCATTCACCAGGATTACGGTTCCGGCATGAGTGAGGAACGATTGGCTCAATTTGGAGATCCATTGGCTTCCGGTAGTTCAAAAGGGAATGGTTTAGGTGTTCATTTTGCAACGCAGCTCTTGGAACAAGTGGGTATTAGTTGGAAAGTAGAAAGTGAGATAGGAAAGGGCACTAGAATTACGCTGAATTGCTCTCCAGTAGAAAAAGTAGTGCGTGAAAGAGTTCCAAAGTTATCTTTGGTACATGATTCAATCGGATAAGCAGAAAAAATACGATCAAGCCTACCTGAGGATGGCGCTCGAATGGGCCCAGCTCAGTCATTGTAATCGGAAAAAAGTGGGCGCTCTCATCGTTAAAGACAGAATGATCATTTCTGATGGGTTCAATGGAACACCCACAGGGTTCGAGAATCCTTGTGAGGACGAAGAGAACTATACCAAATGGTACGTGTTACATGCAGAGGCGAATGCAATTACCAAAGTCGCAAGTAGTACTGCAAGTGCGAAAGGAGCAACTTTGTACATTACCATGAGTCCGTGTAAAGAGTGCAGTAAATTGATCCATCAAGTTGGTATTAAAAAACTCATTTACATTAATGAATACAAGGACCGCAGTGGTTTAGATTTTCTAATCAAGGCCGGTGTTGAGGTGCTTCAAATGGACATCGATTGAAAAAAGAAAATGTAGTCTTGTGGATAGCTGCCTTCTTACTCGTAGGGGTTTGGATTGGCAGTAAGTTTGGTCAAGTTCCAGCAGGCGGGGATAAGATGTCTCAATTCTTTAGGTACCTCGAGGAGGAGTACGTAGAAGAATTGGATGTCGATTCTCTACAAGCCGAAGCCATGGATCATATCCTATCCACGCTAGACCCTCATAGTACCTACATACCATTGGATGAGGGAGCAGCAATGGCAGAGCGTATGCAAGGGAATTTTTCTGGCATTGGTGTCGAGTTTGCTATCAAAAAGGACACCCTTGTATTCGTGCACGTCATGGAAATAGGGCCTGCCTCAGCTGCGGGCATTAAATCTGGCGACCGGGTTTTTGCGATTGAAGGTGATACCATCGTTGGGGATTCGTTGACCAATGATATGGTCACTTCAAGAATCAAAGGTCGCCGTGGTACGGATGTGAATTTGAGCGTGTATCGCCAGGGCGAGTTGCTTGAGTTTTCCGTGCAAAGAGATTTGGTTCCTATTGAGAGTGTGATGCATCTGCCGGTGGATAGCGGCATCGGTTATTTGAAAATAGATCGATTCGCCGAGACTACACACGACGAATTTGTTGCCCACTTAGATTACTTAGTGGCCACAGGAATGAATGAGTTGATCATTGATTTACGCGATAACCCAGGAGGTTATTTGCACGAAAGTGTAGCTATGGCCGATGAATTTCTGGTTGAAGGTCAGAACATCGTAACTACGAAATACAAAGACGGTTCGATCAACACCTCTAAAGCCAAATCGGGAAATAGATTTGAAGATTTGCCAGTGCACATCTTGATTAACGAAAATTCAGCCAGCGCTTCTGAAGTCTTTACAGGTGCACTTCAAGACCACGATAGAGCCAGGGTTTACGGTAAAACGTCGTTTGGGAAAGGCCTTGTCCAAGAGGATAAAATCCTTAAAGATGGATCAAAAGTTCGCCTTACAGTAGCCTATTATTACACACCAAGCGGCAGGTCTATTCAAAAGCCTTACCGCGATGGGCAGATCGTGAATGAAGGAACTTTTATCAGTGATACAGGTCGCGTCTTGTATTCGCAAGGAGGAATTGAGCCCGATGTAGAATTGGCCAATGATAGCGCCTCGTATTTCTGGACATTTTCCTATGGAACTATAGATGCCTTTGGTTTTAAGTATGCCGATTCACATAGAGCGTTGCTCGAAAATCAAAACTTCTCCAATTTCTATTCGGACTTCGTTGTTTCCGATGAGATGCTCACTTCCTTTTTAGATTATGGTGGTTATGGCATCTATCTCGAAGACTTAAGTGCCTTTGATCGCTCTGAATTATCGATCTTGCTGAAGGCGTCTATTGGACGCAATCATTGGGGATTTGATGCCTACCGCAAAGTATTATTGAAAGATGATCCGCTTGTAGCACAGATTAAAGAGCGCATTCAGCAATAAAAGCAGGACGAAAAATTTTGACAAAAAAAAACCCCGAGCGCTCCGCGCTCGGGGGTTTTCTTTTTCCAAAGAGGTGATCTTAGTGCTCGTGACCTTCGTGGTCCTCGTGCATCTCTTCAGCTGCTGCCTCTTCAGTAGCTTCTTCCATAGTAGAATCAGCTTCCTCAGTCATGGCAGAATCAGCTGCCTCTTCCATTGCAGGAGCTTCGTCAGCTACCTCTTCCATTGCTGGCTCTTCAGCCGGCGCTTCTTCAGCTGGTGCAGCACAAGCTACCATAGCTAGTGCAACTACTGCTGAAGCAAAAATGTTGAACTTTTTCATCTCGCGAATGATTTTGATTAAATTAATAAGACCTAATTTATATGAAAATCAAAACGTTGCGATTCTCTTTTTAAGAAAGTTTTCCCAATTGTTCACTTAATGACACTTTTTCATTGGTCAGTGCCTTGAGTTCATCCATTGGAATACGAATTTGTTCCATCGTATCACGGAATCTTACAGTAACCGTGTTGTCCTCCAAGCTTTGGTGATCTACAGTCACACACAAAGGTGTGCCAATGGCATCTTGACGACGGTAGCGTTTTCCAATGGCATCTTTTTCATCGTACTGAACCATATGGTCAAACTTCAAAAGATTAACCACTTCGCGCGCCTTCTCTGGTAATCCGTCCTTCTTTAACAATGGGAGGACAGCGACTTTATATGGAGCTAGGAATGAAGGCACATTGAGAACTGTACGTTTACTGCCGTCTTCAAGTGTTTCAGTAACCAAGCTCTTAGAAAGTACAGCGAGGAACATGCGGTCGAGACCAATCGAGGTTTCAACGACATACGGTACATAGTTTTCGCCGATTTCAGGGTCAAAATATTGCAGCTTCTTACCACTGAATTCTTCGTGTTGTTTCAAATCGAAATCTGTACGCGAGTGGATGCCTTCGAGCTCTTTGAATCCGAACGGGAAGTTGAATTCGATATCTGCTGCAGCGTTTGCGTAGTGCGCAAGCTTTTCATGGTCGTGGAAGCGGTAATTGCTATTGTCGAAACCGAGGCTTTTGTGCCATGCTAAACGCTTCTCTTTCCAGCTTTCGTACCACTCCATTTCGGTACCAGGACGCACAAAGAATTGCATTTCCATTTGTTCGAACTCGCGCATACGGAAAATGAATTGGCGTGCGACTATCTCGTTTCTAAAGGCCTTCCCAATCTGTGCAATACCGAAAGGAATTTTCATACGGCCTGTTTTCTGAACATTCAAGTAATTCAAAAAGATTCCCTGAGCGGTCTCAGGTCTTAGGTATAAGGTAGAAGCGCCTTCTGCGACAGAGCCCATTTGGGTACCGAACATGAGGTTGAATTGGCGCACATCGGTCCAATTCATAGACCCACTCACCGGACATTTGATTTGCTCGTCTTCGATAAGTTGCTTGACATCTGACAAATCCTCAGCGTCCATGGCTTTGACAAAGCGGTCCATGATGGTCTTCATCTTTTCTTGGTAGCCCAAGACACGACCATTGGTTGCCAAAAACTGTTCTTTATCGAAGGAGTCTCCAAAGCGTTTTGCAGCTTTCTTGACCTCTTTTTCAATCTTCTGACGAATCTTCTCAACGTGGTCTTCAATCAAGACATCTGCGCGGTAACGTTTCTTACTGTCTTTATTGTCAATCAATGGGTCGTTAAACGCGTCCACGTGACCTGAAGCTTTCCATGTGGTTGGGTGCATGAAGATTGCAGAATCAATTCCCACAATATTCTCGTGCATTTGAACCATCGCTCCCCACCAATAAGCCTTGATGTTGTTCTTGAGCAATGCTCCACATTGGCCGTAATCGTACACGGCACTTAATCCGTCATAGATTTCACTACTCTGAAAAATGAAGCCATACTCTTTGGCATGGGAGATAACGTTTTTGAATTGATCGTCAGCCATTATATAAAGGTCTTAAACCGTTTGTAACAAAGGAATGAGATTGGTGAAGAAGAGCTTCACTGCAATCGCGAGCAAGATAATACCGAAAACTTTGCGAAGCACATTAAGACCGCCGGTTCCGAGTATTCGCTCTAGTCGCTCTGTATTCTTTAATACAGCGTAGACTACAATCATATTAGCAACAATGGCAATTATGATGTTGATGATTGCGAATTCTGCCTGGAGGGAAACCAGCGAAGTCATAGAACCTGCACCAGCAATAAGCGGGAAGGCAATAGGGACAATTGAAGCGGTTTTTGGGTCCTCTTCCTTGTACAATGTAATGCCCAAGATCATCTCCAATGCAAGGAAAAACAGCACAAAACTACCCGCAATGGCAAAGCTCTGTACATCAACGCCCAGCAGTTTCAAAATGCTTTCTCCAATGAACAGGAATACAATCATGATGATCCCTGCCACGATGGTGGCTTTCTCACTTTGTACGTGACCTACTTTTTTGCGCAAGCTTACTATGATAGGAATGCTGCCAGGAATATCAATTACTGCGAAGAGAATCAGGAAGGCGCTTAATGCGTCATTAAAGTTGAATCCCATGGTGTTTAGTTTTTTGGCAAAATTAGGTGCTTTACATTCAACATGTACTTTAACTCTTCGTTAGTTTTGTCTTATGATCGATATCGATAATAAACTCTTGTCCACCGACCTTTTTAAAAAGGAATTTGTCTGCAATCTTGGCGCGTGCAAAGGCGCCTGTTGTGTGGAGGGCAATGCAGGCGCCCCCGTGGCTGAAGACGAGGTGGCTATTTTAGAATCGATTTACCCGAAGGTCAAGCCTTACCTCACAGAAAAAGGAATTCGCGAGATTGAAAAAGAGGGAACCTCAGTAGATGGTATTGGTGAAAAGGAAACACCTATTATCAACGGTAAGGAATGCGCTTACACCATTTTCGAAGAAGACGGTTCAGCTAAATGTGGCATTGAACAGGCATACAATGACGGTGTGATCGATTGGAAAAAGCCCATCTCTTGTCACCTTTACCCTATTCGCATTGCGAAATACACGGACTTCGAGGCGCTCAATTACGACCGCTGGTCCATCTGTTCAGCAGCATGTGCTTTGGGGGAAGAACTTAAGGTTCCAGTCTACAAATTTTTAAAAGAGCCGCTCATCAGAAAATATGGCTCGGAGTTCTATGATAAGGTGGAAATTGCCGCCGATTTGATCGAAAAGAATCGACTCAAAAATTCTTAGTCGTGGAATTCTTTAGAGGTTAAAATACTACCGCTCAATATTGGTAGGAGGCCTCGGCGAAAGTGTCTCATTTTTGGTTGTTAATAACTGTGGGAAAAACCCAAATCGCCTTCCTTGTTATTGGCTGAAATCGTGGCCATGTTTGTATAGGCCGTTCAGCTACGGACACGTATTGAGCATCCTACTCCGCTGAAAAACCAAAAACATAATTAGTTGGAAAACAGGACATTAACGTTGATTAATGCGGGATTCCGACCCTAAAATTTTTGCTTTATGCAACAGGAACCAATTTTACAAGAGAACAAAAACAGGTTTGTGATTTTCCCAATCCAGCACAGTGATATTTGGGATTGGTACAAGAAGCAAGAGGCTTCATTTTGGACAGCGGAGGAGATTGATTTGCACCAAGACGTTGTGGACTGGAAGAAGCTTAACGACGATGAGCGTTATTTCATCAAGCATATCCTTGCGTTTTTCGCTGCCTCTGACGGTATCGTTAACGAGAACCTAGCAGAGAACTTCGTGAACGAGGTACAATACTCGGAGGCGAAATTCTTCTACGGTTTCCAAATCATGATGGAGAACATCCACAGCGAGATGTACTCTCTCTTGATTGATACTTTGGTAGACAATGATGCGGAGAAAGATGAACTGTTCAATGCCATCGAGCGCTTCCCAGCGATCAAGAAAAAAGCAGACTGGGCTTTGCGTTGGATCGAATCAGATTCATTTGCGGAGCGTTTGATTGCCTTTGCAGCGGTAGAGGGTATTTTCTTCTCTGGAGCATTCTGTTCTATTTTCTGGATGAAGAAAAGAGGATTACTTCCAGGACTGGCTACTTCAAACGAGTTCATCTCTCGTGACGAAGGTTTGCACCGCGATTTTGCTTGTCACCTACACAACAATCACCTCGTAAACAAGGTGCCTGTAGAGCGTATTACGCAGATCATCACAGAAGCATTGGATATTGAGCGTGAGTTTATCACGGAATCTTTACCGGTGAATCTCATAGGTATGAACGCTAAGTTGATGTCTGAATACTTAGAGTTCGTTACGGATCACTTGTTGGAGACGTTGAACTGTCCAAAGGTGTACGGTACGGCAAACCCGTTCGATTTCATGGATATGATTTCATTGGAAGGAAAGACGAACTTCTTCGAGAAGCGCGTTTCAGAATATAAGAAGGCTGGGGTAGGCGAGAGCCAAGAAGACCACAACTTCGACAATGCCTTTGGGGGCGACATGAGCTTCTAAAGCATTTGATTAAAGACAAGAACACACAAGAGAATAAGCTATGATGCGCGTACTTAAAAGAGACGGAAGAAAGGAGGCAGTAAAGTTTGATAAGATTACTGCACGTATTGAAAAACTATGCTACGGATTGAGTGAATATGTTGATCCTGTGGCGGTAGCAAAACGTGTTGTGGATGGCGTATATGACGGCGTTACAACTTCTGAGCTTGATAATTTGGCTGCGGAAACTGCTGCGTCAATGACCATTAAGCATCCGGATTACGCGAATCTAGCAGCAAGAATTGCGGTTAGTAACCTTCACAAAAGCACAAAGAAGAGCTTTTCTGAGACGGTGACTGACCTCTATGAATACGTGAATCCTGAAACAGGGAAAAAAGCACCACTGATTGCTGATGACGTTTACGAAATCATCCAGTCTAATGCAGAGTACCTAGATTCTCAGTTGATTTACGACCGCGATTTCTCTTACGACTACTTCGGTTTCAAGACGCTTGAGCGTTCATACCTGTTGCGCATGCACGGTAAGATTGTAGAGCGTCCTCAACACATGTTGATGCGTGTTAGTATTGGTATCCATAAGGACGATCTTGAAGGTGCGTTGGAAACTTACGAATTGATGAGTAAGAAGTACATGACGCATGCAACTCCTACACTTTTCAATGCAGGTACTCCGAAACCACAAATGAGTTCTTGTTTCCTTCTTACCATGAAGGAAGACAGTATTGACGGTATCTACGATACGTTGAAGCAAACAGCGAAGATTTCACAAAGTGCTGGTGGTATTGGATTGAGCATTCACAACATCCGTGCGACAGGGTCATACATTGGAGGAACAAACGGAACTTCAAATGGTATTGTGCCAATGCTTCGTGTATACAATGACACAGCTCGTTACGTGGATCAAGGTGGTGGTAAGCGTAAAGGTTCGTTTGCGATATACGTTGAACCATGGCACGCGGATATCTACGAGTTTTTGGATTTGAAAAAGAACCACGGTAAAGAAGAGATGCGAGCACGCGATTTGTTCTATGCAATGTGGATTCCAGATCTCTTCATGGAGCGCGTTGAGAAAAACGAAGAATGGACATTGATGTGTCCAAACGAGTGTCCTGGCTTGTTTGATTGTCACGGACAAGAGTTCGTTGATCTTTACACGAAATACGAGAGCGAAGGAAAAGGTCGTCGTACTGTAAAAGCTCGTGAAGTATGGGCAAAGATTATGGAGAGCCAGATCGAAACGGGGACACCATACATGCTGTATAAGGATGCTGCTAACTTGAAGTCTAACCAACAGAACTTGGGTACCATCCGTTCTTCGAACTTGTGTACAGAGATTCTCGAATACACCTCTCCAGATGAGGTAGCAGTTTGTAACCTTGCTTCTATCGCACTTCCAATGTTTGTGGAGGACGGTAAGTTTGACCACCAAAAACTATACGACGTAACCTACAAGGTGACGTACAATTTGAACCAAGTTATTGATCGCAACTATTACCCAGTAGTTGAGGCGAGAAACTCAAACATGCGTCACCGCCCGGTAGGTCTTGGTGTTCAAGGCTTGGCTGATACCTTCATCAAGCTCCGTATGCCGTTCGACTCTGAGGAGGCGAAAGCATTGAACAAGGAGATTTTTGAGACGATGTACTACGCTGCAGTGACTTCTTCAAAGGACCAGGCAATTAAAGACGGTACTTACGAAACATACGAAGGCTCACCTATCTCTAAGGGACAATTCCAACACAACCTATGGGGAGTGAAGGACGAAGAGCTTAGCGGTCGTTGGAACTGGCAAGAGCTTCGTGAAGAAGTGGAGAAGCACGGTGTAAGAAACAGTTTGTTGATGGCACCTATGCCAACAGCTTCAACATCTCAGATTCTTGGAAATAACGAATGTTTTGAGCCGTACACTTCAAATGTATACACACGTCGAGTATTATCTGGTGAGTTCATCGTTGTAAACAAACACTTGCTGAACGATTTGATCGAACTTGGCTTGTGGAACGACGACATGAAGAATGCCCTCATGGCAACAAACGGTTCAGTTCAAAACATTGACGGTGTACCAGAGAACTTGAAAGCGATCTACAAGACTGTATGGGAAATCTCAATGCGAGACATCCTTGATATGGCAGCTGATCGTGGTATGTTCATTGACCAAAGCCAGAGTTTGAACCTCTTCATGGAGAGCCCTAATATGGGTAAACTTACTTCTATGCACTTCTACGCATGGAAGAAAGGATTGAAAACAGGTATGTACTACTTGCGTTCTAAGCCGGCTTCAAGTGCAATTAAGTTTACTGTGAAGAAAAACGCTCAAACTAATATGAGCCCGGGCGTGAGCTCAGGCGCATCAACTGATGTTGCGGATAAGGCTACAGCAAGTTCAGCTGCTCCTTCCGCTGCTGAGGTTGAAGCAAGAGTGAAAGCTCAAAAAGAGGCTATGGCTAAAATGAGTGAGGAAGTAACTGCTGAAGAAAAAATCGCTTGTTCGATAGATAATCCAGATGAATGTGTGGCCTGCGGGTCTTAATACATAGGAAGCGAGAATTCCAAACGAGCCCTCAGCAATGCTGGGGGCTTTTTTTTGTGGCGAAAAATCCCAAAATAAATTCTCATGTTGAGACTAGATTTTTTGTGTAAAGAATTGGTTATAAATGAAATAGAGGGTGATACTTTTTGAAAGTATTAGAATTTTTGTATCTTATTACTGCACACAAAACACACTCGTTATGTCAACACAAGCAACTTCAAACAGACGCAGAACTAGGACTGCCAAAGAGAAGATGTCTACAGCGCAATTGTATGCACAAATTGCACTGGTCATCGTTATCATTGGAGGTATTGCAACCTTTGCGTATTTCGTAGTCTAAACAAGATTACTGCTTTTAGTTATTTCCGTTTTAGCCGAGTATCTTTGGACTCGGGATGAAACGACTATTTCAAATTTTCGGAGGTGGATTAGGCTGGTCGCTTGGCGGGCCCATAGGTGCTATTCTTGGAGTAGCTTTTGCTAATCGTATTCACGATATAGTAGAAGGTGAAAAGTCCACAGGGAGTTATACACGAACGCCACAATCTTCCCCTAGTGATTTTCACATCGCTCTTTTAGTCTTGGCTGCAAGAGTCATCAAGGCCGATGGTAAGGTCGAGCAAAAGGAACTAGATTTCGTTAGGTCTCAATTTGTGACCATGTTCGGTAAAGAACGGGCTAATGAAAGCTTTCAGGTTTTTAGAAAAATCGTTGATCAACAGATTCCTTTGACCAAGGTGTGTAACCAAATTAATGGGTTTACTAACCACAGCACACGTCTTCAGCTCATACACTTCTTGTTTAAGCTCGGATTAGCTGATGGTCATTTACATCAAAATGAGGTAGATGAGATTCGCCGAATAGCGCGAAACCTTAGAATAAATCCATACGACTTTGAATCAATCAAAGCGATGTTTGCTAAGGAGTCGGATACAGGATGGGCCTACAAGGTTTTAGAAGTAAATGAAAATGCCACAGAAGCTGAGGTAAAGAAAGCGTACCGTAGGATGGCATTGAAATACCATCCCGATCGAACTATTGATGCAGGTCCGGAAGCTCAAGCGGCGGCGAAAGAAACATTCTTGAACGTACAAAAGGCGTACGAGCACATTCAAAAAACTAAGGGCTGGAGCTAATGTCAAAATTGAACACCATTAAAGCGCCCATAGCCTCTGAGATGAAGGAGTTTGATCTCCGATTCAGATCTCACCTCAGAAGTAAAACCCCGCTTGTAGATCGAGTAATGAATTACATGGTCAAGCGCAAGGGGAAGCAACTTCGACCTATTCTCGTCTTTTTAGTAGCTAAAATGTTGGGTAAGGTCAATGATGCCACTTACGTGGGGGCTTCACTTATTGAGCTGATGCATACCGCAACACTCGTTCACGATGATGTGGTGGATGATGCTGATATGCGAAGAGGCTTTTTTTCGATAAACGCATTGTGGAAAAATAAAGTGGCAGTTCTCATAGGAGATTATCTTCTTTCAAAAGTCTTACTACTTGCGGTAGATCAAGAGCAGTACCAATTATTAGGTACAGTAAGCACGGCCGTAAAAAGCATGTCCGAGGGTGAGTTGTTGCAGATAGAAAAGGCGCGAAAGCTTGACATCACAGAAGAGGTTTACTATGAAGTGATCCAGCAGAAAACGGCGGTCCTTTTGGAAACATGCTGTGTTGTCGGTGCTCAAAGCGCTGAGGCTTCAGAAGAGGTGCAAGAACAGATGCGAATGTTCGGTCGTGAGCTAGGTCTGGCGTTCCAGATTAAAGATGATTTGTTCGATTTTGAAAAGGTGAACCTTACGGGTAAACCTTCGGGGATAGACATCAAGGAGCAAAAGATGACTTTACCACTGATCAATGCGTTGCAAAATACCACAGCTTCTAAGCGTAAAGAAATCATTCGAACGATTAAGAAGCATCACAATAGGCCAAAGAAAGTGGCTGAGGTGGTAGATTTCGTCCGCAGTTCAGGCGGATTAGATTACGCAAGAGGTAAAATGGAGGCACATCTGAGTAGAGCTTCTGAAATTCTTTCTAACTTCCCCGACAGTACGGAGCGTAAGGCCTTAAAAGAGGTCATTGCGTACACTGGAGCTCGAAAGAAATAAACCAAGACCTAATATCACATGGAAGAAATTCTAGGAGTCTCAGTAGAGACTATAACTGCCAATGCGCTTGTGTGGGCGAAACAATTGGTTATTGCACTACTCATCCTATGGATTGGGATGCGCATCGTAAAAGTTATGTTGCGCGGATTCAAAAAGGCGATGAGCCTCAGGGAAATGGATCCAAGTCTTACGACGTTCTTAGAGTCGTTGTTAAAAATCACCTTACAGGCCTTTGTCCTTATTGCAACAATTAACCAATTAGGGGTTGCCACTACAAGTATTGTTGCCGTTTTAGGTGCTGCAGGTTTAGCAGTAGGTATGGCGTTGAGTGGAACACTTCAAAACTTCGCTGGCGGTGCAATGATTTTAATGTTCAAGCCATTTAAGGTTGGAGATTTCATCGAAGCACAAGGATATTCCGGGACAGTGAAGAGCATACAAATCTTCGTCACCACGCTAACAACCCCTGATAATAAGCTGATCATTTTGCCGAACGGTGCATTGAGCAACGGTTCCTTGGTAAACTTTAGTGCTCAGGATTTCAGACGTGTTGATTGGGTCTTTGGAATAGGCTATGATGCGGATTTGGATGAGGCGAAGTCGACAGTGCGTGGACTTTTGGAAGCGGACGAGCGTGTGGTAAAAGACAAGCCTATTTTAGTAGAGCTTGGTGCGATGGCCGATTCATCTGTGAATTTGACAACAAGAGCATGGGTGAAAGCAGAGCACTACTGGGACGTACATTTTGCAATGAATGAAGCAGTTTATAAATCGTTCAATGCAAAAGGAATTTCTATCCCATATCCACAAATGGATGTACATTTGCATAAATAATTAAGTTCAACTCAGCTTGCTTAGAGCCGCCCTTAGGGGTGGCTTTTTTATTTATTAAAAGTATCTTGCGTTCATGGCTCGCATACCTCAGGAAATCATTGAACAAATCTTTACCACCTCTCGAATAGAGGAGGTGATCGGAGAATTTGTCCAATTGAAAAAATCCGGGAGTAATCTCAAAGGCTTAAGTCCTTTCAATAATGAAAAGACGCCGTCATTCATGGTGAGCCCAGCCAAGCAGATTTTCAAGTGTTTTTCTTCGGGAAAAGGGGGTAATGCGGTGACATTCTTAATGGAACTCGAGCAGATGAGTTATCCAGATGCGCTGCGCTGGCTAGCGAAAAAGTACAACATTGAGATTCCAGAGGCGCGTCCACAGACGGCCGAAGAGATTGAGGCGGGCAACATGCGAGAAGCGGTCTATCTCATTACAGAGGTTGCCTCGAAGTTCTATAAAGAGCAAATGCTTGAAACAGACGAAGGCAAGGCCATAGGTTTGAGTTACTTCCGCGAGCGAGGTTTTAACGATGAGACTATTGCAAAGTTTCATTTGGGGTATAGTCCGGAGAAATCGACTGCATTTGCAGATTACGCCATAGCGAATCAATACAGCGAGAAGGCATTGCAGGAAAGTGGGATTTCTATGAAGAATGATCGCGGTTGGTACGATAGGTTTCGTGGCCGTGTGATGTTTCCAATCCACAGTGTAAGTGGTCGTGTTTTAGGCTTTGGTGGTAGGATTCTCAATAACAATGCAAAGGCTGCTAAATACCTCAATAGTCCAGAGAACCCCATTTACCACAAGAGCAAGGTCTTGTACGGTTTGTACCAGGCCAAGCAGGAGATTGTAAAGCGAGATGAGGCGTTTTTGGTTGAGGGGTACACAGATGTACTTAGTTTTTACCAGAATGGTGTTCGCAATGTGGTTAGTTCTTCAGGAACAGCACTGACTGAAGGGCAGATAGGCATGTTGAAGCGTTACACGCCAAACATTACTTTGCTTTTTGACGGCGATGCTGCTGGGTTACGCGCAAGTTTCCGCGGTCTTGATATGATGCTCGAGCAAGGGGTGAATGTTCGTGTTGTGAGCTTCCCCGAAGGTGAGGATCCCGATAGTTTCGCCAAGCAGCGTTCTAATGAGGAATTGGAACAGTTTTTAAAATCGAGTAAGAAAGATTTCATCAGTTTTAAGACGTCTGTTTTAAAGGAAGAGGTAGCTGGCGATCCGCTGAAATTCGCTGAGATGGTTCGGGACGTAGTAAGTAGTATTTCTAAGGTGCCCGATCAGATTGGTCGCGAAGTATTCATCAAGGAGGCTGCACACATTCTTGAAATAGACCCGACAGCATTGTATGAGGAGCTAGGAAGGCTCCAAGGAGTTCAGCAGCGTCAGCAAAAGAAACAGCAGGCTCAAGCGCCGCCAATGGAGGTCGTGCAACCTCGTGAGGCGGGGATGGTCAAAATCCACGGCTATGAGCAAGAGGAACGACTTATTCACCTACTTATTTCGAAGGGGACTGAGGCAATGTTAGACGCGGATTTAGACGAGGACGAGGTTATTCCTGTATCCATTGCAAACTGGATTGTGGACGAGATAGAGGAAGATCATATAGAGTTTGCGACGCCCATCTTTTCTAAGATTTACAATATGTTAGCCGATGAGGTAGAGGCGGAACGCATTCCTGATACCAGTTGGTGGGTTCGTCAAGAAGATCCGGAGATCATCAAGGTCGTTACTGAGGCATTGACTGAGAAGTACACGTTGGCCAATTGGAAGGCGAAAGAAATCTATTTGCCGGACGAGAAGAACACCATTTTCCCTCTGGTTAATGAAACTACCTTGCGCATGAAGTATGTGCACGTGGAGCGAAAGTTAAATGCACTGAAAGAGTATTTGACTATGGAAAATGCGGATTACAATTACTATTTGGTCCAATTCCAAAAATGGAACAACGCCCGTCAGCTCATCAATGAGCAATTAAACCGCGTCGTCTAATAGTGTACTTATTACTTGCAGTGCCTTTGCTATTCGGCCTTCAAGAGTCCTTTCATTGAGGTGAATGACTCGGTTGGGAAGCTCGCCTAACACCGCTACATATTTCGCGTGTAATTTCTCTCTTCGTTGCGCATCCACCCTGAGAGGGTCCATTCCTGCTTCTACATTTGGATGACACAAGAAGTAGATGATATCTTCTGGAATTTGGAGCAACAGACTATCGGTTTCACCAAATTTATCTTTCTTCCAAATGTATAGGACAGTGCCGTCGGTATCGAAAACGCCACTGCCGTTATGGGTGTAATAGCCATTGTTTCTTTGGCTGAGGAGTTGGCCTTCTTCGATGCAATCGTAGTCTTTACGAGGCATAGGGTCAACGGGTGTCCCAGGGGCAATTTCTTCGAGATAGGTCCGAGCGTATTCTGGAACATAAGTCAACGAGAACTCTTCAGCTATGGCTTTTGCCAAGGTGCTCTTGTAGGTGCTCTCTGTTCCAGTAAATACTATTTTCACTTGAGGTCCAATTTATACATATGTAACATCTGGCCTTTCCAGCTTTCGAGATCTTTACTAGCGATGTTGAAGTCTTCAGCAAACTCTTCGATAGGTACACTGTGGTAACGCTGCATGCCCACTTTTTCAAGGACTTTCCAACTTCCGATGTTCTCAGACAATGCGCGACCAATCAATCTTGGAAGTTTGAGGTGCTTTGCTTTTTCAATGGTTTTTAAAGCACACTCTGTAGCGATGCCTTTGCCCCATGAGTACTCAAGGAACCGGAAACCGAGGTCTATGCCCCATGGATTTTTTTTTAAACCACACCATCCAATGGGTAGGCCGGTAGATTTGTCAATGGCCATCCATCGTCCATAACCGTCGCGTTGGTAGTTCGGGTACGTTCTTATTAGGTTCAGGGCACTGTCTTCGGAGGTAAACCCGGCGTCTCCAGTGTATTTTACGACCGCAGGGTTCATGTTGAGCTCGTACAGCCATGAGGCATCTTGTGGTGTCCATTCACGTAGGCGGACACGTTTTCCGTCAATGGGTGCCATTGGCTTACGGTGGGTAGCTATACAAATGTAATGATCGCCAACAACGGCAGTTTGAACCAGGCACTGAATGGGCTCATTGCGTTCTGCACAAGTTTGTGTGATCCATGCTGTGCCCCAACCTTGCTTGGTCTGAGCGTTCCATTCAAAGCTGGTAATATCGAGGTGTTGCTTGAAATCTACATTCCCGAAACCGTAGAGTTTGAAAAGGCTTTCTTTGATGCCCCAGATGAATTGAAGGGTCGTTTGCTCGTCACAAGTGAAGCGTTTTTTTTCCTCTTCACTTGTAAATTTCGGGGCAATTCGACGGAGGTTCTCTCTTCGAGTCTCAATGTCTATGCCTACTTCTAAACCCTTGCTGTAGACAGCACTGACACCATCTTGGCAGTGACTGAGGCTGATGAAGGCTTCATTGGTGATTGGTTTTTTACCGAGGTAGGTGATGGATTCTAAATGAGCACCTGCTTGCAATAGAGCGGAGCGGCTCCAAAGAAATTCCTGTTGTTTCGCGGGCGATTTCAGCTTGGAAAATTTGGTGCGATCGGCGGTCGAGAATTGGTCCATAATAGCCTCACCCTGAGTAGTAGGGTTCACGGAAATGCAAATGGATTCCTCGAGGTATTTAAATGGATAATTCAACATTCTACTGAACTGTTTGTAAGACCCTTGTGTTGTGTATCTTTGCAGCAAATTTATATACTACATGAGTTCAACTACACAGTACGTACCGTACAAAGTTAAGGATATGTCATTGGCCGATTGGGGTCGCACAGAAATCAAACTTGCAGAAGCTGAAATGCCAGGTCTTATGGCGCTTCGCGAGGAATACGGTGAGAGCAAGCCATTGAAAGGCGCGCGCATCGCAGGTTGTTTGCACATGACTATTCAGACCGCAGTATTGATTGAAACCCTCGTTGAGTTGGGTGCAGATGTGACTTGGTCGTCTTGTAACATCTTCTCTACACAAGACCACGCAGCAGCGGCTATCGCAGCTGCAGGTATCCCAGTTTATGCTTGGAAAGGTATGAACGAAGAGGAGTTCAACTGGTGTATCGAGCAGACGCTTTTCTTCGGGGAAGATCGTCAGCCATTGAACATGATTTTGGACGACGGTGGCGATTTGACGAACATGGTGTTCGACGAATACCCAGAATTGGTAGCAGGTATTAAAGGTCTTTCTGAAGAGACCACTACTGGTGTACATCGTTTGTACGAGCGTGAAATTAACGGGACGTTGGTACTTCCAGCGATCAACGTGAACGATTCTGTAACGAAGTCTAAGTTTGATAATAAATACGGTTGTCAAGAATCTGCAGTAGATGCGATCCGTCGTGCTACTGATGTGATGATTGCAGGTAAAGTTGCTGTTGTTGCCGGTTACGGTGATGTAGGTAAGGGTACTGCGGCGTCATTGCGCGGTGCTGGTGCTCGCGTTATTGTTACTGAGATTGATCCTATCTGTGCATTGCAAGCGGCTATGGACGGCTTTGAGGTGAAGCGCATGGAGAATGCCATTCCACGTGCACAGATTGTAGTAACTGCAACAGGAAACAAAGACATTATTCGCGAAGAGCACTTCCGTATGATGGCTGATAAGACCATCGTTTGTAACATTGGTCACTTTGATAACGAGATCGACATGGCATGGTTGAACGGTGCCTACGGCGATACGAAGAAGGTGATTAAGCCTCAAGTAGATCTGTATAATGTAGAAGGCAACGAGATCATCGTATTGGCTGAAGGTCGTTTGGTAAACTTAGGTTGTGCTACAGGTCACCCGTCGTTTGTAATGTCAAACAGCTTTACCAACCAGACTTTGGCTCAGATCGAGCTTTGGTTGCACAGCGACAAATACGAGAACAAGGTGTACACACTTCCAAAGCACTTGGATGAGAAGGTAGCTGCCTTGCACTTGGCTAAGATTGGTGTAGAGCTCGAGACGCTTCGTAAAGACCAAGCCGATTACATCGGTGTGAAGGTTGAAGGACCGTTCAAGCCAGAACACTACAGATACTAAGAACTAGTGATAAGGAAGCCGCTTCGAAAGAAGTGGCTTCTTTTTTGGCATAGTTTTTCTGATATTTAGGCAAACAAACAGACCCCCAATGCGTACCCTCAAATTTGCACTTCTCTTCACTTTAGCCCCGCTTTTTTCGAATGCTCAGGCCGATGTGACCCTAGGTGAGATCGATATGGGTATTCTCGCAGGTTACCACACTTTGCTTACGGATCCTAGCAACTTTGTTTTAGGAGAGGAATATGAGTTGGGCGGCTATTTGCACGATCTTGACAATGGTGGCGTTATCGCATTTACCACCTCTTATGTTCGAAATGGAGCCTTTGGGAGCAATTTTGCATTGCCACAGTACAACTACAACGTTGGGAAATTCACCACGGCTAAGGTTCGCTTCGGAAAGCTTTGGGAGGGTGATGTGTTTGACATCTTTATGAATGTAGGCTTTGGATATATGACCGGAGCCGATTTTGCTGAAAAGACCGGACTTGTAGATTTGCTCTTCCTTGATCCAGATAATCCCGTGAATGTCTTTACGATCCCAATAGGTTTGGACATTCAATGGTACGGCTTTGACGGAAGTATCAATGCCCTTGGCTTCAAATACGAGATCAACGGTTGGAACAACTACTTCGGAGTAGGGTTTACCTACTTGCTCTAATGCTTCTTCGAAGACCGTATATCACCATTTTTCTTTGGGTTCATTTAATTAGCCAATTCTTCATGTGGATGGACGAAGGCTATTATGACTTTCGCTGGATGTCTGACGGTTGGAATTGGGTCATTTATTTCGTGTACACGACGCTTATTGCCGCTTTTAGCATTGCGTTTCATCGTGCGACCTTTAGAAATTCCAAAGGGTCCGTAATAAAAATAGCGGGTTCCGTGTTCTTCGGTTTTGTCCTCATGACTGGTTTGTTACTATTGCTCTATATGAATAGCGATTGGACGGTCTATCAGGACTAGCAAAGTAGGGTGGGTGGAAATTAAAAACCCCCGGTTCGCGCAGCGAACCGGGGGTTTTTAATGTGTTCTACAGACGTGATTTAGCTTCCGCAAGCCTCACATTCTGGGTTGTCAATGCTGCAAGCTTTTGGTTGTTCTGCTTGCTCTAATTCTTGAACGAAGCTTGCGAAAGAATCGTCCATTCCGAAATCGTTAGTATTCATTGCGTAGTGTTTTTGTTTAGACTCATTTCTAAACTACCAAATCGATTTACAGATTCAAGACCTTCTCAAAAAGCGTTATTAACAATTTCATTTTTTGATTTTGTGGGAGTTAGCCCTCAAATTTTTAATAACTCAGTCGACTGTTCGAAAAAACTTCAAGAAGGAAAATGCAATTTGTAGTCAAATCGTACTTCCAATGTTAACGAATCGTTACCTCCATCTCCTTCTGGTTAGTTTAACAGCCGTTGTAATGACTGCTCAGCCCAATGTGCGCACTGCTTACGTGTTAGAATATTCGCAAATCGCTGTAGATGAGATGAATAGAAGTGGAATCCCTGCGTCGATTACGTTGGCGCAAGGAATTTTGGAAAGTGGTAATGGCTTAAGTGAATTGGCCAAGAAGTCAAACAACCACTTTGGAATCAAATGCCACGGCAGCTGGACTGGCGAGAAGGTCTACCACGACGATGATGCTAAAGGCGAGTGTTTCAGGGCCTATAAGGAGGTCAGACACAGTTATGAGGATCATACAGATTTTCTGGTGCGAGGGTCGAGGTACGAGTTCTTGTTTGAATTGGACCCAACAGATTACAAGGGTTGGGCGAAGGGTCTAAAGAAGGCCGGTTATGCGACGGCTCCGGATTATGCAGACAAGCTCATTCGCATCATAGAGCAGGAAGAATTGCACCGGTTTGATTTTGCCGCTACTGCGCCGCTTTTAGCTTCCGAGGATACACTCTCCGTGAAAACAGAGGGGCCTACCTTAAATGCAAAGGGCAAGCCCGTGACTAATGCGAAAAAGAAATTCCTGATTCACAGAATGAAGCACCACGAGAATGGAACGCCGTATGTCGTGCTCAAAGCAGGGGAGACCTTGGAAGATTTGGCAGATTCGCTGCACATGAGAGTTCCAGTTCTTTTAAGCATCAATGATGCCTCTTACGAAACTGTATTTCATTCGGGCGAGGCGGTGTACATCGACTACAAAAAGCCTCGCTCAAAACAGAAGTTCGTGATCGCTTCGCAGGGATTGACCATGCGTGCAATTAGTCAGCAGCACGCAGTATCGCTCGATAAACTATACAAGTACAATGATTTTCCGGTCGGCCGTCAGCCTCGACAAGGGGAGCAAATCCGATTGCGGCCTCTAGGATTGCTCGAAAAGTTCAAAGATTAGAACAGAGGCATAAAGTAACTATGAGTAAAAGGGGTCAAAGAGTTTACTTATCGTTCACATTAAATTCTTACAATCAGAAATTGATGGTATACTCGCGCAGATGAAATTGTTCTTTCAACGAAACTTTCTGTTAATAGCCATAATCGGTGTGGTTGTTTTTGATGCTGTTGTCTTTCATGTAGCTGGATTAAATGCATTATCCACCGTGGTTTATTGTGTAGAGGCCGTCTCATTGGTCGTGGTTCTTTACAGTATATTTTACGAGAGGGAAAAATTTGTGATTCAGTGGTCTTTTGCGATTTTATGCGGAATCATAGTGCTTATTCGTCCCATTGAAACACAGATTTACTTTACAGTTTTGTTTTTGGTGTATACTTTGCGTGTCGGATTGGAAGCGGTATTAAGCAAAAAGTACGATGCTATACAACCAGTATTGTGGTTCAGTGCAATATTTAGCTTATTTCAGGGGTTAAGAGTTAGAATCGTTCCTGAAATTCATTTATTACAGCCGAATCCATTAGATGATATACTTGGAATTTGGTTGATATTCTTTGGTATTTGGACGTTACGATGGGCGTTAATAGCTATTCAAGAATGGCAGAATCTCAACGAGCAGTTCGAATTGAATGGGAAAGAATTGAGCTTTACAAAAGGAGCACTTGCACTTAGCACACACCATTTAAAAAATCCTTTATCTATCGCATTGCTTGCGATGGGTGGAGCGAGATTAGGAAAGAGAAGTAACGGTAAAATTGAAATTGACCAAGGTACTTTTGATCGTATCGAATCGGCAATAAGTAGATCAGCGCTGATGGTTAATGAACTTGTTGAAAATCAGAATTCGATATATCGATTACAAAAAGAAGAAATTACCCTCAATGAGATAATTGTAAGTACACAAGAACAATTTGAGGAAAAAGTCCAATTTCATTTGACTGCCTCAAAAGTTAAAGTAAGTGCAACAACAGCATTCGTAATAAGACTAGCCATTACTACTCATCTTAGTAATTCCATTGAGCATGGCGGTGATGAGATTGAATTGCTCACTTCTAAAGATCAAATAATGATCAAAGACAATGGTGCAGGTTTACCAAAAAACTATTCTGCTTCTTACGGTAAACAAGTACTTGGATCAAGGGCTAATAGAGGTATGGGTGCCTATCAAACAGCAGTATTATTAGAAAGTGTCGGATGGCGACAAGAATTAATTGTCGGTCAAGGTTTTGGGATTAAAATTTTTCCTCTCAAAGACGAAAACAAAAAAAGTGTTTCAGCTACTTCCAAGTTATCTCTTCATCAACAAATTCACTAAGAGTATTTCTTTAGCCTATCGATGGTATAGGTAAGAATAAACACCCCGGTGCTCACTGTACCAATAAGTAGCAGTGTTGGGGCACCCATGTAGTGGAGAACCTTAAATAGCACACTCAAAAGGAGTCCAGAAGCTCCCACAATTCCGCTGATTCGAACAATCTTTTTCATGAACACTAACATACGCTTTTCGTGTTATACATTTGCGTTGTCTCAAAGGGGTGCCCAGAAAGTTGTTTGACCTACGGGCTGAGAACATACCCATAGAACCTGGGCAGGTAATGCTGCCAAGGAACGATAAGCAATAATATGTGTAATACACGTTGTTGCCCCTTGACGTGGTTTTAAAACCAAATTCATGAATAAATTCATGTGTACCGCAGCTGCTGTAGCAATGTCGCTATTTGCCGCTGCACAAGAAGAAGCCGATTCGGCTAAAATCGACATTCTCCTCCTTCCAAATGTGGAACTTAATGAGGTGAATGTACTGGGCACTTGGGCGCAAAAAGACGACCCAATCGCACAGATCAATCTAACGGAAAAGGATGTTGAAGCGCTGAACACCGGTCGCGACCTTCCTTATGTTCTGCAAGATGTTGC
>JAAXJR010000024.1 GCA_012269745.1 Flavobacteriales bacterium | reverse complement strand
CGTGACCCGTGCCTTACCTGGGTGTAAACGTCCCTTGATGATCCGATTGATGACGATAATTCCATTTGTGTTAAGACTGTTGTCATACTAGAACAATGTTTCAAGTGGAATAGCATTTAAGCGTTTATTAGACGACTAGTAGGTCTCAAGTATTTAATCTTTGGGCTATGACAGAAGTATCATAACGCGTTTGGTCCTTTTCATAGTTTCGTAATTTATAATTTCTAAATCGCTGTCCTAAATTCCGGAACCACCTCACATGAATCTCTAAATAACTGTACTCCAGCAAGTGTTTATAACGGTACAAACAAAATAATCCTAGAACAAAGACAACTACTAAAACAAAAATCTATGAAGCAGCGAAGAAGAAATCACCTTAGAACTAAATCAGCAATTTTTTTGTAAATTACTCCAAACAATAATGTCCAACTTCTTTGAAGACGTACAGCCACTTTGTTATCCTTCTATAACCACCTAAATTGTATTTGTCAGGATCTATATTGTTATTTCTTAATATATACCTCAACTTACCTACTGAAGATCTAACCCAAGTTGTACCAATATCATATGATCTCCCATCATTAAGGACAACATATAATCCGAAAACTTCTTTTTCAAGACCATTCCATTCTCCAGTTGATTTGATAACAAAATCCTCGGTCTCAAGAACAACTTCATGAGAAATACTTTTAGTACGTTTCTCAATAGTGACCTGGTCTTTCAACAACAAAAAGTAAAGAACGTCCCAATTAGCAGATGACAATTGCGCTACACTGCTCAATGGATGTAATAGAATTATAAATACTATAATCTTTTTCATAACGCATATATTTATTACGGAGCTTAAGAGTTATCCTCCAACAGAGCTTATTGCATTTAACATAGCAGCTCCAGCTATACTAGCAATGGACGCATGTTGAATGCCTAAATACGCACCTGATAAAGGATTCACACCTCCTCCTGAACCAACCGCATAACCTTCAAGGCCGCCAACGACATCACATAAGGCAACGAATAATTTTGACCAATTGAATTTATAAGAATTCTCACCAACAAAATCATCCCAATACGCTAAAGAATGTCGCATCACAGAAGAAGCCACTAGATAGGCATCAATGTTCGTGCCAACTGAAGCTGATATCACTATAGACTCATGATGCTTTATATTGGAAATTATGTCATTTAAATTAGATCCATCATATGCTTCACCGATCTCCATTAACTGCAAAACATACATCTCAACATCCACATCCAAATCTAAATCTCTTACATAGATTTCATACACGAATTCATTTGTAGACTCTACAAAACAAGACTGATATAATTCATCCCAGTACTCCTCTGAGCTCATGGCTGAATCAAATCTCAAATCAGAATCAAAATAGCTGTCCATATGGTCATAAATTGAACCAGATGTATATGTAGACAATATACTGTCAACCAGCTCATTGTGTATCAACCCAATGGAATCCAGCGGATTAATAGAATTTAATAATTCAGAATAAGAGTATTCCTCTTCAATTGAGTTGCTTTTTTCACAAGCCCCAAATAAACTTATTAGTAACGCTAATAATAAAAGTTTTTTCATAACACGTTAGTTTTAAAAAGACAATAGAAATCAAAAAACTCTATTCATTAAACATTTAACTATCAACGCATAATTAGTATAATTTCAATTGACGTCCTTATTCCAAGGAAAATACTAAGTACTAGAAGTAGTACTTCATTTATTCATTTTTTAGTAATCTTGAGCGAATATGCTTGAACAATGATCTTATCATAAAAAATGAGAGAAGTATTGCAGCTATATACAGGAATTTCGTCCAAGACTTTTTCCCCCTTTTCTTAGAATCCTCTTTGCGTCTACTAAAGTGCTCAAGCTCACTCTTCCATTCTTTATCCTGACTAGTAACCAACAATAATCTGCATTCATGAAGCGTTTGCGCTGACTTCGGGGCTTCAATTCTGGTTAAATAGTAATTCAGTATTACCATTCCTACTATTAAAGCAAGAGTGACATGATCAAACTCTG
The DNA here is from genome assembly GCA_012269745.1 of Flavobacteriales bacterium. Classification (GTDB taxonomy): domain Bacteria; phylum Bacteroidota; class Bacteroidia; order Flavobacteriales; family Schleiferiaceae; genus UBA10364. Next base: position 20,644 of record JAAXJR010000024.1, on the reverse strand, counting down.
CAAATTCCCCATTCTTTTCAAAAGAAACATATGCGGTATGGATTGACTTCAATATGAGAAAAGAATAGGATACATACATAACAAAGCCAAAACTCAACTCAAACTTTAGACGTTCTAGCATATACCTTAGAAACCTATGTCCAGTTACCTTATTTGCGTCATATGAAAGAGTTAAGAACCTCTCCCAGCCAAATGAAAAAATTTGTTCTGGAGTAAGATCCGAATTGGCAGCTTTAACTTTACCATTCACTCCGTCTTCATCTTTAGATATGTAATCCAACACTTTGTTTTTACAATGCTTTGCCTCCCATCTAGATCCAAAATTTTCAAATATAAATCCGGAGATATAAGATGCAATCAGCAGTAGGAATGTGTAGAAAAGAGCGGTATAAGTGCTTTCTGAAAATGACTTAATGAGTTCAAGAAGCTCTAATTCGCACACAAACAACAGAACTATAAAAACAAATGCGGAGCCAGGAAGAATATAAAACACAAGTGTCCTTCTAATACTAGGACCCAAAACGGTTGAGAAAAACTGATCCATTCTTTTTTACCACAATCATGGTTATATAAAATACTCAGACAGTGTTTTAGAACATATATTGAGTACTACTTCTGATACCCAATTTGGGTTCAGCCCAATTGCTTAACCGTCTAAATTGATTACTTTAATCTGTGCCAAGAGCCTGGTCTAATTTCCGGGGAGTATTACAATATTAATCATAAAAACATATTTATTATGGCATTTATCAATTTGGCGGAAGCCACTGAAATGACTCACGAGTATCAAAACAATGCACCCGTGGGCGAGTCAATTGCAGCAACCTTTAAGAAGGAAGAAATGGCTCAATTAATTAATCAAGCTGGAGTTGAAGGAGTTCGTATGTATTTTGCAAGGACTGAAGGTAATTTGACTCTATTTGTTGTTGGGACAGACGATGAAAATCAAGATTTGACCGATGGTCTCATTTTAGATTACGCATCTATTTGCCCACACTATTGTCCACCAAGCTCACCACTAATTGCATAGTCTTATACACTATATCACAACTGAACTAGCACAGTACTTTGTACTGTGCCTTTCTGTGTTACTTCTTTTTACGGACCAAAGAAAAACAGACGGGCTTATAGTTCCATTCTTTTTTACCGGAAGCCTGATAACAATACTTTTTGAACACCATGCTGCTTCAATAGAAATAGTTCAGCTAAATATGATATGTGTAGGTGGCCTTATGGTTGTCAGCCACTTTGTCTTTCAAAAAATCAGAGCTGCAGCAACACTTCTATTGATTTTATATACCGCTGCTCTTCTCAACAGTGGGCCTTCAACACAAGAATTGGTTCTTGATCATGGATTTCTTCTTTTATTTCTTAGCAACACAATGTTGGCTTACATTATAATTCGAATGTGGAACGTGTCAACAGAAATGATAATTCTTGTGATTTTTCTGTTCTTCATTATCAACAGCATGCAATTCATCGGTGCCAGCGAAGAAATGATTAAAGCAGGTCAAGAGCACTATAGCAACTGGTTGTATTACACAATATATGTTTCAGCCCTCCTCGTTATGAACATCCTGTTCATCACATACTCATTCAAAAGAATTAGAAATGGAATACGAGCTAATTAGGACCGTCTTATCCCTATTCTACTTTTCCCTCTTTGGTTTATTCCTCATATGGATAACCGTCACAACCACTATTAGGTCTGTAAAGCTAACGCGAAAAACCAGGCAGCAATATTTGGATCTAATTGAAGAGCAGCTGGAGAGAGCCTCAATGGAAATTCATGATAGTATGTCCTCAAGTGGGATTGAGCTGGATAGAATAATCTCTAAATCCAGCCTAACAGATTATGAGAAGAAAAGGTTTCATGATGTTTTATCACGTCTTAAAGTTGATGTGTCTATTGCTAATGAATCCATATACCCTAGGGGATTGCTCCTAGATGACTTCAAGTCTAGTTTGGAGGATTTGTTCAAGTTCATCACAGATCAAGAAGTTGAGTTTGAATTTGAATCGGACCAAATAGACCAGATGCCAACCGAGCATCAAATACACTTATACAGGATAGTTCAAGAGATTCTAGCTAATGCGGTCCGCCATGAATCTGGGCAACTCTTTAGTGTCTACATTCATGATGTGGACCAGGAAATTAACATTCATATCTCCTACCAAGGGAAACAGAAAAGCAAATCTGAGCTTCTCAAAAACAAAATCTCTAAAGGCAAGTTTGTTGCGTTGTCTAGGTGCAAGAGAATCAAAGCAAAACTCAAGCACAGAACAGGGCAAGACGGCTTTAGCACATACAATATTAATGTCCATTTATGAAGAAGGTACTAATCATTGAAGATCATGATTCCGCTATTATCACTATTAAGGATGTGCTTAATGAGGTTTTCAACTATGGGGCCGAATTTGTAGTCCACAAGACTTTTAATAAACATCTAATTGAAAAAGAAATTGAGGAGCACGGCTATGAGTTTGCTTCCTTGGACCTGTTCCTAAGTGGCCGCAGTAAAAATTTCTCTTCAATTGAGCTATGCCAAAAACACAACATCCCCTGTGTAGTGTTTTCAGCTAACACTCCAGCCAGTGTCATCAAGGCATCTATTAATCACGGTGCTTCTGGGTATGTGTGTAAAACAAGCTCAAACTGGGAATACCAAAGAGTGGTTCAGGCTATTATTGACAACATTGAAACCCCTATCTATTGTAATAATGCTGAGAAAGCCATTAGTAACCAAACTAGAGATGACGCAAATCTTGAAACAATGCCTGAACTCTCAGGTAGACAAGAACAAATTCTCAAACTATTCATTGCAGGTATGAGCGCAAAAGAAATATCAAAAGAACTTGGTATCTCCATTCATGGTGTGAACAAACATCGAAGCAACATGAAAAGGGAAAATGGTTGTAGCCTAAATGAGCTTATAGAGAGGTTTGAGTTTTGGGATTATAAGTTGTAGCCCTGATCATCCCGTGTCTTTAATGGGGCGCTTGTAGGGTTTGAATTTGAGATTCCCGTTGGTTGGGGTAATTTTATATGTAGACTTCATTGATGACTTTATCCATGAATACACTTAAATCAGTGTCACTTAGCAAAATGTCCAACGTATTGTGAAGTGTCATAAGCTCTTCAATACTGTGGGGAAGGTGCATAGCGTATTGTTTACCCTATAGTAACGCTAAGTAGCCATACGTAATACGCGCTACAGGTGAAATGTTCAAGATTAAGCCTTCTGGTTATTGACTTGAGCTTAGGTGCTCTTTATGTATTAACTCCGGTGTTTTTAGAAGGGTTTAATCAGATTTCAATGTTGTCTGTTCAACATATATTTTGGGCATTAACTTTTCCCCATTACCAATGGACATCATGATACTTTCCTGGCTGAATCAGACTTTAAACGTGCAAAGAGCCTATGCCTAGAAGCCCTTCAAAATGAAAACGAACGACCCTGGATGGGAAACCCTTGGATGGCAAGGCTATTGGAGATAGCGGAATTTGAAGGTGACAAGGATACACAGAAGACAGCTCTTCTTCATCTAATCACTAATGAGGTGGTCCCGGAATTTAGGACAGCGATTTAGAAATTATAAATTGCGAAACTATGAAAAGAACCAAACGCGTATTCAGTTCAGCGTTCAAAGCTGAAGTAGCCCTTGAGGCGATTAAAGGATTAAAAACGGTATCAGAACTGGCTCAGGAGTATGAGCTTCACCCTGCTCAGATCACGCAATGGAAGAAGCATGTAATACCCTTCCCGAAGTTGAACTAAAGTTAGTCTTATAGAGTCTATCGTTTTATAAAAGATTTTGCCCCAAACCTCCCACTAGCATTAACTTCTTCAGGACGTACTTCCAAAATGACATCCACTTCATGGGCATAATGATTTCCACCACGGAAGCGACCATCCTTGGTGGTGTGAAAGATATAGACAAACCCAACTCTAGGGTATTGCTCTTGAAGCTTGATCAAATCCTCAATCTCCAACCCTCCACGAGAAATGGAGTCAATAAACACGAAGTCCAGTCTATCTAGTTTCTTAGGCATTTCAGCTGCAAAAGAGAGCTTACTAGAAATTGCCCCAACACGCTGAATCTTATCCTTAAGTGTATAGCCGAAACCTTCTTCAATGGCCACATAAAGGGTCTTACCGTGGTTCTCTGCTAGGTGTTGAGCGAACTCCAACATCAAGGTGGATTTCCCACTCTTAGGTTGGCCGAATACCATCATGGAGAAACCAACAGAAGGATCACCAATGAGTTCCTTCCATTTTCCAACAAGACCAATGGTTTCAAATTCCATGGAGAGGAGTTGTTCAGAGCTCATCACATCGGGAAGTTTCCCTAGGTATTGAAGATTGTAAGCCAACTCTGGGTCTTCATACTGGGTGTCTTCAATGTAATGTTCCAGGACCTCAATCATCTGCATGATCCTGGGGTGGTACGGGTTGTCCATCTTGATTTTCTTTTCCCCGATCAAGTGAATGGCTTGCTTATGGAGCTTGATCACCTTCTCATCTATATCGGATTTGCCCTGAAGGGGAATGAATCGTTTTAGAAGCTTCACGGCCTCTTTTACGGACTGTGAACCTACGATCTCTTTGTAGTGCGCCTTGAGCTTGGGATCTAGCTCTACGATGAACGATTGAATTTGGTTATCAACTACGATTTCCCATAGCTGATCATGAATCTTTTGGATCTCATCAGCATAGGGTGAGTTCTTACGTATTCTGCGCTCTACCATCGCTTTTTGCAATGAGAACAGCAGCCTTTTGATGCTTTCCTTTGACCTTTGCTTACCGTCCAGCCACAAGAACCTTCGGATGAATCGGATTTCTTCAGAGATCAATGCCACATCACCCATTACTGGCTTAAGTGTAGCACTGCGCTTCTTCCTTTTCTTAGTGGACTTAGCAGGCTTCTTTTGGGCAATAGCCTCGTTAAGCTCACAGAGGTAATGGTCCATCACGGCCTTCACCGTTTTGTTTCCCTTATAGGCTGCCTGAGCATCCTTGAAGGCAGTCAATGCCAAGTCATGCCCTTTGGACAGAGCAGCTGGTAACTGATCAAAATTAACTTGACAGGATTGGTCTATATAGTTAGCTGGTGTAAGAATCATAACTCAGTTGCAAGGTTTAAAGCTGAGTATTCCAATTTGTCTCCTGGCTTTGAGGGCCCAGCAAGGCCTTTCTTCTCTTTACCTCCAGACAGGCCGTTGAGACTCTGCTCTCCATGGTCAGCAAAGCTGTAGTAGCCATCCGTTGTTGCGATAACGTGGTCTAATACCGATATACCAAAGATTTGAGCTGCTTGCTTGAGTTGCTTAGTCATTCTGCGGTCTGCTTCGCTTGGCCTCTTCTGCCCTGAGGGGTGATTATGAGATACTATCATGGCCTTGGAAAGCGTCTTGATGGCCACTGCTAGAATCACTTCAATGTCCACGTTGGTGGAGTTGATCGTTCCCTTAGTGTGGCGATAGTATCCAGTTATGGTATTGCTGTGGTCCATAAACAGCACGATAAAATGCTCCTGGATCTCAAGATCCTTGAACATCACATCACGAATGAATTTGTACGCATCAGCTGAAGAGCGTACTTGCTTGAAGTGCAATTTCTCTTCTTTGAAGGTGATATCTACCTCACGAATCTTAAAGTCCTTCTCCAGCTTCTTGAGTTTCTTATTGAGGGTATCCAACTTCTTAGAGTCTTCCATGACCATTAAGCCGTGGTGCTTTGTAGTGCTGTAATTCTTCATTGTAGTATCTGTATGTGTTGTGAATAGTTGATGGTGGCATCAGGGTTTTTGAGTGCCACACGTTGTTCTAGCTGCCTGGGTGAGAATATCCAAAGCCAAGGCTTCTTTCGTTTGCCTCTATAGACCGTCTGAATCAGCGTGTCCTGGTAGGAAATATTTAGATGCTGGGTATCGTTCACCGCAAAGCCCTCTATCTGGCAGAATTCATCTTCATAGCTAAAGTGCTTTACTAACACCGTGTCAAAGACAGTGGAATCCCTAAGCACCGTCCGCACATTAGTGTGACTTGAGAATGAAGAGGCACTAACAGATTCAACTCTTGAAGGCTTTACCTGTAGTGCTTTTATGTCTTTATGAAGTTCAGGGATAAGCGCTTCTAGTTCCTGATTTTTAAGTTCAAGAACCTGATTTTGGCCCACAATCCGTCCATTGATGTCCAGAACATCTGAGTATTTGACATTGAGCTGTTCATTGGCCACAATGACACGCTGATACCCTGCCAGTGATTTGCTGGCCTTGGAGTAGGTCAGTATCACCAGGGCAAAAAGCAGCACATTGAGCCAGATGGAATATGTCAATACTTTGAATTTCATTACTGTTGCTCAGAAGGTCTTTTAGTCTCTCCCCAGATGTATGAGGTGAGCGTTGTCATTACACCAGTTACAGCGATTGTAGCTACGCTGCTGCTCTCCTTGAATACTGCTACAATAGCCGTGATCATAAGGAATACTAGGACCATAATGGTCAATTTATATCTGGTCTTTGCCGTCATCATTATCATATTCGCATCCAATCGCCGTCAAACACTTCTGAAATCATTTGCCCGAACTCAAAACGTATCCGAGTGTTTCCTGATTGATTTAGCATTGCAGGGTTGCTAACCCAGTAGAGGTACCCACCTGAGATCACAATGGATTGCTGCTCACCCATGAAGGCCTGAGCAGAAGAGAATGTCTTCTGCCCAGATACTTCTTGGGAGGAGGTGGTATCCAGGACACCATCTACTTGCTTAGCTGTGAGCTTAGCCATGGATTACCTCCAATTGTAGGTTACTGAAATGTAGTCCGTTGCCTCAGTCTCGTAAGGCACTGTGAACTCTAGATCTGGACTCCCTGCATTGTAGGTGATACGGTGCACCTGAAGCCCATTAAAGAACACTTGTGGTGTAAAGCCTACAGCAATAGGATGCTCAAGATTAACGATTATCGGTGCATCGGCTCCACCAGAGAGGCCAGTTAAGGTTTCAGTAGTCTGTGTAAAGGCCTCTTCTTTGCCGTTTGCGGTGCTCTGTGCTGTAGCTGCGGCACTCGCTGCTGAATCCGCAGTGGTTTGAGCTGCCGAAGCTGCCGTAGAGGCTGCGTTTGCTGTAGTCTGCGCTGCTGCTGCATCAGTAACGGCCGTTTCTGCTGTAGACTGAGCTGCATTCGCTTTCGTAGTGGCAGTGTTAGCTGTGCTTTGAGCTGCCGAAGCTGCCGAGCTTGCGCTATTAGCCGTAGACAAGGCTGAGCTTGCAGTAGTTGTCGTCGTCGCCAAATCACTCTCTATAGCATCCAAGTCTACCGCTTGGCTTACGCTGATATGCGCCAGCTTGTTCTTTTCAGCATCTGTATAGGCATTCGTATTAGAGTTGCCCTCGTAAGCTGCTTTCACAGCACTAGCAGAAATGGCATTGGTGAAAAGGTCTTCATCAGCAATCTTTTCGAATGTTGATGTTGAGCCGTTGCCATTGGTAATGGCCGTCACCATGTACAAAGCCCATTTGCTATCACCGTCATTGGAGACGAACACGCGGTCTGCAACTTTCAGTCCTGTCAAGGCATCACGCGCTGTAACGGTAGCCACACTGCGTGCGTTTTCAGCACCGGCCACCATAGCGTCTACTTCTGAGCGAGAGTACACACCTAGGTTTGTTCTTGCACTTCCTGCATTGACATCTGAAAGGTTGTTAGATTTCTTGACTACTACGCTGTCTAAGGCTTTAGCCGCGAGGTCACTTACAAGTCCTTGGACCTGCTTCTGTTTGATGAGATTACTCATAGTTCTAGTTGATTAAAGGGTTATGGGGTATTTGATATGTACTTCATCTGTTGGCTCGAGGGCAAATGTCTGATGCCAGATGAGCTCAGTGCCTTCAAAGTGGTACTGCATACCGTGGGTGTAGTCCACGTTGTTAACCGTGAAGAAGGCCGATTCTGGATCTAGGATGGCATGGGGCAACTGGAAACGATCCTGACCACTGGCCTGAACTCTCAAGGGCGTTACCATCCAATCAACCGCAGCAGGCGAGCCGCCTGTGGCAATAGATTGGGCACTTGATATTCTGTACGTGACTTCCCCAATGACAATTTCATCATTGATGGAGTCACCCAGAAGTCCCAATAGGTCTTGGATGCCTAGTGTTTTCTGCTCTCCTCTAAGTGTCTTTATTGTAAAGTTCATTGCGTTGTCTTGTTAGTGCTATGGCTAGTGTTCCTGCTAATAGTGCGCCTACAACCCCTATGATTAAGGGACTAGGCCCACTAGGGATTATGTGCCTGATTACGGATACTTTTTTTTTATCAATTCTGAAATATTGCTGGCTGCCGAGATGATGCCCTTGCGATAGCCTTCACGATTATCACCGTTGTTCTCGCTGATGTAGGGTGAGTAGGCAATAGCCTGAGCATACTGCGTGGTATCACTGCTTACAGCAGATGCAGCTTTGTACTTACTAGTGATAAGCCTGGCAAAGTCGTAAAATGAGTCTTGATCCGTTTGGTACACACGGAACTTGAGCTTGTATTGGTTCTTGCTTACTGAGTACGAACCGTCCCAATAGGCATTGGGCGATCCAGCAGCGGTAATCCCAAAGAAGTTCTTGCGTACTCGTGCTCCATAACTAGAAGCCCAACCGCTTTCAATGGCTGCTTGAGCGAGTATTACCTCTGGGTTCAATCCAAAAGCATCACCTGCCTTTTTAGCTAGCGGATAATAGGTATTTACAAATGCTTCTTTAGTCATCTTATTGCTGGGTTAGAGATTCAGTGCCTATCCATCGGTCTTGTCCATTGGCTGTGCGGATAAGGGTGTATTCATTCAGACCTCCAGTGAGCGCCATTACGGGGTATCCTACCAGCATGTTGGCTGGAATCACCTCTGTTGGCTTAAACTCCTGGTCATAAGCCTGAGTGCTTTCATTGGTCACCATGCGGTGTCCTGAAAGCCCCATCCAGCCCAACATGGATAGTGGCTGCATGGTCATCAATGAAGTGCTGTTCTGAGGGTACTTTTGAAGCAATGCATCCTTTGATGAAAACTGCTCAGTGTACTTGCTTGAGGCACTGATCCAAAGCACCTTGGAAATTCCGTCCTTTTTGTAGGCCACTTCAATAAAGCGTACGCCGTTCTTGGAGTCGTAGTGCTGCTTTCCTGTAGCGTAGCCCACAAACTCACCAGCTTGGGCGGTCTTAAAAATGTTTTTGTTTTCTCCGATCTCATAGAACCGCCCGTGGTAGGAAGCATCTGGAGAGGTGCGCACATAGACAGCTTGGATGGCTACAATGAGCTTCTGAGGAGCTGCGTACGCGCCCTGGGAGGGCAGCCGACCATCATCTACGTTTTTGTTCGCTTGGCCCGAGGCCACTGCCTGTAAGAAGGCATTGAAGTCATTCGTACTGAGTTCTCCCTGTAGGTCCTTGATCAGTTCATCACTGTAGAGGTTGCGGTACGCCAGTGCTACGGTATCTAGGTCTGTTATCTGTTGGGCTACCTGCCAGATGGCATCTTCCTTTGTGCCGTCACCCCACATGAGCCACGAAGCTCCAGAGGGGTTCATAGCACTGCGCAGGCTCATTGCTTGGCGGACTTCAGGGCTTTTGTCTGCCAAAAGTGAGGTCTTGCGCTCTCGGTATTTTTTAAAGATGCGCTTCCCCACGAAATAGCCCAACGTGAGCGAGCCGATTACGACTACACCACGAAGGACTTTTCGCTGAAGGTCAGGAGCGACGGATGGAAGGGAGATATTAGGCTGCATCATAAGAGAGCTTTGATTTTCATTCTGACTACTGGACTTTGAAGTTTTTGAGCAATGCGTAGCAGCTCCTTACCTGAAAAGTGTGGTGCTATGAGCTCCATAGCCTTTGCTTTTTCGTTCGCCTCTATTGCTGTCTTTGCAGCGGTGTCAATGCTTAGTTTCATTGGAAAATGCGTTTTGGTAGAGCGCTGGAATAAGCGCTGGGTTATTCTGTAATTCCAGTACTAGCATGTAGAATGCTGAAAGCTGCTCTTCACTTAGTGCTTCAATAAGAGTTTTAGTAGACTCTAGCACGGTTGTCTGATCGTCCTTTTCTGTTTGTTCACCTGCCAATCCAGAGAGCGCTGGCCCGAGTGAAGTCTTTTCAAGCGCCTTAGCAATACCAGGCAAAAGGTCTCCTGCTACTTTGGAGTAGTACTCCAAGTTGCTTTTAGCTTCCACTTGCGCTTCAAGGGTTTCCACTTGGCCAAGGAGCTCTTCGTTCTTGGCTTTGAGTTCTATCTGTTCTGAGCGTAATCGTTCTAGTTCCTCAACCTGCCTAATCTGCTGAACCTTTTGCTCAACTAATGCCCCAAGGTCACCCTGTGAGGGACCTGATAAAGCAAGTTCAACATGTTGTTGTTCAACCGCAATGGGCTGAATGGGCTTTAGTGATTCAGAATCCTTGTCACTATAAACCTCATACCCGCCTTCCCAAATGCATTCATCGGCTTGATCGTAGAACTGCACGGTTAGGTTATCTGAGTAGGGGTGTCTACCAAACTCACGACTAAGGCTGGTTCTGATGTGGTCACGATCTGTGGTCCATTGGGATATGACCTCGCTGTCGTTGCAGAGTTCCATTACCACTCGCTCAACTACATAGCCTCTTGTTATCTGAGTGGCAATGCGACTTTCAATAAGTTTAGCTACTAATCGTATCCTTTTCATGCTACACTGGATTTTGGAATGATTCGGATAAAGTCAAGGCGATCAAGGACAGCACCTTCAGGCAATTTCACGAGCATCTGACCGGTGAACTCCTGAAGTGTCGCTGGGGCAGTTGTACCCACTTTTAATGCATGAGTTTCACTGATAATCTCAAGTCCATTTGGCAGCTCACCGCTCACCAAGAAATGCCACCCACGGTTTGCTGGAGTGATTTGCTCATTCTCAAGCAATAGCAAGGTGTAGAAGTCCATGTGGTAGTCCTTTACACCTCGTGAGGAGAGCAGCATGTCTATGGTCTGAATGGGATCTGATGTTATCACTCGGTGATTAGGTTAAATGAGATTCGTACTTGGTAAGGTGTGAATGGCTCTTGCTGCCTACCTAGATCGCGGTAAAACCCAGTTACAGGGCTACCACTCACTAGAGGTGTAGAAAGCGGAAGAAGACCAATCCTAGTGGTTGAAACCTGGCGCGTTTGGGCACTCTCATAAGGCACTAATTGGTGGATGGGATGACTTTCTCTGCCGTTAAAGCTGACTGAAAGCTCCCCAAAATCAATCACTGATTCCACCTCAGGAAATAGACCTGTGACTATAGCCTGAAGCCCGAAACACTCCTTGGCTTCACTTGGAAGAACCAGGTCAACAGGAACTATTGCTCCAGCTTGGCTAACCTCCAATACTTGGGTTACTCTTCTTACACTTTTCATTACTTGGCCCTCTTTAACTATCCTGAGTCAGGTGTAGAATTATGCGCGCCTCGTAAGGGTAGCCTTCAGCGGTGTTCCCTGCATCTACTAGACGGCCTTCAATGGCTGCACCTCCAGCTTCAATGTGCTCTGGAAAGGCAAAGAATTTTTCGTTCGGGGCTACCTCACGGCCACAGGTGATCAGGCGTACATCGTGATCGTCATCAAAGACCTCCTGGCCTCCAACTTTAAGACCTAATGCAGCGCCTATTTCCTTAATAGGTTCTGGCATCGCTACAAAGATTCCTGCCAAACGATCAAAACTTCTGTCGGTCTCACCCGTAAAGCGTACCGAAGCACCAGGCTCCGATACGTTTACGCGAATGAGTTGATACTTATGACTCTTCATAAGGGGTTAGCTTATGCCTTAGTCACTACGCTACCGCGAAGGATAGCCTTGATGAATGTACCAGCAGGGGCATCAGCGCCCCACTCAAGGTTGAGCTCAATAGCTTTCTGCTCATCAATCATCTTTGGGTTGTCCAAAGTGTAGTGACCTACAGCCACATCTTGGCCAGAGGTGTTGAACAGCTCCAAAGACGCGCCATCAATGATGGTTGTGTTATTGGCAGATAATTCAAACTGACCGTTACGGATGAAGTCCGGAAGGACGTTGAAATTCACATCGTGAGCAGTCTCACCTTCACCGGCCGTTCCGGCTAGCAATGTGATACCGTCCAAAAGGAAGTAGCTTCCTTTCTCCAGCTTACCTGAAGAAAGGTTAGAGATGCCAACAACTTTATTGTCGTCGTCACGAAGCATCTTCTGGCTGCGTGAACCAGCAACAGACTTTACTACATAGAATGCAGCATCGGCTGCTTGCAATTCCCCTTTAGCAAGGCGAGCACGCGTTTCATCAGGAAGTTGACTTACACGACGTTCAAATTGTGCACGTGAGCCACGAGATGGAACAGTGCTACGAGATTGTGTCATAGGACGTAGGATTTGGGGTTTCATTTCAATGAAAGTTTAGGGGTTAGTTACAATGGACCCTTTGGGTCTTAGATGATTTCGAATTCTTCCTCGATGATTACCTCAGGCTCCATGGTCTCCATAGGCAAGTCAACACCTTCTGGATCAATGAATTCTGGAATACCTGGCAGAGATGCGATAGGCTCATACACGCTCATGTCGTTTCCGCTGAGAGCAGGTGCGCCTGCAAGGAGGTTTTTCTTGGTGGCAATCTGTACGGCACTAACCACTCCTGAAGCACCTACGCCTGAAGCCAAAAGCTTCATGTCAGTGTTCTTGAGTTTAGCAGCGCCAAAGATTCCTGCGCCCAATTGGACTGCGGGCTTTACAAATCGCTTTGCATTGATTCCAGGAATAGCGGAATCAACTTTCAACGCTCGGTCAATGGCCGAACCGCCCATAGATCCAATGACGAATCCACCAGCGACCATCGCAAGGTTTTTTACCTCGCCCATGATGGCTTTTGAGTTTGTTGCTTTTGGCATGATTAAAGGGGTTTTTGTTTGCGGTTATGAAAGGGTCACTTTTTTGATCTTCGGCTTCTTAGGTCTACCTAGATTGGCATTCTTTTCACATGAGGAGCCGTTTAGGCAGTCACCTCCTGAAAGGGTCTTTTTAGCTGGCTTCTTTCGCATTAAGAAGTAGCCTCCTACAAGCACAACACCTGCTCCAGCTACTATGAGTGTTGAGTTGTTTTTAAAGAAGTTACCTCCAGCACTTGGTGCTGCTGGGATTGCTGAAGCAGCAGTTGAAGGGTATGCGCCAGAATTTGCCTGGGCTCTCATCTCAGCCTCAATACCAGCTTTGGAAGTGTCTGCGTTTTTAGGAATCAACCCAGCATCTTTTAGAATCTTAATCACCGCCACGATTACTGGAGTGGCTGCTGTGATGGCTGCTGCTGTGGTTACTGGCTCAGCACCTAGTTGACCACTGAGACCTTCATCGTTGCCTTTGAGAATGATGTTTCTAAGGGTCTCCTGTTTACCAAAAAGTTTCTTGCTCCAAAGCTTATCCACTTTAAAAAGTGCATCCTGGATACGTCTGTGGGTATCTGGGTCAATTCCTGCACGCTCAGCTTGGGAAGCTGAGGCATAGCCCCACATCAAGTGCTTACGCATTCCGCGCAGGTTCATCTTCAGAGCCAACATCAATCCAGTTCTAGCCAGTGTTGATATTGGATTGTATTTCACTACAGTCTTCAGGGCTTTCTTAGCTCCACGGCCTACCTTCTGTAGACTTTTGAAGAACTTGCCCTCACGGTTGAGTCGGCCAAGGCCTTTACTTTCCTCTAGATCTGCTAGAAAGTCCAATGCTTCTTGTCGCCTTGGGGTGTGCCAATGCTTAATTGCATATTCCAGGGCAGCAATAAACTCATTGGAATAGCCTTCAGGCATAGCCAACAGTGCAGCCTTAGTTTCTAATAAATAGTTATAGACTGCATCGTCTTGAGGATTGTTGATTAGGGGCTGTATGTCGCCAATATGGCTGCCGTGCCATATTTCGCTGAGACCGAGTCTCTCGCTGGCACCGGGCGTCCCAGAAAGGACGGCCACATCAATTCCATTAAGGTTCATAGGGATATCTCGTTTAGTTGAAAAGGGGGTTTCGTAATTGAAGGTTGACAGCACTGGGTCAATCTTGATTAGGCCACTGCCATAAGGCACGACCACATAGACGTGCTGAAAGTACTCGCTACCATCGTACTTGGTGATGCGAAAGCTGTGAGGTATTTCCAAGTTGGTCAGAATGGATGAGCAGAAAATGGCGAAGCAATCGCAGTCAATGCCACTCTTACGGTCTGCCCAGCTCCTTGCGGGTCTGCGCAGCTGCTCTAAGCCTTCTTGATCTAGCTTGTACTGGATGTGGTGGTACAGAAAGTTCCAGATGTTTTCGCTGGTACGCTTAACACTAGGGCTCTTCAGCTTCTTGGCAATGGACTCAGTATCTGAGAGGTATTTCCAGACCACCTTCTTCATGAGCTCCACGGTGTCTGTGACTTCACCGTCCTGAATGATGATTCTATCGTCCTGCTCTGGGTCACTGAAGTACTTATTGTATTCTGATCCAGAGAGGATTTTGCGATACCCACTGGTTATTGAGCCGATATGTAATTGGTTTCGGCTCATACTATGCGCTCAGGGTTGGATTCATAGAGAACACCGTTCACATAGGTCGTGTACTTGTATTCAAGTGGGACGGCAAGGTTTTCTAGTGTACGTTGACCGTCTGGTAGTTCCTGAAACTTAGTGAGCATACCTCCAGCATAGCGAACCAGTGAAGTCCAAGGCAACTGAATCTCTACAGAGTTCAGCATGGATTGGCTCAATGCCTCAATTCTGAAGGTGTTGCGGTTTGGAGGTGTGCTGGCTAAGTGCTGGCCACTGCTGGAGAGTGTAATCACTGGTGAAGTGATGGTGACAGACTTGTTGGTAGGGTTGTCTACCGCTACATCTAGTGCAATGGTAAGTCCGTACCAATTGGTTTTTGAAACACGTGGCCTGAGAATGCGAATGACTGAGTTTTCACTCATCTGCTTTGCGCTGAGCATACGGCTAATCCAGAGCAATGCGCCACCTGCTGCTGTAAAGAGAAGGACCTTGCTCATCGCTTAGGGTTTTTACGACCCAAGAAGCGATCAAGGGTAAGTTTAACTCCGTAGCCTACACTGGCACTGACAAGTGCATAAATGGCAACATCAAGTGCCCCAGCTACTGAAACAGTAGTTGCTGAGGCGTGGTCTGCTGCTGCTTTGAAGAGCCCTCCTAGGAGGCCTGAGGCTGTTGTGGCAATAGAAAGTCCGTGTTCGTTGTGGGGCATAGAATAGAATTCTTAACCCGAAGAAACCATAAGTAGTTATGTCAAAAGTGTTTACACCGGTTATTGATGATTCTTAGTTGAGAATTGTGTTAATACATGGTTTAAAACATCCAGAACCTGAAATCTGATTTTAGATTTCATTCAATTAACTTAATTGGACAAGAAATCAGTTCACAATGAATGGAGATAAAGTATATAGGATGAACCCTAAAATTGGAGTTCTTTTTGGAATCTTTGGAATAGAAGTAAAAACAAAACAAGATTCATATAAGCCAGTATCTAAAGAAGGTATAAAGCCTCCTGAAGTCAACAATTTATATCTAAAGAAGGACGATAAAGAGTCTGTTCGAGTTACCAAAAAAGAAATTGCAGAGGTTGCCAAAGATGCGTTTCAAAAGAATAACCTCCCTATAATTGGTAAACCATCAATGGTTGAAGTCGTGATTAGTATTTCAATTAAACAAAGTAGGTTTGAGCAAGTTGATATAGATAATTTGTCAAAGACGGTACTAGATGGGCTTATTGGCACAGCTTTCGAGGATGATTCGCAAGTTGTAACCCTTTTAGCAAAAAAGCACGCATATGAAGAGAATGCGGTCCTGATTGGAATAACAGATCTAAGTAATGTTAACATGGGCCTTTGTAGTGATACTTGGCTATTCAAACCAGAACAATAAATATGAATACTCAAAATCAAATTGCAGAACAGCACAGAGCCCAGCAAGTAAAATATCGCTACTACCTAATAGCTCTGGCAGTTGCGTGTATAGGATATTCGGTACATTCCACAGTGAACTACACACTTTCCCAGGTCTCAATACTATTAGGTGTATCGGTCCTTTCTTGGGGTGTAAGTGTTTACTGTGGGCTTACTTTTCTCAAATACTCGATGAGCATCCTTTATGCAAATTTTTCGTTGTTTAATATCAGGGATGGTAAGGAGCCTAGCATTGGCAATAACCCTGAGAGGATTAAAATTGGGATAGATGCTGTCCAAGCAGCTATTGAAGAGAATCAAAAGACTTCAGGTGGATATGCAAAATGTCAGGAATATCTTCTTTTAATAGGTGCTGTTTCTTTTCTGCTGTGGCACACAATAGAGTTGTTCAATAAGGGATAAATGCAATAACGCTATGGTTCTCCTAGCGCTTCCACTATTAATTGAACCTGCTTGGGTGTAAGTACCTTGATATACTTTTTGTATCCTGTTTGTTTCAGTGCATTGTGTAAGTCTTTGTTTAGTAGTATCCACTTTCTAAGGGTGTTACTTGCACTGCCTTTTCCAATTGTTGGGTTGTACATCTGAGCTAGTTCTCCAAAGCCCATTGTTCTAATTTCAAATTCTTCTTTCATAGTCGTGTTGGTTGCGAATCAGGAGACGTTTTGTTTTGAACTTGTAATTAGCACTAAGCTTCTACCAGGCGGTAAATTCCAGTTTCCCCGCTACTGGTGCTTATGATCTTGGCATCTCTAAGTGTCTTGATATACTTTCTAGCGGTTCTTTCCTGTACAGGGAGCACATCAGTAAATTCTTTGACTAAGTCTTTGTAGGCGATACTCTGGTTTTCAGTGAAAGCGCTTTTCGCGATACTGATGATTTCATTTTGCCTACGTACGGAAGGGGAGTCACCGTGTTTCTCACCTTTGGTGATATGGGCCTTTAGCTCCTTGTCCCATCCCATGATGTACTGGGGCACATCTAGAGGGCTGCCTTCACGCACTTTTAAGGGTTTGACTACGGAGTACTGAGGGTCGTCATCCTTTTCAATAGAGATGATTCCTGCTGCCTTACGCTGCACCTCAGAGCCCAGGTGTCCACGGAGCTTGTAGCCACTAGGGCTTAGGTGAAGGACTCCAACAATGCAGGTCTTGTAGATTCCAGCAAGCCTAAAGAGCTCATCTATGAGTCCTACTGCGGAGTCCTCATCATTTACACCAGTCATTAGATCAGCAATACCGTCTATGATAACCATGTGGATACCGCCCATCTCATAGTAAAACTTGTCCATAGACTGAAGGATGCTGGTTAGGCGGTCCTTTCTATCCATTCCAACAAGTCCGTAAGTCTTGAACCACTTAGGAGGAGTTTCTGCATCGGCACGTTTTAAAATGCGCTTCATGTTCTTAAAAAGCTGCTCTTCTGACTGCTCAGTATCGTAGAACAGGACGGCCCTGCCATCAAGGTTGGGTACTACTTCAGCGCCCAATAGATCAATTTCCTCGAACTCGTCTAGCATTGTACCAGCGAGGAGTGCTCCTAAGTAATTGGATTTACCAGAGCCTTCACTTCCAGTGATGGCCATAATGTTTCCTTCTGTTCCAATGGGCACATCATTAATGGAGATGATGGGTTCAGCAGGCTTTGGTGGATTTAAAAAATCCAACTCAAAGCTCTTGAGCATGCTCATGGTCTCATCATAGAGTCTGTCTAGCATGTCCGTGAAAATCTTGTCTAGATCTCTAGCTGTATTACCCAACCTGAAGAAGTCGCTGATATCCTTTTGGTCTTTTGCGCCACTTAAGGGTAGGGCCAAGGATTTCACATCAAACTCTTTGAGCCGCTCGCGCATGGTATTCATGGACTTGATGCCGGTCTGGTCCATGTCGTACAGCAAGACAATATGCTTAAAACGGAAGGAGAACCTGCGTATAATCTTTTTTGGGATGTTGGCCGTTTCAGAGTTGAAGCAGATGGCATTAAACCCATGTGCTACAAGGCTTAACACATCCTTCTCTCCACCTGTTATAAACAAGAGGTCACCGCGCTGAGGAAGCTGCTCAATGCCAAAGGTGTACCCTTCATGGAGGTTGCCACTGTAGCGAAAGCGGTCCTTTGAATAAGGACGATAGATCTTGACATAGCCTTGTCCAGGATAAGCGAAGATGGGCTCTGAGTCCGTGGACCCTATGCTGTATTCTTTATCGTCTTTGGTAACCCCGCGAAAGGTCTTTACGCTACGAACATTGTACCTCTTAAGCGTATCCATATTCACGCCATACATCAACCAGTACATCTGTTCATCTGGGGTAAAAGCCTTGTACTGCGGTTCTAGAAATCGTTTGCTTACCTCTTCTCTATTCTCAGATATGGTGAGTGGATCCACTTCGCTAGCTTTTTTAATAGTGTTTGGATATCGGTTGGTCAGTTCACGCACCTTGTCCTTGTTGCTGGATAATCCGAGGCCGAGCTCCCGATTGATGATTTCCATGACATCAATGAAATCCTCTCGGTCAGCCGTGTTTTTATTGAAAATCCAACCGATGAATGAGAAGCAATCGCCTATGTAGTCCAGGTTTCCGTGGTCTACGAAGCTGTAGTTGCCACAGTCCTTTTGACGGTAGACATAGGCGCTGGGCTTAGTGTCGTCATAGAATGGGTTTAAGAATGCCTTTCCAACACCTGGGAAACCAGTGATGTATTTCTTGAATATATCCAACCCGCCATCCGTGGCCGATAAGATTCCTTCCTTGCTCAGCGCCATTAGATCTTCTGGTTTTGGATGCTTAGACTCTTATTCGGACCATTCTCTAACAGCTCTTTGATGTCTCTAAGCTCATAGTAGTCTTTGTTCTTGACAGTCGTGGGTACGAGGTATCCCTGTTGCTTGTAGGTAACAAGGGTTCTCCGTGAGCAACGCATGATTTGCATTGCCTCCTGGGTTGTTACCCATTCCCTGGCAATTTGCCTAGCTGGATCTTGAAGTTTGATGATTTCTTGATGAACCCTTTCAATCTTTTCTAAGAGGTTCTTGTAGGCCTGCTTTTCCATCGTGATTATTTCCATAGTTGCGGTGATGTTTTGTACACCACAATGCTAGGGAGACACGGCGAGAAAAATTGGTAACTTACTAGTAACTAACCAAAAATATATTTTTAAATCTTTGATAATCAGGGTCTTTCTTTAGCTGCTTTTTCAAAGCCTAAAGTAAGTTTATCCAAGAACGGTGTGATTGAATTCTGCCTAACTACAAGTTTTGACATGATTTGCTCAAAGTCATGACAGTCAAACCCAAAAACGTCTCCCCACTTGAGCATGAACGCCTTTCTTGTCTCCTCCTCAGAAAGTCTACAGGCGTCAATGGCCATGCCTAATTCTACAACAGCATACTTTTTAATATTATGCTTGAAGGCAGCGCCTTTGGACCGTTTGACCGGGGGTGAGAAATCGTGAGACCTATAGTATTTCCATTGTTTATCCAGGCACTTTTTTAGCTTTCGGCAGTAACGTTGTTGAAGTTTGACAAATAGCAGTGTTTTTTTTTCACATCTTCAATGTCAACCTGCTGAAGTTCCTCCCACTCTTTGGCTTGAATTTTTGCATGCGATAGGGATATATCCTCTCCAACATGCTTGAACGCTTGTTTGAGCTCTTCCACGGCAATTCTTACTTCAACAAGTAGTCTTTCAAGCGTTACACTGCAAGATTCTTGAAGAGTGAATTTGAGCTTATCTATATTGCTGGTGTAAATCCCATCGAGGAATTGCTCATAGGTGATTAGGGAAGCGTGACCATTGAATTCCATGGGCGACTCATAGCTAAAGTCTAGTATTCCATGTAGGTTTTCGCAAGGATTAGCTGAGATATTGATATCGGCCCGACGTAGCTCTTTGACAAGTTCATCAATTGGCAGTGTGTTGGTCATTATAAATTAGTTTATGATTTAATGTGGAAAGGTCTATTGATTTCCTCATTATATAGAATGACGCCTAAGAGCAAGTTTTCACACTTTCTGGCCAGGTGGCCCAATCGGCCGCGGAGGATATTTCGTCTAATTGCTTAAGTTAATCGGGTAAAAATGGCTTTTTTGACTTGTTGTTCAATTTCCGCATCAGGACTATCGTAATGTCCATTGTGATTGTCGATATACATCTAAGATGCTCTTGTAGATTTGGATTGCGCCTACTGTTATCGCGATAGGGTTGTTCGGAATACTCCAAACACACGTTTGGAATCACGTGTAATTCCAGAATCCTAGTGTTTTCAATACCTACACTTAAAGATCAAAGTGAAATTTTGATCTCAAAGTATAGAAGGGTAGTGGAATAGATTGACTTGTTCTGCTCTGGAGCGCTCTGATATCACCCTGGTAAGGCACGCGGCATCCTATCTATATAGGAATGCCGCGTGCCCTACCTAAAGAGATATGATACGAAACTGATAATCAGCGTGTTAAAATAAAATCGAGAAAAAAAAGATAAAGAGGCAATGTCGCCTTGCACATGGATTGCGTCGTTTTGCGTAAAATCTTACCTTGCAATTTAACGCAAAGGGACGCAGTTTCTGAGAAGTCTCCATCAGGCATGCTGAGTCCCCAAATCGTACACCAAGTGTGCAAGTGCGCTCTAAAAACGCTGGGGAACAGCATATTGCCGATATGAGTTGTGGTGATGGACGGAATCGAACC
>JAAXJR010000056.1 GCA_012269745.1 Flavobacteriales bacterium | reverse complement strand
CAAATCCGAAAATTTGGCTTGCAGCAGCCGGTCAGATCTTTTTCACCCTTAGTGTAGGGATGGGTACCATTCATTGTTACAGCTCTTACTTGAAGCAGAAAGACGATATCGCGCTAAACGCAATGTCTGCAGGGTGGATGAATGGTTTCGTGGAAATCGTTCTCGGTTCTGCCGTGGTTATTCCAATCGCCGTGGGTTACCTAGGTTTGGATTGGGTTGTTGAAAATGCAGGCTTTATGATGGCTTTCAAAACGATGCCGTTCCTGTTTGATCAATGGGGAAGTGTCCTTGCTGTTATTGCAGGGGTAGCTTGGTTTGGTCTTCTATTCTTTGCAGGTATCACCTCTTCACTTGCTATGGGTACGCCTTGGATGGGCTTTGTACAAGACGAATTCAATTGGTCGAAAAACAAAAGCGCGTTAATCTTAGGCATCGCCATTTTGGCGATGGGCCTCCCGACCATCTTCTTCTTCGAAAAAGGTGTATTCGACGAATACGACTATTGGACTGGAACAGTAAGTCTGGTGATTTTCGCCCTCGCTGAGGTCATCCTTTTCGCATGGGTATTCGGCATGGACAAGGGATGGAAAGAAATCACAGACGGGGCAGATATGACGGTTCCAAGATTCTACCGCCCGATTATCAAATACATCACACCACTATTTATTGGTATCATCTTCCTGACTTCGATGTTCAAGCCACTCAACGGTGAATTAAGCGATTGGTCTTCCGCCTTTACTTCGCTGTTCTCTGGGAACGGTTGGCCGTGGGCAAACGATAGTATCATCAACCAGATTTTCCACATCAACACGGGAGTACAGTGGATGCAGGATGGTGTTCTTACTAACATGTTCTATATTGATATGAGCCGATTCTTCCTGCTCGCCTGCTTCTTCGCATTGGTAGGTATGGTGAAGGTGGCTTCTAACAAACGTAAAAAAGCAGCACAATGACAACCTCCGCATTAATCATGATCATTCTGACGCAGGGTACAGTTATCGCTGCGACGATTTACTTCTTTAGAAAAGTTTTAAAGGCACCGCAAAACGCCGAGCCAGATTCTTATTCGGACAACGATCCGAAATAGAGGAGAACTTTTAGTTGCTCACAATAGTAGCTGCAACGTCTTCAGTCCTCTAAATTGGATAGGAAAGACAGTAGCCTTGTGAGAGAACAACTTGAATTAACAGCAATTCTATTATGCATCGCCCTGGTCTCCGGGGCGATGTTTTTATTTCCAGTAGAAAAAAAGATCGCAGAGCAGCAAGCTTTCCTGCAGCTGTGGTGGTCGGTCAATGATTCCTTACCAATTAATAAGGTGGATTCAACCCATATTTATTCTATGCCTATAGCCGAGGCTACAAAGCGGAGTCTGTGGTTTCGAAGAAAGCGGAATTGGCCCTACAAATCTTCAAGCGAACTTCTCTCAGACAACTACCTTAAAGCAGACAGTCTATTCTTCATTTTAGGTGACATCGATTTCTCTTTTGATCAAAAGGCAAAAGAAACAGAACCCAGACCTATGGCTCCGAAGCAAGAACACTATCATACACCTGTAGTGAAAATCTACGAGCCTCTGGATTTAAATACTTGCGACTCCGCATCCCTAGATGCATTACCTGGTATTGGTCCTGGGATGGCACATATCTTACTCGATTACCGTTCCAAATATGGATACATCGCAGATGTCAATCATTTAAAAGTGACAACTTACTTCGGACAAACCTGGAGAGAGCAATGGGACGAGCTCCTTGTTGTGAATGAGGTGCCGCCCCCGATTCTCTCACTCTCGAGCTCCACCTTCCAAGAATTGCTAGATTTCCCTGCGCTAACTTATAACCAAGTCAAACGCATCTGTTTTTACCGTGAGAGCTTTGCAGCGCCCACTTGGCAGGAAATCGCGGGTTGGGATGAATTTTCTACAGTAGACACAACTTTTTTGCAGTTATATATTTCCAGAAATTAAAAAAGGATGTAATTTTGCAGCCTAATAATTAAAAAAGGAGGTGTTACTATGCTCGTAATTAATGTAAAAGATGGAGAATCAATCGAACGCGCACTGAAGCGTTACAAGAGAAAACACAGCTCTACGGGTGTAGTGCGCAAGCTTCGTGCTGATCGTTATCACACAAAGCCGACTGAAGCTAAACGTCGTATGAATATGAAAGCGGCTTACATTCAGTCTTTGCGTCAAGCAGAGGAAGAATAGTAATCTGCACTCACGATATATTAAAAAGCCCAACGCACCGCGTTGGGCTTTTTTTGTTATGTTGCTACTATGACTAACAACGCCTTCTTAGCATTTGAAGAATACTTGCGCGCCGAGCGCCGTGCCAGCGAGAAGACCATAGTGGCCTATCACAAGGAACTGGAGCGTTGGTCAAACTTTCTATCAGCAGAATTCGAAACTGTACCATCAGAAGCCTCAAGGGATCACGCAAAACGCTTCGTGGTCTGGCGAAATAAGCAAGGCATTAGTAATCGATCTATAAATCGAAGTCTAAGCGCTCTTCGCTCTTACTACAAATGGTGTGAGCGAACTGGCCGGAAACACTTGGATCCATTCAGCGGTATTAAGAGCTTGAAGGGGCAGAAGAGGGTAGTGATGAGCATTCCCCAAAATGATCTAGCTCAACTTGTAAAAGACGAACTCTTCGAGGATAGCTTCGAAGGCATACGCGACCAATTCATGTTACTCCTCCTTTATGGCCTCGGAATGCGTAAAGCAGAACTGATCGAATTAAAATCGGATGATTTCGATTGGTCACGGGGAGTGGTACGCATTACAGGGAAGAGGAATAAAACACGTCAAGTACCTATACCTGCAACTTTGAAGCCTTATTACGACAGGTACATGAAAGCTAGAAAAGAGGTGCCAGTAAAGGTTGAGCAAATTTTAACAACTATTAAGGGTGGAAAGCTCTACCCGAGTATTGTTTATAATCGAGTAGTTCACTATCTTCAAGGAACCACGACAGTGGTGGACAAGCATCCCCATACCCTGCGTCACTCGTACGCTACACATTTGCTCAATGCAGGGGTCGACATCAACACTGTAAAAGAGTTGATGGGACACGAGAGCCTAAGCTCTACACAGGTGTATACTACGAGTACGTTTGAGGAACTTGTTCAAGCGTATAACCGAGCTCACCCTAAGGGCTCATAAATCACAGTACTATGACAGTGAACATTCAGTCTGTAAACTTTAAAGCCGATTCTAAGCTTTTGAGATTCATTGAAGAACGTCTGGAGAAGACGAAACTGTTTTTTGACAAAACCATCAATACTGATGTCTTTCTAAAGGTGGACAATAACCACGAACGAGAGAATAAGATTGTAGAAATGCGCATGTCCATTCCCGGAAATGAGATTGTTGTGACGAAAGAACGCAAATCATTTGAGGAAGCAGCCGACTTAGTAGTAGAAGTACTGATCAGGCAATTAAAAAAACATAAAGAAAAGAAGAAGTAAAGTTCTTGTAATTCAATAGGTTGCAAAAACCACATAAAAGTAGAGGCAGAAAGTCTCTACTTTTTTTTTGAGAAGTATTGCACGTTTGAATCTCTTTACTACATTTGCAGTCCGTTTGCGAAAGGCGGAAGATCTTTGACATATAAAGCCGATATAGCTCAGTTGGCCAGAGCACGTGATTTGTAATCTCGGGGTCGTCAGTTCGAATCTGACTATCGGCTCAAGTTTTATACTTGATTTAAGTGAGAATCAGGTATTATCCGGGGGGATACTCAAGCGGCCAACGAGGACGGACTGTAAATCCGTTGGGAAACCTTCGCAGGTTCGAATCCTGCTCCCCCCACAACCGCGGAAGTAGCTCAGTTGGTAGAGCATCAGCCTTCCAAGCTGAGGGTCGCGGGTTCGAATCCCGTCTTCCGCTCAAAGGCTAAGGCCGATGTAGCTCAGGGGTAGAGCGTTTCCTTGGTAAGGAAGAGGTCACGGGTTCAATTCCCGTCATTGGCTCTAAAATTTAGAATCTTTACACTGTTTATATATTTAATAATCGCTAGTCATGGCAAAAGAGAATTTTGTACGTACCAAGCCTCACTTGAACATTGGTACAATTGGTCACGTTGACCACGGAAAAACTACATTGACAGCAGCAATCACAACTTGTTTGGCGAATGCTGGTTTGTCTGAAAAAAGAGATTTCGATTCTATCGACAACGCTCCTGAAGAAAAAGAGCGTGGTATCACTATCAACACTTCACACGTAGAGTACGAGACGGCTAACCGTCACTACGCACACGTTGACTGTCCAGGTCACGCGGATTACGTAAAGAACATGGTAACTGGTGCTGCACAGATGGACGGTGCTATCCTAGTAGTTGCTGCTACTGATGGTCCAATGCCACAAACTCGTGAGCACATCCTTCTAGGTCGTCAGGTAGGTATTCCACGTATCGTTGTTTTCTTGAACAAGGCCGATATGGTTGATGACGAGGAATTGATGGAATTGGTAGACATGGAAGTACGTGATCTTCTTTCATTCTACGAGTACGATGGTGATAACACTCCAGTTATTCAAGGTTCTGCCCTAGGTGGTTTGAACGGAGAGCAGAAGTGGGTTGACACTATCATGGAATTGATGGAAGCTGTTGACGCATGGATCGAAGAGCCAGAGCGTGATCGTGATAAGCCATTCCTAATGCCAATCGAGGATGTATTCTCTATTACTGGTCGTGGTACTGTAGCAACTGGTCGTATCGAGACTGGTGTTGCTAACACAGGTGAAGCGGTTGAAATCATCGGTTTCGGTGACGAAAAATTGACTTCTACTATTACTGGTGTTGAGATGTTCCGTAAGATTTTGGATACAGGTGAAGCTGGTGATAACGTAGGTATCCTTCTACGTGGTATCGACAAGTCTGATATCCGTCGTGGTATGGTAATCTGTAAGCCAGGTTCAATCACTCCTCACAAGAAATTCAAAGCAGAGGTTTACGTTTTGAAGAAAGAGGAAGGTGGTCGTCACACTCCATTCCACAACAAATACCGTCCACAGTTCTACTTACGTACAACTGACGTAACAGGTGAGATTCACCTACCAGACGGTGTTGAAATGGTAATGCCAGGTGATAACTTGAGCATCACTGTTGAGCTGATCGCAAATGTTGCTGTTAACACTGGTTTGCGTTTCGCAATCCGCGAAGGTGGTCGTACAGTAGGTGCTGGTCAGGTAACTGAGATCATCGAGTAATACTCGACTGAATAACCACAAGGTAGCTAAGGTGCCTCCTTTTTAGGAGGCGCCTTTCTGCCTACATACGGGCATAGTTCAATGGTAGAATAGCGGTCTCCAAAACCGTTGATCAGGGTTCGAATCCTTGTGCCCGTGCTAAGAGAAAAAAAAGATGAGCAAAATCATTACATCACTACAAGATTCATGGAACGAGTTCGCTGTAAAAGCAACTTGGCCTTCATTGGGTGAACTACAAAAAAGTACTGGTCTAGTTATCGTAGGCACAATCATCTTTTCCCTTGTAGTATTTGGTATGGACAAAGCAATCTCAACTGTGCTTGAGTTTGTGTATTCAATTTTCGGATAATCATGTCAGATACTGGAATGAAATGGTACGTTCTCCGCACAATCAGCGGTCAAGAGCATAAAACCAAAACTTACATTGAAAACGAGATGGCTCATGCAGGCATGAGTGATCTAGTAGGTCGTATCGTAATCCCAATGGAAAAGGTTGTGCAAGTGCGCAACGGAAAGAAGGTAATCAAGGAGAAGACTAAAACTCCTGGATACATGTACGTTGAGACTACATTGACCGGTGAGGTAAGTCACATGATTAAGAACCTGCCAAACGTGGTTGGTTTCTTATCAAATGTTAAGGGTGGTGATCCTTCACCAATGCGTGCGTCAGAAGTAAGTCGTCTACTCGGAGAAGTGGATCGAGAAGCTGAAAACGCTGCAATGCTGATGATTCCATTTACAGTGGGAGAAACAGTAAAAGTAATCAATGGTCCATTCAGCACATTTGATGCGACTATTGAGAAGATCAACGAGGAGAAACAAAAACTGGAGGTTACAGTGAAAATCTTCGGTCGTAAGACTCCTGTTGAGCTGAGCTTCACGGAAGTGGAGAAGTTATAATTGATATAGATGTGAGACTATATATAGGTTCGTTTTTCATGCTTCCAACTAGAGAAACGGCCACAACAACAACGCTAAATAGTAATAACAAGAAATGGCAAAAGAGGTTAGTAAAGTAGTAAAGCTTCAGGTCCGTGGTGGCCAAGCTAACCCTTCTCCTCCTGTAGGTCCAGCATTGGGTGCTGCGGGTGTCAACATCATGGAGTTCTGTAAGCAGTTTAATGCTCGTTCACAGGACAAAATGGGTCAGGTGTTGCCGGTAGTGATTTCTGTATATACAGATAAGAGCTTCGACTTCATCGTTAAGACACCTCCAGCGGCTGTACAATTGTTGGAAGCTGCAAAGATCAAGAAGGGATCATCAGAGCCTAACCGTAGTAAAGTTGCTAAAATTACTTGGGATGCTGTTCGCAAGATTGCAGAAGATAAAATGGTTGATTTGAACTGTTTTACTGTTGAGTCAGCAATGTCTATGATTGCTGGTACTGCAAGAAGTATGGGTATAACTGTAACTGGCGAGAAGCCGTTTTAATTAAAAGTTTGAAGCAATGGCAAAATTGACTAAGAACATGAAAAACGCTCTCGCTAAACTCGAAAAGGGTAAAGTATACTCTATTAGCGAAGCAGCGGCCTTAGTAAAAGAGGTAAACTGTACTAAGTTTGATGCATCTGTTAACTTGGCAGTTCGTTTGGGTGTTGACCCACGTAAAGCAAACCAAATGGTTCGTGGCGTGGTAAGTCTTCCACACGGTACTGGTAAGAGCGTACGTGTTTTGGCTTTAGTTACACCAGATAAGGTGGAAGAAGCAAAAGCAGCAGGTGCTGATTACGCGGGCCTTGATGAGTTCATCGAGAAAATCAAAGGCGGTTGGACGGACATTGATGTGATCGTTACAATGCCTTCAGTAATGGGTAAAATTGGACCTTTGGGTCGTGTATTGGGTCCTCGTGGCTTGATGCCGAATCCTAAGTCTGGTACCGTTACTATGGACGTAGCAAAAGCTGTAGGTGAAGTGAAAGCTGGTAAGATCGACTTTAAAGTAGATCGTTACGGTATCGTTCACGCAGCAGTAGGTAAAGTATCTTTTGACGCAGCGAAAATTCAAGAGAACGCTGAAGAATTGATCAGAACATTGAACAAACTCAAGCCATCAGCGGCTAAGGGTACGTACATGAAGTCTGTATACATTTCTTCAACTATGTCTCCGGGTATTGCTGTAGATGCTAAGTCA
Organism: Flavobacteriales bacterium; assembly: GCA_012269745.1. Taxonomy (GTDB): domain Bacteria; phylum Bacteroidota; class Bacteroidia; order Flavobacteriales; family Schleiferiaceae; genus UBA10364. The sequence continues at coordinate 15,482 of JAAXJR010000056.1, read as the reverse complement.
GTTTCATAATCTTAAGATAAAGCATCATGACAAGACAAGAGAAACTTACTCAAATTGAAGAGCTAACAACAATTCTTAACGATACTCCAACAATTTACTTGGCGGATATCGAAGCACTAGATGCTGATACAACTTCTAGCTTGCGTAGAGCGAGCTTTGGTAAAGGTATCAAGCTAACGGTTGTAAAGAATACGTTGCTCAAACAAGCTATGGATGCGTCTGAGAAAGACTTTGATGGTCTTTACGACGTATTGAAAGGAAATACTAGTATCATGCTTGCAGAAGCTGGTAACGCTCCTGCGAAACTCATCAAAGAGTTCCGCAAGAAGAACGATAAGCCAGTTTTAAAAGGCGCTTGGATTGAAGAAAGCGTTTACGTGGGTGATGAAAACTTGGAAATGTTAACTGCAATCAAGTCTAAGGAAGAGTTGATTGGAGATGTATTGACATTGCTCCAGAGCCCTGCGAAGAACGTTGTTTCTGCACTTCAAAGTGCTGGTGGAAACATCGCTGGTATCCTAAAAACATTGGAAGAGCGCAACGCGTAATTCCTCTATTAACAATTAACTAAGAATTAAACTTTTTAAATTTTACTAAAAATGGCTGATATCAAAGAATTGGGCGATGCTCTAGTAAACTTGACAGTTAAAGAAGTATCTGAATTGGCAGATTACTTGAAAGAAGAATATGGCATCGAGCCTGCTGCAGCTGCTGCAGTAGTTGCTGGTCCTGCTGCTGGTGGCGAAGCTGGTGGTGGCGAAGAGCAAACTGAGTTCGACGTTATCTTGAAAGCTGCTGGTGGTTCTAAACTTGCTGTTGTTAAGCTTGTGAAAGAAATGACTGGTCTAGGCTTGAAAGAAGCAAAAGAGAAAGTAGATGGCGCACCTGCTGCATTGAAAGAGGGCGTATCAAAAGACGAAGCAGAAGCTTTGAAAGCGCAGCTTGAAGAAGCTGGTGCTGAAGTAGAGATCAAGTAATTGATCACCTGCTAGGTTATCCGGTTTAGGTCTTTGGGGTGGTCCCCTTAGACCTAAACCTTTTTGTGTTTAATTAACATTTTGGGCTGAAATGGTAAACCAAATTAATGCTCCACAGGAGCGTATCAACTTTTCATCAACTGCTATTAAGACGGCATTCCCGGACTTTCTAGACATTCAGTTGAAGAGTTTTATGGACTTCTTCCAGATAGAGACGAAGCCATCAGAAAGATCTGAAGAAGGTCTTCACCGCGTGTTTGCGGAAAATTTCCCTATTTCTGATTCAAGAAACAATTTCGTTCTTGAGTTCTTGGACTACTTTGTAGATCCACCTCGCTATTCAGAGCGCGAATGTATCGAGCGTGGCTTGACATTCTGTGTTCCTCTTAAGGCGAGACTAAAATTGTACTGTACGGATCCAGAGCACGAAGATTTTGAAACGATCGTTCAAGACGTGTATCTAGGAACCATTCCTTATATGTCTCCAAGAGGTACCTTCATTGTGAATGGTGCTGAGCGTATTATCGTAAGCCAATTGCACCGTTCTCCTGGTGTTTTCTTTGGTCAGTCGTACCACGCAAACGGAACTAAACTTTATTCAGCCCGTATTATTCCGTTTAAAGGATCTTGGATTGAATTCGCTACGGATATCAACCAAGTGATGTACGCCTACATTGATCGTAAGAAGAAGTTGCCTGTAACGACGCTTCTACGTTCTATTGGTTACGAAAGAGACAAAGACATTCTAGAGATCTTTGACCTTGCAGAAGAGGTTAAGGTGAGCAAGGCAGCCTTGAAGCGCTCAATTGGTCGTAAGCTTGCTGCAAGAGTCTTGAAGACTTGGATTGAAGATTTCGTAGATGAGGATACTGGTGAGGTTGTATCTATCGAGCGTAACGAGGTTATTTTGGACCGCGATACCATTCTAGATAAAGAACACACCGAGGAAATTCTCGATGCTGAAGTGAGCACAATTCTTCTTCACAAGGAGGATATCGCTTCTTCAGACTTCGCAATCATCCACAACACCCTTCAGAAAGACCCAACTAACACGGAGAAAGAAGCTGTAGAGCACATCTACCGTCAGTTGCGTAATGCTGAACCGCCAGACGAGGAAACAGCTCGTGGTATTATCGACAAGTTGTTCTTCTCTGAACAACGTTACTCTTTAGGTGAGGTAGGTCGTTACCGTTTGAACAAGAAATTGTACGAAGGTTCTGAAGAAGATTCACAAGTATTAACGAAAGGTGATATCATCGAGATCATCAAGCACTTGATTGAGTTGATTAACTCAAAGGCTGAGATTGATGATATTGACCACTTGAGTAACCGTCGTGTACGTACCGTAGGTGAGCAGATGGCCAACCAGTTTGGTGTAGGTCTAGCGCGTATGGCTCGTACTATTCGTGAACGTATGAACGTTCGTGATAACGAGGTATTTACTCCGATCGATTTGATCAATGCGAAGACACTTTCTTCTGTGATCAATTCGTTCTTCGGTACCAACCAGCTGAGCCAGTTCATGGACCAGACCAACCCGTTGTCTGAGATTACGCACAAGCGTCGTCTTTCTGCCTTGGGTCCAGGTGGTCTTTCTCGTGAGCGTGCAGGTTTCGAGGTTCGTGACGTACACTACACGCACTACGGTCGTTTGTGTCCTATCGAAACTCCGGAAGGTCCAAACATCGGTTTGATTTCTTCACTTTGTGTGTATGCAAAAGTGAACTCAATGGGATTCATCGAAACTCCTTACCGCAAGGTGGAAGAAGGTAAAGTTGTTGTTGATGAAGCACCACAATACTTAAGTGCAGAAGAAGAAGAAGCGAAAGTTATCGCTCAGGCGAATGCTCCAATTAGCCCAGACGGAACATTCATCAATGAGAAGGTAAAAGTTCGTGAGGAAGGTGACTTCCCAGTTGTTGAGCCTACGACCATCGATTTCATGGACGTTGCGCCTAACCAGATTGCTTCAATTTCTGCATCCCTTATTCCGTTCCTTGAGCACGATGATGCGAACCGTGCATTGATGGGATCGAACATGATGCGTCAGGCCGTACCACTACTACGTCCTGAAGCCCCTATTGTTGGTACGGGTCTAGAGAGACAAGTTGCTACAGATTCACGCGTATTGATTAACTCTGAAGGAGCAGGTACTGTAGAGTACGTTGATTCAATGCAGATTCAGATTCGCTACGACCGTACCGAGGAAGAAATTGCAGTTAGCTTTGAAGAGGACGTGAAAACGTACCACTTGGTGAAGTTCCAGAAGACCAACCAGGGTACGACCATCAACCTGAAACCTATTGTTAAGAAGGGTGATCGCGTTGAATTCGGTCAAGTACTTTGTGAAGGGTACGCTACTCAGAAAGGTGAACTTGCCTTGGGTCGTAACATGCTTGTATCGTTCATGCCTTGGAAAGGGTACAACTTTGAGGATGCGATTGTAATCTCAGAGCGTGTAGTTCGCGAAGATATTTTCACCTCTATCCACATCGACGAGTACTCTTTGGAAGTACGTGATACGAAATTGGGTGCTGAGGAATTGACAGCTGATATTCCAAACGTTAGTGAAGAAGCTACTAAAGATCTAGACGAGAACGGTATTATCCGTGTGGGTGCTGAAATTAAGCCAGGTGATATCCTTATCGGTAAGATTACACCTAAAGGAGAGAGCGATCCTTCACCAGAAGAGAAACTTCTTCGCGCCATCTTTGGTGATAAGGCCGGTGATGTGAAAGATGCTTCTTTGAAAGCTTCACCTTCATTGAATGGTGTGGTGATCGACAAAAAGTTGTTTACACGTTTGGTTAAAGACAAGCGTCAGCGTGCTGAAGACAAAGAAGAGATCGGTCAATTAGATCTTGAAATGGCTGCAGAATTAGCTGAATTGAAGTCAGTATTCGTTTCTAAGCTAAGTGCCTTGGTAAGCGGCAAGACTTCTCAAGGTGTAATCAATGACCTAAACGAAGATGTCATTCCTAAAGGAACGAAGTTCACGTTGAAGGCATTGAACGCTATCGAGGATTACAGCCGTATCGTAGGTGGTAAGTGGACAACAGATGATGAGCGTAACGACAAGATCGATACGTTGATCCATAACTATAAGATTCGTGTTAATGATATCCAAGGTGCTTATCGTCGTAAGCGTTTCGCTATCACAGTAGGTGATGAGCTACCAGCAGGTATCGTGAAGTTGGCCAAAGTATACATCGCTAAGAAGCGTAAGCTGAAAGTAGGTGATAAGATGGCGGGTCGTCACGGTAACAAAGGTATCGTTGCTAGAATCGTTCGTGATGAGGACATGCCGTTCTTGGAAGATGGAACTCCAGTGGATATCGTATTGAACCCACTAGGTGTACCTTCTCGTATGAACATCGGTCAGATCTACGAAACTGTACTAGGTTGGGCAGGTAGAAAACTCGATAAGAACTTTGCTACTCCAATTTTTGACGGTGCGTCACTTGATGATATCTCTTCGTATGTGAGCGAGGCAGGACTTCCAGAGTTCGGTCACACGCAATTGTATGATGGAGGTACTGGTGAGCCGTTTGATCAAAGAGCAACAGTAGGTATCATCTACATGTTGAAGCTAGGTCACATGGTTGATGATAAGATGCACGCTCGTTCTATTGGTCCATACTCATTGATTACACAGCAACCGTTGGGTGGTAAAGCCCAGTTTGGTGGTCAGCGTTTCGGTGAGATGGAGGTATGGGCACTCGAGGCCTTCGGTGCTGCAAACATCTTGCGTGAGATCCTCACTGTTAAATCGGATGACGTTATTGGTCGTGCGAAGACTTACGAGGCGATCGTTAAGGGTGAGCGTATGCCGACTCCAGGTATTCCAGAATCGTTCAATGTATTGCTACATGAATTGAAAGGTTTAGGATTGAAAGTAACGTTGGACTAAAAAATGAATAATCCCCGAGGCCTCGGCCTTGGGTTTTAATACAATCGCATTATGGCTCTAAGAAAAAGCGATAAGAATCAAAACAGCGCATTTAACAAGATTACGATCTCGTTGACTGCCCCTGAAACCATCCTTGAGAACAGTCATGGAGAGGTTTTGAAACCAGAAACAATCAACTACCGTACGCACAAACCTGAGCGTGATGGTCTCTTCTGTGAGCGCATCTTCGGTCCTGTTAAGGATTACGAATGTGCTTGTGGTAAGTACAAGCGTATCCGTTACAAGGGTATTGTTTGTGACCGTTGTGGCGTTGAGGTGACTGAAAAGAAAGTACGTCGTGACCGTGTAGGACACATCTCTTTGGTGGTACCTGTTGTTCACATTTGGTACTTCCGTTCTTTACCGAACAAAATTGGTTACCTATTAGGATTGCCGTCTAAGAAATTAGACATGGTAATTTACTACGAGCGTTATGTAGTAATTCAAGCAGGTAATGCAGTAGATAACGAGGGCAACCCGCTAGAGCGCATGCAGTTCTTGACAGAAGACGAGTACTTGGATGCAATGGAGCGTTTACCTATCGAGAACCAGTATTTAGAGGATTCTGATCCGAATAAATTCGTAGCTAAGATGGGTGCTGAAGCAGTGCAGGCACTTCTTGGAACATTGGATTTGGACGAATTGTCTTACCAGTTGCGCCACAAGGCCAACACTGAAACTTCTCAGCAGCGTAAGCAAGAAGCGTTGAAGCGTCTACAAGTTGTAGAGAGCTTACGCGATGCAAACTCACGCATTGAGAATAATCCAGAGTGGATGGTCATGAGCGTTGTTCCAGTAATTCCACCAGAACTACGTCCATTGGTACCGCTAGATGGTGGTCGTTTCGCAACATCAGATTTGAACGATCTATACCGTCGTGTTATTATTCGTAACAACCGTTTGAAGCGTCTTCTCGAGATCAAAGCACCAGAGGTGATCCTGAGAAACGAGAAGCGTATGCTTCAGGAATCTGTAGACAGTCTTTTCGACAACACTCGTAAGTCGTCTGCAGTGAAGACGGAGAGCAACCGTCCTTTGAAATCACTTTCAGATTCTTTGAAAGGTAAGCAAGGTCGTTTCCGTCAAAACCTATTGGGTAAGCGTGTTGATTACTCTGCACGTTCGGTAATTGTTGTAGGTCCAGAATTAAAACTACACGAATGTGGTCTTCCTAAGAACATGGCTGCAGAGCTTTACAAGCCGTTCATCGTACGTAAGTTGATTGAGAGAGGTATTGTGAAGACTGTGAAGTCTGGTAAGAAAATCATCGATCGTCGTGACCCAGTTGTTTGGGACATCCTAGAAAACGTGATGAAAGGTCATCCGGTACTTTTGAACCGTGCACCGACTCTTCACCGTTTGGGTATCCAAGCGTTCCAGCCAAAGCTTATTGAAGGTAAAGCAATCCAATTGCACCCGCTAGCGTGTACGGCATTTAACGCGGATTTCGATGGTGACCAGATGGCTGTTCACCTTCCACTAGGTCCAGCGGCTGTATTGGAAGCGCAAGTATTGATGTTGGCTTCGCACAACATATTGAACCCTGCAAACGGTTCGCCTATTGCCGTTCCTTCTCAGGATATGGTATTGGGTCTATACTACATGACTAAATCAATGAAGAATACCAAGGACATGCCGGTGAGAGGTGAGGGTATGGTATTCTACTCTCCTGAAGAGGTTGAGATTGCTTTGAATGAGGGTGCAGTAGACTTGCATGCACAGATTAAAATCAAAGGACGCGTTGAGCAGGAGGATGGTTCTATGAAGATGGAATTCATCGAGACTACTGTTGGTCGTGTATTGTTCAACCAAGCAGTACCGGAGCGTGTTCCATTCATCAACCAAGTTCTTACTAAGAAAGCATTGCGTGGAATTATCGCTGATGTCTTGAAGAAGACGGATGTGCCTGCCACTGCGAAGTTCTTGGATGATATTAAATCTATGGGTTACGGCCGTGCATTCCGCGGTGGTCTATCGTTCTCTTTGAATGATATCCGTATTCCAGATGCGAAAGAGAAATTGATTTCAGAAGCTTCTGAAGAAGTAGAAGGAATTTTCGCTTCGTACAACATGGGTCTTATTACCAACAACGAACGTTATAACCAGGTAATTGACGTTTGGACCAACACCAATGCTCGTTTGACTCAAGAAGCGATGAGCACGTTGATCAACGACCGTCAAGGTTTTAACCCTATCTACATGATGCTTGATTCTGGAGCACGTGGTTCTAAGGAGCAGATTCGTCAGCTCTCTGGTATGCGTGGTTTGATGGCTAAGCCACAGAAATCAGGTTCTGCAGGTGGTGAGATTATTGAGAACCCTATTATCTCGAACTTTAAGGAAGGTCTATCGATCCTTGAGTACTTTATTTCTACTCACGGTGCTCGTAAAGGTCTTGCGGATACTGCATTGAAAACAGCGGATGCTGGTTACTTGACACGTCGTCTGCACGATGTTGCTCAGGATGTAGTAGTAAACGAGGTAGATTGTGGCACTTTGCGTGGTTTGGAAGTAACTGCTTTGAAGAAGAGCGAAGAGATCGTAGAATCGCTAGCTGAGCGTATCATCGGTCGTGTTTCTTTGAACGATGTAGTTGATCCATTGACTGATGAAGTTTATATCGAGGCTGGTGAGTTGATCTCTGAGGAGATTGCCAATAAGATCGATGCTTCTCCTATCGAAATGGTTGAAGTACGCTCTCCACTTACATGTGCTACTAAGCGTGGTATTTGTGAAAAGTGTTACGGTACTAACCTCGCGACCAACAAAGGTGCTCAGCAAGGTGATTCAGTAGGTGTTATTGCAGCACAATCTATTGGTGAGCCAGGTACACAGTTGACACTACGTACATTCCACGTTGGGGGTACTGCAGGTAACGTATCTGAAGAGAACAAGATTCTTGCGAAGTTTGACGGTAAGATTGAACTAGAGGATGTTCGTACAGTAGAAGGCGAAGACGGTGAAAATATCGTTATTGGCCGTACTGGTGAGATGCGTTTGGTGGATGTGAAGACTGGTCGTACTGTAATGACCAACAACATCCCTTACGGTGGTATCTTGAAAGTGAAAGACGGTCAGAAAGTGAAGAAAGACGCTGAGATCGTTCAATGGGATCCATATAACGCTGTAATTATCGCAGAGGCTCCAGGTAAGATTGGTTACAAGGATATCATCCAAGGAACTACTTACAAAGTTGAGATTGATGAGCAGACTGGTTTCCAAGACAAGGTAATTTCTGAAAACCGTAACCGTAAATTGATTCCTACTATTCAAGTATTGGATGCTGATGGTAATGAAGTGAAGCATTACACATTGCCAGTAGGCGCACACTTGATGGTTGAAGAAGGCGAAGATATCGCTGCGGGAAAGGTTCTTGTTAAGATTGCTCGTAAGAGTGCGAAAGCAGGTGATATTACCGGTGGTCTTCCTCGTGTAACGGAATTATTCGAAGCGCGTAACCCATCGAATCCAGCAGTTGTTGCTGCGATCGACGGTATCGTTAGCTACGGTAAGATCAAGCGTGGTAACCGTGAAATCATCATAGAAAGCCGTACTGGTGAGGTGAAGAAGTACTTGATCAATTTGAGCAAGCAGATCCTCGTCCAAGAGAATGACTTCGTAAAAGCTGGTACACCACTTTCTGATGGTGCTATTACTCCAAACGATATTCTTGCGATCAAAGGTCCTACTGCAGTTCAGTCGTACTTGGTAAATGAGATTCAAGAAGTATACCGTCTACAGGGTGTAAAAATCAACGATAAGCACTTCGAGGTGATCGTTCGTCAGATGATGCGTAAGGTGAAGATTCAAGATACTGGTGATACACTTTTCTTGGAAGGCAACTTGGTACACGCTGTAGATTTCATTGAGGAAAACGACAACATCTTCGGAATGAAGGTTGTTGAGGATGCTGGTGATAGCGAAAACTTGAAAGTTGGTCAAATCATCAGCTCTCGTGAGTTGCGTGATGAGAACAGCATCTTGACTCGTGAGGACAAGGCACTTGTGACAGCACGTGATGCACGTCCTGCAACTGCAGCGCCAGTACTTCAAGGTATTACTAGAGCGTCTCTACAGACGAAATCGTTCATCTCTGCGGCATCGTTCCAGGAGACTACGAAAGTGTTGAACGAGGCGGCTGTAAACGCGAAGGAGGATACTCTAGAAGGTTTGAAAGAGAACGTTATCGTAGGTCACTTGATTCCTGCAGGTACAGGTCTGAAGAAATACCGCTCAACTGTGGTAGGTTCGAAAGAAGAGTACGAGCAAATGCAAGAGACGCTAAGCGTAGACGTAGAATAAGTTTAAGCAGGTAATCATGGCTGATCAGAAAGAAGGACAAATCAACATAGAGTTGAGTGAAGAAATGGCGCAAGGGGTGTACAGCAACTTGGTCGCTATTAACCATAGCCCAACAGAGTTCGTTTTGGATTTCATTCAGATGATGCCAGGTGTGCCGAAGGCGAAGGTACAGTCGAGAGTTATTCTGACTCCAGAGCACGCCAAGCGTTTGCTAGGTGCTTTGAACGACAATGTAAGTCGCTACGAACAGAACTTCGGGAATGTTCAGACGCACGAACCGCCGCAGGTACCGTTGAACTTTGGTGGTCCTACAGGTGAAGCTTAAATGAAATTTTAAGATTTTATATGAACCCTCGGCATCCGCCGAGGGTTTTTTATTTTAGTAGATATCAATTGATTATGAAAAACCTCTACCTCAGTTTAACCCTATTGCTTGGAATGACTCTTCAAGCACAGATTTATCAAGGATCTGCTTCCCTTGGTACGAACATCACCTTAGATGTTACGATGAATACGAATACTGACTCGGTTGATGTAGAAATCAGCGGCCCTTCATCGGGTTACTTTGCCGTAGGCTTTGGTGGTACGGGCATGAACGGTACTTATATTATGCTCGTCAATTCGAATGGTACCGTGGGTGAACGTAAGTTGGGACAATGGAACGGAGGCTCGGCATTGACCTCGTCTATTTCTTATAGCGCGATCACCTCAAGCGGAACAAGAACGGCTTATATCGAAAGAGCACGTATAGGTGCTACAACCAATCATTATACTTTCCCGTCCAACGGAGGCTCTATTGCGCTCATTTGGGCGAAAGGAGGTGCATCCTTTGGCAATCATGGGAGTTCGAATCGAGGATTTGGCTCGGTCAATCTGGTCAACCAATGTAATATCCCAACAACGACATTGACTACCCAGAGCATATGTCCTGGAGATTCCGTTCAAATCTTTGGCGAGTGGATTAGTCAGCCAGGTACGTATTCAGATACCCTAGTAACGGCCATAGGATGTGATTCAGTTGTAGAGCAAAGTGTTCAGTATACTCCAGCGGTGGTAAATACGCTGCCTACACTGAGTATATGCCATGGAGACAGTGTTCAGGTCTTTGGAACCTGGGTAATGGCGGCAACGACATTGTATGACTCTTTGACCACTCCAGCAGGTTGTGATTCTGTCGTTGCACAAGAAGTTATCGTAAATGCCACTGTAAGTAATACCATCGCTGCAGCAGGACTCTGCGCTGGGGATAGTGTATTCTATTTAGACGCGTGGCGTACAGATACAGGCTCGGTGGTATACAACGGGGTTACGGCATTGGGGTGTGATTCTATGGTCACTGGCAGGGTAGAGTACTTGCCAACTGTAGATACTAGCTCGATATGGCTCGCGCCAATAGTCGATGCTAGTATGTATGTTGGTACCGATCTAGGCGCCACCTATTACTGGTTCAACTGTAACACGGGCGCTTTTGTAGATACCACGATGGGTGCAGATACCCTAAACCCGGGCAATGAGTTCTTACAAGCGCCTGATACAGGGTATTATGCTGCGATTATCGTGAAACCAGGGTTCTGTTCGGATACCTCGGCGTGTAAGTACTACTACGTGAATGTTCCGGAATATGAGACGGGTGTTTCATTGCGTCCAATTCCAGCAAGCACGGCCCTTCAAATTTCATTGGATCAGCTCAGCGGCACATTGAATTACGAGGTCCTCGATATCTCTGGGAAGCTCATTGCTCGTGGAACCTTCCAAAGGGTTCAATCCACTATAGATGTTTCCGGTTATGCCTCAGGCATGTACTTATTGCGACTGCAGGATGGAAGGACCCTTAAATTCATTAAGGAGTAGAAAAATTTAGACCAAAAAAAGGCGCCCGCAGGGCGCCTTTTTTAATCCTGTAAATCTCGTTTACCCTTGCGCCTTTGATGTACGTATACGCAACGTCAGAAGTGCACTAATGATGAGTAGAACACCGGCAAAGGTGATGGCTTGTCGCGGATCATTACCCAGGTAATTCTTTAGGATGTACCCGAAGCTCAAGTTCTGGAAGATCATAGGGATGACAATCATCATATTGATTACACCCATGTACACGCCATAGCGCTCTTTTGGTATGTCATTGACTACCATTAGATAAGGAATACCCATCATAGAGGCCCAACCAATACCGAAACCTGTGATGGCCACAAATAACATAGTTTTATTGGCAATATGTGGGAATGCTAAAAATCCTGCAGCCGCGAGAAGGAGACAGGCGAAGTGGACCATCTTGGCGCCGTGTTTTTTGGCGAATCGGACCAATAAGAAGGCCGTTAGGAAGGTGACAATATTGTACCAGCCGTTGACCAATCCTGTCCAACTTACGGCCTCTCCATAGGCCTCAGGATTGTCTGCGGGTGTAGCTCCCCAAACGCTGAGTGCGACGCTCTTAGAGCTGTTTTGCCAATAGCAGAACAGGGCATACCACTGGAATAGGTATACTGCCGCCAGTTGCCACATAACTTTTGGCATGCCGCCAATGGCGCTGATGATGTCCTTGAATGGAGAAAGTACGTTGAGTGGCTCGGCTTTCATCTTTTCGATTTCCTCTTCTGTTGGAGGTACTTCTTCGGTTTTGCGCATACTCCACCAAATGGTACCAATCGACATAACGGCGCCCAGGAAGAAGGAGGCAAATACCCACGTCGGGAGCTTGCCGGTCATCCCTACAAAGATCATCGGGAAGATGAATAGGCTGAGGTTAGCCAGAGTTTGGCCAAGTCCTGTGAAGAAGCTTTGCATTTGAAAACCCAGAGGTTGTTGCTCCTCATCGAGCGTATCGGCGATGAAGGCTCTGTAAGGCTCCATAGCGGTATTGTTTCCTGCATCCAAAATCCACAGAAGTCCAGCTGCCATCCATAGGGACGAGCTAAATGGATAAATGAAAAGTGCGAGTGAGCAGAGTAGGGCACCTACGAGGAAGTACGGCTTTCTGCGCCCCCATTTTGGTGACCAAGTCTTGTCGCTCATTGCACCAATTATTGGTTGTACGATAAGTCCGGTCATTGGACCGGCTAGATTCAACAATGGAATTTCATGGGGACTGGCACCTAGAAAATCATAAATGGGGTTGACTGCGCTTTGTTGCAGACCGAAGCTGTATTGAATGCCGAAGAACCCGACGTTCATGTTCAAGATCTGCGTAAAGCTTAATTTGACTTTACGGGTCATGTTTAGAGTGTTAGCGTATTACCGAGCGGTAATTTAAGGGAAAAAGGCGAGTGCCCAATTGGCCCTCGAAAGATTTGACTTAGGCAGTCAATTCCTCGATGACACGAAGAATTAGCTTCAATCCTTTATCAAGCTCTTCACTAGTGATGGTTAATGGTGGCGTGATTCGTACGGCGTTTTCTGCGAACAAGAAACTATTGGTAATCAACCCTTCATCTTCGAGGCGAGCAATAACTTCAAAACCGTCTATTTCAGGCTTGAGCCACAAACAGTACATGAGTCCCTTACCACTGATCTTCTCTATACTAGGATGAACGAGTACATCTCGAATGTGCTGCTCCTTGGCTGGGATTTCAGCCATGAGCTCTGGGGAAGATTCCAGCGCTTCAAAAACGCCCAAAGAAGCTGCACAGCTCACAGGGTTACCGCCAAAGGTGGTAATGTGTCCGAGGATTGGATCTGCTTGGATGACCTTCATAATGTGTTCAGGAGCTACAAAGGCGCCAAGAGGTAAACCGCCGCCGTAGGCTTTCGCTAAACACATGATATCTGGACAGAAGCCATAGTCCAAATGCGCAAACCAGGATCCTGTTCTTCCCATACCGGTTTGAATTTCATCCAGAATCATCAAGGCACCGACTTCTCTACAACGCGCACGCACAGCTTTAATCCATACGGGATCCGCTGGTATATATCCGCTACCTGCCTGAATACATTCAATCACAACGCCTGCAGTCTTTGAAGTGATCTGCTCGAGTACGGCGAAGTCATTAAAATTTGCCTGCAAGGTATCTGGCAGTAACGGGTAATAACCGCCTTTATATTTATCAGATCCTTGGATGCTCAACGAGCCGTGTGTAGAACCGTGGTAGCTGTTTTTAAAACTGATGAACTGGCTTCGACCGGTATATTTCTTCGCAATCTTCATGGAAGCTTCAATGGCTTCAGTACCGCTATTCACGAAGTAAACACGGTCCATACATGGATGGAGCTTCTCCAAAGTTTTTTGGGCCAATTTTGCCTGCGGCCCAATGGCAAATTCACCATAGACCATCACGTGCATGTGTTTTTTCAACTGCTCGAGAACAGACGACACCACTTTGGGGTGACCGTGCCCAAGATTGGCTACAGAGATCCCTGAGATAAAATCGAGATACCCCTTACCTTCAGGGTCGTACAAATAATTACCCTCAGCCCTTTCTATAACTAGAGCGCTGGGAGAGCCAACCACTTGAGCAACATGATCTAAAAACAAAGATTTGATATCGGCCATAGACCATCAAAAGTACAGGTTTTCCCAAAAGCATTGGTGAACTTATTACCGCTAAAACGGTCATTCATTCTTTATTTGATGTACGGAATTTACCGTACATGTTTATATGCACAGTTTATCCTTTCGTAAATAAACAAAAACCACCCCGTGGGGTGGTTTTTGTTTGCTTAGCGCATTGGGCGTCCGCCGTCTGGTCCGGGGCTTCTTCCCTTATCTCGTGGGCGGTCTTTGCCTTTCATGCGTTCCATCATTCTTCGGCCAAATTCTTTTTCAGCGCGCATGAGTTTCGCAGTCTTTTTAGCGCCAATCACTTCTATGAAATCATCGAGGTAAGATTTGCGTAATTCTTCAATAGCAATATGTGTGTCTGCAAATGAATACAGCATTTTTTCCACCTCTTTTTCCGACGGCTCGTCGCCTCCTAGTTTCTTCAGACCTGTGCGTTGTTGCTCACGTAATGCATGTTCTTTTTCTCGAAGCTCGTTATACACCGGCCAGAAGGCTTGGCTTTCGGCTACGGTTAGTTCTAATTCCTCGGTGAGGTAGGCCACCTTAATGGCCTCGATCTTTTCTTTCTTTTTTTCAAGCTCGGCACGATCGCCCATGGTGGGCTGTGCCACGACCCCTGCTGCTACGAGCAGTAGGCCGAAAATCAATGTCTTTTTCATAATTCTAGGTATTCGTAATCTGAATTGTAATAATCGTAATACACATCTGTATCGAGCTCCACTTCAGCGAAGTCGAGCGAATCGGGCTCCACAAAGGAGTACATATCCTCAACCTGTACATAACCTAGGCTGTACATTTCTGCCAGTATATCTTCGTTTACTTCAGCATCAGCTGAAGCGTTCGGCCAAAAGAGTACGGCTAAGGCAATAGCGGCTGCGGCGGTCATGGACCAGCGAACGAACGTCAAGTAGCGCGACTTCATTGCAACAACAGGGCTCGAGGTCCGGTCCACGAGATGCTGCTCCGGAATGCGGTGAAGTTTGGCTTTGAGCTCTGTTAATTGAGCATCGCTTGCTGTATATGTTTCTTTTTTGTCCATTTAGTAGTTAGAGTTGTCTCAATTATGGAAGGTTTAAAAGGCCGATTAACTTTTCTTCCATCTTGGTTTTTGCATGGTGGTAATTAGCCTTTAGTGCACCTATGGAGGTACCTGTGAGTTCGGCAATGTCTTTAAAGCTTAAATCTTGGTAATACCGCAATTCAAAAACCAACTGTTGTTTTTCAGGAAGACTGATGAGGACGTCTTGCACCTTTTCATTGATCTGTTCAGCATCCCATTTTAGCTCAGGGGAGCTCTGAGCGCTAAAGGCACTGTCTAAATCGGCGCTGATATGTCGCTTTTCCTTTTTCAGCTCATTCAATGCAGCATTGCGGACAATGGTGTAGCACCAGGTAAATGGGTGGCTGTTGCCCTTAAACTTATGGAGGTTTTTCCAAATGTTGATCATCCCTTCTTGCAGGGCATCTTGCGCCAAGGATTCGCTCTTAAGAATGCCCACGGCACAATAGAGGAGACGTTCGCTGTACTGCTCAACGATCTCAAAAAAAGAAGCCTCCCACTGCTCTTGCAATAGGAGGCTCTTGATATTCTTTGTTTCCTCCATTGTTCTTTAGATGAATGGAAGATACTAAAGGTTTAAGTGAAGGATTACTTTCTAGCAATCACCTTTTGTGCTGCAGCCACTATGGCATCAGCATTCAAACCGTATTTTTCCATGAGTTGTGCCGGAGTACCACTCTCGCCGAAGCTGTCGTTTAC
>JAAXJR010000017.1 GCA_012269745.1 Flavobacteriales bacterium | reverse complement strand
GCGTAGTGTCTGAGATTCGCTGAGGACAACCACTTTGGGGTACGAATCACACCTATTCATTATCAAGTGGTTAGCGTGTTATATCAGAGAACACGTATTCTATGAGATTATATGGTGAGTATGATTATACAGTGTGTGTGATGATTTAGTGTTCAACTGCTACGCAGTTAAACAAACACTGCAACGATGCCGCAGCTACGATCTAAAATTATAAAGGAAGAATCGGTTACGAACGACTGTAGGTAAAAGAGTTGCTTTAATTGAAAAAAATTGGTGAACCTTCTGCAATCTATGCTAACATTTTAACACAGCGTTTTTCTAAGAAAGGAATAGTTATGAAAAAAGCAGTAGTTGGATTAGTTTTAGTGCTTACTGTTGCGGCATGTGCGCAGCCTGAAGCTGCTATGGAAACGATGGTCGTACCAGAGCCAGTATCAGAAAAAATGTAACAGCTGGTTACAAACAAGTTTACAACTTTTTCAAGCGCTGTAGTTTGCAGCGCTTGTTTAAATTTAACGAAACTGAACTCACTTTAAAGTGGAGAATGTGACCGCTCTACTAGGTAACATCTCAGCCGTTGCTATAATTTGATTGCAATTGGATAACTCATTGAACATAGATCTACAAAAAACACTTTCGAACTTAATGCTTGAACTGCAATCAGGTAAGTTTGAAAAAGTTATCAAACAAGCAGAAGCGCTCGTTCCACATTTTCCAAACAATAAGCAATTGCTTACAATTTGTGGTGCGGCCAATGCTCATAATAAAAACTTTAGCAATGCCTTCAGGTGGTTTGACAAAATCCGAGAAATAACACCCATGGACCCAGCGGTCTATTTCAACATGGGTAACGTGGAGCGAGATCGTGGTAACTTGTTAGCAGCCGCAGATCTTTATGCAAAATCCTTCGAAATTGACCCAAAGTATACCGCCGCTGCGAATAATTTAAATTTGATCATCCATCACTTACGATCAACGCAAAGATTTAAAGATGATCATTATTTACGAGCCTGCGTCCTATTTTTGCAAAAGAATTATAAAAAAGCGATCTTGGACTTCGAAAAAACTATTTCAGAAAATCCGCGTCATGACGACGCATATTACAAGCTGGGCTTATCTTTTTCTAAAGCCGGTAAATTAAAAGACGCGATTAGCACACTGCAGACTGCAGTAACAATCGACCCAAAACATGCTCTTGCTCACTTTGCCCTAGGGGAGCTTTTGTTTCCGGTTTCAAAGCAAAGACAAGCTTCTAAAAAACACCTGTTTAAAGCCTTAGAACTAGACCCTTCCTTGTATGATGCTCATATATTGATCTCTAAATTATACATAAAAGATAACAAATATACAGAAGCTGAAGCGCACCTTGAAAAAGCAGCTATACTTGCTCCTGATCGCGTTGATACACACTACAGATTGGGCATGTTGCAAAAGAAACTCGGCAAATTTCAGGCAGCTTTGAAAAGTTTCCAATTATGTCTGAAAATGAAACCTAATTTTGCTTCCGCACATGCTGAATTAGGTGGACTTTTCTTGGATGCAGGACAACCCGAACATGCATTGCGTGCATTGAAATTAGCAATAGATTTGGATCCGAAGAATTCCTCTGCATGGGTAAACGGATTGATTGCACATGAGCGTCTTAACCTATTATCTGACATGGAAAATTGGTTAGCCGGATGCTACAAGAATGTTACAGAAAACCTCTCGGATGTCATAATTTTCGAAGCTATTCTAAGACTTCGACAAAAAAAACCAAAACTTGCAAAACAAAGTTTAGATAAAATTGCTCCAGATAAATTAAGCCTCAATAGAAGGCGGCGATATTTTGAAATATTAGGTAAAACAGAAGATAACTTAGAAAATTATACTGGTGCATACGCTGCCTATCAATCGATGAATGAAGCTATTCAGCAAGATCCAGCTTTCCTTGCGGCGGAGCGAGATGTTTACTTTGAGCACGCTAAAAACCGATTGCAACTTTTGTCTGAAGCTCCGGTGAAAAACTTCCTCAGTTCGCATGTTGACATGGGAAATGAGCCCGTTTTTTTAATAGGCTTTCCAAGATCCGGTACAACATTACTTGACACAATCTTAAGAACGCACCTTGCAATTGATGTGGCAGAAGAAATCCCTGCGGTCTCGCATGCCAAAGCGTCTTTAGGAAAAGATAAGAAATATGATTTTGTTCATCATTTTCCAGATGACAAAGAGCGTGAAATTGCGCGCAATGAATATGTAAAATTTATGGCGACACATTTGCAAAATGAGGAGGTGAGCATCAAAATTGATAAACTTCCTTTGAATATTTTGCAGTTGCCGTTTATTCATTATTTGTTCCCAAATGCGAAGATCATTGTTGCATTGAGACATCCGTTTGACTGCACTTTAAGCAACTGGATGCAAAATTATAAAATCAACCCAGCGATGGCCAATATGGTAGATTTGGAGCGCATAATAAAATTTTATGATATTTGCTTTTCATCTCTTAAACTGGCGAAACAGAAATTCTCACTCGATATTCATTATTTAAAATACGAAAATCTTGTTGACGATATTCAACGGGAAACCACACA
Source organism: Flavobacteriales bacterium (assembly GCA_012269745.1). Taxonomy (GTDB): domain Bacteria; phylum Bacteroidota; class Bacteroidia; order Flavobacteriales; family Schleiferiaceae; genus UBA10364. The sequence continues at coordinate 3,818 of JAAXJR010000017.1, read as the reverse complement.
GCTCTTACAATTCTTAGAACTTGAGTGGGACGATGCACTATTAGAGTTTTACAACACCGCACAATCGCGCTTCATCCAAACGCCAAGTTATTCCCAGGTAAGTCAACCGATTTACACAAACTCGCGGTACAAATGGAAAAATTACTCACAGTTCATTGAAAAATATGCGGTCGATATCCGTCCTTGGCTGGAAGAATTTGGGTATGAAGACTAAATGGTCTAGGCTCGAAATTACAAGTGCGTCAACTTATTTTAGGCTTTTGCGATTATGGTATTAGATCTTAACTGAACTATACTTAGAGGTGTTGAGTTGTGGCAGAGGAGAGTGTCAATTGTCACTTGAAGAAGTAAGTCGTCGAATTGTTACTGCAGAAACTGATGCGGGATTGCAGAAGGGATCTACGAAACTTATTGCTGTTTCTAAGGTGCAACCACTTAACCGCGTCGAAGCTGTATTGGAAGCAGGACACAGAATATTTGGGGAAAATCGCGTTCAAGAAGCGTCAGGAAAATGGCCTCAATTTAAGGCCAAGTATCCTGATACAGAATTACATTTGTTGGGCCCACTGCAATCCAACAAAGTAAGGCAGGCAGTTGAGCTCTTCGATGTAATTCATACACTGGATCGCTTGAAGCTTGCGAAAAGCTTTGCGCGTCTTGCTCAAGAAATTGGCGAAATTCCAGAAATGTTTATTCAAATCAACACAGGGTGTGAGCCTCAAAAATCAGGTATCTTGCCGAGTGACGCAGATGCCTTTGTCTCTGAGTGCTTCAAATTAAATCTACCCATCATAGGGTTGATGTGCATTCCCCCGGTTAATGAAGAGGCCAGTTTACATTTCGCACTTTTAAAGAAAATAGCAGAACGCAATGGGCTGCCCAGTCTGTCCATGGGCATGTCAAATGATTACGAAAAGGCAATTGCATTCGGAGCAACCCATGTAAGAGTAGGTTCTGCTATTTTTGGAGAGAGGACGAGAGAGCAGGTATGATAAGCTCTGTTTGATATCGGATTTTTGTTGCAAGCCAAAGCAAGTGTCCCTTTGAGAGCGCAATACACCCTGCGGTTGGCACGCCTCGGTTTTTCCAAGCATGAATGAAAATTGCTGAGCCCCTATTTTTTATTGCGTAAGGCCAATTCCAATTAGTAATGATAACTAAATCATACATTGCATCTGATCTAAACAAACGCTCGTGAGAAAATTCATGTGGAGTATTCACCATCATATTATAATCGGGATCTAGAGGGTCATCCGACCAAGCGTCTCTTTTACGTATTGGGACTGCCCAATCGGTCGGCTTCATTATCCTATCTGGTCTGTATAACATCCCAACAATTTTATGTCTCCCAACAGGTGTGGTGTTATCACCTTCTGATTTCCAGGTTGAAAGTCCCTGACGACCGATCGTACATGGCAAGGTTTTAATACCTACCCGCAAGCCCTTTGGTGTTAAAATCAAGTTCACTTTAGAAGATGTCCTGATTTGCGCGCTTTGGTGGTAAGATAAGACGTATTTTCGGGGTTGGGATGAATTTGCAATGGAACCCGTTCTGTTACCACCAATCCCTGCTTTTGAAGCATTTGGATTTTGTTTGGATTATTCGTCATAAGTCGAATTTTATGAAATCCTAGTTTCTTTAGAATTTCAGCGCCTATCCTAAAATCACGTTCGTCATCTTCAAAACCTAACCTATGGTTGGCCTCGACTGTGTCAAAGCCTTTGTCCTGCAGGGAATATGCGCGCATTTTATTCGCAAGCCCTATGCCTCGGCCCTCTTGATTTAAATACAGCAATATTCCTGACTTAACCTCGGCCATGTATTTCAGAGCTGCATCTAATTGTGCACCGCAATCGCACTTCAGGCTTCCCAGAACATCGCCAGTGAAGCAAGCTGAGTGCAGTCTGACAGTAACTGGTTGCTGCCTTTTTGGTCGACCAATCACCATGGCGTAATGATCTTGCCCCCCTGAATTAGACTTGAAAACATGCAATCGCCCATTATGACTTGTTTTCAAAGGAAGGCGAGCTGCAATTGTTTCCTCAAATCGAATAGGCTTTGTGGTAAGTTGTAACAGTTCTGTCGAGTGTAAAAGTGTGATGCTATGCAACTCAATCTGTTTATCGGTAGAATCCTGCGCAACCATAATCGCTGCAGGTAACAACTCTGCTGATTTCAATAATGTGAGCACTTGGTTCTCTAAGCCTGTCGCGGTGTTCCTTAGAATTTGAAAGGGGCCAAGTGGTCCGCGACTCAAATCTTTGGATGGGTCCGCAACACATCTGACCCAGTCAAATTCAACGCCACCTTTTATCGATATTTGTGCAAATGGGCCATCGTAACAAGGTACTTTTAGTGTCGAGGCGCGTCGTTCTGAAATAATCAGCTTAACATCTGTGTATTGGTTCTGAATTTCATCTAGTTGAGTTGCGTTCAGGGTCTCTACTGCGAATAGTAGGTAATTTTTATCATCACTTATTACGACTGGAGCACCCATGCGCAAATCAGAACGCGCTCGGGAGAGTTTTTGTGTTGTTGTGAGTTGCAAGAGTGTCATTTTATTTCATCGTTTACCACGAACATACACTTTGGAGTCATGTTTCATTCTCTAGGGTGAATGTTTCAGAAACCGCTATTTTTCACACATTCGCGTGAGATGAAAGCCTAGCTCATTGCGAGTAGATGTTTTCATTCACATACTCAGGGCAAATCAGGAGAATTACAATGACTCAATTTAAAAATATTTTGCTTATAGATGATGATGATGATCTACGTGAGGCACTTGCCGAGCAACTTTTATTGCTCGATGAATTTGAAGTTTCTGAAGCAACATCAGGCCAGGAGGCGCAAGTACATATTAAAGGGGCAGATTATGATCTGCTTATTTTGGATGTTGGTTTGCCCGATACCGATGGTCGAGAACTTTGCAAGTGGGTGAGGAAGCAAGGTGTTCAAACGCCGATCATCATGCTCACGGGGCATGATACTGAGTCAGACACTATTCTAGGCCTAGATGCAGGCGCAAATGATTACGTCACAAAACCGTTTAAGTTTCCAGTTCTGCTAGCAAGAATAAGGGCGCAATTACGGCAACATGAGCATTCGGAAGATGCGATATTTGCATTTGGCCCTTATTCCTTCAAGCCTGCGCTTAAGATGTTGACTCGAGAAGATGGACAAAAGGTGCGTCTTACCGAAAAAGAAACTAACATCTTAAAATTCCTATACCGTGCGAACGGCTCAGTTGTTCCGCGGGATCAATTGCTGCACGAAGTTTGGGGATATAATGCAGGGGTGACAACGCACACCTTAGAAACGCACATTTATCGGTTGAGGCAAAAAATTGAACCCAATCCGGCAGACGCAACGTTACTTATCACTGAAACTGGCGGTTATAAGTTATCGCTTCGGCATTGATCAATTGAAATTGATGTAAGGAGTCTGTTTCAAAGTATTAGAATCTAAGTCACGCACCCACGGAGCTGTGTGACTGTATTCAAATCCTTGACTCAGCAATTTGAGTGTGACGGTAGTGACCCTTAGAGGTGTAACTGGTTAAGCACCTCTTTCCATTTCGATAACTTTGCTATGTTTTTGATAATGTCTTAAACAAAAGGTTCAATTCAAGATCAGGGGGTAAATTTGTCTTTCACACTAGCGACTTGGAACATCAATTCTGTTCGTTTACGAAAAAAATTGGTGATGGACCTGATGAAATTAGAGGCGCCAGATATTTTGTGCCTACAGGAATGTAAATCTCCTGTTGATAAAATGCCAACGGATGAATTTGCCGAACTGGGGTATCCGCATTTTGTTG
>JAAXJR010000038.1:48367-67347 GCA_012269745.1 Flavobacteriales bacterium | reverse complement strand
CGCTGGGGAACAGCATATTGCCGATATGAGTTGTGGTGATGGACGGAATCGAACCGCCGACACATGGATTTTCAATCCATTGCTCTACCAACTGAGCTACATCACCTCCGTAAGAGGACGGCAAATATAAGTGGGTTACCCGATTTGGGAAAGGGTTAACGAAAAAAAGTCAGCTATTTTTGTCTTGCGGCTGTAAATTGTGCTGCAATAAGCGAGGATTATGGGGTGTCCATTACTTTTTGATGTGGGGAATACGGAGGTTAAGGTATTGGATACCAGTAACCAAGATCTGCGTAGATTCTCTAAGGATGAATTTAGAGCTTATCTCGAGGAGCATCCGGATCGTTCACTTTTCGGGTATGCATCCGGTGATAAACTTATTTTTAAGGGCCTAAAAAACACCATTCGCTTCATTTCTACTGCCGATAAAGCACCGTTAAAATCTTCTTACGAGAGTATGAACACGCTTGGAACGGATCGTTGGGCGTTGTGTAATGCATACTTTTTAGAAGGACAAACAAGCTTTTTGCTTGTTACAATGGGCACATGCGTTACTTATAATGTGGTAAAGGAGGGTGTGTTTCTTGGGGGAGCAATTTCACCTGGATGGGATATGCGCTACACTGCCATGAATATGATGACAGCAGGATTGCCTCTAGAAATCTATACCTCTGAATCCTCTCTTTTGGGAACATCAACTATGGGCAGTTTAAATGCTGGCGTAGATGTTGCTATTGTGAAAGAAATAGAGGCTATGATTGCAGACTTTTCTAGTAGTTTTCAATTAAATAATGTCCTTATTTGCGGAGGTCACTCTGGACGCTTGCCTAACCCCCTAAAAAACTACATATTTGCACCCGTTAATTATGAACTACATGCCCTTGGGCGCCTCTATGAATATTATGCCGAGAACGGTACGCTTTAAAGCTCTTCTTTCAGCCGCAGCACTAGTGTTGATGGTTTTGGCGCCAGGTAGCACATCAGCCCAAACAAATTCTGTTAGTCCATTAAGTATCAATGGTATTGGTGAAACTTCCTTCGGGATTACACCTAACTACCTAGCAATGGGCGGTACTGGAATAGCAAATGTGGATCGTTTCTCCATTAACATGTTGAACCCAGCCGGGTACACGAATATGGAATTTGCCACTTTGGAAATGAGCGGCGCTCACCGCTCTTTTCAGCACCGCATTGCAGATGAAGGCATTGATCAGACAAATTTCAATACCTACTTCGATTACTTCGGTTTCGGTTTCAAATTCAACGACTACTTCGCAGGTTCCTTTTCTGTAAGTCCGCTTGCTGCCAAGGGATATAGTATTAGCGTGGCCGATTCTTCCGACGACTTTGGTGTTTTTGAATACCGCTCTTTGGGCCAAGGTGGGTATGATAAATTTACTTTTGGTCTAGCAGCTCAGCCAGTGAAGTGGTTCTCAGTTGGAGCCAATGCGAAGTACATCTTCGGTGAGATTGATGAAAGCAACAAGACCATCATTGCTGATCCGGATTTCTTATCGGTGAGTAATTCTGTGCGTACGGGTATTAGCGATTTCACCTTCGACTTCGGTACTCAGTTAAAATTTGAGATTGGCGAATACAGATTAAATGCCGGTGCAGTGTATGCCTTGGGTCAAGATTTGAACGCTCGTCAGATTTCTACGCAGTATACATTTATCAACAGTGGTATTGTCGAATCTGTCGTAGATACACTTTTCTATGATTTAAGTGAGCAAGGGGTTGCGATAATGCCTTCGAGCTACGGAGTAGGAATTGGTTTTACTAAGAATGTAAACAACTCACCTATTAACGCTTGGGATCTATTGGTAGACTATCGAGTGACTAATTGGGGCGAATTCAGAAAGTTTGTTCCTAATGGCGGAACAGATCCAGGGGCCTCCATGCTGAACAGCGAGCGCATTAGTTTCGGCGGCGCAATGGTTCCAGCATATGTTTTCCCAGCCTTAGGTAGAAGCAGGAATTACTTCACCTTGGTGCGTTACCGCATTGGAGCTTTCCAAGAAGTTGGCCAGTACCAATGGGACGGAACAGCATACACTTCTAGAGAGATTAATGCAGGGTTCAGCCTGCCGGTGATTTACAGATCCTTAGCACCTGGTGAACAAAAGGCAAGCTTTTTGAATATTAGTGTAGGGAGAGGTCAACGCTGGGATGGAAATTCAGCAAACCTCCGTGAAGATTACTGGAATTTCAACCTTGGTATCACTTTGAACGACAAGTGGTTCCAGAAATTTAGATATAGATAAACAACAATTGATTATGAAGAGAATTGTATTCCTTCTTGCTGCAGTAGTTTTTACTGTAAACGCAAACGCCCAGAGCAAATGGGGTGAATCGGTGGCCGATTCTGTGACTTGTTACGAGAGCTATAACATCTTTGGTTCTTTTTACCAGAGCAAAGATTACGCAGGTGCTTTTGAGCCTTGGTTAAAAGTATACCAGACTTGTCCTGCAGCTAAGAAAGCAACGTACATCTACGGACCTAAGATTGTTGAAACCAAGATTAAGGCTACTACTGATGCTGCAGAGCGTCAGGGTTACGTTGATCTTCTTGTGGAATTATACGACAACCGCTTGAAGTACTTCCCAGGTAAGGAAGGATATGTTTTGTCTGAAAAAGCGTCTAAGTACATCAAATACAACAAAGACAGTATCGAAACTGCCTCTGAACTTTTTGATGCGGCGTACGCTGTAGCTGGTAAAACAATGTCAGCTTCTCAGTTGAATGCTTACTTCTTGACGAACATTAAGTTGTTCAACATCACTAAGGATGTAGATCGTCTGTTCGTTGTATACAACAATGCAATCGAAGCGTTGGAGTACAACTCTATGGAGTACAGCAACGAGATTTCAAATTTGACAGCGAAGGCAGATTCAGTAGAATTGACTTCAAAGGAGAAAAAAGCGTTGGCTCGTGCTGAAAAGAACTTGCCGAACTACGATAAAGTACAAAGCAATATTGAGAAGGCTTTGTCTCCACTATTGACGTGTGAGAAATTGGCTGTTATTTACAATGAAGAGAAATTCAACGAGCACCAAGATGACGTAGAGTGGTTGAAGCGTGCTGCTAAAATGCTTCAAAAAGAACGTGCTGGTGAAGACGGTGAAATGGCAAGCTGTACTGATAACCCAGTGTTCTTGTTGATCGCAGAGCGTCTATACTCACTTGAGCCTTCAGCAGGCGCTGCTCGTTCTATGGCTAAACTAGGTGTTCGCAAGAGCGACTGGGCCATGGCAAAGAAGTACTACACGGAAGCAATCGACCAAGAAGAAGATTTGCGTAAGACAGCTGATGATTACATGGGCTTGGCTTATGTGAACAACAAAATGGGTGCGATGTCTTCAGCGAAGAGCAACTGTTTGAAAGCAGGTCAATTGCGTAAGGATTGGGGTAACCCATATTTATACCTTGCAACGCTCTATGCTGATGCTGCAGGTCAATGTGGTTCAAACGCAGTTGAGAAAAATGCAGTGTACTGGGCAGCTATTAACAAGCTGAGCTATGCACGTAGCATTGACCCAAGCATTGCTGATAAAGCAAACAAATTGATCTCTGCATATTCTGCAGCGGTACCAGATAAAGGTGTAGCTTTCCAGCTAGGCTTTAAAGAAGGTGACCAGATCAATATTGGTTGTTGGATCAACGAAACAGTAAGTGTGAAGTTCTACTAAACACTGCGAAATAAAATTTTGGAACTCCCCGCGGCGCAGCCGCGGGGAGTTTTTTTTCGCCTACATTTGAAAGGAATTTCAGTGGAATAGAATTGGATAGGAGCTGCTTACATATTGTTTCATTAGCCTTCGTTTTGCTTGCCTTTTACTCGTGTACAAACGACGAAAAAGCGGTGGAAGAGATCAATGCACCGCTGGTGAATTATCCCCTGAACGAACAGCGCCACGCGAACATCATTTACAGCGATAGTGGCATCAACATTCTCGAAATAGATGCTGCATTGGTGCAGGATTACGGAAACATGGAGCCACCTTATACCTTTTTTGGTGGAGGATTGAATGTGCGTTTTTACAACGGTCCAGAAATGAGCTCAACCGTAATGACTGCGGATACCGCCCGCCAAGACAAGAAGAGCGATTTATGGGCCATTGGCGGGGATGTTGTGGTTAGAAATGGCAAGGGCGAGCGCATGTTGACAGAGCTTTTGTTTTGGGACAAGGCTGAGGAACGATTATATACGGATAAGAAGGTCACTATAGAGACTGAGGGTCAGTTGATTACTGGACTAGGTTTCGAGGCTGATCAAGAATTTAATAATTACCGGATCTTCAAGGTTCAGGGTGAAATAACAGTAGACGATGAATAAGGCAATGCGCGTGGTAGAGCTGCTTTGGTTGGCGGTGGCTGCAGTGAGTGCGGTTGAAATATATATGGGATGGGGCGACTGGAACCGCACCATAAAATTCTCACTATTCTTCGGTGCAGCGGTATTCATGTACTTCCTGCGTAGAAAGGGCCGATTAAAGCAGATGGGTAAATAGTGCAAATTTTAACCATCATCATAGCGTCCATATTATTCTCTGCCTTGTTTTCGGGGTTGGAGATGGCCTATTTGAGTATTAACAAGCTTCATGTGGAGCTAGAGCGTCAAAAGGGCGGTTGGAACTACCGAGTTTTAGGTTATCTGGTCGACAGACCAGCGGCATTTATCGCGGCAATTTTGGTGGGTAACAATGTCGCGCTGGTCCTCTATGGGAACTACATGCACCAGTTCATGGAGCCCTATTTTGAGCAGTGGTCGGCCTTGGAATATTTGGTGCTTTTGGTAGAAACATCGATCTCTACGGTGGTGATTTTGGTCTTCGCAGAGTTCTTGCCAAAGACGATTTTTAGGCAAAATGCAGAGGGCTTGATGAAGGTATTGAGCGTTCCAGCCTATCTGATATTTTGGATCCTTCGCGCCCCCAGTGCTCTTTTATTAGGAGTGAGCCAATTCTTCTTGAAGTACATCTTTAGAATTGAGGCGGAGGAAGAGAGCAACGACTTTGGCCGAGTGGAATTGGACCACTTCGTTAGAGAACGCGTTCCGAATGCAGTTGAGGGTGATGAAGAGGTCGATCCAGAATTGGAAATCTTTAAAAATGCCCTTGAATTCCCTGAGACTAAAGCACGTGAATTCATGATTCCCCGCACTGAAATTGAAGGCGTAGAGGTAAATACGAATTTGAAGGAGGTTCATCAATTATTCATTGAAAGCGGCTATTCCAAGCTTTTAGTATTCGATGAAAATATCGATAAGATCATCGGCTATGTGCATGCTTTTGAGCTGTTTCGTAGGCCAGAGAGTTTGCAGCGCGTCCTGCGCCCGGTAAGCTTCATTCCAGAGAGCATGAAGGCGGATGAAATTCTGAATTTGTTTACCAAAGAGAAACGCAACATCGCCATCGTTTTGGACGAGCACGGAGGGACCAGTGGTATGATTACCTTGGAAGACGTGATTGAAGAGATCTTTGGGGAGATTGAAGATGAACACGACTCTGAGGCGCTTCTAGAGAAAGAGGTGCGCCCTAACGAGTGGTTGTTTTCGACTCGATTGGAGGTGAGTGATATCAATGAAAAATGGGGTTTGAGCATCCCTGAAAGCGATAATTATAATACCCTTGGCGGGTACATTCTCGACTTGCATCAGAGCATTCCTGTAAAGGGTACGGTAGTGCGAAGCGACCAGTACCTGTTCATCGTAGAAAAAACTACCTCAAATAGGCTTGAAGAGGTGGTTGTTAAGGCCATTTAATTGGTTCAAAATCTTATATTCGCAGACTCATCACAATAATTGCATACTAATGGCAACAATTGAACGCATCAGACAACGCTCAGGATTATTGATCGTTGTAGTGTTTGTAGCACTTTTGGCATTCTTACTTGGCGACTTGTTTAAGTCGGGAGGTTCGAAGTTTTTTGGAGATCCTAATATCATCGGTTCAGTAAATGGCGTAGAGCTTTCTCGTCAGGAAGTGAGCAAGAAAATGGAGGAGCTCAGAGCAGGTAATCCTGAAACGTACGCGAATACTTCTAGCGTACAGTTGGCAAATTTCGTTTGGACCAACTTCATGTCGGATGCCATCCTAGGCGAAGAACTAGATGCTGCAGATATGAGTGTATCTGAGCAGGAAATCTACCTAGATATCATTAACAACCCGAACATCCAGCAGAGTTTCATGGGCGCAAACGGTCAGTTTGACGAGAACATGTTCAAAAGCTACTTGGCTCAGGTGCGCGAGAACAAAGACGTTACTGAGCAGAGCGCTGAAATGTGGACGCAGTGGTTGTCTTTCGAGAACGCTGTAGTTAATCAAGCGAAGAACTTCAAATTCACTAATGCCATTGAAAAGGCGGTATTCATGCCTACTGCATTGGTTGAAGCAGAATTTGCGCGCAGCGATGCTCAGCACCCAGCGCAGTACGTGTACGTACCATATATCGACGTAAACGAAGACGAGATTGAGGTAACTGAAGCGGATGCGAAGAAGTACTACAGCGCAAACAAAGACCAGTTTACTCAAAAGGACGGTCGCAACATCGAATACATCAACTTCCAGTTGGCTCCATCACAAGCTGATCGCGATGCTTTGAAAGCAGAGTTGGCAGCATTGTCGCTAGAGTGGTTCTCGGCTGAAGACGATAGCGTATTCGTAAACCTGCACAGCGACGTTCGTTTCATTCCTGAGTACTTTACTATCGACCAGTTGGTTGGCACAGGTATCGATACTCTGGTAGACGGTCAAGATGTAGGTTACCAGAAAGGTCCGATTGATCTAGGCGGTTCATTCTCCGTAGTGAAATTGGTCGACAAGAAAACACTAGCAGATAGTGTTCAAGCACGTCACATTTTGATTCCATTCGCAGGTGCTACTCGTGTAGATCCTAGCGTCACTCGTACGCCGATGGAAGCGAAGACTTTGGCGGATAGCTTATTTGCTTACTTGCAAGACAACCCATCAGCATTTGAATCTGTGTCAGAAGAGTTCTCTTCTGATGTAGTTGCTAAAGAAAAAGGTGGCGATCTAGGTTACTTCGTTCGTGGTATGATGGCTAAGCCTTTCGAGAACTTCTGCTACTTCGGTAAGGAGGGAGATCTTGGAATGGTGCCAACCCAATTCGGGTTCCACATCATCGAAATTACTGATCAGAAAGGTGCTAATGAGGCGTACAAGATTGGCCAAGTGATTCGTGAGATCCTTCCATCTGATGAAACCATCCAAGCACTTTATAGCCAAGCTTCGTCTTACGCTGCTGCTGCACAAAGCGCAGAGGATTACCGTGCATTAGCTCTAGAGCAAGGTTTGTCTTTGCGTCCAGCTAGAAACCTAGCGCAGTTTGAAGAGGTAGTTCCTGGTTTGGGTACTTCTCGCCGTGTGGTACGTTGGGCATGGGAAGAAGATCGTGAGATCGGAAACATCGGCCTTCTAGAAAATGACGGTAAAGGTTACGTTGTAGTTGTCTTGACTGACAAACTAGAAGAAGGTACAACGCCATACGAGGCAGTAGCTTCTCAGTGTCTAGAGGCAGCAAAGAAAGAAGCTAAGAAGGCTATCATCACTGAGCGTCTTGAGGCAGCATTGAGCGGTGCAGCTAGCATTGAAGATGTAGCCACAGCAGCTGATAAGCAAGTACGTACATTGAACTTCAAAGTTGGTCAAGCGAACATCGCTGGTATCGGTAATGAAGCGAAGGTTGTTGGTGCTGTATGTGGATTAGAAGCGGGCTCATTGAGCGGTGTCATTGCGGGTGAAAGCGGTGCTTTCGTTGCAATCACTCAGCCGGCTCAACCAGCGCCAACGGTAGACTTCTCAAACCAAGCACGCTCAACTCAGCAGAGTTTGAGAAACTTGGTAAGCGTACAAGCTTATAAAGCATTGCAAGACAAGGCTGATATCGAGGACAAGCGTCACTTGATGTTCTAAGCAGCAGCGTCTTTTAGATATAAGGAAAACCACCCTTCGGGGTGGTTTTTTTTATGCTTTAACTATCGCTTTTACAGCAGCTAATCGGAGTGTTTCATGCATACCATTACATTGGTTCAACTATTATTAGTTAGCCCTTCAAATAAGTGAGGGAGAACAGATTTTTAGAAATTGCTTGTGTGCCGTCCTTAAGAAAGCCTGTTCTGTCGTTCTCCGTCTAGTTTGATAAAGATGAACAGTAGCAGGGTAAAGCCCCACAATGAAGAGCCGCCGTAGCTGAAAAACGGTAGGGGAATGCCCACCGTTGGGAACAGGCCGATGGTCATGCCAATGTTGATCACCCAGTGGGTGAAGAAAATACTCGCTACGCCGTAGCCGTAGAATCGGCTGAAATTATCCTTCTGACGCTCAGATAGCCAAATAATACGGCCAATCAGTAGCGCAAAGAGCAACATGAGAAAGAAGGTGCCCAGGAAGCCCCATTCCTCACCGACAGTACAGAAAATGTAATCTGTACTTTGGGCAGGGACAAAGTCCAATTTCGTCTGAGTACCGTTAAGAAATCCTTTCCCTGTCCAACCGCCAGAACCGATAGCAATTAACGACTGAAGGGTGTTGTATCCAGCGCCTGAAGGATCGTCTTCTAATCCTAGTAATACTTTGATTCTTACTTGCTGGTGCGGTGCCAATACCTTTTCCATGACAAAACCTACACCATATAAAATGGCTGCCGACATGGTTGTGAAGAGCGTATTATAGAAGTAATAACGGCGCTGTTTCGGAAGGAATAAAAATGCCAGGATGGCAATGATGCCTAAGCCCGGTAACGAGTATTTTAAGGGCAGCATCAAACCAGCCACGGCCAGCGCACCGGCAACTAAAACGATACCTATGTAATAACCCGGCATGCCCGCGCGGTATACCACGAATACAAGACTCATATATACGAGGGTAGAGCCCATATCCGGTTGCAATGCGATAAGTATTCCGGGCAAACCTAAAATGGCAAGGCCAATGATTCGATCACGCCAATGCTTCATGTTTTTACGAGGAAGCCCTGCATAGAATGCGAGCATAAGTGCCGTGGCAAATTTCCCTACTTCTGAGGGTTGTAAGGAGAAACCACCTAGGCCAAACCAACTGCGTGCACCGCCTATCTTTTTACCGACAAACAGAACGAGAACTAAAAGTATAATGCTCAATGCATACCAAAGAGGGGCGAGGTTGGTCCAGAATCGATAATTAGTAATCATCGTAAAGAAGATGATCAGTAGGCCGCCGATAATGAAGAGTCCTTGCTTTCCGTATTCTTCATTCAAAGAGAATATACTTGCCGATTCTTCATTATAAACAGCTGCATAAATGCTAATCCAACCCCAGATGCAAAGTAAGAAGTAAAGGGTGACTAGCATCCAGTCAAAACCTACTCTATTTCTATTTTTACTTCTTCCGTAGGCCATCAGAAATTCGCTTTATAAGTAGTGTCCTCTCCATAAATGGATAGATGCTGTGCTCGATATTCTTCGTGCAGATCTCCTTCAACCATTCGCTGCTCCAACCGCGGTCTTGTGATGGTATCGGTAAGGTATAATTCCGTCATTAAACTAGAGATCGGTGCTGCCCAACGCGATCCCCAATAACCGTTTTCGATAATTACTGCGATAGCAATCTTAGGATCGTTTTTCGGTGCGAAGCTCACGAAGATACTGTGGTCTTGTCCGTGTGGATTCTGAGCAGTTCCAGTCTTTCCGCATTGGGCGATGTGGTCTAGTCGAACAGCTTTCGCAGTACCGTTTTCGAATACATCATACATGCCGTCAATCACCGTTTCGAAATGTATGCTGTCTATAGTTGTGTATTTGGGAACAGTAAATGAGCTGTCAATCTTCCCGCCGTCAATGCTTTTGACAATGTGTGGGGTATAATAGTATCCTCTATTCGCTATTGCTGCTGTCATATTGGCTAGCTGAATAGGGGTTGCAAGTAATTCTCCTTGGCCAATTCCATTACTCACCGAAGTCGCCCCTTTCCAGCCTGTATAGCCTAGGAATCTGTCATAAAAAGCTACATCTGGAACCAACCCTTTTCTACCCGTTGGAAGGTCGTTTCCTAAGTATTTGCCCAATCCAAAACTCTTTACATGATTTGACCAGGTTTCAAGTCCTTTTCTTGAATCGCCCCCTTTGTCTACGGAGCGCTGATACACGGAACAGAAATAGTTGTTGCAACTTTCAGATATGGCCTTCCTTAGATCTAAAGGTCCGCCCTTACAGTGACAGGCGACAGTAAGAGAGCCAAAGTGCCATCCATGTCGACAAGTCATAGTGGTTCTTGGAGAAATGACACCTTCCTGTAACCCAATTAAGGCACCGACTAATTTAAAAGGCGACCCTGGAGGGTACTCTGCCAAAATGCCACGGTCAAAAAGAGGCTTGTTTATACTGTCGTAATACAGAGTGGTGTAGTTGCGGCTTCTCAATCGGCCCACCAACTCATTCGGATCATAATTTGGAGCCGTAACCATAGCCAAAATCTCACCGCTTTCCGGTTCAATGGCCACTATGCTACCGCGCTTTCCGCTCATCAAAAGCTCGCCATATAATTGCAGGTCTATATCAATGCTGCTGGTAATGTCTTTGCCCGGTTCAGGCAATTCGTCAAATTCGCCTTCTTTCCAGTTTCCGATTTTTCTGTTCCGATGATCTACGGTATAAAACCGTTTTCCGTGTTCTCCCTTCAAGATCTCTTCATAGCTTTTATCAATACCGCTCTTACCGGCGAGGTCTCCCATGGAATATCCTTCGTGGGCACGAATAAATTCGGTATTGACCTCGCCAATAAAGCCTACCACGTTAGCCGCACCTGGTTCTGGGTAATTCCTAAGGATCCTTTTTTGTGAATAAAAGCCAGCGAATTTTTTGAGCTCAGTATTGATTCTCGCGAAGTGCTCTTTGGGTAACATCTTCATGAACATGCTACTTCGGAAATAACTATAGCGCTTGGCTTTCTCTAGGCGCTTTTTAATGTCGCTTGTCTCGAGGTCTAATAATTCGCCCAGTTGCGCAGTGTCTAAATCTTTCACAAGATATGGGCTGACCATAAGGTCGTATGTAGGGCTGTTTCCAACAATCAATATGCCTTTGCGGTCATAGATGTAGCCCCGCGGCGCGTACAGTTTTTCTGCCTGAGTAGCATTGCGCTCAGCCCGCGCCGCATACTCATCATTCATGATTTGAATGTTGAATAGCCGCACGCTGAATATGAGCGTGATCAGGATAATAAATGAGTAGAACGCGGCCTTATGCTGCATAGCGTTTGGACAGTAGAAAATGCGTAATCGTAAGTAACCCAACAGTACTGAGGGTTGACATCAAGATACGAAGTCCAAGTGCTGAAAATTGAGAAAATCCACTGTTTTCTACAGTAAATAATAACGAATGATGAATGAAAACGAGTAGGAAGGTCAGTGGCAAGAAATTGGCCAATGGTAATCCGCCCAAAGTGTGGTTTGAATTTTCTTCTTTGAACCCGTATAAGAAGTTTTCGAGTGTCGGTTTAGCAAGCACCATTACTAGAGAGGCGATGGTATGTGCACCGCCGCTTTGCTCGAGGCTATCCAGGGTAGAGCCTATGAGAAATGCCAAAATGTAGCTGGTAGACCTTGGCGTGTTGAATGGGATAACTAGGAAAGCCCAGAGATACAAATAAGGGTTGCCGTATTGAGTCAATGGTAAATCTTGTATGAGCACCCATTGAACGAGGATTACAAGAAAGGCGATGCCAAGAATTTTCGCTAATCTCATTCGATCGAGGTTTTAAGTGAATCCATTTCTTGCATCCCTTTGAATTGGCATACATACACCCAGTCTAGATTTCTAAAATCTGTGGTCAATTCTACTTCGGCGTCCCAACTAAGGTCCTCTTCGCTCTGCGTAGCGCTTAATACAATGCCTGTGAGCACAGGCGGTGCAATCTCCGCCCTTGTATATGAATACACGCTATCCCCTTGAACAGGCATAAATTCTCGTTCGATGTCTTTGAGCGTTGCTGTTTTTGGATCACCGGTCCAAGTTAACTGCCCCAATCCTTTGCCTTCTAAGCGCGCACCAATTTCTCCTTTGCTGTGCGTAAATGGAACTACATACGCATAATTTTTAGTGCTCTCGCTAACGGTGCCCACCCATCCGGAAGCACTAATTACACCCATGCCAGGCATAATACCCGTCGACTTTCCTCCACTCAAAACGACATAGTTATTGCGCTTTTTGTAGGAGAAGTCTATGACCTTTACGGGAATAAAACTGTAGTCATTTGATAGCGCGAAACTTGGAGCATTACTTGACCAAAGTGACGCTCGAAGTGTAGCATTTTCACGCGCCAATTCTTCATTGACATCCTCTAACGACCAATAATGCTTCCAGCCAGAAGTGGCATTTGAAATAGTAGCGCTAAAGCCGCTGCCTACCTGATTGATCCAATGTTCAGAAACCGGATTTTTATAGGAATGACGGATGACGGCCAATAGCAATAGCGCTAAGAGCAACAGGTTATTTCGATACCTCGTTAGAAAAAGTATCAGTTGCTGCATGGCGGGCTATTTAGTTTTCTAAAACGGTCTTGAAGTGATCGATGTTTTTGAGAACGACACCTGTTCCGCGAACTACTGCTCGTAGTGGATCTTCTGCAACGTAAACTGGGAGATCGGTTTTAAGTGAAATTCTCTTATCCAAACCTCTAAGCATTGAGCCGCCACCAGCGAGGTAAATACCGCTGTTGAAGATATCTGCTGCAAGCTCAGGAGGTGTGTTACTCAAAGCTTCCATAATGGCGTCTTCGATACGCGTTACACTTTTCTCGAGCGCACGGCTTACTTCGGCGTGGGTCACACTCACCTGCTTCGGTTTTCCAGTAAGAAGATCGCGACCTTGAACCTGGAATGGTTCTGGTGCTTCTTCAAGGTCTTCAAGTGCAGCTCCAACAGAAATCTTAATGTTCTCTGCAGTTCGCTCACCTACAAAAAGGTTGTGTTGAGTTCTCATGTAGTTGGCAATATCATTTGTAAAGACATCACCGGCTACCTTGATTGATTTGTCACATACGATACCTCCCATAGCAAGTACAGCAATCTCTGTTGTACCACCACCAATATCGATGATCATGTTTCCTTTTGGTTCCAGAATATTAACTCCTATACCAACAGCAGCTGCCATAGGTTCATGGATGAGATACACTTCCTTGGCATTTGCATGCTCTGCAGAATCTCGCACAGCGCGCTTTTCTACTTCGGTAATCCCAGATGGAATACAAATTACCATACGAAGGCTAGGCGGGAAAAGTCTCTTCTTGAAGGCAGGAATGCTCTTAATGAGCTCACGAATCATGTATTCAGAAGCCTCGAAATCTGCAATAACCCCATCCTTCAAAGGACGTATGGTCTTGATGTTTTCGTGCGTCTTGCCGTGCATTTGACGCGCTTCTTTACCCACGGCTATAATTTGCCCTGATCTTCTGTCTTGTGCGACAATAGATGGGGAATCTACCACCACCTTGTCTTGATATGTGATTAGCGTATTGGCTGTACCCAAGTCAATCGCTATATCTTCTGTCATGAAACTTAACCAACCCATGGCTTCAAGGTATGAAAAATTAGTGTTTGAAGTGACGGACTCCTGTGGTTACCATGGTCATTCCATTTTCGTCACAATATGCGATGCTTTCCTTGTCACGAATAGAGCCTCCAGGTTGGATAACACAAGTGATTCCGGCCTTATCAGCAATTTCCACACAATCTGGGAATGGGAAGAATGCATCAGACGCCATGGCTGCACCGTTCAAGTCAAACCCGAAGCGGTTTGCTTTTTCTACAGCCTGATTTAAAGCGTCTACACGAGATGTTTGTCCGGTTCCTGAACCCAATAATTGGCCTCCTTTAGCCAAAACGATAGTATTTGATTTTGTGTGCTTACAAATTTTTGCTGCGAAAACTAGGTCTTCAACCTGCTCTGCGCTAGGAGTTACCTTCGTTACCGTCTCCATATCTTCAGCGCCTTCAGTCTTCGCGTCTCTAGCTTGGACTAGTGTGCCGTTTAGTACAGTGCGAACGTTGTATGCCGGCACTTCGTAGTCTTTGAGAATCAGAAGTACTCGATTCTTTTTGCTCTTCAAAATTTCTAGTGCATCCTCGTCAAAACCAGGTGCCATCAATACCTCGAAGAACAAGGTATTCATTTTCTCAGCAGTTGCTTTGTCTACCACTCTGTTCGCTGCGATCACACCACCGAATGCACTTACCGGGTCACCAGCTAATGCGTCGTCCCATGCTTGTGCTAGAGTAGGGCGTGTTGCAAGGCCACATGCGTTGTTGTGTTTGATAATGGCGATGGTGGTGTCCTCAAACTCGCGAATGAGGTTAACGGTAGCGTCTATATCTAGGAGGTTGTTGTAGCTCAGCGCCTTTCCGTGAATTTGTTCCAGGGCGTCATCAAGGTTGCCAAAGTAGGCTGCCTCTTGGTGTGGATTTTCACCGTAACGAAGACCTTGCTTCTGGCGTCCACTCATCTTGAGGTCTAAAGTATCACCTGCGAAGTAGCGGTAGATCGCAGTATCATAATTGCTGCTTTCGTCGAATGCTTCAAGAGCATAGCGTCTTCTAACATCAAGAGTAGCTCCTTCTTCGCTATTGAGTACTGCAAGAGCGTCTTCGTATTGGCCCATGTTTGATATGATCCAGCAATCTTTGAAGTTCTTCGCTGCTGCACGAATAAGTGAGATGCCGCCAATGTCAATCTTCTCGATAATGTCTTGCTCAGGAGCGCCTGAAGCGACAGTTGCTTCAAACGGGTAGAGATCTACGATGACTAAGTCGAAATAAGGAATTTCAAATTCGCTCATCTGACCTTGATCGCTCTCATTGTCTCTACGTGCAAGAATTCCTCCGAATACCTTCGGGTGCAAAGTTTTAACACGACCACCTAGAATAGAAGGGTAAGAAGTCAAGTCTTCAACGCGCTCAACTTTAATGCCTCTTTCTTCAATGAAGGCTTGGGTTCCACCTGTTGAATAAATAGTTGTTCCGCCTGCATTTAGAGCGTCTACAATAGGTCCAAGACCGTCTTTGTGAAAAACTGAAATAAGAGCGTTTTTGATGCGCATTTTTTACTGAGTTGTTGTGTAATTATCTGAGAAAGTGCAAAAGTAGCATAATTGATGCCTTTTTGTGCGCTTTTCTAGCTAATTTTGAGAGAAACCCAATACCTAGTGATCGTTCTTCTTCGCCTCATCAAAGAAAGCCTTTTGTTTGCTGTTATCTCATTGACGGTAAACAAGTTGCGCACCTTCCTTTCCTTACTTGGAATTACCATTGGCATCTTTGCTATCATCTTAGTTTATTCTATTGTCGATTCCCTAGAAAAGAACATCAGGGATAGCGTTAGTCAGTTGGGCGATAATGTGGTTTATGTGCAGAAATGGCCTTGGGGCGGTGGTGGAGAATATCCGTGGTGGAAATACCTTAATAGGCCCGTTCCATTAAGTAAGGAAAGTGATCTACTTCGCAAGCGATCTCAGTATGCAGATAATATAGCTTTTGGTACGTCTCTGGGTGGTGCCAATGCAAAGAGAAATGGTTTGGATGCTGGTGGCGTTGAGGTTCTAGGGGTGACCTTCGAGTACAATCAAATTTGGGATTTCGAATTAGAAGAAGGAAGGTATTTCACGGAAACAGAAATGTATGGAGGTAAGCCCTATTGTATCATCGGAGCGAATATTGCGGAAGGATTGTTTCCTGGTGGCGAAAGCCCAATCGGCGAACAAATAACTATTCGTGGCCAAAAGTTGGTAGTTATTGGGGTTTTCGAAAAAGTTGGGGAGAGCCTGGTTGGTCAGAGTTACGATAAGATGGTACTGGTTCCTTTTAAGTTTGTAAGAACGGTAGTGAATACAGATCGCAACGACGGGAATCTCATTATGGTTAGTGCGAAGGAGGGGATTACTCTAGCGCAGCTTAAAGATGAGTTGACCGGCTTAATGCGTTCCATTCGTCGTCTTCGCCCAGGTGCGGATGATAATTTTGCCCTGAATGATCCTTCTCTGATATCGAACCAGCTCGATGGTCTCTTCGGGGTGCTAGGTTTGGTAGGTACCGTTATTGGTGGTTTTTCCATTCTGGTTGGCGGGTTCGGGATTGCCAACATTATGTTCGTTAGTGTAAGAGAGCGTACCAACGAGATCGGTATTCAGAAAGCTCTTGGAGCAAAGAATTTTGTGGTTTTGATCCAATTTCTTACCGAAAGTATAGTACTGTGCCTAGTGGGTGGTGCAGCAGGTCTACTGCTTGTTTACCTTGGGGCATTGGCGGCTGCTAAGGCTTTTGATTTTGATATTTTCCTCAGTACCAAAAACATCATTGTTGGGCTTGGCCTGAGTGGAGTTATTGGTCTGCTCTCTGGGTTTATTCCTGCGTGGATGGCCTCGAGGTTAGATCCTGTGGAGGCTATTAGAATGCAAGCTTAAAGGCGGTCTGCGATAAAATTGGCCACTGCTTCTAAAAGTGCGTGATCTTCGGTAGTAAAAGGGTCAAGCTCGTGAGAATCTATATCAATCTGCCCTACAAGTTTTTCTCCTTTATAGATAGGCACAACAATCTCACTCTTGGTTTCCAAGCTGCAAGCTAGGTAATTGTCCTGGGCGTGTACATCAGGTACCTCGAAGGTTTGACCGCTTACTGCAACTTGGCCACAGATTCCTCTTCCATAAGGAATGACGGTATGATCAGTATATGCGCCAACATACGGCCCAATCTCTAATTGTTGCTTCTCGTCGTTCATGAAGTAGAAGCCGGTCCAATTGTAATAGGCTACATTTTCATCCAACCATTCTACAATGGCCTGCTGCAATTCAACCCCTCTAATTGTGTCGAATTTTCCTAATTCATTGATCAGTGTTTGACTTAATTGCTGCTCCATAGGGGTATCTGTTGATAGAAATGATTGATTAATGAGTAAATGTAGCACGGTTATTGTTAAACAAGTGCGAAATTAGCTTTGTTAAGCATAACAATGCAACAACACAAAACCCAAAACAATTTTACATGAGAAAGTTTTTACTCTCATTGACTATTTTGTTTGGAGGCCTATCCGCTTTTGGTCAAAGTACGACCACTCCAACCATTAGTCTTCAGGCATGTCAAGGAGACTCCTTGATTATGGCTTTCGACATCACCTCTCCATTTAACGTAGGTAATACCTTCTCTGTAGAGATGAGTGATAATTCAGGGAATTTTAATGGAAATTTTGTTTCCATCTCTCCTTTGCTTGCCTACGGCGTAAGTACGGGTAATGAGATTGATGTACTTGTTCCGGATAACACTCCTCAAGGGGTGTATAAATTCAGAATGATCTCTTCAAATCCTGTAGTGATCTCTGATACCATAGAAAACGTCATCATTGGTGCAAATCCTAATACTGTGGTTGAGGCCTACAACTGGTTCGACAAGGCAGGTGAGATTACCTTCTGTGAAGGGGATACTGCGCTCCTTGTTGCCAACCAAGCGCCAGCAGGGCAGAGCTATACCTACCAGTGGCTAAGCGGTGGTGGCGCCATTGCTGGTGAGACCAACGATACACTTTTCGTTACCGTTTCCGGAACTTATGCAGTTGAGGTGAGCTCAAATCTTTGTGATGCCACCTCAAACGATACCATTGTAAATTCATACAGTCCATTTGCAGAAGTATTTGCCAATGGCGGTGCAGGTATTAACTACATAGGTATCGATTCAATCCGCATGTGTGAGGGTACAGTGGCGACTCTAGAATATTTCGCTTTCCCTTCTCCGGGTATTACAGGATACGAATTCAACTGGTTGAAAGCGGATAGCCTTGATATTTTCGGTGATACAGTTTGGTACTACACAGGCGATACTACTGCAGCTGTTGACGTGGATACAACCAGCCAGTGGTTCCTCGAAGTTACTTCGGTGCCTGGAGGTTGTGTGGATACTTCGATGGCTTTCTGGGTGTTTGTAGATTCTATTCCAGCTACCACAGTAATCAATCAACCATGGCCGGGTCAGGCTTTGCCAACAACAACATTGTGTTTAACCGACTCAACGCTACTTACGGCCACTGATACAGTACTTTACGATTCTTGGGAATACCAATGGCAGATTGCCTACCCATCAGGAAGTGGTAACTGGTTGAACCTAGCGAACGATACATTGCCATGGTTGACCGTGGATACTTCGATTGTAGCTGATACAGCAGATTACCGCTTGTTATTGACCAACGAAAGCTGTGATTACATTTCGAATGAAACTACGGTGAACTTTGTTCCGTTCCCAACCATCTCTATCCTCCCTGGTGATTCGTTAGGCGTTTGTGTCTACGATAGTGTTTTGGTGTCGTTGCAGAGCAACGCTCTTAATTTTGCTTGGAACGGTGGTCAATTCGTAGGGAAACAAAACTTCATTAGTGTTCCTGGACAATACGTGATCGAGGCCTTTGGAGTGAATCAATGTAGAACGGTAGATACCTTGGACGTATACAATTACACCCTAGTCGCTACTGCTACAGCTTCTCCTCAAGTAATCAGCCCAGGGGAAAGCACCACACTTAGCTCAACAGGTGGTACGAGCTACTACTGGTTCGCAGATGCGCCTTCGTACTATAGTAACCAGCTAGGCGCAAGCACAATGGCCATCCCTTCGGTAGATACCATCACATACTTCATTCAAGTAGAAGATATCAATGGGTGTACGGATACAGCTAGTGTTCAAGTATTCGTTAGTGAACAAGACACAAACGTAATTAACGCGGAAATCTACGGTAACCTTCAAAACGTAATTACACCGAACGGTGATGGCAACAATGACATCCTAGACCTAAGTGGTGTTACTGATGGTGACGATTGTGAGTTCACCGTATATACTCGTTGGGGTACTCCAGTGTACAACCAAGAAGTGTATAACAACGCTTGGGGCGGAACTACCGATGGCGGTGCTCAGCTCGAAGACGGTACCTACTATTACGTATTGACCTTTGATAATAAGA
>JAAXJR010000038.1:0-48267 GCA_012269745.1 Flavobacteriales bacterium | reverse complement strand
GGTGCTCAGCTCGAAGACGGTACCTACTATTACGTATTGACCTTTGATAATAAGATTAGGGTCAAGGCGGCAGTAACCATCCTTAACAACTTCTAATCATGAAAAAGCAACTATTTATTTTCGCATTGTTGGTTGGAAGTCTAGCTGCCAATGCACAGCAATTACCACTCATTTCGAGTTATTTGAATACAGCGTACTTGTTCAATCCTGCCTTCAGTGGGATTGATGGTAAAACCGAAATTTCCATTCTTAATCGTCGTCAATGGACGGATATTCAAGGTGCTCCTGAAACGCAATTCATGGCGTTCAACGGGAATCAAAATGACCTTAAGTTTGGATACAGCGGTTACGCTTTTAATGACGTAACAGACATCGTAAGCCGCTCGGGTTTTTATGGCTCTTACGCTTGGCACGTAAAGTTCACAGATCAAAATAGTCTGAGTCTTGGTTTAGGTGCTGGATATGTAAACAACAACATCAACGTGGCAGGTATTCGCGTGCCGGATGAATTGGATCCAGTTCTTTACAGCCAATTAAATAGCTCGAAATTTGATTTAAACTTCGGTTTCAATTTGAAGTTTGGCGATTTCAATATTGGTGCTGCAGTACCCAACCTATTGGCGCCAAAGGTGGACTTTGGGGATAACTTCAACAGTCCTTACCAGTACCACTACATGCGTCACTATGTGGTGAATACTGCTTACGACGTACAGCTACAGAAAGGTCTAATGACCCTAAGTCCATTTGTAACCGTTCGTGCTAACGAGGTAACCATTCCACAGGTAGATGCAGGTTTGATGTTCAACCACAAGGAGTACTTCTACGTGGGTGCAGCATACCGCTCATCTTATGCAGTTACTGGTAATGCCGGTGTTCACGTTACGGAGAACATCAGCCTAGGTTACGCGTATGACTTCTCGCTGAACACTTACGGTTTTGCCTTGGGTAATTCGCACGAATTTATGTTGCGCTACACCTTTGGTGAGAGCAAGAAGGACAAGCGTCTAGAAAATGAAATCAAGAAATTGAAGGACCGTCAACGTCGTCAATCTGGCGATCTAGAAGATCTGCTCAATGACCGTTTGGACGAATTCAAAGATGAGATCACCGAGCAACAAAAATCTTTGTTTGATGCAGAGAAGGAAGCGATGAAAGGCGAGCTAAGTGAAGCTGCTGCACAAGCCGCTGCCGATGCTGCAAGTGAAGCTGCTGCAAATAATGCAGGTGCTCAAGGTGGTATGAACAACGGCGGTGCTTCAGGTAATGGAGGATTTGATCCTAATACTGGTGCCGGTGGCAATATATATCCACAGACCCCGCAAGGTGGAGGTACAGTGAATTCAAACATCACAGGTTACAACCCGAACCAATACGCTGGAAATGTTCAGCCAGGTTCACAAGGGTATTATGTGACTGCAGGTGTATTTGGATCGAGAAACAATGCTGTGAAACTACAAAACAAGCTTCGTGCTCAGGGTGTAGGTTCAGACATCTTCCAGGATCCGAACAACAACATGTACTACGTATTCCTATTGAAATTCAATAACTACAATGCTGCTAACCAAGCGCGTAATACAGGCTTTAATGGTCAGTACAACGGAAAGCTTTGGATTAAGGTGATGTAGGAGTCGGAAAATAATTCAACTAAAACCCCCGCGGCCGACGGCCGCGGGGGTTTTTTTATGGGCTTTTTTATGGTTTTTATCCGGTCTTTTCAGCTGAATTGACCCTTACTCTTTCTCCGCTTCGCGCGTAGGGAAGATCAGGTCAGGGTTCTCGACTTGAGCTTCTTTAGCCAATCGTCCGCCTTTTAAGATGCGCTCGGCTTGTTCCAAATGACGACCGATATGCGGCACCATCATTTCTAATCCTGTCAAGGTTTTGACTTTGATTGGAGGAGCAGCGCTCATCACCTTGGTGTTCCTAAGCTCAGGACTGTGCGGAATGATGCGTAAGATCTTCTCAATCTGGCTGAGGTCAGAAATGAAGTTCTCCATCACCTTCTGTGCACTCAGCTTGAGCTCTGGATTTTGAATGCGTCGCGGTTGCAGCTTCTTAGGTGCACGAATTTTTCGTGCCTCAGGTTGGCTCAATGGAGACATCCATCCGCGCGCTTTTTTCTGAAACCAGGTCAGGGTAAGTTCTTCCGTTTGACTTGCTTCTTCCGCTTGACAGACCTTGGTCAGCTGCGGTAAATAGCCTTCATTCACATTGTTGATGTGCTCAATGCACTCAATGGCAGACCATTGTTCGCCCTCGGGAATGAAGAATAATTCGTCCTCCTCAAGGAAGTAAAAGGCGCTTTCAAATTGCTTTTTATACTTGGCCAATTCCGCCAATCTAGAATCTATAAAGTCTTGAACCTTCATTATGCTTCTACTGGTTTTTCCAATTCAACGATGCTGCTCAACATCTGATGAACGTCTTGTAATTCAATAATGTTTTGTGCGACAAAGGTGAGTTTCTCTCCCTTTTGTTTCACTTGAACCTTGCGCGGATTGCGCTGCAAATAGCCTAAGATGGCCGAGAAAATAGGCAGTTGGTAATACTCGCTATTGTTCTCGGCGGCAAAGTGCCCGATAAACTTGCCCATTTTGATGATGAGCTTCTGGAAGCCAATATGCTTGGCCAGCCATTTGATGCGTACCGAATAGAGTAGGGCTGCCACAGACGGCGGGATAGGGCCGAATCGGTCTTCCAATTCCATTTCAAAGAATTGTAAATCTTCCTCTTCAGTGAGCTCGCCTAATCTTTGGTAAAGCTTCAGACGCTCCTCGATGTTGTTCACGTAGTTGTCAGGGATCAACAATTCCATGTCGGTATCAATCTGTACCTCGTCCACAAAATCGGACCCCTTGTCTTTGTTCTCTTTCTCGTAAAGGTCTTTGAATTCGTTCTCCTTCAATTCCTTTACAGCCTCCGCCAAAATTTTCTGATAGGTATCAAAGCCCATATCCGTGATAAATCCACTTTGTTCACCTCCCAGCATATCGCCGGCACCGCGAATCTCTAGGTCTTTCATGGCAATCTTGAACCCAGAACCCAGATCAGTGAACTG
Source organism: Flavobacteriales bacterium (assembly GCA_012269745.1). GTDB lineage: Bacteria > Bacteroidota > Bacteroidia > Flavobacteriales > Schleiferiaceae > UBA10364. Next base: position 45,209 of record JAAXJR010000038.1, on the reverse strand, counting down.
CTCGAGCGCGCGCAATCTTTTTCGTGCCTCATCAGTCAAGGTGCTCAGTGGTGGGGTGATCAACTTACAAAATGCCTTCTTGTTGGAACGGCCCACACGACCGCGCATCTGGTGAAGATCAGACATTCCAAAGTGGTTGGCATTATTGATAATGATGGTGTTCGCGTTCGGTACGTCCAATCCACTTTCAATGATGGAAGTAGCCACGAGTACATCGTATTTGCCGTCCATGAAGTCGAGCATGACTTTCTCGAGCTTCTTGCCCTCCATCTGTCCGTGGCCAATGGCTACGCGGGCATCCGGAACCAATCGGCTCACCATGCCAGCGACCTCTTGGATATTACTTACTCGGTTATTGATGAAGAACACTTGGCCGCCGCGCTGAATCTCATAGCTGATCGCATCGCGGATGCCTTCCTCATTAAATCCGACCAATTCTGTTTCAATAGGCTGTCTGTTAGGCGGTGGGGTAGTCATCACGCTCAGATCGCGCGCTGCCATCAGTGAGAACTGTAGGGTACGCGGAATAGGCGTCGCCGTCAGGGTAAGCGTGTCTACGTTGACTTTAAGCGTTTTAATCTTGTCTTTCACAGCAACACCAAACTTCTGCTCCTCGTCAATGATCAATAGACCAAGGTCCTTAAATTCGACGCTCTTGCTCACTAGTTTATGGGTACCGATTAGGATATCTACCTTTCCCTCTGCAAGTTTTTTCAGTGTCTCGCGCTGCTGACCTGCGGTTCGGAACCTGTTGATGTAATCTACGTTTACAGGGAACCCTTCTAGACGTTTTGAGAAGGTCTTAAAGTGCTGGAAAGCAAGAACAGTAGTGGGCACCAATACGGCCACCTGCTTTCCATTGGCAACGGCTTTAAACGCAGCGCGTATAGCGAGCTCTGTCTTCCCAAAGCCTACGTCACCACAGATTAATCGGTCCATAGGCATCGGACTCTCCATGTCCTTCTTGATAGCTTCGGTAGCAGACATCTGATCAGGTGTGTCCTCAAAGAGAAAACTCGCTTCTAATTCATGCTGCAAGTACCCGTCCGGTGCACATTGGAACCCAATGGCCTCGCGGCGTTTCGCGTACAATTGTATGAGGTCGAAGGCAATCTTTTTCACTTTCGCCTTCGTCTTTTTCTTCAGGGTCTGCCACTGCGCCGATCCAAGCTTGTGCAAGGAAGGTGCAGTGCCGTCCTTTCCATTGTACTTGCTGATCTTATGCAGGGAATGGATACTCACATATAGGATGTCATTATCACGGTAAACGAGCTTGATGGCCTCCTGTATTTTTCCGTTATTATCGACCTTCTGCAGTCCACCGAACTTTCCAACCCCGTGGTCCACATGCGTCACATAATCTCCAAACTCCAGCGCATTGAGCTGCTCGAGGGTGATGGCTTGTTTCTTTTTCGCGCCGTTTTTGATGTTGAATCTTTGGTAACGATCGAAAATTTCGTGATCGGTATAGAGGTAGGTCTTAGCCAATTCATCTTCGAACCCTTCATGCAAGGCACCTACCGTCGTTTCATACTTCGGCGCCAATTCCAAGTCTTCAAAAATCGCATGGAAGCGCTCAATCTGCTTCGGGTTCGAACACATCAATACGGTTTCAACGCCTTCCTTCTCACTGCGCAATAAGGTCTGGGCCAAGAGCTGAAAATCTTTGTTGAACGCTCGTTGAGGCAACGCCTTGCTCTCCAACTTTTCCGAGGTCCACTCACTGCGTCCGTATTCCACGCGCGGGAATTCGAGCAGCCCTCGCTTCATTGCGTCGCCGCTAATGAACAGCTCGCTCGGTGCTCCACGTTGCACGGTATCGCCTAGTTCCTCATAGCGCTCGTGGGCGAGCTCCATCAATCGGTCCAGCTTTTTGGTAGCCATTGAGGGCGTATCTATCCAGAGCTGAGTATTCTTTGGTAAATAGCTCAAAAGAGAAGCCCGACTTTCCAAGAAGGTTTTGTTCTCCACATTAGGAACAATGCTCATTTTCGTGGCTTTGCCCACGGTTCGTTGAGTTTCAATATCGAAGAAGCGAATGCTCTCAACCTCGTCGTCAAAGAACTCCACCCGGTACGGATGGTCCTTGGAAAAAGAGAAGATATCCACGATGCCACCACGAACAGAGAATTGGCCCGGTTGAACGACAAAATCTACGCGTTCAAATTGGTACTCAAAAAGGGTTTCGTTGAGGAAATCTAAGCTTAGCTGGTCCCCAAGATTCACTTTAAGGGTATTGGTTTCCAATTCTTTTTTCGTCACCACCTTCTCGAACAAGGCATCGGGGTAAGAAATGAGAATAGGGGCCTTTCGACGGGCACTGAGGTGGTTCAACACTTCTGCGCGCAGCAATACGTTTGCATTATCCGTTGTTTCTACCTCATAAGGCCTACGGTAGGACGCAGGGTAGAAGTAGCTCTTTACAGACGGGAGTAGCTTCTCAATATCGTTTTGGATATAGGCGGCTTCCTCCTTGCTGTTGGTGATAATGAATTGCATACTGCCCGTGCGCTCGTAGGTGGCAGCAGCCAATACTGCGGTGTGTGAACCTCCTGCGGCTTGAAAACCAAGGGCAATATTTTGCTCGGTTGCATGGGCAGCGCTAAGCTGTTCAACTAAAGGGTGGCTGTGGTAGCGGGATAGTAAATCTGCTATTTCCAAGTTCTATTCTTCTTCGTACCTGCGTAAAAACGCATGGGCCATATCCACCATTTCCGGTGAACCGATGAAGAAGGGAACTCGCTCGTGCAATTCGCTCGGCTCTAGTTCCAAGATTCGCTGTTTACCGTTCGTGGCAGTACCGCCTGCTTGTTCAACTATAAATGCGAGTGGGTTACACTCGTACAACAGGCGAAGCTTACCATTTGGCGCCATCGTTCCTGTGGGGTAAAGATACACCCCACCTTTGATAAGATTGCGATGAAAATCGGAAACTAAAGAGCCAATGTACCGCGATGTGTAAGGCCTTCCTGAGTCGGCATCAAATTGCTGGCAATACTTGATGTACTCCTTCACGCCCTGGGGAAAGTGCACATAGTTTCCTTCGTTGACACTATAGATTTTGCCCGATTTTGGAATCTGCATATCCGGGTGTGATAGGCAAAATACGCCTATGGAGGGGTCTAATGTAAACCCGTTCACCCCATTCCCAGTGGTGTATACGAGCATGGTTGAGGAGCCATAAACGACATACCCTGCGGCAACTTGGGCATCGCCGGGCTGTAAAAAATCTTCCAAGGTTACTGGCGTGCCTTCAGGGGTGATGCGCCTGTAGATGGAGAAGATGGTTCCCACGCTGACGTTGACATCGATATTGCTCGAACCGTCCAAAGGATCCATGAGTACGACATATTTGGCATCTTCATGAATTTCATCGTCGAAGCTGATGTAATGCTCTTCTTCTTCAGAGGCTACTCCGCAGCATTGTCCCATGGAGCGCAAGGCACGCATGAAGGTGTCATTAGCCATAACATCGAGCTTTTGCTGCGCCTCGCCTTGGACGTTGTCTTTGCCCATGGCGCCTAGGATATCTGCTAATCCAGCTTTGTTGATTTCTCGGTTAACCACTTTTGCGGCTAAGCGAATTGAGGTGAGTAGGTGCGATAAATCGCCCGTTGCGAAGGGGAAATCCTTCTGATTTTCGACGATGAATTCGCCGAGGGTGGTTGGTTGTACCATGGTCAGTGGTATTTTGGTTGTGATAGGTTCGTCTAAGTTACCATTAAAGTATGAGAAGAAGGCCAAATCAAAGCACTACCTTTACGGCATGAATAATCGCGGGCAGGTACGTGCTAAAAAGCACCTAGGACAACACTTTTTGAAAGACGAGAGCATTGCAGAACGCATTGCTAACGTGGTGCCTTTTGAAGGGGTAGATAAGGTTCTGGAGATCGGTCCAGGAATGGGCGTGATGACCAAATACTTGCTAGATAATCCTGCAATTGAGACTTGGGTGGTGGAGATAGACGACGAGAGTGTGAGCTATCTAAAGGCACATTACAATACCTTGAGCGCTCGAATTCTGGAAGAAGATTTCCTCAGGTGGAACCCTTCCAAAACCTTCGGCGAGGAGAAATTTGCATTAGTGGGGAACTTCCCCTACAACATCAGTTCTCAGATTGTTTTCAAGGTGCTGGACCACATGGATCAGATTCCACTTTTTGGCGGGATGTTCCAAAAAGAAGTGGCGCAGCGTTTGTGTTCGCCACCAGGAAACAAGACCTATGGCATCCTTTCGGTGCTTTGTCAAGCTTACTATGATTTGACCTATGATTTCACCGTGCCGCCGGGCGTGTTCAATCCTCCTCCGAAAGTGGATAGCGGGGTGATGCATATGGTGCGTAAGGCGGAAGATCCAAATATAGATTTCAAGCTGTTGAAGCGCGGCGTGAAAGCAGCTTTCGGCATGAGAAGAAAAACCCTGCGCAATGCCTTGAAAGTGCTTAACTTGCCTCAAGGTTTCGACCATCCCTACCTGAGTAAACGTGCGGAGCAATTGTCTCACACGGAATTTGTTGAACTACTAACTGCGATCGAAGATGGAAGAAATGAGCATTAGAGCACGTGTTGTCAAGGCTTTGGCTGAGACGAATGAAGCTACATTTGCGGAGATCATTGAAGGTATTCACCCTGCCGATATGGCGGAGGTGTTGGAGACCTTTGTCGCAGAAGAGCGTTCAGCATTCTTTGAGAAGATCAATCCTGAATTGGCCGCTGATATCCTTGTTGAATTTGATGAGGAGGAGCGTGGCGAGCTCGTAGCTACGTACTCTGCAGAGGAGATTGCCCAGGAATTGGTCGGGAATATGGATTCCGATGATGCTGCGGACATGCTTTCTGAACTCTCTGATGATATGACTAAAGAGGTCTTGTCTCAGGTAGAAGATGTAGAGCAGGCGAAGAAAATTGCGCAGCTACTTACCCACGAAGAAGATACTGCGGGTGCCTTGATGGCGACAGAACTTGTAGTCGTCAATGAAAGTTTGACGGCCATTCGTTGTGTCGCGGCTATGCGTTCTCAAGCAGCAAATATCGATCGCGTTCATGCAGTATACGTAGTGGATAATAATGATATTCTAGTTGGAACACTCAGCTTAAAGAGCCTGTTGACTGCCCAGCGTACTGCGCCTATTTCGCAGATGTACCGACCTATTGAACATACTGTGCTCAGTACTACCCCTGCGGAGGAGGTGGCAAACATGATGCAGAAGTACGACCTGTTTGTGATACCTGTGGTAAATGCTGCGGGTGAGCTTTTGGGTCGAATTACCCTGGATGATGTAGTCGATTTCATTCGTGAAGAGGCGGAACGCGATTACCAATTGGCCTCGGGTCTTACCGATGAGGTAGAAAGCGACGATAGCGTATATGAAGTAACGCGTGCACGCATCCCTTGGCTGTTGATTGGTCTCTTTGGTGGACTCATCGTGGCCTTGATCATTGGCAAAAACGAAGAGGACATTCAACTGGTACCTGCCTTAGCGTTCTTCATGCCGCTTATTGCGGCAATGGCGGGTAATGTGGGTGTACAATCTTCGGCTATTGTTGTACAAGCCTTAGCGAGCGACAGAAAGGAGAACAACATGATTCAAAAATTGACCAAGGAATTGGCTGTGGGTCTGTTCAACGGTCTCATCTTATCGCTCGTGATGTTTGGTGCAGGATTGCTTCTAGGATACGACCAGCTTATTACTTTGACTGTAAGCACCTCGCTACTCACCGTGATTGTTTTTGCTTCTCTCTTTGGAACGTTTATTCCATTGATGCTCGACAGATTTAAAGTCGATGCAGCCTTGGCAACAGGGCCTTTTATCACGACGGCTAACGATGTGATTGGGCTCATCATCTATTTCCAGATTGGCCGATTGATTATTGGATACTAATGAAGGCGCTCCTCCTTGACGACACCCACCCGTTCCTAGAGCAAGATTTGCAAGCGGGCGGTCTTACTTTGGTGCGAAAATTCTCTGCGCCATTGGAAGAATTAGCCGCTCACCATTGCGATGCTGAAGTTTTGATTATCCGATCACGCATGCGCGTTGATGCTCATTTTTTAAGCCAATTTCCTTCTTTGAAAGTCATTGGTCGCCTTGGTGCGGGCTTGGAGAATATCGACCTCGCCGAAGCTGAAAAGCGCGGTATTTCGTGCCAGCGCGTTCCCGAAGGGAATGCGCGTGCAGTGGCGGAACACGCGCTGGGTATGTTGCTCAGTTTGTTGAACCATCTTCCGCGTGTTCACAGGGAGATTAAGGAAGGCAAGTGGTTGCGTGAACCCAACAAAGGACGCGAATTGCAGTCGCTTACTGTGGGTGTCATTGGGTATGGTGTGATGGGCAGTGAATTTGCACTGTTGCTGAGCGCTATGGGTGTGAAGGTACTTGCCTATGATAAATACAAACAAGGGTATGCGCCCGAAGGCATCAGGGAGGTGAGCTTGGAAGAATTGCAAGTAGAGGCAGATGTGGTTAGTTTGCACTTGCCATTGACCGACGAGACCACGGGGTTCGCAGATGCACAATTCTTTGCTGGACTTCAGAAGCCCGTTCACTTTATCAATACAGCCCGCGGGCCTATTCTCAAGACCGACGATTTGTTGACGGCGATGGATGACGGCAAGGTGCTGAGTGCGGGTTTGGATGTTCTTGAATACGAGAAATCGAGCTTTACGAGCTTGTTTGAAGATGAATTGCCCCTGACTTTACAAAGGTTGCTACAGCGCGAAAATGTACTCTTGAGCCCCCACATTGCGGGTTGGACCAAGGAGAGTTTCGAGAAGATGGGCCGCGGTTTGGCGGCTAAAGTGCTTGAGGCGTTAAAGGCTTCTTAGAAGCGTTTGAAAACGAATTGGACCGTATCAGGTGTTCGTTGTTCCAATAAGATATCTAGACCTTCTGTTTCGCGAGTTTCGTCCTCTTCATTGGTGTGACGAATGGTCAATAATTCCACCGAAGAAGTGAGTTCGAGATCGAACTGGCCGGTGAGTTCAGCCAAGACTTTAGGTACGATGATCGCATCGTTGTTGATACAGAACATCGCTCTTGTGGCCGTGTTGCGCATCAAATTTACCACGACGCCTTGCTCGGCAAACAGGCGGTATACCGCGCTGAGGTGGTGCTCGGCGATAAAGGCCAAATCTTTAGTGCTCAGTTGAATGAGGATCTGGTTTTTCTTTAAGATGAAGTTCGCTACCTCGGGCTCTGGGCGGTCTACACCACCAATAGTGGTTCCTGGGAGGGTAGAGTCTACAAAACTCTTGATGTGCAAAGGAATACCCTTCTTCTTCAGGGGCTGGATGGTCTTTGGGTGGATGATAGAGGCACCGTAGAAGGCTAATTCGATGGCTTCGTTAAACGGCAATGCATCAATCTTTTGGGTATTGGCGAAGGTCTTTGGATCCCCGTTCAACATGCCTGGTACATCTTTCCAAATGGTGAGGCTATCTGCACCGAGGCAGAAAGCAAACACGGCACCGGTATAATCGGATCCCTCACGGCCAAGGGTTGTTGGGCGACCGTCTGGAGAGGAGCCTATGAACCCTTGTACGAAGTTGACCTTGTCCTGGGCAATGTTGGAGCGGATGGCACGGCCGGTTTGTTCCCATTGGACGGTTGCGCGGCGGAATTGACCGTCGGTTTTTACCAGTTCGCGCGTGTCCTGCCAAACGGTAGGTACTTCCTGACCAACGTAGGCTGCAATGATGCGGGTGGAGATCAATTCTCCGTGGTGTACAATGTAGTCGTAGCCTTCGCCGTAAGAAATGTCTTGCTTATCCAGACCTTCTCGAATACTGGCAATAAGGGCTGCAACGTGCTCGTTGATTTCTGCGGGGTCCTCAAAGAGTTCGTTGATGATACCTTGGTGGAAGGCAGCGATAGCGTCAATTTTTGCATTGGCCTCGGATAAATTTCCGTTGCTCCACGCGGCCACTACCTCTTCAAAGGCATTGGTCATTTTGCCCATCGCGCTAACGACAACGACCATGGGACGCTGGCTGAATTGGCCAATGATACTGGCTACATTTCGTACGCTCTGTGCATCCTTTACCGATGCACCACCAAATTTGAAGACTAGCGGTGTGCTCATTTGTATTGCGCTAATTGTTCTCTGGTCAACGTTCCCAAATGCCACTCAGGGTCAAGGGAAGCGTCGTATTTTTTATAAAAGTTCAACGCTGGAGCGTTCCATTCAAGTACGGTCCATTCCATGCGTCCTACATTTTGCTCAGCAGCCACCTTTACGACGGCATCGAAAAGTTGTTTGCCCACCCCGTGCTGACGGAATTCAGGCTTTACGTACAAATCTTCAAGGTGCAGGGTAGGGCCTTTCCAGGTGCTGTATCGCGGGTAATAGAGAGCCATGCCTATCACTCCTTGGTCCTGGTGTTCTGCAACGAAACAATCGAACCGACCTTCAGAAAAACTGTGGGTGATGAGGTCCTCTTCGGTAACAATCACAGCATCTGGCTCTTTTTCATAAATGGCCAATTCAGTAATAAGGCCCAATACGGCCTTCATGTCCTGCTGTTGTGCTACGCGAATGTTGATCATCCCTGCGAAGGTACAGTAATCTCTTCGTTTGTAGCCTCGCTCACAGCAGGCTCGTTGTAGAGTCCGTGATCCACTGTTCCTCTCACCAAATCTTCGATGTTTTCTCGCTCGCGGATGAGGTACGGCGTGTTGTTTTCAATGAGGATTTCGGCGGGGCGCACGCGGCTGTTGTACTGCGAAGCCATGCTGCTGCAATAGGCACCGGCATTGTGGAAGGCGAGTAGATCACCGTTTCGTACTTCGCTAAGCTTGCGGTCGTAACCGAAGGTATCTGTCTCACAAACGTATCCAACAATGGTATACAGGCGTTGCTCCCCTTCAGGGTTACTCAGGTTTTCAATGTGGTGGTAGGCGTCGTACATCATTGGGCGAGGGAAATGGTTGAAGCCACTGTTTACCTGCGCAAAGACGGTAGATGGGGTCGTTTTAGTGCTGTTCACCTTAGCAATGAAGGCACCGGCTTCGCTGACTAGGAATTTACCCGGTTCGAAGATGAGTTTTAGATCGCGGCCGTATTCTAGGCAGAACTCTTTGAATCGCTCACTCATGCGTGCGCCGAAGCTCTCGATATCTGTGGTGGCTTCTCCTGGACGGTAGCCCACTTTGAAACCAGAACCGAAGTCGATGTAGGTGAGTTCTTTAAAGTCGTGTGCTAGGTCCATCAAAAGACTTGCTCCGCGCATAAAGGCATCGATATCCAAGATGTCGGAACCCGTATGCATGTGCAGGCCGTGAACGTGCAGTCCCATGTTGTTCACGATGCGGTGCAAGTGGCGGACTTGGTGGATAGAGATTCCGAATTTAGAGTCGATGTGCCCCACTGAAATCTTCGCGTTCCCACCGGCCATGATGTGTGGATTGATGCGTACACATACCGGCACCGTGTTGCCATATTCATTGGCAAATTCTTCCAGAGTTTCTAGGTTGTCGATGTTGATCTGAACACCGATGGCTACCGCTTCCTTGATCTCGTGGATACCTACACCATTTGGGGTGAAAAGGATTTGATCCGGTCGAAATCCTGCGCGCAATCCTAACTCAATTTCACCTAAACTTACAGCGTCTAGACCTGCCCCAAGGCTGCGCATGAGCTTTAGAATGTTGAGGTTGTTCAGTGCCTTACAAGCGTAGTGAATGTCTACGTCGATATCTTGATCAAAAGCGTGCTTCATTCTGAAGTACTGACCACGGATAGTTTTGGCATCATAGACATACAATGGGGAACCGTAGGCTTCTACCCACTTCGCTGCATCATTTAATGGAAATTTCGTCATTGCGCTGTGCTTTACAGGGCAAAAGTATCTCTGCTGCCAAGCATTTACAGGCAATTGCAGGTATTTAGTCTAAAAAATGACAGATTGTTAAATTTATAACAAAGTGTTTCTACGGCCGTGCAGTTGGTTCGATTCGAACATGCCGTTCTCCGCGCATTCTTTCAACTGTTTCTGTAAGAGCAAGGCTGTGGAATAGGCATCTCCCAGTGCGGTGTGTCGACGAATAGCGGAAATATTTTTCTTTTCTAAGAGCGCGTCCAACTTCAGTTTAGCGGCATTGCCCTCGTGGTCGGGGTAATTAGCGACCTCGAGGTCCATGGTGTCCAGCCAAGAATTAGCCGGTTTTTCCATGCCTTGCCTGCGCAATGCTTCTTCCAACATATTGCGGTCAAATAGTGAATAATGTGCAACGAGAATGTCATTTCCAATGAAATTGAGGTAGTACTCGAGTGCCTCTTTTTCTTGTAGCCCACTTGCGAGTTGCTCGCGAGTAATGCCATGAATGAAGGCGCTTTCTTGCAGGCCGTTTTCCTGTTTAATGAAAATTTCAATGGACGATTTTAGCTGAATATGTCCCCCGCGCATCTTCACCAGTCCTATGCTTAGAATACGGTCTTTTTTAAAATCGAAGCCGGTGGTTTCGCAGTCTAGCACAGTGAAATCTCCATGGTCAAATCGAAAATTTGCGTTCTTTTTTAGTCCTGAGAGCCAATTCATAACTTGAATTTCAACTTTATATGGCTCTGTAGTGCTTCTAGCGTTTTCAGCACATTTCGCAGCAATTGACGGTCCAATTGATCGAGCGTTTTCGGATTGATATACCTTCCGCTACTGCCGTCTTTCAATCCGAACTTTAATCTTAGCTGCAACAAGATTTCATAGGCGTGCTGGGCACTCGTGATCAATTCGTCGTTCGAGCCGTCCTTACTTTTCTCTAAGCGGTCCCTAGTGTTCGCTAAGTGGCTGTTCCCGCCGTAGGCCGCCAATACTTTTGCGGCATCTATGAAAGGCAATATGGCGCGAAGTTTTAAATCGAATTGGCCATCGTCCTCCAATTTTAATTGCTTGAAAATATTCAAGGGAGAGGGATTTCTCAGTGCATCTTTCGCCATAACCAACAGTGTCGCGCTGTCCTCGTTCAAGGCCTTGTAAAACCTGTTAAATGCAGCGGCCGCCACCTGCGGATTGCCCGCTATGGCGCGAGCGTCCTGGGTAATGCTGAGCTGAAGTAAGGCATCTTCCACGGGTTCGCGCACCCAGCTCAGCAATCTGCGTTCCCAAACCTCTGGGGTGCCGCTCCATAGCTTCGAGGTAGCACTCACGCCAAAGTGATCGGGCTCAAAACCTACCCTCTCAAGTAGATCGCTGACCCCACTGGCAAGCTTGCCAAAGTAATCTGCATGTTCCGCCTTTTCGTAAACGATAGCATGGTCTTGATCCGTTCTCAATACTTGTTCCCCGCGCCCCAAAGAGCCAAGGGCAAGCCAGGTAAATTCACACGGTGCAGCCCCAATATTCCGCTGCACAATACGCAGTACAGCCAAGGTCAATCCTTCATAAAAACGGGTCATGATCTTCAAGACCACCTCCATGCTTACGTCCGCTTTGAGGTAATTGTTCCTGAGTACTTCAATGCGTTCGTTGAGTCGCTCTAGCTCAACAGGCGTTTTCACCCGTCCCATTTTCTTGGTGATAATGGACGGCGTTAAGGCTTGTTCGAGTAATACATCGTGATCACTAATAATTCCCATCACCGGGCTCTGGGAGGTCCCGTTTTCCGTAATGACCAAATGGTGAATCCGGTGTTCCATCATAGCAACGACTGCCGCAGAAAAACTCAAATTTTCGCTAAAGGTTAATACCGGCGAACTCATGTAGGCACTTACTGGTAGACTTCGAGAGAAATCCTCGCGAATAAGACTGCGACGAATGTCCTTATCGGTGATAATACCCAGGGGCCAATTTTTCCTGTCCACTACCACCACAGCATCGCTGCGCCATTCATTCATTAATTCGACCACATTGCGAAGTGGTGCATCCTCATGAGCTACCACTGCGGCTGTCCATTCCAGTTTCTGAGTCTCCTCGGTAATGGGAAGTACAATGCTGCTGCCTTCCTTCTTCATCAATCTACGGAGTGAAATGCCGCTGGGCACAAAATCTTCCCTGTTGCCCTTCCAGTCCAGTTGGAAAAAGTGGCTTGTCTGCTGATTCTCAACCAATACCTTTTTGGCCAATTCTACAGGAATAGCGTACAAAAGTGCATCTCCATTTCCTATGGGCTTGGCACTGGCCCTGTAATGACTGTTCTCAAACAACGTTCTCAGCCCCAGCATCTCGCCCGGGTCGACATGGTCCACAATGTCCTCACCGCGCAGTAATTCTACGCCGCCTTTGTTCACGAAGTAGATGAAATCGTGGAGCTCATCGCCTTCAGAAAAAAGCCACTCTTTTGGGCCCAAATATTTTACCTCCACGTGCTCCGCGAGCAAAAGAAGGCCATCACCCGCCAGTTCGGAGAACGGCGGGTGATGGCTCAGCTCTTCAGCTACCCTTTGGTGTAAGAAGTGTTCGGGCGCCATAGTTGTTATTTTATGCTCTTAACTCTAGAGCGTCTGCTTTGATTGTTTCGACAACACTTGGATCAAGTAATGTCGAAGTGTCGCCAAGATTGCTAGTATCACCTTCTGCTACTTTTCTTAAAATTCTACGCATGATTTTTCCTGAACGCGTCTTTGGCAGACCTGGAACAATCTGAATGACATCCGGTTTCGCAATAGGTCCGATCTCAGCAACCAAAGTGCTTACAATAGATTTACGAACCTCGTCCGCATTGTGCTCACCTTCTTCAAGGATCACATAGGCATAGATGCCTTGACCTTTAATGTCGTGTGGGTAACCCACTACAGCACTTTCTGTAACCACTGATGAGGCGTTGATGGCATTTTCAATTTCTGCAGTTCCGAATCGGTGTCCACTTACGTTGATTACATCATCCACACGACCTATAATGCGGAACATTCCGTCCTCGCGGCGTGCACCATCTCCGGTGAAATAGTAGCCTTCGTAATTGCTGAAATATACATTCTTACAACGCTCGTGGTCGCCATAAGTCGTGCGCAACATAGAAGGCCATGGGTGTTTTACACACAAGTAACCTTCCACACCGTCGCCCGTGATTTCATTACCGTCACCGTCCAAAAGTACCGGTTGAATACCTGGAAGTGGACGTCCCGCATAGGTCGGGCGTTGAGGGCTGTGTGCACCTAGACCGGAGATCATAATACCTCCGGTCTCAGTTTGCCACCATGTATCTACGATAGGGCATTTTCCATGACCCACCTTCTCGTCGTACCAGTGCCATGCCTCAGCATTAATAGGCTCACCCACAGATCCAATGACCTTCAGAGAGCTTAAATCTGCACGCTCAACGAACTCGTCACCACAGGCCATCAAGGCGCGTATCGCCGTTGGAGCAGTGTAGAATTGGTTTACTTTATATTTATCACATACGTCCCAGAAACGACCAGCATCCGGAAAGGTAGGAACACCTTCAAACATCATCGTTGTCGCCCCGTTCAATAGCGGTCCGTAGATAATGTAGCTGTGTCCAGTGATCCAACCCACATCGGCGGTACACCAGTATACATCGCCGCGCTCGTATTGGAAGACATTCTGGAAGCTGTAGGCCGCATAAACCATGTACCCGCCACACGTGTGAACGACACCCTTAGGCTTACCTGTAGATCCAGAAGTGTACAGGATGAAGAGCATGTCTTCGGCATCCATAGGCTCAGGAGCACAATCTGCGCTCACTTCAGCCGCTGCCTCAGCATACCAGTGATCACGGCCTTCTACCATTTCTACCTCGCGTCCGTCGCGCTTCACTACGATCACGCTCTCCACTGAGGTACAGTTCTTCAAGGCTTCGTCCACAGTGGTTTTTACCGGTAATGCTTTGGCACCACGGTACATTCCGTCTGAGGTTAATACACAAACACATTGGCTGTCGTTGATGCGGTCAGCAAGTGCATTTGAAGAAAATCCTGCGAATACCACAGAGTGTACTGCACCAATTCTCGCACACGCCAACACCCCAATGGTCAGCTCTGGTACCATAGGCATGTACACCGCAACACGGTCGCCTTTCTTCACACCTTTGGCTTTAAGGACATTCGCAAAGCGACACACTTCTGCGTGCAATTCCTTGAAGGTCATGCGCACCTCTTTTTCCTTCGGGTCATTAGGCTCCCAAATCAAGGCAATATCATCGCCTCTATCTTCGAGATGACGGTCCAAACAGTTTTCTGTAATGTTCAAAACACCGCCTTGAAACCACTTCACATTTGGAGTGCTGAACTCCCATTCTAGCGTTTTATCCCACGGCTTTTGCCAAGTGAATTCACCTGCGATTTCTGCCCAGAATTCAGCTGGGTTATCTACTGAGGCTTTATAAGCGTCTTCGTACTTCGCGAAGCTGTCGATGTTGTAATAGCTCATATCGTCTTTGTTTTAGTGTTTATCTGTGTTTTTACTTTTTGTTCAATTTCTTCGAGGATAGCTGGGTCGTCTATAGTACTTGGGATTTGGTATTCATTCCCATCCACAATAGCTCTAAGGGTTTTTCTCAAGATTTTTCCTGAGCGCGTTTTAGGCAGCCGCGGGACTTCAATGATGTGTTTGATGCCGGCAATAGCACCGATATCTGCGCGAATAGCTGCTTTAAGTTCTGGCACCAATTCATCAATACCACAACTGTTGTGATTCAGCACCACCATCGCCATAGGTACTTGTCCTTTTAGCTCGTCGTGTATGCCAAAGCATGCACATTCAGCCACATTTTCATTAGCGGCAATCACTTCCTCCATTTCAGCGGTACTCAGGCGGTGACCAGCAACATTGATCACATCATCTACACGACCTGTGATAAAGACATAGCCTTCCTCGTCCCGATACCCACCATCGCCTGAGAAATAATAGCCGGGTACGGGGCTCAGGTAGCTGCGCTCAAAGCGTTCGGTATCCTGCCACAAGTCAGCTAAAGCCCCTGGCGGCAGAGGTAATTTCACGCAAACCAATCCTTCTTCACCTGGCGCCGCGGGCTGGCCCTGCTCGTCAATGATCTGCACGTTATAACCTGGTATTGGGAAATTGGCAGAACCCGGTTTCACCGGATCGGACCCATACCCAACACATTGACCAAGCATAGGCCAGCCGCTTTCAGTTTGCCACCAGTGGTCAATCACTGGTACTCCTAATTTTTCGGCGGTCCATTCTAGAGTATCGGCATCGCAACGCTCCCCAGCGAGGAATTGCGTTCTAAAGTGACTTAGGTCGTATTGTTTAATCATATCGCCGTTCGGATCCTCCTTGCGGATGGCACGAATAGCAGTGGGCGCAGTGAACATGGTCACTACTTTGTGTTCAGAAATGATTCTCCAAAAAGTGGATGCGTCTGGAGTCTTGATAGGTTTGCCCTCAAAGAGCACCGTAGTCGCGCCTTGAATCATAGGACCATAAACGATGTAGCTGTGACCTACCACCCAGCCTATATCACTTGCTGCCCAGTATACTTCGCCAGGCTTCACTCCATAGATGTGCTCCATGCTGTATTTGAGTGCTACCGCATGTCCACCATTTTCACGCACAATTCCCTTAGGATTACCTGTGGTACCAGAGGTGTATAGAATGTATAACGGGTCGTTAGAAGCCACAGGGGTAGGAGCGATGTAGAAACCGTCTTTACAGAATTGGTCCCATTTCACATCCAAATTCCTCATTTCACACTGGTCCGATAGGCCTCTGTCAAAGACCACGACTTTTTCTGGTTTATGCGCACTTAAATCAATGCCAGCATCGACCATGGGTTTGTAGTGAATGGTTTTTTGAATCTCAATTCCAGCATCAGCCGTAAAGATGATTTTTGGCTTGGCATCCTCAAGACGAACAGCCAATTCCTTCGGTGCAAACCCACCAAAAACTACACTGTGAATGACGCCAAGACGAGCACATGCCAACATAGCGAAAACAGCTTCGGGGATCATGGGCATGTAGATGATGGCTGCATCACCTTTTTGAAGCCCCATATCTATCATCCCTTTGGCTATGGAATTTACTTCGCGCAATACCTCGATGTAGGTATAGCTGCGCACGGTATCTGTTACAGGGCTTTCATAAATGATGGCGGACTCTAAGCCGCGACCACTGTCAATATGCGTATCCAAACAAAGTGCCGATGTGTTTAGCTCACCGTCAGGGAACCATCGAGAGGCGCCGTTTGCTTTGGTTTCAAGACCAATTTTAGGTTCTTTCAGCCAATTAATAGCCTTGGATTGCTCCATCCAAAACGCAGCGGGATGGTCGCGACTCTCTAAAAACTGTTTCCGATAGGTGGCATTCATGGTGGTTCGTTTTTTGAATTATGTTTCTAGTATTTCCAATATTCTTTTGCTTAAGTCTTTGGTAGAGAATGGTTTAACGATATAATCGGTGGCGCCAAGGGACATTCCTTTTTCGATATCGCTCTGTTTACTCTTCGCACTTAGAAACACTACATGGGTATCCTTCCAAACTGGATGATTCTTGATGGTTTGACACACGTGGTAGCCGTCCAGATCGGGCATGGTGATGTCCAATAGGACCAAATCGTAGTGGCTTTGTTCCATTTGATCAAGCGCTTCGGTTCCGCTTCTTGCAATTCCTACTTCAAGGCCCTTTGAGCGCATGAGGTATTCTAAAGACATGACGATGTTTGGTTCGTCGTCTACAATTAAAATTCTCTTAGTTTCCATATTTTGATATTGTGAAGGTGAATGTTGTGTTCCCTTCGGGTGTGTTATTAGTTAGTGCAATAGTGCCTTTGTGGGCCTTAATAATGTTTTCGCTGATCGCCAAACCCAATCCAGTTCCGACGCGTTTTTTTACCGTTTGGTCGTCGCTTTGATAGAACTTTTTAAAGAGGTGTGGTACAGCATCTTGAGGTACTCCTGGTCCATCGTCCACTACATTAATGAGCCAATTGTTCTCGTTCTCCTTGAAGCATACTTTTACTTCGTTGTCCGCGTATTTAATGGCATTGCTCAAGAGATTAATAATGACTTGAGTGATGCGCTTTTCATCTGCCAGCGTCCAAACTTGCTCTGGTCCATCAATCTCAATGGAAATGCCTTCTTGTTCTGCCACCAGGAGTTGGGTATTAAGGATGGTTCCTAAAGTGTTCCTTAAATCGACCTTACTCAAGCTGAGTTGCTGGTTTCCACTTTCAAATTTTTCTATATCCAAGACGTTCGAAATCAGCGAAGTTAGTCGTACACATTCGCTGATGGTAGCATCAAGGAATTGGTCACGGATTTCTTTGGGCATATCCTCTTCATCCCGCATCAATTCAATCTGCGCTCTGATGGCAGTAAGAGGACTGCGCAACTCGTGGGTCACTGTGTAGAGAAAATCGTCCTTTAGTTTACCCATGGAGTACAGTTGCTCATTAGCACGGGTGAGTTCACCGGTCAATTTGGCCAAACGGTCAGTTTTTTCTTTCAATGCTGTGTTGAGCTGCTTGGTTTCGCGGGTTTCCTTGATGATGTCTTGAATGTCAAACTGATCTATAGTTTCGCTTTCGAACTCTTTGTGCAATGCGATTCGAGCTGTTGCGGGGCCCATCATCTGGGTGAGCAGTCGTTCCGCGTAACTCACCAAATGCGCCGGCACCGGCTCAAAAGGCTTCGGCTTGATCCTGTTGATGGTGTACCTCTTGAAAAGCGTTTCGCTAACCAATTCGTCTGGCAAATAGCGGAACATCAGTTTTTCTAATCGTTCAAAAGTGATTTTTCCATTGGTGATGTTGGAATTGTCGTAAAGGACAGGCTCGATGTTCAAGATGTTGTAGAAGATTTCCGCTTGGTTTTTCTCTAATCGGCTCGGAGAATCTATGAGGCTGATGCCGCTCATCACTAGTGCATTTAGTCCCAGTGAAATGAAAGAGATGTTGGCCAATGGTGACCATTGTTCAAATAGGTTGAACAGTATTAGCTCGTCTGAACGGCTGCCCAGCCATTGGGGTACCCCAAAAGCAGTCAACCACAACAAGAAACCTACACTAAGACCGGCGAGTACCCCTTTAGAAGTAGCCTGTCGCCAGTACAGCGCAGCAAGGAATCCAGGGGCCAATTGGGCAATTCCAATAAAAGAAATCATCCCGATGCTTACCAAGCTTTCTTTCTCTACGATCACCGCATGATAAGAGAATGCCAGTGCGAATACGATTAAAAGACCAATGCGCTGCGAGATTACCGGGGTAATGCTTTCCTTTCTTCCCCATCTGTTATTCAGGAAAAGCGGCATAATCATGCTGCTACTAACCATGGAAGCTACCGCCGATGAACTTACGATAATCATGGATGTAGAAGCAGCCAAACCACCTAGGAATACTAGCCCAGCCATCACAGGACTTGAGTTTAACGCTAGATCCAAGAAGTAGTAATCTGGGTTGCTTCCTGCAGGGAGTTTAAGATTACCGCCCAAAGCAATAGGTACTACCCACCAGTTCATTAATAGTAGGAATAAAGGCACGAGCCAAACAGCAGTTCTCAAGTCTTTTTCTTGTTTGTTGGAGACTACTGCCATTTGGAATTGGCGCGGAAGCAAGAAGAAGGCAAACCCACTAATAATGAGCATGAGCATCCAATCTGAACTGCTCTGTATACTAAGTAGATTACTTAAACCTGCAGTACTGCTTTCTTGGTAGATAGTAGATGGGCCGTCAAAATAGGTGTACACTATGATCGCACCTCCAATAAAAGCAGCAATGACCTTGACGCTACTTTCAAAGGCAATGGTGGCTATAAGGCCATTGCGTTGTTTCGGGTCAAAGGCGAACCGAGTACCATAGAACAACGCGAAAACGAAGAGTAACATGGTCGAGGCTAAATCAATGTCAATAGGTGCCGCCTTCGTATCGTTTAATAACACATTCGCACTAGAGCTAATCGCCTTAATTTGAAGAGCCAAATACGGGGTGATTGCCATGACTACTAACAATGTAGTTAATAATGCCAAAGACCAGCTTTTACCGTAGCGGGCCGTAATGAAATCTGCCAATGAATTCAGATGCTGTGCCTTTGAGATGCGAATGATCTTGCGCATCACGGTCCACCAAACAGGTAAGAATAAAATTGGACCTAAATAAATAGCTAGAAAGTCAAGACCGTGAGTCGCAGCTCTACCGATGGAGCCGTAGAAGGTCCATGCTGTTGCGTACACACAGATGCCCATGGCGTAGAAAATGGCGCTGTGTTTTTCCAAAAAAGCACGGCCGGCATTCTTCCCCCATTGTGCAATGAAGAATAGAATACCCAGGTACATCCCCGTAATTAATATAATCATGTAAGCACTCATCTTTTGCTGCGTTCTTTACTAAAAATGAGTGCTATGACTATAACACCTATCCAGCAGCTGAAAAGAAAAGCTAAAGAAACAGGGAAGCCTTGCCACAATGTTGCCTTATTGTACAAACTAAGAATGGGGTTCGAAAACACCAGAAAAAGCACAATTGTGATAAAGATTCCTATGTATTTAATTCTTTCCAAGCGGCGAGCGTTTTTAATCAATAAACCTCCTGGGGCCGCAGGCCCCAGGAGGATATATTCCTTTTTTAATTCAGGTATTAGTGTGCCGAAGCTTCACCTGCGCCTGAAGGGATACGGATATTCTCAACGAGGTCTTGAACATCTAGTGGTGTTTCAGGAGTGAAACGGCTCACAACGAATGCAACTACGAAGTTGACAATCATACCGATTGTACCGAATCCTTCAGGGGAGATGCCCCACCACCAATCAGCTGATGTTGAAGTTGCATCATCACCAATCCAGTGTAGCTTGAATCGAGCGATGTAGTACATCGTGATAGCAAGACCACTGATCATACCAGCAATTGCACCTTCTTTATTCATCTTCTTCGTGAATATACCCAAGAGGATAGCGGGGAAGAATGAAGCTGCTGCTAGACCGAAGGCAAGTGCTACTACCGAAGCAACGAACCCTGGTGGGTTGATACCAAAGTAACCTGCAACTACTACTGCGATAACCGCAGCAATACGAGCCCACATCAACTCTTGCTTATCAGAGATGTTTGGAGCAATCTGCTTCTTCAATAAATCGTGAGATACCGAAGTAGAGATTACAAGTAGAAGACCTGCGGCTGTACTTAGAGCTGCAGCAAGACCACCCGCACCTACGAGAGCTACTACCCAGTTAGGTAGACCTGCAATTTCAGGATTCGCGAGTACCATGATATCGCGGTCTACATTGAATTCGTTCGCTTCTGCATCAGCTACGTATTGAACAAGTCCGTCACCGTTTTTGTCGTCCCAAGAAAGTAGACCAGTTTCCTCCCAGTTATCTACCCAAGCAGGAAGTTCAGTACGAGGTTGGTTGCTTACAGTTTCAATCAAGTTTACACGAGCAAATACGGCTACTGCAGGTGCAGTAGTGTAAAGGATAGCGATGAACAACAATGCCCATCCAGCAGACTTACGTGCACCACTCACTTTAGGAGTTGTGAAGAAACGTACAATTACGTGTGGAAGACCCGCAGTACCTACCATAAGAGCGGCAGTAATGAAGAATACATCCACAGTCGACTTGCTACCGTTGGTGTACTCGGCAAAGCCAAGCTCGCGGTGAAGTCCGTCAAGTTTATCTAGAATTGGCATACCATCGTAGCTACCACCAAAACCTAATTGAGGGATTGGGTTGCCTGTCATCTGGATAGAGATGAAGATTGCTGGAACCATAAAGGCAAAAATCAATACACAGTACTGAGCTACCTGCGTGTAGGTAATTCCCTTCATACCACCTAATACAGCGTAAAAGAATACGATTGCCATACCGATGTATACACCTGTGTTGATATCTACCTCAAGGAAACGAGAGAATACAACACCAACACCACGCATTTGACCAGCAACGTACGTGAATGAAACGAACAATGCACAAATAACGGCTACTGTACGTGCCGTATTTGAATAGTAACGGTCACCAATGAAATCTGGCACGGTAAACTTCCCAAACTTACGTAGGTAAGGTGCGAGAAGAAGTGCTAGAAGCACGTAACCACCGGTCCAACCCATAAGGAATACCGAACCGTCGTATCCCATGAACGAGATCAAACCCGCCATAGAGATGAAAGATGCCGCAGACATCCAGTCTGCTGCTGTTGCAAGACCGTTTGCAAGAGGGCTAACGCCACCTCCTGCTACATAAAAGTCTTTTGTAGAGCCCGCGCGAGACCAAATAGCGATCCCGATGTAAAGGGCAAATGTCAATCCTACAAGAATGTAGGTCCAAGTTAAAATACTCATTGTAAAAAGTTTTATTCGTTAACTCCGTATTCTTCGTCAAGCTTGTTCATTTGACGAACGTAGATCCAAATCAATGCTACAAACGTGTAGATAGAGCCTTGCTGGGCAAACCAGAAGCCTAGTTTGAAACCACCCAATGGAATGGTGTTCAACGTATCTACTAATAGGATTCCAAACACGTAGGAAACCAAGAACCATACACCGAGCAAAGTCAACACCTTAGAGATGTTCTTTGACCAGTATTCTTTCATTTTGTCATTACTCATGATACTGTATTTATTAAAGGAAGATTACTGCTTGAGTCGTCAACATATTACCTGTAGTACCGTCAGTTCTACCTGTACTCTTGTATTCTACAGAGATTTTGCTGTTGTGACCATTTAAAAGGAAGTTCGCACCAATACCTACAGTGTTCGCATTGCCAGCGTTGTCAATACTTTTTGCGGTAAATGTTGCATAAGGTTGAACACGAACATTATCGTTGAAATCAGGAAGTACGTAACCAGCTTGCGTATACAATACGTTACCACTGAAGATGTCTTCAGAGCTACCTTTTAGTTGGTAGTTTTGGCCGTAGTCGTTCATTTGGTAAGAAGCATACGCCGTCACTGCTGCACCTTCTCCGCCTACTTTCTTCTCTAAAAAAGCATCTACTGCAACGATATTTACATTCTGACCTACGGTTGCGCCGTTTCCATCAAGTAGTACAGAGCCGTTTGCATGCGAGAAGAAACCAGCACCAATATTGAATACGTCCTTACCACCGAAGTAGGTACCAACGAAGTAAGGAAGTTTGTTGCTTTCTTGATCCCAGAACTGGTAATTGAAGTAACCTGCAAAAGCATTTGAAGCAGAAGTGCCTAAATCACGACGACCCGTGTAAGAGGCTTGTTCAGTGGTAGCCTCAAAACCTGCATTGGCATCCAAAGAGTTCACGATAGGTGAATTCCAAGCTACGCGGTAATCCAGTTTACCAACTTTACCTTTTGCATACACACCCATATGACGCGCAAACTGATCAGAAGTTCCGATGGTTGCCCAGCTGTGACGTGCATTGTCCAATGAAAGCATGTTCAATGTACTTTGGTTGCTCAAGCGGCTGATACCGTTCCAGTAGTGAAGGCCGGAACCAATGTATAAGTTCTCATTCACTTTCCATTCTGCCCACGCATCGTGCATGAAAAGCTGTGCTGCAGAACTTTGACCAGTTGGATCCATTTTTGCGGGATTTAAACTGTTCAAGCCGAAGTGAGTAAGAATCAAGAATCTGTCGTTGATCTGAGCGAACATCAACATTCTTGAACGACGTAGGGAAGGGGTTACGCTGAAGTTATCAGCGCTTAGATCGCTTTGAAGCCAGGCTTGGTGCCAGGTAATCAAGCGGTAATACTTGCTGCCGTCTTCATTCAGACTGACTTTTAAGCCTGATCCGTACGGAGCTGCGTTCTTTTGTGCAAACAAAGCTGTGGTAGCTAATGTTAGTGTAAGAACAGCGATTAGTTTTGTTCTCATAAAACTGGGTTTTTGAATTAAACGAATTGGGTTACTTGCTACGGTCTCCCAATTCAAATGTTTCAAAAACCCTTTTTTTATGGAAATCAGCTATACATTTCAGTAAAGTGGTATAGGTACCCTTTAATTATTCAGGGCCTATTTTCTGAAGCGCTCCCATTTGATGAGCATGAATTTGTCTCCAATCTCAGTTATAATCATGCCTGAGCCTTTAACATTTTCGGAACATCCCACGTATTTAGCAAGCTCCTCGTGCTTTAGAATCTTGTAGGTGGGATGGTAGTTTTCATTGTGTTGAGGTCGCTTGATACCATAGGTCTTCACCCAGTTCATTACACTTACGTGCGAGATGCCAAGCACTCGCTCGATTTCTCTATAGCTGACGCCTTCCACATAAAGCTGCAATGCCTTTGTAACGTAGTAGTCGTCAATACGTTTGCCCATTTTTTGGACAGTGAAATAGTAGTTGCATTGCTTACACTTGAAGCGCTGTCGTCCTTTTATAATGCCACTCTTGACGTAATCTTGGCTTTGGCATTTAGGACAATATTGATCCTTTGACATGATGTTTTGGCGGTATGTATAGGTATTTTGCAAAACCATACTTAATTAGCAAAATATACTTTTAAGATGGATGCTCACTAAAGATAGCTATTTCTAATTAACTGAAAATGAATCATAAGAAATTGTATCCAAGGCGCTTGTTTTATGGATATAGTGTGTAAATAAAGTATACATTTTAGCATTGATTCTCCTGAAATTGCGCAACAATACCAATAAGATTCCTAGATTTTAGAGCCTAGAACACACTAATTGATCTTATCCTAACACCGGAATTAGTGATTAGCCCGTGTATATCAAACTATTCAGCGGAAGCCCTGAGTTTTTCGATCACTTTATGGATGTCCTCCATGGTGATGAGAAAGTCTTTGGTGCGTTCCTCTCCGATTTCTTCTGCAACGGTCTGATTGAATTTTAGCACCACGCTTCTTGCGACATTGCGTTTTTCAATCCCGGTCTTAGTTAGCTTCAAGACAACAGAACGTTTGTCATTTGGATCCGATTCCTTGATAATGAGACCTTGCTTATCCATGGTTTTCAATAAGCGACTCAATGAAGTGCTTTCCATGCCCATCTTAGGTCCTAGGGCTGTTGATCTTGTCCCGTTTTTGATATCAATATTTAACAATGCCATTCCTAATGATGTCGTCAGACCTTGTTCGGTAACGAGTTCATTATACATCTTAAAGATTTGAATCCAGGTTTTGCGAATGTGGAAGTCAAAGGTTTGTTCGGGCTTCATCTTCCGAATATACGTAATATTCCTATGCGCGCATAGTAATCTAGAAGCCTAGGTTACGAACGATTTGCGGAACAATAAAGAATCGGATGTCTTTGTCAAATTCAGCATATGCAGCCTGTTTCGCCGCGGCTGGATTCGTGCTAATGCCGAATTTCATCAATCGTTGACTGGACCAGAGGATAGCTCCGTTTGAGTTTTTCAAGATGAAATTACCAGAAATTATATGCTTTGTGCGGTCGCCTAAATTGCGTTCTGTGACCTCGTTTCCTTTAAACTCAAGGGTTAAAGGCGCGTCGTTGTAGACTGCAAATTCAGCCGATATAGCGGAGGCGATAGCCTCAGAGAGAGCACTTGTTGCTTGAACTTTAATCTGTGTGTTTTGGAAGTAGAGGCTCTCGGTGATTTTCCAGTTGCTGCGCTCCGTGAGCCAGAGTTGAACGAGCGGAGAAGCTTGTGGAAGTAAAAGCCTGAAATCTATTGGGCACTCGAGCAAAATTGCGTTCTCTCGCCCGGTATGTTCGCACAGAACGGCATTGAGGGAGCTGTTGTAACTGAAATTTCCAGAGCTCGAAACTAGTTTAATTGCCTCCGCGATGCTCTCGTCACTAATCCTTAGAGCTCCTGAGAATTGCTTAGGTAAGCCCAAGAAGTAGGTGGCTTCAGGAAGCAAAATGGCGCCACTTAAATCATGTTCAATGTTACGAAGCCCGCTAATGAGTTTAGCATTGAGCTCAATGTTGAATTTTGGATCATTCAAAAGCTGACGATCGACGGCCTTTTGTAATGCATCGGCTAAAGCTTGAAATCTGTTGCTCGCGTTGAGTCCACTATTACCGACCGATTCGAGTTTGTCGTTGATGTAGCTCATAGCGATAGCGTCATTCTGTGCTTTAATCTCAAGGAATTTAGGCAAGTCCAATTTGTACAAGACGTAATACCTTAATTCATCAGAATAAGTATCCACTAATTCATAACCTTCAAGCTTAATATGACTGGTCGTCAAGGTTTGAGAGCTGAATGCCGTTGAGAAACCTCCAGCATCTTCTTTCTGGAGTAGTTTACTCTCGTCGAAAACTTGGCTTTCAACCTCACCTGCGAGATCGGCAAGGGCATTAGAGCGTGCCGCCTGCTGGTAGGCTGTGTTAGGGTTTACATAGCTCATGCCAACACCGTAAACATAGTTGCGCTTTGCATCTATTGGCTTAGCATTTACCCAAGTGGGAACGGCTGTTTTCTGTGTTCCACAGCTGAATAACAAAGCGAAACTTAATAGTGCGAAGATTATTTTTTTCATGGTCTTAAGTCTAATGTTTGAATGTGCTTCGCACTATTTGAAGCAAAATAGTTGATGGCACCACGGCGCATGGTGGAGGGGCTCTTCACACTTTTTGAAGCCTTACGAAGATTGGCCAATTCCTTTCTTTTGAATTCTGCCAGTTCCGGGCGATCTGAATAGTGATCCCTGTTCTGGAATTTCCAATACCCTGGGAACAACTGATCGTTGCCATAGTTGATGTAATGTGCCAGGTCCTTGTCGTCGTATTCGAAAGAGTTGACACTGATGATTTTCGAGGTGGCACGGTCAGTAAGGACGAGTTCAGCGATATAGTGAACGCGGTTTTCCTTCCAATATTCGCGATAGGTCACCTTTTTGTATTTGGCCGACATCACTGTTTCACCTTCCTTATTTTTCGTTTTCACATAGTAGCGCTCGTATCCCTTTTTGGTCTCCGATTCTAGTTTGCCTTCTACTTCATCAGCAACATTCACGACAACCTTGAGGTAGGCGTTGGCAGATAGTAACTCTTTGGTTAAAGCTCCTTCGGAAGTAGCTCCTTGTACAATGGCTTCCTGCTCATCTTTGATCAAATCAAAATTGGTGCGGTCTACCAATTCTAAGAAAGGGTCATTCATCTTGTAAAGCTCGCTTATGAGCCTAGATTGAACTGCAGCACTAATAGTGGCTTCTTTACCCGATAAATTAGGGTTTGAAACAATGCCAATGCGATACATCCCTCTGCTGAGCGATTCATCCATCAGCAATTTTAGCTCATTTTGCTGAGGGTATTTCTTATAAATAGGCGCCAAACGATAATAGGCTTCCTTGTATTGACCTGCCTCAAATTCTTCTAAAGCTGCAGTATATACCGGCTCCACTTCGCTGAAAGTGAGCAAATTCTGAATATCTTTATAATTGGGGTCCAATTCACTTAACTCTCGCAGTCTCAGTTGGGCCTTTTCGTAATTTTTATTGCGAATGAGGTTATGGCATCGATCATATACGCTAGACATATATCTTGAGCGTTGCTGCTGATAATCTGCAGTGTAGAAGCCTTCATAGCGACTAACGCTTATGTAGGGTTTGAGGTAATTGGTCCACTTTTCAGCCTCGAGGAACTTATAAACCGATAATGAATCATTTCCATCAGCGAACCGGTAGTTGGTGTAGAGCTCCTCTAAAAGGGCTGTTCCGTACGAATTCATCGCAGCTACATATTTCGCCTTGTTTGGTTTTCGGTCAAGGGCAAACTTGTATTCTGTGACGGCTCTCTTCAAAGCACGGGCTTCAGCAAATTTGTTTCCCTGTTTGAAATGGTAGCGGGCACCTTGGCAACCGGCAAGGAGAATTGATGAAAAGAGTAGAAGTGTAAGTTTTTTCATAGCGACCATCTTATATTGTGCAGAACAAAAGCCATGCCCAAGGCCATAAAGTTAGGTCTTGCGATTATTTTTGACACCATGAACAACCCGATTGTACTACTCTCACCTTCCAAAGGTATGGGTACTTTCCCATCGAACGCACCCTATGTTGGTTCTGCGCCTGTCCCATTTGCGCCAAAAACCAAAGCTATTGTGCAGGCCATACAGGGGTTGAGCGAAGAACAAAAGAAGAAGCTGTTCAAAGTGAGTGATGCCATGTATCCTTCTGTAGAGCAGATTTGGTCCTTAAATGCTAAAGAATATATCGAGCCTTCACAAGGCCTATCAGGCTTGTTTGCCTACACCGGTGAGGCATTCAAATCTTTCGATGCGCATTCACTTGGGCCGAATGCACTTCAACGCGCGAAAAATTCTCTCGCTATTATCAGTGGATTGTACGGTGTAGTGACGGGTGAAATGAACATTGTACCTTACCGCCTCGAGATGCAAAGCCGATTGGCCGTGGACGATCATAAGAACTTATATGCGATGTGGAAACCTATTTTGACGAATTGGTTGAACAAGCAAGAGGCTGGATTTGCTGTCAATTTGTGCAGTAATGAATACGCAAAGGCGTTCGATTGGAGATCAATTCAAATGCCCACTGTTCACGTGGATTTTAAGCAGATGAAGAATGGTGAGCAGAAATCGATATCAGCGTTTTCGAAACAGGCGCGGGGATTAATGGCTCGATGGATATTTAAAGAGAATATTCAAACTATTTTTGGGCTAGCATCGTTTGATTTAGATGGCTACAGACTATTTAGCCACGAAGGAGATCACATGGTCTTTTTACGAGAAGGATAACAACACAACTTAGATGAAAATAAAATTTATCATAGCAGCTGTATTTGCATTCGGAGCATTCACAGCACAAGCACAACGCCCGACATCATTCCTTGAATTAGGAGGTTATGGAATGTCCCAGAATTACCTTGGCGATGTTAATGGCAATTCATTGAGTGCCTTTACTCAAGAGGCCAAATTTGGTGCTGGCGCTCAGTTAAAATATAACTTCAGCAGTTTATTAAGTGTCGGCGCTGATGTGAATTTTGGAAGTGTGTATTCTCACGACAACCTGCACGGGAATGCAGCGAGAGATTATGTGGTAGATACAGAGCTATTGCAGATGGGGCTGTTTACGAACATTCATTTTATTCCCTTCGGAAAGTATAACCTGCGCCATTCGCATACTCCATTTATTCACGTTGGGTTGAATGCAGTGACCTTCCAGCCAAACTTGAATACTAATGCTCAATACCCTGAGGAGATAGAGCTTTACCCAGGTACCGGTCACACTTTTGGATATTCCTTGGGTTTTGGTTGGAGAATTCGCCGTTCCCTGAAGTCTTTCTACAACTTCGGGATCTATTACAACGGCTTTGGCGCCTCAAATATTGAAGGATTCAACTATACGTCTGAATATTTAGGAGCTAATCCTGGTACGAGAAATACGTTGGACGGATCATTGACGTTAAAGCTCGGCATGAGTCTTGGCTTTTTCGAGCAGTAGTTTTCGGCATAGCCTTTGAACCATATAAAGGGCCCTCGAAAGAGTGGCCTTTTTTTAACCTATAAATGACACCTTGACCGCATTTACGATGCGGTAAGAGAGATGTTGCACTGAATTATGGACAGTTTGTCACTTACTGATATCATTAATGAAACCACAGAATTCATTCCATTGATGACTTCTGATGATGAGGTGGAAATTAATAATACGGATCTCCCCGAAGAATTGGCCATTCTTCCTCTTCGAAACACAGTTATTTTCCCTGGTGTGGTTGCGCCAATTACCGCGGGAAGAGATAAAAGTTTGCGACTTATCCAGAGCATAACCGACGAGCCAAAGTACGTTGGAATGATCGCGCAGAAAGACGGGGATACCGAAGATCCTGGCGCATCGGATGTCTTTCCAACGGGTACCCTAGCTCAGATTGTCAAGAGCTTCAAAATGCCGGATGGGAATACTACTATTATCATTCAGGGTAAGAAGCGATTTCGTGTTTTAGAGTGGACCCAGACTGAACCGTTCAACAAGGCCAAGGTGGAATTCCTTCCAGAGTTTGTTCCAGGCGATGAAGATGTGGAATTCAGCATTTTAATGGAGAGCATCAAGGATGTTGCAGCCCAATTGATCCAGGATAGTCCACATATCCCATCTGAAGCGCAGGCAGCCTTAGACAACATTAAGAGCAATACCTTCCTCCTCAACTTCATTGCTTCGAACAGCAGTATGACGCTCGAAAAGAAGCAAGAGGTACTAGAATTGGATTCACTTAATGAGCGTGCTGCAAAGGTGCTTGAAGGATTGAACCTTGAGTTAAAGATGCTCGAGGTGAAAAATGAGATTCAGGATAAGGTTAAACATGAGTTTGATCAGCAGCAACGCGAATATTTCTTGCACCAGCAGATGAAGACCATCCAAGAGGAATTGGGAGGTAATTCAAGCGAGACTGAAATAGAAGAGCTTCGTCAGCGCGCAAAAACCAAAACCTGGAACGATGCCACTGCGGATAGATTTGATAAGGAGCTCAAGAAGTTGCAGCGTTTGAATCCACAGATGCCTGAATTCGCCATTCAGCGCAACTATTTGGAATTTATGCTCGACCTTCCCTTCGAATCTAAAGGCTCTGCAGATATTGATTTAAAAGCAGCGACCAAGGTTCTGGATAAAGATCATTACGGTCTAGAGAAAGTCAAGGAGCGTATTCTTGAGCACCTCGCTGTACTTAAGCTCAAAGGGGATATGAAGAGCCCAATCATCTGTTTAGCAGGGCCTCCAGGGGTGGGTAAAACTTCTTTAGGAAAAAGCATTGCAGAAGCATTGGGACGTCCTTACGTGCGCATGTCGCTCGGCGGATTGCGCGATGAGGCGGAGATCCGCGGTCACCGCAAGACTTACATCGGTGCTATGCCGGGGCGTATTCTTCAAAATATGAAAAAGGCGAGCTCTAACGATCCCGTGTTCATTTTGGATGAGATCGATAAGCTCAGCTACGGCACTGGTGGAGACCCTTCGTCGTCTATGCTAGAGGTATTGGACCCAGAGCAGAACGATAGTTTTTACGACAATTACCTCGAAATGGGGTATGACCTAAGCAAGGTATTCTTCATTGCAACCGCCAATAATTTGGGCGCCATTCAGCCGGCATTATTGGACCGCATGGAGATCATTGATGTTACTGGGTACACCATTGAAGAAAAAGTAGAGATTGCCAAGCAGCATTTGGTGCCAAAGCAGTTAGAGAATCATGGTCTAACTAAGGACCAATTCTCAATTCCAAAGCCCGTATTAAAGTCGCTCGTTGAGGGCTATACCCGCGAGAGTGGCGTAAGGAATCTCGACAAGAAAGTGGCAAAGCTCATCCGCTCCACCGCAAAGGATGTGGCGCTTGGAAACGAGGGTACTGCAAAGATGTCAACGGATAGCTTGGAGAAAATTTTAGGACCTTCTCGTGAACGTGATATTTACGAAGGTAATGCCCATGCGGGTGTGGTTACTGGATTGGCTTGGACGCCGGTTGGTGGAGATATCTTGTTTATCGAAAGCTCACTGGCTAAAGGTAACGGCAAAGTGATCATCACGGGTAACCTTGGTGATGTGATGAAAGAGAGTGCGACTATTGCCTTAGCATATTTGAAGTCTAACGCGGATATCTTGGGAATCGATTCTAGATTATTCACTTCCTACGATATCAACATTCATGTTCCTCAAGGTGCTATTCCAAAGGATGGGCCTAGTGCAGGAGTTACACTGCTCACGGCTCTTACCTCCTTGTTCACACAGAAGAAGGTTGCTCCAAAATTGGCCATGACGGGTGAAATCACCCTTCGTGGAAAGGTGCTACCAGTAGGTGGTATTAAGGAAAAAATACTTGCTGCCAAACGTGCTAAAATCACGACCATCTTACTTTGTGACAAGAATCGTAAGGACATTGAGGAGATAGAAGAGCACTACTTAAAAGGGATGACGTTCCATTATGTGAGTGAGATGTCACAGGTGTTAGAATTGGCTATCTTAGACCAAAAGGTGAAAGGCGCTAAAAAGCTTGAGCCGGCAAAAAAGAACGGTTGATTCAAAGAATTCTCATAGCACTTGTTTTTCCGTTGAGCATGTTGGCTCAGAGCGGGGGCACTTCGGTATTCTCTTTTTTAGATAGAAGCGTTTTTGCGGGCAGTTCCGCCTTGGCGAACACGTCCTACCTCAATCCAGCTGCAGTCGGTGCATATGCATTGCAAAACCCCTTGTTGCTTAATGATAGCACATTGTATGACTTAGAGGTCAGTTACGGTGCTTTAGGGGAGGGCATTCAATTGTTGCAGTCTTCCTTTGGTTTTAAGTTTAACGGCCACGCTTTCATGCTGGGTGTACAGAACATAAGTTACGGAGAGTTTAATGCCACAGATACTTGGGGTAACTCTTTGGGAACATTTACGGCAGGTGATCTGGCGATGAGTTTAGGGACTTCTTTGTATTCTTTTCGAGGGTGGGACCTAGGTACTAACTTCAAACTGATTTCTGGTACTTATGAGAGTTATCAAAGCTGGGCTGTAGCCGCGGATTTAGTGGCGATGCGAAGGTTTGAGAATGCTCCAGATGTCGTTTTGATGGCTAAAAATGCCGGTGCGCAGCTTACGACCTTTGCGGGTCAGCGAGAACAGCTGCCATTCAATGTCCTTGTTGCTTTTGGAGATAAGCTGAAATATGCACCGTTCCGTTGGACATTCGTCATTGATCAACTGCAACAGCCTAATCTGGGTTATGACGATCCAAATAACATCACGGTCGATCCAATAACTGGAGAAGAAACGTTGAATTCGCAATCGTATTTGAATTTGGCTCTGCGTCACTTAAGTGGGTCGATTGAATTTCTGCCGACGCGCCGTACCCACCTTATGATGGGCTACAGCTTTAGACGTCAATATGAAATGGCCCTTCCAACACGCCGTACTTCCGGTGGATTTACGGTCGGTGCTGGCATGTATTTCGACAAGTTTAATCTGCATTATGCAAACGAGCTAAGAAGCGTTGCTGGACGAATGAATACGCTATCTTTGGGCATCCAATTATAACCCTAAAAGCACTCCATGAAGCCACTCACTATTGCCATTGACGGACACAGTTCAACTGGAAAAAGCACCCTTGCAAAGCAGTTGGCAAAGGAGCTCGGCTATGTTTATGTGGACAGTGGTGCTATGTACCGCGCTGTTGCTTTTAATGCATTACAAAATGGTTGGGTGAGCAAGGAGCAAGGTGCACTAGCTGATCAAATCAATGCGCATTTAGATGATTTGGTGATCGATTTCGAATTGGATGCAGATGGTAAAAACACGACTCTTTTAAATGGTGAAATCGTAGAAGAAGCCATCCGCACCATGGAGGTCAGTAATGTGGTCAGTCATGTTGCTAAACTCGTTCCTGTACGTCGCCGCTTAGTTGCCCTTCAGCAACAAATGGGCGAGAATGGCGGTGTTGTGATGGACGGTCGCGATATTGGAACTGTGGTTTTCCCAAATGCAGAGCTCAAAATTTTCATGACTGCTTCTGATGAGGTACGCGCAGGCAGACGCAAGGCGGAATTGGACGCTAAAGGTCAATATCACTCCTTAGAAGATGTTCTTGAAAACCTGAAGAGCCGTGATAAAGCGGATATGGAAAGAGCAGATTCTCCATTGATTGCCGCGGAAGACGCACGTACCCTAGATAATAGTGCTATTTCCCGCGAAGAGCAGTTTCAGCTTGTGCTGAGCTGGGTGTCCGAGCTCAAGGGGTAGCTTATAAGCGCTCTGCCAATACGGTCTTTGCACCTTTAACAACATCTCCCTCTTTGACTAGGATTTTGCTGTCTAACGGCAAGAATACGTCTACACGAGATCCAAATTTGATAAAGCCGAACTCAGCGCCTTGAGCGGCCATATCTCCTGGCTTAGCATACATTACAATACGACGTGCAACAGCCCCGGCAATCTGTCTAAAGACGACCTTTCCCCAAATTTTGTTTTCTACTGCGACCGTTGTACGCTCGTTTAACGTAGAGCTCTTTGGGTGCCAAGCCACGAGGAATTTTCCTTTGTGATGAATGGCATTGGTCACCTTACCACCAAGAGGGTATCTGTTCACATGGACGTTGAAAGGGGACATGAAGATGGACATCTGGATGCATTTCGCTTGAAGAACCTCTTCTTCATACACCTCTTCAATGGTAACCACTTTTCCGTCCGCTGGGCAGATGAGGCCATTAGGATTGACCTGAACGGTACGCTTTGGATTGCGGAAAAATTGCAGGACAATAACATACAGAAATACACTAACGCCAAGAGTAATTCCTTGTGCAATTGAATTTTCAGTAGCCCATTGTACAAGCGCATTTACTGCGAATAATACGATAAATACTAAGCCTAGAGTTCCCTTTCCTTCCTTGTGGATAATCATGATAAATACTGGTATAAAATAAGTGCCACTGGTGCGGCTGTAATAAAGCTATCTAATCGGTCCAAAGCACCGCCGTGCCCCGGCAAAAATACTCCTGAATCTTTCACTCCTGCCTCTCTTTTTATCGCGGAAGCAACAAGGTCTCCTAGTGGGGCGGTAATGCTCACACTCAAGGCCAGCGATGCAGCGATGCTTACCGGCATTAATTCCCAATAATGATTGGCAACAAGCCCAATGACAATGGTGCCAACAATACCACCAATCATCCCTTCAATAGTTTTCTTAGGACTTAAAGTTGGAGCTAGCGGGCGCTTGCCAAAGAATCGGCCAAAGAGATAGGCCATGCTATCTGAGGACCAGATCATCACAAAAATGAACAGAATGAGTTCAGGGTGCTGGGTAGCGTTTTGAATGGTAAAAACTAATGGAAGCCAGATATACGCGATGGCAAATAATCCGCGACGAATTTCAAGGGCGGGTTGCTTTGCGCGCAATAAGGTGAATGACAATAGAATAGTGTAAAGAATCGTGGAGGCGACTAATTCCTTCGGTCCGCCAAATCCTAAAAAGGCTCCTAAACTCAATAATATCCAAGAAAAGGCCAATAAAGGAAATCGACTTTCCATTCTTTGAATGGAGGCCAATTCATTTAAGAGCAGTATGGTGAAAACAGACAGTACAATAGGACTGATGGAGCTAAAACCAAAAACAGCTATTAATACAGCAGCATAAACCGCTCCCCAAAGTGTACGCTTACCCATCTTAAATTTCGTCTTCTATGAGTACTAAGAAAACATTGCGGTCCTTATTCGGATCCGCAGAAGCCATCTGAACATTCTGATCGTGTGGGGCACGAATTACAGCAATATTGCCGGGGCGATTATCGCGGTATTTTAGGTTGATTGAGGTCATTCCGTCCCTCAGGTTTGCAACGATCTGAGAGGTATAAGCAATGATGACATGATGCTCGGGCAAGTCTGATAGTCTTCTTCCACCGGTGTGGTGATTGTGCACCATTATTCCTCCGTTAAAAGCGATGAGTGCTTCACATCCACTCACTACTGCCGGCATTTGGCCATCGTTATTGAATGTAATTTTCAATCCAAGTGTATTCTCAAACTTCCTAAGACCTTCATCACTGATGTATAATCCTGGCCAGTTGTGCTCTTTTGCATATTGTTCTAATCCAGCCAAAGCATCATGTTCGCTTGCGCAATAGATAAAATGGCCGCCACCTTCGTGAAATTGTGAGACAAATTTCTCGTCTAAAGGCAACTTGTCTTCAGGTGCGAATTGGCCTTCGGGAGAAGATTCTGTGGCTTCAGAACTCTTCAATGAAGAAACTAATTTTGAAAAGAAACCTTTTCTAGACATGTGTTATTGAGTGTAGTTCAAAGGTAGCAAAGCAAAACTAATGCTGAGGCGAAATTTTGCCGGCGGCTATTAACAAAAAACCCACCGCCAATGGCGGTGGGTTTTACTAAGATTTTCGTAACGAATTACTCTGCTTCTTTATTCGTTTGAGCAGTAGGCGTCATCTCTTCGGGTGTAGTTGATGCTACTACTTCCGCAGTGGTATCCTCGGTTTCTTCCTTGTCCCAAGGTCGCTTGCCAAAAATCTCTTCAACATTCTCCTTAAAGATGACTTCTTTTTCGAGAAGTAGATTTGCAAGAGCATCTAGCTTATCACGATTCTCCGATAGAATCTTTATGGCACGCTCATATTCTGCTTCGATGATTTTTGAAATCTCTGCATCAATGATTACCGCGGTTTCTTGAGAATAAGGCTTATCCATAGCGTAGTCATTCTGACCTTGGCTATCGTAATAAGTGATGTTTCCTAGCTTGTCGTTCAAGCCGTAGATAGTCACCATTGCGCGTGCTTGCTTTGTGACTTTTTCTAGGTCACTTAAAGCGCCCGTAGAGATTTTGTCAAAGACTACTTTTTCAGCCGCACGACCTCCCATGGTTGCACACATCTCATCCTGCATCTGTTCTGCAGTGGTGATTTGACGTTCTTCAGGCAGATACCAAGCAGCTCCTAACGAGCGTCCACGAGGGACAATGGTTACCTTCACTAGTGGGGCCGCATGCTCGAGTAACCAGCTTACAGCAGCGTGTCCAGCTTCGTGGTAAGCAATGACCTTCTTCTCCTGAGGAGTAATGATTTTTGTCTTCTTTTCAAGTCCCCCCACAATACGATCGATGGCATCGTTGAAGTCCTGTTTATCTACAAAACTCTTGTTGTTACGTGCTGCAATGAGTGCAGCCTCGTTACACACGTTAGCGATATCCGCACCGGAGAAGCCAGGTGTTTGCTTTGAGAGCAATGCTACATCTACTGTGTCGTCCGTTTTAATGCCTTTTAGGTGAACACCGAAAATGGCCTCACGTTCGTTAAGCTCTGGGAGATCAACGTAAATGATACGATCAAAACGTCCGGCACGCATTAAAGCGCGATCCAAAATATCGGCACGGTTGGTGGCTGCCATTACGATGACATGCTCATTGGTGCCGAAACCATCCATCTCTGTAAGGAGTTGGTTCAATGTGTTTTCACGTTCGTCGTTACCACCGGTAAAGTTGTTTTTACCACGTGCACGGCCGATGGCATCAATCTCATCGATAAAGATGATACACGGCGATTTTTCCTTGGCTTGCTTGAAGAGATCACGTACACGAGATGCACCAACACCTACAAACATTTCAACGAAATCGGATCCCGAAAGAGAGAAGAACGGCACTTTCGCCTCACCAGCTACGGCTTTGGCAAGTAGTGTTTTACCAGTTCCTGGAGGGCCTGAAAGCATTACCCCTTTTGGAATACGTCCACCTAGTTCTGTGTACTTCTTAGGGTTCTTCAAGAAATCTACAATCTCTAGAACTTCTTCCTTTGCACCGGTCATACCGGCAACCTCATTGAAAGTTGTTTTAACCTCGGTGTCTTTATCAAAGACTTTGGCGCGTGATTTACCAATATTGAAAATCTGCGATCCGCCACCGCCGCCAGGAGCGCCACCACCACCTGACATACGGCGCATTATGAATAGCCAGACGGCAATCATGAGTACTAAGGGTAGTACCCAAGAGATGATGTCCCCGAGGAAATTTTCTTGAGTTTCATAATTCACCGCAATGGGTTCATCATTGATCCTGTCTTCATAGTAATCCTTCAGGCGGTCTTCGAATGCCGTTGCAGGCATTTCAAAAACATAATGAGGGCCTGGATTAACTGCATCACTTAAATTGCTGTTACGAACCTCTTCATACCGCTCGTTTTCAAGAAGACTTTCTTCTTTGATGAATACTTGAATGGTTTTCTCGTTGACGATGTTTACACGTTCAACGTCTCCTAATTCTAAGCTTTGCTCAAAGTCTCTGAAATTTGAACTCTTCGCACGGAAGCTCATAGCGCTGAAGATTTGCATCCCTATGAAGAGCGCAAAAACTATGGCATATACCCAGTAAAAATTGAATCCAGATTTCTTGGGTCCGCTTGGTTTACCGCTTTGATTGTTGTTTTTGGCAAACTGCTTTTTCAGTTTGTCTATTTGATTTTGGTTTCCTTTTTCCGACATACGGCTGTTATAGGTTTTCTAGAGTTGTAGTAGGTGCATCACCCCAAAGGCTTTCTAAATCGTAAAACTCTCTAGTACCTTTTTGGAAGATATGAACTACAACGTTGACATAATCCATAAGTATCCACTCCGCATTTTCTTTTCCTTCAATGTGCCAAGGACGATCACCAACATTCTCACGAACACTTTTATGAACGCTATCTGAGAGAGCATTTACTTGAGTATTTGAATTTCCTTCCGCGATGACAAAGTAGTCGGTTACGGCATTTTCAATTTCTCGTAAATCAAGTATGGTAATGTTTTCGCCTTTGATCTCTTGTAGACCTTCAACAACAAATTTTTGAAGTAGTTCGGACGAAGCTTGAGGTTGTATTTGCATTAATGAATTTTTATAGCTGTAAAATACCAAAACATGTGCCATCTTCGTGGGCGTAATACCACATAGGCATAATGTCACAAAAGTACCCTATAATTCGTCACGAACAGCTAGATTCTACACAACTAGAATTGCACCGTTTACTAGAGGGAAACCCCCGACTAGAGCACATGACAACAGTCATCGCCGATACCCAAACTTCAGGTCGAGGAAGAGGGGTGTCAGTTTGGCAGGATGAGAACGGGAAATCAGCCTTGTTTTCAACTTTCATTATGTGGCCATATCCCGTTCGAGAGAGTTTTTTGGTGAATAAATGGATATGTCACGTTTTGGCGACTACAATGCCAAAATTAGTAGAGTACAAATGGCCGAATGATCTCATGGTGGGCAACAAGAAATTGGGCGGTATTCTCATTGAAAACCGATGGGAAGGAAGTCGAATTGTTAGTTCAATGATTGGCCTCGGAATTAATGTTGAAAAAAGCGAGCACCAGTTAAAGCGAGCTATAAGCCTACAGGAGCTAAAGGTAGATATTACCAAAGAAGAAGTCATCGAGCAGATTTTAAATGCGATGCGCTCTGCAGTGCATTGGATTACTAATCCTGTATTACTCGACCGCAGATACGACACTATTCTGTGGGGCAGGGATACGTACCAACATTACCGTAAAAGCAATGGAGAAGTCTTAGAAGCCTTTGTTTATGGTGTAGATGCTCAGGGTAGGTTGAGACTGAAAACAAAAAAAGGTCAAACAGAAGTGTTTGACCTTGATAGTATTCAGTGGATAGACCCTAAAGTCTAAACAGTAGCATTTATTTTCCCCAGACAGATGGGTCTTTCCTCCATTCGGAAAGCATGTCTCTTGTGTCCAAAGAGATAGAGCCGCTTTGAACCGCTTGTTCCAATAAATGGTGGTAATCACTAAGTGTATTTAAGCGAACACCGGCCACTTCAAAATTCTCGAGGGCTACAGGGAAACCGTAAGTGAATATGGCCATCATTCCTAAAACGCGTGCTCCAGCTTCTTTGAGGGCAGCGACTGCTTTGAGTGAAGAGCCTCCTGTAGAAATTAAATCTTCAATAACTACGACGTTTGATCCTGGTTCAAAGAATCCTTCCACCTGGTTTTGGCGTCCGTGACCTTTTGCTTTATCTCGAACGTAAATGAAAGGCACGCCCATGAAGTCTGCTACTAAAGCGCCAATAGCGATGGCTCCGGTAGCTACACCTGCGATATAATCAGGTTTTCCATATACTTCTTCAATTTGTTTGGCGAATTCGATTTTTAGATAATTTCGAATTGCTGGAAAACTTAACGTCAAGCGGTTATCACAATAGATAGGACTTTTCCATCCACTTGCCCACGTAAATGGGTTATCTGGTTGTAATTTAATCGCCTTAATTTGTAAAAGACTTTCGGCGGTCTTCAGGGCTGCTTCTTTGTTCTGTATCATGCTGCAAAATTACACCAAAGTTTTCATTAAAGGCTCTGTTTTGGTCCCTGTTCCTGGAGGTGAAGCCCCTGAGATTATCAACAGATTATCCACTAAAAAGAAGCTTAAGGCGTTTTTGAAGGATCTGCAAAATGAGAAACTCAACCTCACCTTAGAAATAGGCGCTGACCATTCTTTTTGGCCGCTCTTTTTAACGCTACACAAAGTAGTCATTGCGGCAGGTGGCTGGGTGAAGAATCAGGATGGTCATTTGCTCATCATTGAGCGCAACGGGAAA
The DNA here is from genome assembly GCA_012269745.1 of Flavobacteriales bacterium. Taxonomy (GTDB): domain Bacteria; phylum Bacteroidota; class Bacteroidia; order Flavobacteriales; family Schleiferiaceae; genus UBA10364. Next base: position 6,396 of record JAAXJR010000038.1, on the reverse strand, counting down.
TTGGACATGCCTAAAGGTAAGTTGGAGTTTCATGAAAGGATCGAAAAGTGTGCGGTAAGAGAGGTTGAGGAAGAGTGTAAGGTAAAGGGTTTAAAAATCACTGGAGCGCCGACGAAGACAGTTCATTGCTATTCGGTAAAAGATGGGTTTGCTATAAAAACCACATTCTGGTACCCCATGTATACGGAGCATTCCAAAAAGTTAAAGCCTCAAAAAGAAGAAGGTATTACGGATGTGTATTGGGCTTCACCGAAGAAGCTACGCAAGAAATTGGCCAAAATGCCTTCTTACAATAGTCTAAAAGAAGTCTTTGATATGTACGTCAAAGAAGAAGTTACGGCTTAACCGCATCTGGTACAAACCTGCTGTAATCTCCGCTGTGGTTGTAGACCTCACGAACAATACTCGAGCTGATGTAAGCATAACGAGCACTGGTGAGCAAGAAAACGGTTTCTAAAGTTGGGACCATCTCACGATTTGCTTGAGCAATGGCCTTTTCAAATTCAAAATCTGCCGGGTTTCTAAGACCACGGAGTAGGAAATTCACCCCTTGTTCTTGTGCAAAATCTACCGTCAATCCCTCGTAAGTGATGACTTTTATTTTCGGCTCGCCCGCAAAGGTTGCTTCGATCCAAGAGACGCGCTGTTCCAAGCTGAAGAGGTACTTTTTTGCACTATTGGTACCAACCGCAATCCGAATTTCATCAAACAGTGGCAGTGCACGTTCGATAATGTCTAAATGACCTAAAGTTATGGGGTCAAAGGAACCGGGAAATAATGCGATTTTTTTGCTCATAGCGGTAAAGTTAAGCAATCTGTTCTTCAGCCAACCTGCTTAGAACTTTGCTAAGTTTCCAGCCTCGGTAAGCTACCTGTTGGGGAACGATCGATGCGGGGCTAAGACCGGGGATGCTATTTACTTCAATAAGTATAGGGCCTTTATCAGGGTCAATAATGAAATCCATACGAACTATGCCGTTCAAGCCTAATACATCATAGGTTCGGGTTGAAATTTCTTGGATCAATGCATCTGTATCAGCTGAAATTCTTGCCGGGGTGATTTCCTGGGACTTGCCATCATATTTGGCTTCGTAATCAAAAAAGTCACTTTCTGTAGGTACAATCTCGGTGATGGCTATGGCTTGGGTTTTTGGGGTGTCCAATTGGACCCCGGCTCCAAAGTCATAAGCGCTTCGAAGAACACCACATCCGACTTCTACACCGGTAATCCCTTCTTCTACAATCACCTCTTGACATTCTTTTTGAGCTACTTCAAAGGCTTTGGCGAATTCAGTGATTGACGTAATTCTGCTAACGCCAAAACTTGATCCCGAGCGGTTTGGTTTGACAAAAAGTGGGAAATTCCAATCGCTAAAAATGGACAGATCCGGCATTTCTAGCAAGCTCTTACCTCGAGGAACTGCTATGCCTTTATCACGAAGTAGGGTATTGCATTGAAATTTAGAAAAGGTGAGTGCACTAGTAAAGGTGTCGCAGGTGCTGTGTGGTATGCCGAAAACTTCAAGCATTCCTGAAATGTGTCCGTCCTCCCCTGGAGTGCCGTGTATGACATTAAACACATAGGCCAGTCCAAGATCAGATATTTTAACTAATTGCCCATCTACCTTGAATCCTTCGCGGTCCAATTCTATAAAAATGGTTGCATAACCTGCTTCTACAAAAGCATCATAAGCAGTCTTGCCCGAAGCCAAGCTTATGCCTCTTTCCGAAGAATATCCACCGGCTAATACGCCAATCAATTTTTGCACGTTTTCCATTATTGTAAATGTAATGCACAACCCTAATGCATAGAGGGTACTATTAAAGTATCTTTACACCATGAAACAGTGGCTACGATTTTTGTTTTCAATGTCCTTCGTCAAAACCTTGGCGGCGGTTGCGGTTATTGTATTGATTAGTGTTTTCGGAAGTTTATGGTGGTTGAGTAGCTCAACTATGCACGGCCATACCGTGGAAATACCCAACCTAAAATTGATGCAATTAGAGGATGCTTCCGCAACTCTGGACTCCTTAGGCTTGGCTTACGAGGTCATCGATAGTACGCATTATGTACCTGGTATTCCTGAAGGAGCGATTATTGAATCTTTCCCAAAGGAATATGCGACGGTGAAATTGGGTCGAAAAATCCTTTTATCTACCAACCCAGCGAGACTTCCTAAATATCCGCTACCTAATTACAAGGATCAATTGGTTAGCTATGTTACCTCGAAATTTAAAACGAAGGGATTCATTATTGATAGCATCATCGCTGTTCCAGATTTGAGTCACGACCTCGTTTTACGCGTGGTGGATGAGAACGATAGCATCGCTTACGAGCAAAAACTTTACGAAACAGGCAGCCGGTTTAAAATCTACGTGAGCGCTGGATTGGATGGTGGTACAGTGTTCTTGCCGAACCTTGTGGGTATGACCTACGAAGAAGTGAAGCAGGCGCTGCAACAATCGAGTTTAAATGAAGGCGCAGTGATTTATCAAGGCGTTGAATCTGATACCCTCGGTGCCTTTGTTTTAAAAACATTCCCGGCCTATGAACAAGATGTTCAAATCAAGGCAGGAAGTGCTGTTGATCTTTGGTTGGTGTCCGATTCCACCTTACTCCCTCAACCCGAAATTATAGATACGCTGAATGCTGAATTCTAGACTACGCTTCACATTCATCTCTTGTTTCTTTTTCTTCCTTGCCTCGGCTCAGGTTGAAGAGTCAACAGCTGTGCTTTCAAACGCACCTATCTTATATGCAGGAGTAGAGAGCGCCGATACTTTGGTTCCACCATTTACGGACGACTTCTCTTATCCATCAGATAAACCGTCACCGGCTCTTTGGCAAGATGCAAAGGTCTGGGTGAACGATGAGATGGCCCTGTTCCAAAACTCGCTTGGGGTGGCAACCTTTGACGGATTGAACGAATTTGGGTTTGCCTACAAGGAGAACGCCTTGGGCTCAGATTCCCTTGCCGATGTATTAACCTCTGCTTATCTGGATTTACTGGGATTGTCAAATGTCTACCTCAGTTTCCAATTGCAAGAAGGCGGTCGTGGCGAATTGCCGTCGAACTCTGACAGCATAGTCGTTGAATACTGGTCGCCGATCACCTCAGATTGGACTCAAGTATGGGGACAAAAAGGTTCGGGGACATCAACTCCATTCTCTTCAGTCATCCTACCGGTCCAAGGTGTCAATTACTTGCAAAAAGGATTCCGATTCCGCTTTGCGGCCTATGGTGCACGTGCAGGTGCTTATGATATTTGGAACGTAGATTACGTCCAGCTAGATAAAGACAGAAATCCGAGCGATACCATTATCACTGAACCGGCGATTGCTCGCGCGCATCCACTTATCATTGGATCTGCTGCCTACACGAGCTGGCCATGGTGGGTGAGCACAGCAAGCAGTGTGGCCAACCGCCCAACTTCACTGGAATATACTTACCGTAGAAACGGCACAGTCCCTTCAGGCGGCTGGAGTTTGAATCTGGGCCAATTCCGCTGGGAAGAAAACGGCACCCTAATTCAACAAACCACCGCAGTACCGGTAATCACCAACACGCAGCACAATCAAGACCAGACTTTTAGCATCTCAGTGCCCTCTGCTGCCATGACCACCTTTAATGGGCCAACCACAGTAGAAACAAAAGTTTGGTTTGATGGTTCCGCTGCGGGATTCCGCTCAAACGACACTGTTCGTGGTTCAATCACATTAGATAATTACCTCGCCTTAGACGACGGCACTGCCGAACGCGCCTATGCAGTCCAAAATGTCATTGGGGGCCGAGTAGCTCAGAAGTTCAAGGTAGGTGGCCTTGGAGGTTCGGATACGCTGAAGGGTGTGTATTTCAACTTCGTCGATGCAGGTGAAGAATATACCAGCACCTTTAGATTAGCCGTTTGGGCGCCAGCAGATAGTGGTGATGCGCCGGGTAATGTGCTATACATGAGCGACAGCCTCTACCGACCATTTACGGGATACTACCGAGGTGATATGATCCCTTACGAGCTAGATTCAGCCATTAGTCTGAACAGCTTCACCGAGGTTTGGATCGGGTACATCTGTACTTCTTCAACACCAATGTATTTGGGTTTTGATGTGGAGCGCAACCTGCCTTCAGGTATGCCGAGGTATTATGGAGATGGGTTCAATTGGTACCAAAGTCTGGAGCCAGGTGTCGCTATGATGCGTCCATATTTCCGTTATTCACCCGCGGACATGTCTGTGGAAGTATTGGACCAGGACTATAATGTTTATCCAAATCCTTCTACGGGCCAATTAACTATCGCCTCCTGTGAAGCCTCTTACTTCGTTCACACCATAAGTGGTAATACCGTTGCCGAAGGGCGTGTAGAAGGAACTACAACCATTGAACTTCACCATCTGCAGAGCGGTATTTACATTGTGTCCATACAGACCCCGCAAGGAATGTCTCAGATGAAATGGATCAAGCTCTAAACTGACAAAGCCATGAGTGTACAGGAAGAAAAAGACGAATTATACGTCCATCACAGATTTGTCGCAGACGCAGGGCAGGGTCCGCTTCGAGTGGATAAATTTTTGACCAATTTCCTTTTCGATACCAGCCGTTCTCGCATCCAAAAGGCTGCTGAAGCAAAGGCAATTCATGTAAACGGCAATGCGGTAAAGAGCAATTATAAGGTCAAAGCTGGCGATACCGTTGAGGTCGTTTTGAGCGAGCCGCCAAGGGATTCAACTATTACACCTCAGGAATTGGATCTTGATATCCTGTACCGCGATGAACATGTTATAGTCATTAACAAGCAGCCCGGTTTGGTATGCCATCCAGGACACGGAAATTACGAAGGCACATTGGTTCATGGACTTGCGCATTTAGCTGAAAATTTGCCTGTAGGTAAGCAAGGCGAGGAGCGCCCAGGCCTTGTTCATAGATTGGATAAAAACACTTCAGGGGTCATGGTAGCGGCAGCTTCAGAGCTCGGTATGGCACATTTGGCCAAGCAGTTCTTTGACCGCACCACCTCGCGCGAATATGTTGCCCTAGTTTGGGGGAATGTCGAAGAGGAAGAGGGCACTATTGAAGGACACATAGGTCGCAGTGTCAAGGACCGCTTACAAATGGCTGTTTTTCCCGACGGTTCTGAAGGAAAGCATGCGGTTACTCATTACAAGGTGCTTCAACGTTTTGGTTATGTAACTTTAATCAGTTGTAAGTTAGAAACAGGGCGTACACACCAGATTCGTGCACACATGCGCTATTTGGGACACCCGCTGTTCAATGACGAGCGCTACGGTGGAGATAAGATTTTGAAAGGTACCGCCTTCTCAAAGTACAAACAGTTCATCACGAATTGCTTTAAGGCCTGTCCAAGGCATGCGCTCCATGCGAAGAAGCTCGGCTTTGTGCATCCAGCAACCGGTGAACTGATGGAATTTGAAACTGTTATACCTGCGGACATGGCGGAAGTGATCCGCAAATTTGAGAGTTATACTACGACGAGTAATTGGGAAAAAGAAAGTGAAGAATAAGGTATGGATAGTGTTGTTAAGCGCCTTGATCATTCAAGGTTGTGGTCGATTCCGATCGAAACACGAACCCACGCCATACACTTTACAATACCCTTCCCATTTTCCTGATCCAACGATTCCTTCAACGAATGAAATGACTGAAGAAGGTGTGCGCTTAGGCAGGCACCTTTTCTTCGATGAGCGCTTATCTGGTGACAACAGTCAGAGCTGTAACAGTTGTCATTTACAAGAGAGTAATTTCGCTGAGCCTACTAGGTTTAGCACGGGTATAGATGGTATAGAAGGGGATATCAATGCTATGGTGCTCACTAATATCGCTTGGCAGCAGTTCTACTTCTGGGACGGTCGCATAACCACGCTAGAGGACCAGGTTAAAGACCCTATCCTGAACCCTATTGAGATGCATGCAGATTTTGCCAGCATTATTGAAAAGTTAGAACAGGATGCGAAATATTTGGAGTTGTTCGATAAAGCGTACGGATCCGAGGAAATTACAGAAGAGGGCATTGCCAAAGCATTGGCACAATACATCCGCACAATTATTAGTGGTACCTCAAAGTTTGATAGGTACGTTCAGGGCGAATACTCCTTTACGCCTAGCGAGCAATTGGGCTTCGATATTTTCAATAACGAACAAGGCGATTGTTTCCATTGTCACGGAGCGGCGACCTCTGGCTACCAAATGGGGGCCTTTGGATTACTCCAATTCTCTAATAACGGGTTAGATAGTACACATGAAGTTGGAGACGGTCGTGAGGCGGTCACAGGTAACCCAACAGATAGAGGGAAATTCAAGGTGCCATCGCTTCGCAATATTGAATACTCCTTCCCATACATGCACGACGGCCGATTCCAGACTTTGGCTGAGGTAGTTGAGT
>JAAXJR010000016.1 GCA_012269745.1 Flavobacteriales bacterium | reverse complement strand
TCGGAATAGTAACTCATAAAAAGATTCACACCGTATACAAATTCATTATTCTCAGAATGTATGCTGAAGCTGTAATTGGAATGGATAGCTGAAAAGCTTAAAATGGACTTGTTTCTTTTCTCGTGTCTAAATTCAAACCCTATAGTAGGAGATGAGTGATCTACGTTGTAGCTAATATTGTCAACGTCATAATAGTAATAGTGTTCATTCAAAGTATACGGGAATATGGCATTTTCATCCAATAGACTCATTCCTCCAAGTAAAGCAATGGAAGAGTTCTGAGGGTACGCAGTCATTAGCGCCAAACTACTGAGAATTACAATCAGCTTTAATTTCATCTCTGAATAATTATCTGTTTTCTTTCTATCAGTCCATTCAACAGAACACATTCAAGAATATAGAAACCCGGTGAAAGTTGAGAGACGTTAACCAAATAGGTTAACTCATAATTGGTGATTGATTCGGATAAAACCACATTACCTTTGGTATCCCACAGGGTTACGAGTTTGATGCTATCCTTAGACTTTACAGTAAAATTATTGCTTGCTGGGTTCGGAAACACATTAACCACGTCAATAGATGTAGTAAACTGACTCTGGAGTTTATTGCTCTCAGTAGATTCACCACATTCTTTAATTAAAGCGGTATATGAAGCGTTGTAGGGTGCTTCAAATCCAGGAATGATGTCAATAGAAGTTGATGAACTGTGACGTATGTTCTCTCCAGGTGATACAGTGTAACCAGAAGAAGTAGATAGAGTGCCTTCAAAAAATAAACTTCCTTCTGAGGATGACGTTGTTACGAATCCGCCCGTCTCACAACAATCGTCGTTTATGAGTGTTGTCCACTTAAAATCCGGAACATCAGGGCCGTAATCAAAGCTAGCCACTTTGGTTGAATGTTCAATTTTGGGATACATCACGCAATTGTCGACTGTAACCCTCATTGTATACACAAATTCCCCAGCAACTAAATTGCCATTAATTGTACCATCCCACATGAGCGTAAACACATCGTCATGTATCCTTAAGAAATCTGTTAACACTTGGTCGCTACTAGTAGATAAATCGTAGTCAAGGTTCGTTAAACCGTTAGGATTAAAGTACTCCCATGTCTCCTGGTTACCCCATCTATCTACAACTAAAAATTCTACGTAGTTAGCTCGTTTAAGGTTCACTATTAGTGGATTGAAATCTGTAATTGCATTCATGCTGAAACCTTCCGCTATCTCTAACTCCGTTTGACTGTTATCATTGGGATTCCACATAATAGCAACAGCCTCACTATCTTTGTTTCCTGCACAAGGGTGATCACAATAGGGTATTTTTTCAAGCTTTACATTATCGACTAGTAGGTATTTATTACTTCCAAAGTCATGATCTTCGTAAGTACCCATCATATTTTCGCCTTTAATTGCCAAATGATTAAAATTTTCCAAAATCGTGGCATGTTCCATTTCACCCTCAAAATGATTCCACACATTTGGATCGTGATCCTGAGAAGATATTGGAATTGTATAGTGGATTAGGTGGTTTATCCCAGGGTCCTCGCAACTAACCAGATTATTGCCGATAAACTCATCATCCATTATATAAACATTCAATTCAGAGTTAATGGAGTTTCGTGGCATAAAATCAAACGAGAGTTTATAACCGTATATTCGATTCGACAATGGTTGATTATTAACTGGGGCAAGTTTAATTTGCGCTCCTTCGCATGGACCGAAACCAATACAATAAGTGCCGGTCTTACTAACAACGTGCCGTTGAACGGGCTCCCACTGCATGGTAAATCTGTCACCGTTAACATACCAGTCTGAAGAACCAAATGGTTTCCAGTCTTCTAATCCTTCTAATTTGCCTTCTCCCATATTTCCGTCGAAACCATCATCTCGACCATGTTCAAAAGAATGGTTAGGAACTAAATTTTGAGAAGATGAGAAAAAAGAAAGCAGAAGTAGAACTGCTGAAATTCTAGTTTTCATTTTCTTCAAGTTTTTCGATACGAGCATTCAATTCAATAACTCTAAGAGAGAGCTCTTCAACCTGCCGAAGAAGCTTTGCATTTATTTCTAGTACATCAACACCACTTTTCACAACTTCTTCCGCAGAAGGAATATTTGGAAGGTGATGATTTTCTATGATAAACTTCTCCAGTTCGTTGTAACTTAATAATTCGTACCCGTCTTCAAATACGAAGTCCGCCCAAGAGTTCTGAGTTGCAACATCTACTTTTAGCCTTTCAGTTCGAATACCATCCTCGACATATAAACGATATCCGCCAGGATTGGTTCTATTTAATGAGGGCCCAATATAAACAACGCCATCATTGCTCACAGAAAAAGTGTTTCCCGATGCCGTTTTCGTCATTAGAACGTATTCGTTGTTGGATGACCCAGTGTTTTCAATCAATACCCCATACACATTGTTTTCATTACCTGGGAGATTTAATGAATTGGTTGAATTCCCGTTGTAAACATGAAATTCAGATTTTGGTTCAACAGCACCAAATCCCACCTTTCCAGCAGGCGTAAACGTAGCAAGGATAGTCGAATTGTAGATGTTATCACCTTCATATTCGATAGTAAGGTTTCTATCCTTAGTCGCTGTACTAGTATTTGATCCAGTCCACCCAATTGCGAGTTTTTTTGGATTTATAAACACATTTGCATCTAAATCGTATAAATAGAATTCTCCTCTTAGATTTAAAACTCCTAACGGACTTTGGTCGATACCACCAATTATAGTATGTCCTTGAGGTGTAACAGAAAAGACGGTTGAATTTTGTGGTCCAGGAGGCAAACCAACATTGTGTGTAGTATTGACAATTTTGAAAGCATATTTATACGGATTATTGTCAAAAATATCCACGCTTGTCTTTATCAGAAGACCATCAATTGTTGAAGAACCTGAAGAATGCCTCGTGTTGATGGCTAGTTTGGCTGTTTGGCTTCCAGTAGAAATATTCGTTCCTACAACCATATTTTCAGATCCAGAATTGGAATTATTGGTTTGTGGAATTTGTACTTGTGCATAGCACGTACTCGCAAAGCAAGTGGCCACAAGAAAGTTTGTGATTTTCATCGATAATTTAGTAGTTGTGATTCACTATTCAAGATAGGTATAAAATGGGTCACATCCTATTTATGGGAAGAAGGTAGGTCGCAGCTTCAACTAGGATCTATTCCTCTATTCGAAGGTAGTGTATCTAGTTTATGAATATCCTATTCTTCTGTACATACCAAAAACACAGGGGTTTTGGAATTACACGCGATTCCAAACGCATGTTCGGGATATTCCGAACAATCATTGAACCCCTAGAAACCTCTTTTAAAGGTCAAGTGAGATCTATAATCTGTATATTCACACCGCTATACAGTGATTCTGAGCGATTTATCCCTCCTGCACTCGATTTACTTGTTTACCGGCTTGCTCTAGAAAAACAGAGCATTGCACTATGTTGATTTTGAGTGTTTTACGCGATTGAGTTCGAATCCCTCCCTCTCCGTTGAGGTGGTCCCGGAAATTAGGACAGCGATTTAGAAATTATAAATTGCGAAACTATGAAGAGGACCAAACGCGTATTCAGTTCAGCGTTCAAAGCTGAAGTAGCCCTTGAGGCGATTAAAGGAGTAAAAACGGTATCAGAACTGGCCCAGAAGTATGAGCTTCACCCTGCACAGATCACCCAGTGGAAGAAGCAATTCTTGGATCAAAGTGCCTCTGTATTCGAGAGTGACAAGAAGAAAAACGAGGAGTTGGACCAACTCAAGAAGGAGCGGGACGAGCTTTTTCGTCAGATGGGTGAGTTAAAATTTGAGAACAACTGGTATAAAAAAAACTCAAATGATGCCGCCATCAGAAAAGATGAAGCTTGTAGATATGCGCAGTTCAGAGGTCTCCATTGCACATCAATGCAGACTACTAAACCTCTCTAGGAGCCGCCTGTATTATACTCCGAAGGGTATTCCTAGCGATGAACTAGAGATGATGCGTCTATTGGATGAGTTTTACATCCAGGATCCTACACGTGGGACGCGTAGAATGCGTAATGAACTGCGTAAGCACGGTTTTGATATTGGCAGAAGGCGTACACGTCGTTTAATGCAAGCGATGCGCCTAAAGACCGTTTATTGCCGTCCACGCACTACGGTTATTGACCCTGCGCAGTACTAATATCCTTATCTATTACGCAACTTGGAGATTAAGCATGTTAATCAAGTATGGGCGATGGACATTAGTTACATCCCAATGAAAACAGGATACATGTATCTACTGGCTATCATTGACCTTAAGAGCAGATACATTGTGGGTTGGAGCTTATCCAATACCATGGAAACCGCTTGGGTAAATGCTACCTTAGAGGTGGCCTTTGGCAGGTACGGAACCCCTGAGATCATCAACACCGATCAAGGGAGTCAGTTTACCTCTAGCGAGTATATAGACTTCATTAAATCCAAAGAAAACATTCAGATATCCATGGATGGAAAAGGAAGGGCCATTGACAATGTGTACATCGAAAGGTTCTTTAGAACCATTAAATACGAAAAGCTGTACCTTCAAGAACTCTGCAATGGGCACCAGGTTGAGAAAGCTTGCAGTGAGTTCATAGACTATTACAATCTACGTAGAGACCATTCTTCTCTTCAAGACAAAACACCTTTCCAGGTCTATTCCTTGGCTGCTTAAAAACAATCATTAACTTTAACTAACTCAAAAGCTGTTTAACAAACGGGACCAGCTCACCGTAACTTGACTTCGCAATACACTGAAAGTCAACATTTTACAAGTGCGATTTCGTACTTGGGGTACGATTTGGGGACGAAAGCATGCTTGATGGAAGACTTCGTCAAACATTCGTCCCTTTTCTATCAAAAGCAAGATACATCTTCTCGCAAATCGACGCAAGTTGCACGCAACCATTTTTTCGTCTGGGTGTGTGATTTTGAGAATTGAGTCGTAACTATTAGTATATCAGGATTATATCATATCTCTGTAGGTAGGGCACGCGGCACGGATATATATGTATACCGTGCCGCGTCCTTAGGGTCAGGTCTTTTTTCTGGGGAGTAAGCTAACTTAAGCAAAGACTTTTTGAAGTCTGTAGAGGAACAATTTGGTATTGCTGACCCCTCTAAGGTTAGCCCTAAAGAGTTTGATTTGAGCGTTTAGAGATTCGGCATGTGCATTGGTGCTTCTGTTGTTGAAGAAGGCTAGTATTCCTTCAAAATGGTTTAAGACAGCTTCACTGGCGGTATTGAAGTGATCTATTCCAACGTCCTTGGCTTGCCTGATCCAGTCTTGGAACAACTGGATTGCCCTTTCCTTAGAATGCGAGTTGTAAATGCTTCTAAAGTCCCAAGCCAACCTGTAGGCTTTTTCGATACTGGGATAGAGCTGAAAAAGCAATGCGACGCGGTGTAACTGAGACTGCGTCCACTGTGAGGGCAACTTGTAGAGTAGATACCGTGATCTAGCTAGGAGTTGTTTGGGTGTGTCGCCATTGCTTAGGATCAGCGGCTTGTATCGGGTTCCTTTACTTCTGGCCTGTTGGATGGCGTCATTCTCCTTGTCGATCTCTTTCCACCGCTGATCTATGCGTGCGTGTTGCATGGCATCCATAACCAGGCGTACTACATGGAACCGATCAATGACTAATGTTGCATTGGGAAAGGCCATTTCACATGCCTTGCGCATGTTGGAGGCCATATCTAAACTCACTTCCACAACCTCTATACGCTTGGATAAAGCAATGCGGTTCAACACGTTAATGATGTCTTCACTGCGTGTGCCTCGGATCATGGCCACTAACTTCTGTGCGCGTCCTTCTCGATCTCTAGAGCTCACAAAAGTGTAGAGTTCTCCTTGGGTAAAGTTAACTTCATCAATCGCTAAGTGAGGGGTGAGGTTCTGTGGAAAGACAAGATACTCCTCACAATGAGCTGCTTGGTTCCAGTCCTTATACCCATCCTGCTTTTGCTTGTAGCACTTCCGTGCTGATTTGGCTTTAACCCGGTAGTAGTAAGCGATCGTGGAGATGGGATCTAAGCGGTTATCGACCTCTTTGTTTTAAAAAATCCGCCAACTCTGCGGTAAACTTGGTGCCGTCGGCTAAAAATGTAAAGTCCCTGGTGAGCTCTTCTCCGGTCTCTTTATGGCGCCATCTGCGGCGACGCACCTTTAAAAACACCGCTTTGCCCCGTAAAGGAAAATCCTGAACCCGTTTATTAAAGAAGCCTTTGCTCTCGTAATCATCTTTTGAATAGCCGTCAGGCAAGGTGTTCTTCTCTTCAAAAACCACTTCCAAGTAATCCTCTCCTGTGGGCTTATCCGTTTGAATACCGCTATCTACAATATCGAAATAGCGTAATAGCTCCTCTGGAAAGACATAACGCAAGGCACCCGTATCAAACTCTGACATTTTTGTTTTTAAAGGTAACTCAACCTACCTTCTCCCCACAAATAGGACGTGACCCGTGCCTTACCTGGGTGTAAACGTCCCTTGATGATCCGATTGATGACG
>JAAXJR010000054.1:1223-6547 GCA_012269745.1 Flavobacteriales bacterium | reverse complement strand
ATAAGGTCATCTACGACCTCAAAGGCATCCTCCCTCGAGAGGCGGTGGATAAGCGTCTATAAAACCTCCTCTTTCCTCAACGGAACAATCTGACGGAACTCTTCTAGCTTATTGTTTCGCTCTTGCTCTACGTCAAAATCATTTTGGAGACCAAGCCAGAAATGAGCGCTGGTGCCGAAATACATAGACAACCGCAAAGCGGTATCTGCGGTAACTCTACGCTTGCCCTTTAAAATTTGACTAATACGCGTCTGAGGAATAAACGTCTCCTTAGAAAGTCTATACGCAGATATGCCAAGAGGCTCCAAAACTCCTTCTCCAGTACTTCACCAGGATGTATGTTATTCAATCGCTTCACTTTTAATTACGCAGCACGCTACTAACGCCAAAGGCAAGTAATTAAAATTCGAAATCAATAAGCGCTCCGAAATTATATGGGTGCGTAAACATGATAACTTGTCAAAATGTATCATTTTTTATCAACATAAATCATTGATTATTAAGCATTAACAAATGCATAACGCTACGATAAGTTTAGAGACGCTACGATAAGTTTAGAGACAATTTGAGACAGGTTTTTTTAGCTTGACTTGGAAATCAAAACCAATAAATCATATCATGTCGTTCTCTGATGCTGTTTCAGACGCTTTAAAATTTTATGTCTATCGACTTATAGATCCAAGGAACAATACCACATTTTACATAGGTAAGGGAAAGGGCAATAGAGTATTCCAACATGTTGAGGCTGTTGAAAAAGATAATGTATCGGAAAGTCAAAAGAACTCTCGAATTCAGCAAATATTAGATGCTGATTTTACTCCTTTAATTATTATTCACAGACATGGGTTAGATGAGCAAACTGCTTTTGAAGTGGAAGGAGCGCTGATTGACTCCTACCCCAATCTCGTCAATGACCAATCCGGTCACCACAACGAAGAGAGAGGTGCAAAAACACTTAGAGAGATCAAAGTGCAGTATGAACTACCTGAGCTTCCAACGCCAGATTTTAAGGCAATCGTAATCAATGTCAATAACATTGAAAACCGTTTAGACAGAGAGTCTATTTACCACCAAGTTCGAGGCCATTGGGTCTTAAACCCAAAAAATGCACAAAAAGCGGAGTATGTGATTGCCGCCTACAAACAAGTTGCTATTGGAATTTTCAAACCAGAACGTTGGTATCCCTCCGACCTAGGGAGAAGACACTGTTTCGACGGAACCGAAGCTCCTGAAGAGGTCTGGAACAAATATGTAGGGCAATACGGTAAACGCATCCTCAATCCCCAATTAAAAAACGGACAAAACCCAATTAAATATTTCAATCCTTAAAAACCATGACCAAACCAAACACCACGTCCATTACGGATAAACCTATTTCCTCCCTCGAACAAGACAGACTAAAGTCTAGACGGTATGCAGAGACTTTAGCCACTTTTATTGAAAATTCAGACACTCCTCTTACTGTAGGCTTACAAGGCGAATGGGGCACTGGAAAAACATCCATGATGTACATGCTCAGGGAAATTCTTGAGGCTAAAAAAGTTGCTACCTCTTGGGTAAATACATGGGAGTACTCAATGTTTCGGGGTGCCAACCAGACTACGCCTGCAGTATTGCGCGGAATGCTTGAAAAATTGAAGGAATCGTGCGAAGCAAAAGGAACATGGTCAAAAGCCGATGAGGCGAACCAAAAAGTCAAAAAGATTGGACGATTCATTGGAAATCTAGCCAATCAAGTAGTTCAGAATCAGGTAGGGCTTGATGTCAAAGGTGCTGCAGAAGGTGAGACAACTCCTGAAGTAGCCACAGAGATTTCCTTTATAAAAGCTCAGATTAACGAGGTTATACAAGACTTAATAAAGGACAGCAACAACGAATATTCACGAGTGGTATTCTTTGTCGACGATCTTGACCGTATCCCCCCTACTGATGCAGTAGAAGTGTTAGAAGCATTAAAAAACATGTTTGATGTGCCTAACTGCATCTATGTTCTCGCCATCGATTATGATGTCGTAGTTAAAGGATTGGAAGGCAAGTTTGGCAAAAAGACCGAAGAAAACGAGAGAGAATTTAGGTCCTTCTTCGATAAAATCATCCAAGTACCGTTCAGTATGCCTACCGGTACTTATGACATTTCACAACTCCTTCAAGACAAGCTCGGCGCTATGGGCATTACTATCCCAGAAAACCAAAAAGAGGCCTACACAGATGTCGTAAAAAATACGGTCGGCTTCAACCCTAGAAGCTTGAAGCGTTTTATGAATAGCTTTAGTTTATTACGATCCCTTCGACACCTTTCAGAAGAAGACAATGGAACAACAGAATATGATGACCTTATCCTGTTCGGGTTACTTGGGCTTCAAATCAGCTACAATAAAATCTTCCGTCTCATAACGATCGATAGCAGCTTCTGGAGCTGGGATTCGGGAACAGCAAGCAAGTTTAAAGTCAATCTGGAAAATGTACAAGAGCTCGTTGAAACCTTTGGTGAGGATTATAAAGAAAAAGTAGATGAAGTATGGGAACAGATCATCTTTGGATTCTGTAATGCTCCTAAGTCGAATGGACGTCCCGACCCTTACCTAAGCGCACGATGGGAAAATATCGTAGATCTATTCAATCTTTTAGGCGATGCAGTATTTGGCAAAGACTTTTCAAAAGGGAACGATAAGGAGCTCGACCTTTTCGAAATAGCTTGGAATAATGGACTAAGCTTTGCCGCAATCACAAACGTAGATGACGATCCTGCAGCGAAATCTGGAACCGAAAAGAAACGTGTTCGAGTAAGCTACGACTCTGTTGAAGGCAAAATCCCAGACCTGCGATCTAAAGGAGCTAGAGAGGATAACCTTGAAATCTGGAAGTCACTTGCACTTTATATCACCGAAAGCAATAGTACAGATTGGAGCCACAACATTGCAGGCTCTTATATCACTGCCAAGAACAATGACGGTACCGTATTCTTCAAACTCTATAATCCAACGGGAAAAGGGCTAGGAGTCTCTGCAAATGTGATTCACAAGAAGAATCACGGAACAAAACGAGTTCGCCCTACGACGGAAATGATGTCCAAGGATATCAGTAAAACAGAATTCAAGATCAAGATAGACCAACTAGAAAAGCTCGATGAAGCAAAAAGCATCTTCAATTGGGCTTGTCACAACTCATAATCAGTAATCAATTAAATCTTAATAAAATGGCAGATTTTAAAATCACCGGAAACATGAAAGTAAAGTCTCTAAAAGAAGACTTCAAAGCAGAATTTGGCGGCACACTCCGCGTATACGATGGACGCAGTCACGCTGATGATTCAGCTACAGTGGGTAGCGTAGCCAAAAAGACCATTTCGAAAGGGAGTGAAGTAAGTGCCAACGGTAATCTTCTAGTAAAGACATTCGAAGAAAGAATCAAAGAAGCTTACGGTATACGTGTAGAAGTAGCTAATGCAGATGACACAAAACTAGCGAGTGATGGCGCTCGTCTTGGAAGCCTCTAATCAAATTAACATTGCCCTTCCCTGACGGGAAGGGCATATTAAACCAATAAACAATGGGACTACTAAACAACTTTAAGGATCGTTTCAAAAACGAAGAGTTTTCTGTTGCTCCAAACAAGAAACTCAAAACCATTTCTAAAGACTTCAAAACTGCTTTTGAACTAGACTTGGTTTTTTACAAAGGCAAACGGATTGCTGAAGAATCGCTTACTCTTAAACAGCTAAATGACAAGACTTCGGCAGAGGTTAAAAAGAACTCAAATGCCGAAATCAAGATTAAAGCGTCAATGAAGGTTAAAGAAGCTGAAAAAGCATTCTTAGACACCTACGGAACAACTGTTCAAATCAAGAGTGGTGGCAAGCTTGTTCCAGATGAAATCACATTAGGTCAAGCTGCAAGGGGAGAGTATTGATCATGATTATCAAGGCAACCGGCAGTTTTCTGTCTAACATCTTCTTCGGCGAACTTAAATACCTAGACTGGCTAGTACCATGGCGTATTGAGATTGATACAGCCATGGAACATATCATCGTTTCTAAGCGAAACTATTATCTCATTGGTGTAGACAAAGACGTTGTGCCTTTCCGCAACCTAAGGAGGGTCTCCTACGACGCACATCTCTTCGGGGCAGACCTCAACCTTAAGGTTTATGGTACCGGAGTTATTCGTGCTCGATGCCTCAAGAAAAGAGAAGCAAAAAGGCTCTACGAGTATTGCCTTGAGGAAATCACATCCAACAAAAGATCAACCAGAGTAGGATAATTATGTCAGTCAGAAGCTATTTAAGTTATATCGATCGTGAGAATAGAGAAATTGAAACTCACCGCAGATACATAACAAACTATCAAAGTGATATTAAAGGCTATCGCGAGGATATCAAGCGTGAGCGTGAGAGAGCTGCGAGTAAATTAAAATATGCCAAGGACCGTGATGATAAATCACGGATTCGAGACCAACGTGATCGAGCAATCAATAATCTAAAGTCTAAAATAGACCGTCGTAAAGAGGATATTCTATCGAAGCGAGACAGGATTAGAAGGTGTCGTGAAGACATAAGAGGGTACCGAGAAAAGATCAGAGACATCAAACGACGTAGATGATCCCAATGAAAAACCATCTACTCATTCTTTTTCTGATACCAAGCTTACTCCAAGGACAAAGTATCATCAATACCTCAGCGATTTCTCATGATTTAGATTCCTCATTGAGTTTGGTATTGGATGCAGGGGCGGACCTCTCAAGGGGCAACTCCTCTGTAAATAATATTAGCAGCTCTTTTGGATTAGGAAAGAGCCTTAGTGAAGACGCATCTCTATGGTTTTTAGGAGGATACAACCAACTAGCTGTGAATGGAGAATCGCAGCAGCAAGCTTCCTACAGCCATATGAGAATCAATTACGAGATCAATGATCATACTACTCTAAATTCTTATGGCCAATTCCAGTCCAACAGTGTTCTAGCCATGGACAGTAGGTTTTTAACTGGTGCGAATATTGATTTCGACCTTGGAAAAGAAAGAGATTTCATGATAGCTGTAGGAGCCTTCAGGGAGATCGAAAATTACCGAGATGGCCTTACCTCTAAACTTTTCAGGGGGAATTTTATTGCTGTAGCAGAGCATAAAACAGCACATGTCGAAGTTGTAGGCTTTGCTTATTTCCAACCTAGCCTTTCAGATATTTCTGATTACCGCTGTATTGGAGAACTCAGTCTCCGATTCCCAATCACAAATGATTTACAACTATCCATGAATGCAGCAGCTCGGTTTGATAGCTCCCCTCATTCAGGGCTCAACACAACAGATTTAGGATTAACCACCTCATTGAG
>JAAXJR010000054.1:0-1123 GCA_012269745.1 Flavobacteriales bacterium | reverse complement strand
AAGAATTCCAAAAACTCTTAGAATTAGCATACTCTGACGGTGTCCTAACTGAAGCTGAAAACGCCCTACTGCTCAAAAAAGCAAAGCAACTAGGAATGGATGAGATAGAAGCTGAATTAATCATCGCTAATTATCAACCTGAACAGAAGAGTGCGTCACCAACAGACAACTATGATATAAGTAATGAAGAACTGATTCAAAGATTAACTAACTATTGTAAACATCTTCGAAGCGCAACTGCTCAGATTCAACTAGATCCGTTTCCGATGCTCATTGGTAAAAGTAACAAGATGTCAAGTGGTATATCAGCAGGTAGAAAGGTTTTAGCTGGAGTACTTAAAGGTGATATGATCAGTGAGTCATTATCAGTAGCGGGTAAAGTAACAAGGATACCAGGTGCTAAGCTCGGTGGAAAACTGGTGGGTAAAGGAATAAGTGGACTCGCCAAGAAAGTTGTTGGTGTCGAATCTAAAAAGCTTAATCAAGCTGAAGTCATAGCTCTTGTAGAATCCTACTTAGTGATACTCGAAATGCGAAAGGGCCAAAGCGAGTTGCTTTCGAGTAAGTATGAAGATTTTTCACAACAGGCCACTATGGCTAAAGAAAATCCTATTAAGAAAAAAGGCCTATTCAGGTAAGCTTAACGCTAATAAATTAGAAAAATGAAAAACCCAAAAGGCTTTCTCCTTGCCATTTTAGTGATATTATTTTCAGTTTTAATTGATCTTGCCATAGTAATGGAAACTTTACAATTCTCAACTTGGACTCACTTAGGTGTTAGAGTAATTGAACTCGTCTTAATGATTTTCTTGCTTCTATTCTCTTCTGCTGCGACAGACGAGGAGTATGAGCCTAAAATGGCGATTACCAGCGTATTCATTTATGCATTTTTAAGTGGCGCTGGTTTTCTCGCACTCAGGATAATCAACCACAGTTCAATTGAAGGTATTGGCCTTTTCTTAGTCTCTGTTTTATTTCTTGCAAAGATTTTAATGGCCTTTGTCGCATACTTGATCAACGACCTTATGCAAGAATAATGTATCCATATTTGTGATGACCTAAGCCCCCGGCGTCACGCGCTTGTAGTCGTCCTGAACACGCACAATATCGTCTTCGTCGGAAG
>JAAXJR010000003.1:3044-24344 GCA_012269745.1 Flavobacteriales bacterium | reverse complement strand
AAATAGGAAGGCTCCAAAGGCAGGAATCAACCATTTTGGGAATTGTGCATTCATGGGCATGTATTCTATTAGTTATACTATGAAAGTAGCAATTATCTGTCCAATTCTGTCAAAATGCCATTTTGACTGATTTTTACTCTTTTTTGGCCAATTTCGAGCGTTTTTGGCCAATTTTCGCTCCGTTTTGACCTTTTTTGGCGCTTTTTAACTAAAAATCTCGCCTAGTACCTCCAAGCTTTTGAAGTTCCCGAAGCCGTCAAGGTGAATATTCATGAATCGGAGCAATCCTTCAAGTAAATCTGTGCGCCCTTGTTTTGGTATTTGAAGTGGCGATTCAAAGTCCCATTTGATGGCACTCAGCAAATACGCGGTAGTTTGTTCATCGAGGTAGGGATGCAATAGCGAAGGGTGGTCTAGAAATTGGCCGTCTTGGAGATCAAAAAAACTACCATTGTGCTCTTGCTTAACATCGGGTGAGAAACCCAAATACAAAGTTAGCTTCGCCCAAATGCTCAAATGAAAGGCTGGCGGAATCTTATCCAATGTATCTAAAGCCAAGCACGCCGAGCGTACAAAATCAAACTTCTCTCTATTCTCAGTTTCCTCCCGCAGCACTTTCCCGAAGAGCTCTGCCAAAAACAAAGCAAGGGCGTTGCGCACCGGATCATAAGGGATGGCCGTATAAGTCAGATCCATCTTTGCCTCTTTGATACGCTCGAGCTTGCCGTCTCCTTTGTGAGTATGTACAATATCGAGCAAGGTTAGCGGCAAAAGCATGGAAGGTCGTACAGCCGATTTCTTTGAAGAGACCGAATTAATAAGCACGGAAATGAGCCCAAACTGGTCGGTGTAAAGGCGCGCAATACGCGAAGTATCCCCGTATTTCAGGGCACTTAAAACAATTGCTTTGCTCGAATGGTATTGGGCCATGAGGCTAAGGTAGCTAAAAGACCAAGACCCGCTCTGCGAGCGGGTCTTGGATGTAGGTCTTAATTTTTTTGTGACTACTCTTCAGCAGCTTCCTCTGCTTCGGCAGTAGCGCTCTCTAGACTCTTAATCTTGAGATTGCGGTACCAGACGTTATCGCCGTGGTCTTGCAAAGCGATACCTCCTTTCGCATAGGTCCCATAACCGGCCCATTCGTGGAATTTCGAAGCGGCTACATCAGCGCGCCACTGGTCGTCAAACAATTGACGGTCCACAGTCACTACCCCATTGAGGATCTGCGTCAAGTGGCCGTCTTGAACGATGATTTCAAATTGGTTCCACTCGCCAGCCAGCTTAACCGCGCCTTCTGGAGCAGCATTGATATCATAAAGATCTCCTGCGCGGTGCTTGTAAATAGCTGCATCTGGGTGGCCTTCTGTGGAATCGGTACCGTTATCTAATACCTGCATTTCTAAACCGGTCATCCAGCAGTACTGGTACTGCTCAGTATCCTCGTGAATGAGGTAGATGATACCAGAATTCCCGCGCTCGGCAATTTTCCATTCCCCTTTGAAGTGGAAGTTTTCAAACTCGCGGATCGAACCGTCGAAATCTTGGTAGACGATGTCGCCGCCGCCGTTGGTCTGCCAATCTTCTTTGTTGCTCGCATCCAGGTGCAAAGCTTCGTCTTGAATGACCCAGGCCTTGCCGATAACTGTGTCGCCGTACTTGCGGAAGTTGCCTGTACACTGCCCGTCGAACATCAGCTCCCAACCGTCTACAATTTCGGCCTCGGTGATGGTGTTGTGTTTCTGTTCTACTACTGCCTCTGCAGTTTCAGCAGGTGCCTCAGTTGGGGCATTGCAAGCTGCAGCAAGCAGTGCGGCAGCGCTTAGGATAGCATATTTCATGAGTGTATGTAATTGAGTATTTCGTGATTTTCTAATATTTCTTGGTCAGGAGTCCGCACCACCGAAGTGAAAATCCCTTCGGCCAGCTGGTGCGAGGTAATGCTAAATTTAGGACCCAAATGTTTGAGTAACGGATACAAACTGCGCGACAATTTGTAGCTAAAGTTCGGTTCAACACGCTTCTCCACAGGGTAAATGTAGCCTGGGCGGAAGGTGTAGAAGGTACCGGCATACATAGTGCTGAGCAGGTTTTCTGCGGCGCCCTTGTCCTCGGCAAACATCATGCGCGATTTCTCGCTGCGGTCCGCACCTTGTCCAGAAAGTAGCGTAAAGGATCCCTTCGGGTTTGCCTCCAAATGTTTCCGGGCCAATTCCACCGGATAGTCCACCGTAATCTCTCTAAATAGCTCGCGTTTGACAGCACCCGTGTAGACGCCCACACAAAAGAGGATGTGGTCCACATCGCCCATCTGAGCGAGGAGGTCAACAGGGAATTGCGTGAAAACAGGACTGAGGAATTCCTCCATCTTCTTGTGGTCAAAATCTATAGAGCTACGTCCATAGACGATGACTTTAGAGACCTCGTCGGAAGCCAAAGCCAATTTCAGTACATGGCTGCCCACCATGCCGGTAGCGCCAGTGATGAGAACGGTCTTACTCAAGGCCCAATGCTTTGCGGTTAGCAGCAGTATCTACGCCTGTGGCTGCGAAGTCGTCGAAGGCGCGCGAAGCGACCGGTATGATCCAGTTTGCGATGCGCTCAGCACCTTCGCGCGCGCCGGCAGCAGAATCTTTGAGACAACACTCCCACTCCAAAACAGCCCATCCGTCGTAGTCGTACTGGGCGAGTTTGGCGAAGATGGCCGGGAAATCAATCTGGCCGTCGCCTACGGAACGGAATCGGCCCGCACGTTCTACCCAAGGAAGGTAGCCGCCATAGGCTCCGGTTCTTGCATCCGGGTTAAATTCTGCATCCTTCACGTGGAAGGCTTTGATGCGCTCGTGGTACAAATCAATGTAGCCGAGGTAGTCCATGCCTTGCAACACGAGGTGAGATGGATCGTACAACATGTTGGCACGCTGGTGACCGCCCACTTCGTCTAAAAAACGTTCGAAAGTGGCACCGTCGTGGAGGTCTTCACCCGGGTGAATCTCGTAAGCGAGGTCTACGCCGCAGTCTTCGAAATGGTTGAGGATAGGCATCCAGCGCTGGCCCAATTCTTTGAAGGCTTCTTCCACCAATCCAGCCGGACGTTGTGGCCAAGGGTAAAAATATGGCCAAGCAAGTGCGCCTGAGAATGTTGGGTGGGCCGAAAGCCCGAGGCGCTGGGAAGCGGTACCTGCCAGCTTGACTTGGTTTACAGCCCATTCAGTGCGCGCTTTGCTATTGCCGTGTACCTCAGCCGGTGCGAAGGCATCAAACTGCGCATCGAAGGCCGGGTGTACTGCAACGAGCTGACCTTGAAGGTGGGTGCTTAATTCTGTGATGGCGATGCCGTGCTCGGCAGCCACTCCTTTTAATTCATCGGCAGCGTCTTGACTGCCCGCAACTTTCTCGAGGTCGATAAATCGAGCGTCCCAAGAGGGGATTTGAATGCCTTTATAGCCTAAATCGGCCGCCCATGTACAAATGGATTCCCAAGAGTTGAACGGGGCGACGTCGTCGGCGAATTGTGCCACAAAAATGGCCGGTCCTTTCAGCGTTTTCATACTTTAAAATTTAAAGTGCTGTGTATTTTTCGTTTCCAGCATTGTTTTCCACGATCGCTTCGATGAATTTCATCCCGCGAACGCCGTCTTCAATGCCTGGATAATCAAAGTTCGGATCTTGTTTTTCTCCTGCCGCTTGAGCCTTCACGTGGGCTGCGAAGTTTTTGTAGAGGTTGGCAAAGGCTTCGAGATAACCCTCCGGATGACCCGGTGGAATGCGATGGTTGGCTAGGCTAAATTCCGAAGTGCCCGGGCCTCCAGTGCGCAACACTTGCACCGGTGCTTCCAGCGGCATCATTGTCAATGTATTATTGTCTTTCTGCTCCCAGCACAGGCCGCCTTTCTCTCCGAAAACGCGGACCTTCAGGTTGTTCTCTTCACCGGCAGCAACTTGGGTTGCCATCAAGACACCGGTGGCGCCTGAAGCGGTCTTGAACATCACCGCACCATCGTCGTCTAAGGCGCGACCCTCGACAACAATATTGAGCTGGGCACATACTTCAGTAATCGTTTCACCCGAAACGTATTCCGCCAGATTAAAGGCATGTGTTCCGATATCGCCCATGGCACCCACCTTACCCGATTTCGACGGGTCCGTGCGCCATGCGGCTTGAGTTTGACCTTCGCTTTCCAAGAACGTAGACAACCACCCTTGCGGGTACTCAACATAAATTTTACGCACCTTCCCAAGAGCGCCCGAAGCAATCTGGTGCTTGGCCTCTTTCACCATCGGGTAGCCCGTGTAGGTGTGGGTCAAACAGAACAATCCTGACGCTTTTTCAACGGCCGTAGCAATAGCATACGCCTCCTCCATGGAAGTACAGAGCGGCTTGTCTAGAACGACGTGGTAGCCTGCTTCCAAGGCAGCAATAGTAGGTGCAGCATGCACGTGATTGGGCGTAGTAATCATGATGACTTGAACACGCTCGTTTTCTGGACGGTCCAATTCCTTTTCGATCAACTCCTTCCAGCTCCCGTAGGCTCTATCCTCAGAAATACCAAGCTCGCGAGCCGTCTCCAAGCACTTTTCAGGTTTGCTCGAGAAGGCACCGGCAACCAAATCGTATTCGCCGTCCATACGTGCAGCGATGCGGTGAACTCCGCCAATAAAACTTCCTGGACCGCCGCCAATCATTGCGGCTCTCAATCTGCCTTTCATAGGTTATGTGATGCGTTTAGAATTGCAAAGTAGCCATAAATGTCCAAAACACACTTCTCCCAAGGGCATTGAATTTGGGAGGCTTTGGAGCCCACTAAAATAGTGCGTGACTTTTTGTCACAATTGCATACATTGTAAAGTTAGAAAGTGTATATTGGACACTTGTAACACTAACACTCTTTGAAACTATGTCTAACGCGTCTAATAGAAGTGCACTATTTATAGCCAGTTGTGCAAGTCTTTTGGTAACCAGTTTAAGCTTCGGAATCCGCGCAGGGATTTTGGGCGATCTCGGAGTAGAATTTCAATTAAATACCAGCGAGCTCAGTCGTATCGCAGCCACAGCATTCTGGGGATTCCCCGTTTCCATGATCATTGGAGGTGCCATTGTGGACAAGGTCGGCATGAAGAATCTGATGCGCCTTGCCTATCTCGGCCACTTCGCTGGAATCCTTCTCACCATCTTCGCAGGGGGCTTTTGGTCCTTGTGGACATCTACCCTTTTAATTGGCCTAGCCAACGGTATGGTGGAAGCAGTTTGCAACCCGTTGGTCGCTTCGATATATCCTGAAGAGAAGACTACGAAGCTGAACCAGTTCCACCTTTGGTTCCCTGGAGGTATCGTTATTGGGTCATTGGTCGCCTTCGCTTTTGGGAAGGCAGGTCTGAATTGGCAACTAATGATGGCGGTGATGTTGATCCCAACCATCTGGTATGCCATTCAAATGGAGCGCCTAGAATTTCCAGTGACGGAACGCGTGGCCAATTCCGTTTCCGACAGCGAAATGTACCGTGCGCTATTGAACCCATTGTTTATCATCATCACCATCGCCATGTTGGGGACAGCTACTTCGGAGCTTTTCATCAACCAATGGGTAGATGTACTGCTGCGCAGCGTTAGCGATAATGCCATTTTGATCCTGCTCATCACCTCCGGTGTCATGACCTTGGGTCGCGGTATGGCCGCTCCAGTTGTGAGCCGATTCTCCACCACAGGTATGCTCCTGTTTAGCGCTGTGTTCACCACTATTGGTTTGTACATGATGGCGACGGTAGACGGCAACATGCTCTTTGTAAGTGCTGTAATCTTCGGCGTGGGTGTCACCTACTTCTGGCCAACAATGATCGGCTTTGTAGCGACCTACTTGCCAAAGACCGGTGCCGTGGGTATGGCCGTGATCGGTGCAGCAGGAATGTTCGCCGTGTCCATCTACACCCAGATCATGGGCGGCTACTACGACGGATTAATTTCGAATTTAAGTGAGGTCGAGGCCGGACGTGCCGTTATCAAGACTACACTTTATATACCTATTGCCCTCATCGTGATTTTCGCAGGAATTCACTTCTACATGAGAGGCAAACAAGAAGCTTAATTACCTAGAGCTTGAATCGCAGAACGCACATAAAATCCCTGATGAGCCTTGCAGCAGCCACTGCGCTCCCGTCGCACATCTATGCATCGGAGTCCACAGTAAGTGATGGCCCATCGCGCCGCTTCGGATACAAACGCAGTGTGAGCCACTGGACCGTATCGGAACTGGAGTGGGAAGATTTGTGCCCGTGGCTCGCCAATCAGGGCATTGAAGCTATTGATTTGGTGGGACCGGAAAATTGGCACCATTTAAAGAAGCACAGGCTGGACAGCTCGATGTGCAACGGTGCTGAACTCAACCTAGTGGACGGCTTTATCCACGAAGAATTTGAAAGTGTGCTTCACCAGAGGTATGCAGAGATGATTCCTCGCGTGGCGAAGGCCGGCTACCAAAATTTGATCTGTTTCAGTGGGAATCGCCGCGGCTTAAGTGAGCAGGCAGGACTAGAGCAGGCAGTGAAGGCGCTGAAGCCGATGGTAAAGTTGGCAGAAGAGCACGGTGTGGTGTTGCAGATGGAACTGTTTAACAGCATCGTCGACCACCCAGATTATATGGCAGATTCTTCTAGCTGGGGGATTGCGCTCGCGAAGGAATTGGCCAGTCCATCCTTTAAACTGCTGTATGATATCTACCACATGCAGATTATGGAGGGCAACCTCATCCAAAACATCCAAGAAAATCATAACTTCTACGGGCATTACCACGTCGCTGGCGTGCCGGGAAGAAATGAGCCTTGGAACAACCAAGAAATTAATTACCCCGCCGTCATGGAAGCTATCGATAAGGTAGGCTTCGACGGCTACGTAGCGCTCGAATATGTATTTGCTCAGCCCTTGAAGGAGAGCATGCAGAAGAGCTACAATGAATTTATAAGATAACCCTAAGTACAATGGCAGAAGATAAAATGCACTATGACGCGATTGTTGTCGGCTCCGGAATTTCCGGCGGCTGGGCAGCAAAGGAGCTGACTGAAAAAGGACTGAAGGTCTTGATGCTCGAACGCGGTAGAAACGTAGAGCACATTAAGGACTATACCACGACCAACATGGACCCGTGGGAATTCCCGCACCGCGGAAAACCAACAACCGCTCAAAAGGACCGCAACCCTGTATTGCGTAGAGATTATCCTTTGAACGAGCTGAACCCGCAATTCTGGGTGGACGATCAAGATTGTCCGTACACAGAGAAAAAGCGTTTTGACTGGTACCGCGGGTACCACGTGGGTGGCCGTTCGTTGATGTGGGGCCGCCAAAGCTACCGTTGGAACCGCGAAGATTTCTTGGCGAACGAGAAGGAAGGCGTAGGTACTCCTTGGCCTATTGGCTACGACGACCTTGCCCCGTGGTACGAGCATGTAGAGCGCCATGCCGGTCTTAGTGGTTCGCACGAAGACATGGACGTGTTGCCGGACAGCGTGTATTTGCACGCCATGGAGCTGAACTGTGTAGAGCAGACTGCTGCTGACCGCATCCGCAAGGCTTTCGACGAAAAGCGTCGCCTTATTATCGGGCGTACTTCGAACATCGCCGTGCCTCACAAGGGACGTGCCGGATGTCAATACAGAAACAAATGTTGGTTGGGCTGTCCGTACGGCGGTTACTTCAGCACACAATCTTCGACCTTGCCTGCTGCGATGGCGACCGGTAATTTGACACTACGTCCGCACAGCATCGTGAAGGAATTGATTTACGATAAGGATAAGAAGCGCGTAAAAGGCGTAGAAGTCTTGGATGCCGAGACCAATATGACCTATGAGTTTACTGCACCGATTGTATTCTTAAATGCCTCTGCGTTGAATTCGACCTGGGTGTTGATGAACAGTGCTACCGACGTTTGGGAAGGCGGTTTGGGTTCTAGCTCAGGCGAACTGGGACACAACCTCATGGACCACCACTTCCGCGTAGGTGCTGGAGGCACTTGGGAAGGCGATCAGGACAAATACTACTTCGGTGGACGTCCTACCGGATTCTACATCCCTAGATTCCGTAACTGGTATGGCGATAAGCGCGATTACTTGCGTGGCTTCGGGTACCAAGGGTCTGCCTCTCGTGGCGACTGGCGCCGCGGTGTTCGTGAAATGGGTCTTGGGGCCGATTTCAAAGACGCCATGAGTAAACCAGGTCCGTGGACCATCGGTATGACCGGCTTCGGTGAGGTACTGCCGTACCACGACAACAAAATTGAACTCGACCGCACAAAAACGGACAAATGGGGACTCCCTGTCCTTTCGTTTGATGCGGAACTCAGAGAAAACGAAGCGAAGATGCGCCTCGATATGAAGCAGGATGCTATCGACATGCTTGAAGCCGCAGGATTCAAAGATGTCTACGGCTACGAAAGCGACTACGCCCTCGGTATGGGTATCCACGAGATGGGTACTGCACGCATGGGTACGGATGCTTCGAACTCTGTCTTGAACAAATGGAACCAAGTCTGGGATGCCCCGAACGTCTTCGTGACCGACGGTGCAGCAATGGCTTCGGCTTCTTGTGTGAATCCTTCACTGACCTACATGGCGATGACTGCTCGTGCAGCCGACCATGCCGTGAAGGAATTGAAAAAAGGAACCCTTTAATCTACAGCGCAATGGAACAACAAAAATTGACTCGTAGACAAATGGTACAACGCATGGCCATGGCCATCGGAGGTACCCTCGTAGCCCCAACGGTATTGTTGGAGAGCTGCTCGTTTGATCCTGATACTACAACTGCTGGACCTGTGCGCCTTGCGATGCTCGATGCTATTGCCGAGACCATCATCCCCCGCACGGCAACCGCTGGTGCTCGCGATGCAAAGATTGGCGCGTTCATCGACGTGATGATCCGCGATTGCTACTACCCGGACATGCAAGAAAAACTCAACGCCGGCATCAAAGAGATTGCTGTGGAAGGCAAGAAGTCCATTGGCCGTCCATTTGAAGAAGCGACTCAGATGGAACGCGAAGCGTTTTTGACTGGATATGACGAAGCTGCTCAAACTGAAGGAGACCACTTCTTCAAAACACTGAAAGAGCTTACGATTTTAGGCTACTTCACTTCAGAAGAAGCCGCAGCAGATGGTGTTGTGAACTATGAGGCTGTACCTACAAAGTACGACCCGTGTGCACCTGTGGATGAAAACACAAAGGTGTTCTACTCCAACATTTAATCGGTAGAGTGAACCGAACTGGCAGGTTGTTTTAGCCTGTTTGTCCTGCCAGGTTATTCTCACTCGCTTACACTGGAATGCCCGCATCATTTTTAAATGGTGCGGGTTTTTTCATTTCTAAACCTTTTCCACAATTCTTGGAAAGGGTTAAATAACATCCATAGTTTAATTCCATAACGACCTTGGGATTTCATATCTTAAAGGGATGAAAGCACCACTAGTTAAAATCGGAAAGCATAAAGCCTTAGTGTTGAGCGACGAGCTATTAGAACAATACGGTATTACTGATGCTGTTTACCTTTCGCTGAGGGATGACCACATCATTGTTAAACCTAAACGTAGGGTACGACATGGTTGGAAAGAAGCCTTTAAATCAGCAAAAGAAAAAAGTAACCTACTAATACCCGAAGTTTTAGGGACGAAGAATTCGAACCTTGGAACTAAATCAATTTCCTAAAGGTGCAACCCACACTCTGTCTTTGGGCTGTTGTTCCAACGGCCTTCTCTCCCCTTTCCGGGCTGAGTACAGTGCTTACATCCTATGCTGAAATAGCCTTTTGATTGCAAAGGGTGGAACGGTAGCAAGTGGTCCTTGATATAGGCCTCGCGCTGCTCGCGGGTGACGTCCAAAAGTGGGTAGAATTTGATCACCCCACCGCGCTCTTCAAAAATATCCAAGGTCGCGCGGCGGTCACTTTGCCAGCTCATCAAGCCGCTGACCCAAATCTCGTGCTCCTCTTTGAGTTTTTCGAGCGGCTCCACCTTATTAATAGTACAGCAGTAATCAGGATCTTTGGTCCAAGTCTCGTCCGAAGTGGTAAACTCGTGCTTCCAATCTTCAGCACGAACCTCGCGAGTGTTTAAGCCATAGACTTTGGTCAAGTAATCTTTATAAATGAGTGTTTCATCAAAGTGGTAGCCCGTATCAATAAAAAGCACCTCCTGCTCGGGTTGGTACACTGAAAACAAGTGCAATAAGTAGGCAGAGGTGGCCGCAAAGGAACTGGTCAACATCACCTCCTCCTTCGTAAAATGACGGTACAACTCCGTAATGCGTTGTTCCGGCTGAAGGGGTCTGAAAATTTCGTTGAGTTCCTTGATGCGCTCTTTCGCATCCACTTTTGTTTCCATGATTGCAGTCAATTACGTGACAAAAGTCACGTTTTGAATCTACTTGACCAATTCTACAGACGAAAAATAGGCCGCCTTTTTTCAACCAGTGTCTACTTTGAGATTTGCAGATTTCAAGCGTATTCTAACGCTTATTTTTAGTTAACAACTTGGTTTAGTGCTCTTTAATAGCCCATTAGTAGGACGTAAATTAGTACCTTAAAGACGACCCGAAACAAACACGTCTTCAAGCGAGAATTTATGAGACAAAGGTTACTCTACTCCTTGGCTTCTATGCTCCTAGGTTTAGGCCTCAGTGCACAGACCATTTCCCTAGCCGGCCAAAGCCTCGACTTTAGTTCACCACTGACTGCCAACCCTTCGCTCACCGCAGGTAGCACCTGTATCTACGACGATGTAGTTACTGTGGGAAGCACCTCTTACGACGCTATTGTTCGTATCGAAGCCATTAATAATGCGCTGATCAGCGACTTTGACCAAGTATCCACTTCCAACAGCAATACCGCTGCTCACTTCTCACCACAAGTGCTCTGGACAGCGGCAGGAAATATTGATTACAGCATCACCTTTATTGAGGACGGAAGTGCAGGATCACCTGTACCCGTGTTGCTCGGCGATTTCTACCTCAGCGCCTGGGATTTAGACGGCGTAGGACCTTCAGGCGTATTCTTCGAAGCCGACGGCATCAGTGAATATACCCTTGGTGCAACCACGTTTCTGAGCTACACCACAAGCGGCTCGGGCAATGGAGTTTTCACGAACAATTCATCTACTTCTAACACCACTGGAACCGACGGCCGCTCAAGAACTACCGTAGGCTTTGCGAGCACGAGCCAAGTTTTCTTTTCCATTGGTAGCGCAAGCGCCGGCAATAAAACACATCTCATTTCAGGGACGAACCCATCGAGCTGGTTCCCAACTAGCCCCTCAGTGACCACCTTTCCTTCCCCTACCTCCTTTGCTACCCTAGCTCCATTTTTCACCTGTGACGGCAATGTTTCAGCGTCGCAAAACTTCCTCATTGAAGGACGCAATCTAAGCGCTGCGCTAACCATCACAGCACCTACAGGGTATGAAGTAAGCACTACAGATACTGCAGGTTGGGCTGCATCACTTTCAGTAGTAGCCGATTCTACCGGCCGCCTCGATACCATCATCTACGTACGAATGAACGGGGTAAGCCCGCTTGCAAATCCCGCAAACATCTCGTTAACTACTGCAGGTCATAGCGGTCAAACCATCTCCGTAAGTGGCACTAAAGGTGGCGCACTCACCGTAAGCAACTTTACAGGCACTGATCCTACCGCATGTGGATTGAACGATGGTGAGATTTCCTTTAGAGTAGAAAATGTTGCAGACGGCACCTATACCGTGACCTACGAAGGAGGAAACACCACAGCGACCGTGGCAAATGGTCTCGCGGTTATTCGAAATCTCGAAGAAGGCCACTATCTCAATATTGTCTTAACCGATGCCTCGGGCTGTTCAACCGCATTAGGAAACAACATTACGTTGAGCGATCCAATTGATTTCACGATCAATTATGCACCGACAGATAAGAACATTTGTACTGGCAATAACACCACTTTCGGAGCTGTGGCTACCGGAGCAACAGTAACCTACCAGTGGCGCAACTTTGCCTCAAACACTTGGAGCAACATTGCAGGGGCTACGGCAACTACCTACAGCACCCCTGTGTTGACCGACACTGCCTATTACGATGTGCAGATCACCTCGGCAGCAGGATGCCGCTGGACGGCACCAAAGGTTACCGCCAATGTAAATGCTTTGCCTACCGCAACGCTCACAAGTACGCCGGCAAGCTGTCCAGGCACAGCGGACGGTGCCGTGAGCCTTACCCTCACCGGAGGCCAAACGCCAATCACCTACCAGTGGAACAACGGTGCGAGCACGAAAGATTTATCAGGAGTTGAAAGTGGAACGTATTCGGTGACCATGCTCGACCCTATAGGTTGTGAGGGCACTGCTTCTATCGCTGTAAGTGATAGCGACGGTGTAGCGCCAACCGTTTATGCCATGGACATTACCGTGGCTTTGGACTCTTTAGGCGAAGCGCGCATTACGCCTGCCGACGTGGACAGTGCAAGTAGCGACAACTGTAGCCTCACGTTAAGTATTAGCGATTCTGTGTGGACTTGTAGCCAGATAGGTACGGATACCATTATGCTCGTGGGTACGGACGGCAGCCAAAGCGATACAGATTATGCCGTAGTAACCATCGTGGACCTCACTGCGCCAGTGATTGATTGTGGCATTGATACAACAGTCTATACCGCGCTCGACACTTCGGGTGTGAATTACAGCTGGGCAGCGGCAAGCTTCTATGACAACTGTGGTGTGGACAGCACTTGGGCGAGCGATACGAGCGGTACTTGGTTTACCATTGGCGTGCATGAGGTGTACACTTGGGCACAGGACAGCGCAGGGAATGTAGATTCTTGCGTGTTTACCGTGACTGTGCTTGATACTGTGGCGCCATCGTTCAGCAGTTGCCCACTGGATACTACGTTGTACGCAGATGCGATGAATTGTGGGGCCAATTTGAATTGGACCCAACCGACCGCGGAAGATAATAGCGATACCGTGTTCTATACTCAGACGGATACCTCGGGTGCCTTCTTCGCTGTGGGCATCGATACCGTGATGATTTTCGCGCAAGACCTCAGCGGCAATATGGATACTTGTTCGTTCGTCGTGACGGTCCTTGATACCATCGCACCGGCATGGACCGGTACTCCGGACACCTTGGTGGTGCAAGCAGGCATGGATACTTGTGGGGTGTTTACCGACAGCGTTACCCTCAGTGCACCGCCTATTGTGGAAGCCTGTGGGGTGGATACGCTTTACAACAATGCAGGCAGTTACTATGCCTTGGGATCGCATGATATTTACTGGTTTGTGACCGACATTCATGGCAATTCGGACAGCATCTTGCAGAAATTGGTGGTGGAAGAGACCATTAAGCCAGAGATTTACTGCCCGGGCGATACTTTGGTGTTTGCGGCGGCAGCGGACAGCACTTGGACACAGGTGAGCTGGACCGGAGACAGCGTTTGGGACAACTGTGGCATAGACACTTCGTTCTTCTCACTGGCCAATGGTGATTACTTACCACTGGGCTTTTTCAAGATCGACTTCTTTGCCTACGATTTCAGCGGCAATGGCGACACCTGTAGCTTCTACATCGATATTCAGGACACCACGGCACCGGCCTTTGTGGGCGCATTGAGTGATACGAACCTGTATACGACCCAGGACAGTTGTTCTGTATACTTTGCTTGGACCCAGCCTACCATTGAGGAGAATTCCACGAATTACACGACCACTACAAATGTGAGTGTGGCTAATGGGGACTTTGGAATTGGTACCCATACCGTCTATTACACCGTAACAGATGCAGCGGGACTTTCAGATTCTATCGGCTTCACCATCACCGTTATTGATAGCATAGGACCTGCGCTCTACACGAACGCGCAAACCCTCACGCTCGACAGCGACGGCTTCGCTACCTTAACTGTGGGCCAAGTGGACAGCAACTCCTTTGACTGTAGCGGCATTGATACCCTTTGGATCACCCAAAGACGTTTTACATGTATGGACATTGGCTCACCGGTGATATGGTTCCACGGGGTAGATAGCCTCGGTTTCCACGACAGTATTCAGGTGCCAATAACCATCCTACCAAACCCTGCAGGGGTGATCCAAAGCACCTTGATGACGACCGATGTGCTTTGTTTTGGGGATAGTAATGGTACTGCAAGCATTAGTGCCACTGGAGGTAGCTTGCCGTATGCATATAGCTGGACCACTGGAGATACTACCCAGAGCATTTCAGGATTAGCGGCGGGCACCTACAATTACCACGTTAGTGATACTAATGGTTGTGTATTCCAAACGAATTTCACCATCGACGAGCCTACTGCACTAACCATCACAAATACTACTTCAGATTACAACGGATACGGCATTAGTAGTGAAGGAGCAAACGACGGTAGTATAGATATCACCGTGGGTGGTGGAACCACGCCGTACAGCTACAGCTGGAACAACAGCGCTACGACAGAGGATCTAAGCGGTTTGAGCGAGGGCACTTACATCATTACGGTGACCGACACCAACGGCTGTATGATCTCTGATACCATCACACTTTCTGAGCCGGATGAGCTCACTGTGGATGTCTTTGTCCTTAGCGATAACATATGTCCGGACGGGCACGACGGTATTGTTGTGGCCGATATTATGGGCGGTGTAGGACCGTTCACCGTGACTTGGCTGAACGGCTATGCTGGAGATTCTCTGAGCGGGCTACCAAGCGGGTTATACATCGTTACTGTGGTGGATACCAATGGGTCTTTTGCTACCGATAGCGCCTACATAGAGTCTCTAGATGAGGATTGTGACGGCATCTTGAATCAGGACGAAGGCGGCATCCCAGGTGGAGGTGGCGGTATGGCCGATTTCGACGGCGACGGCATCCCGAATCAGCAAGATACAGATAGCGACGGCGACGGCATTGCAGATGCCCTCGAGTGGGACACCAACGGCGATGGCATTCCTTACGACGACTGTGACGGCGACGGTAACCCAGATTTCTTAGATCCGGACCTCTGTACACCGAAGCCTGCGACCGTATTGACGCCAAACGGCGACGGTAAGAACGACTTCTGGGAAATCCCTGAACTCTTGCAATACCCGAACACTTCCGTGCGCATCTACAACCGCGAAGGCATCCTCGTGTACTTCAACGATAGCTATGCGAACGAATTTAACGGCAACGCAAACGTGCAGACCGTCATGACCAATGATACTCGCGAGTTGCCTACCGGAACCTACTATTACTACATACAGTTCGGAGGAACTGACCTCAACATGAATGGATACCTCTTCATCAACAGATAATCACATGAGAAACGCAATGACAATTTTGAAACAAATGCGTCTAGCCGCCCTCGTGTGTCTATTCGCAAACGGGCTTTGGGCACAGCAGCACCCTGCTCTGGACAACTATTTATTCACCCCTGTGGCCATCTCTCCTGCACACGCCGGTATGCAGCAACAGGATGTGGTGAGCTTGGTGGATGCCCAGCTTGTAGGTGTACCAGGTGCGCCTCGTACGGGTGTATTATCTGCCGATTTTAAAACCCTCAAGGGCCTAGGCTTCAACCTCACCGCCATCACTGATGCCGTGGGACCTATGAACACTGGCCAGCTTGCCCTCAGCAGTGCCTACCACCTTCCGGTAAGCGATAATATGACCTTGAGCACTGGGATCCGCGCGACCCTCGGGCGCACCACGGTGGATTTGAACAATGAGGTGTTTTATGATGAATTGGACCCCAGCATCTATACGTTAGCAGGTCCCTTCATGGCCAACATCGACCTTGGAACCACCCTCAACGGCCAAAATTCCTACTTCGGGGTGAGCTACAAGAATGTAAACCGTGCCGAGATTTACCAAAACAACTATACTGCCCAGATTCTCCACGTTTTCGGGGGCTACAGCAAAGCTTTGAAAAATGGCTGGACAGCTCGCACGAGCTTCCTCGCCACTGGGACGACCAACAGCCCCGGCGATCTGAATTTTCACTTCTTCTTCTCTCGCGATGACGCATGGGGCTGGGGCGTGCATTACAGCCCAGCAGATGAAATGGGCATGATGCTCAAGATCAACACGGCCAAGGATTGGAATTTATACTATCAATACAACTTCCCTCTTACGGACCTCGTCTATGTCACTCGTAGCAGCCACGTTATAGGCTTCTCGTTTGATGTAAGCACCAAAGCGACCAACTTAACCTCACCAAGATTCTTCCTATGATGCGCTTAAACTACACCTTCGGCTTTCTAGCGGGTGCATTGCTCTGCGCAGCACCACTTCAAGCGCAAAGCGCACTAGATATGCTCAGCACTCCAGATTCGCTTCAGATCGATCTTATGGGCGAACCAACTGCGGAGGACTACGGTGCCGTTCCATACGGAAAGAACCACGTACTTTTCAGCTCCAACAGAGATGCCTCTGCCATTGCCCCAAAGGATCCGAAAACGAATAAGCCCCTTCCCTCGCTTTATTTGATGCGCTTGAAGGACCGCAAGGTTACCCCATACAAGGGTAACGAGGCAATCAATGCGCTGAAGTTCTATGTAGGACCGGCAGCCCTACTGCCCGACAGCTCGGCCATCATTATGAACCACAGCCGTCAAAAGCCTGATGAACAAGGTAACGTTCGCATGACCTTGAGCCAATTCTCTTTCAGCGGTGCAGCCAATGGTGAATTGCCATTTATTGACCCTGCTGCGAATTACCTCCACCCCTTCTTCGACGAAGAAAGCTACACCTTGTACTTCTCTTCGGATATGGAGCATGCAGGCGATTACGACATCTACCAAAGCACCCTCAGTTTTGATGGGGTATGGAGCCAACCTGTGGCAGTGAAACACATCAACACATCGATGAGCGAGGTCTTCCCGACCCTCTTACCTGGACAAACGATTGCGTTTTCTCGCGCCACGCGTAACTATGGACTGCAGCTCTTCACTTTAGCGGCGAGCGATACCATTGCCGCTACTATGGAAATCAACGGCCGCGGGGATGATATGGGCCTCCTACAACTGAATGATACGACCTTCATGGCTGCTCATGCCAAGCGCAAAGGTGGCGTAGCGAATTTCATGTTCTATTCTCCGCTCCAAAAACCTAAAGCAGAACCGCTGGCAGTAGAAACGGTCGACAGCACTGCAACGGACAGCACTGCTCATGCTGCAACTGAAACTGAGAGCACTGCAGATGAAAGTAAAGCGGCAAAGGACAGCGAAACGGCATCTATAGCAACTGCCACTAAGCCTGTGTCAAAACCAAAAAAGAACACTTGGGTGACGGACAATACTCCAGAACCAGGAACGGTTAAGGGATATAGCATTATTGTGGGCGGTTTTGTGGAGCGAAATTTGGCGGACAACTTCCTGGATAAGATCTCAAACGATTGGGCGCCAGAAGCTTTTATTTCGCGCTACAACAACAAATACTACGTCGTACACAGCATGCACAAATACCGCGAGGATGCAAATGCCGCAAAAGCATCAGTTAACGCTTCCGGCAACCGCGCTTGGATCTTAAGTACTGGGTTGCAGAGTTTGTAAGATTATGACAATCGTTGGATGAGGAAATCGCCCAGCACACGCTCCTCGTTTATTTCGAAAGGCTCTGAAAAGAATTCTTCGAGCAAGCCTTCACTATTTCTTACGCCA
The DNA here is from genome assembly GCA_012269745.1 of Flavobacteriales bacterium. Lineage (GTDB taxonomy): Bacteria > Bacteroidota > Bacteroidia > Flavobacteriales > Schleiferiaceae > UBA10364. Next base: position 6,720 of record JAAXJR010000003.1, on the reverse strand, counting down.
AGCTTTGAGAGCACATGGCTGTGCGAAGCACATTTAGACAATTGAACAAGCTGAACCTCTTTTCCTTTAGTTACCCCTAGTTCATGAAGGTCCTCAATAAACGTATACTTGAAAGAAAACATATGATTGTTTAATCAGTTTTTACCATTAGAATCTATATCAGCAGAGGACGGATTTCAAAGATGAATAATAGCAATCAAATTTTTCTGTGACATGAACCAATTCACATAAAAAATTAGCAATAACAGGACTTAAAGTACAGTGCGGTGAAAATGACAAAAGTGTCTCGATTGAGACCTGTGGCTTATGTGAATCATCTCTTTCACACACTTTAACCAAGCGAAAAGGACATTAATAAGACCATTTGAACACAGTCGACAAGTACCTTTATTCAACCAATAAATTTGAGTTTTGCTCGAAGACCAAGGCCGTTCTAGAAATAGAGCGGTCTTTTTTTACCTACTGTTTGATGTGGTAAATGAATTGACGCTTGTCTTCAGAGCTAGGCTGACGAATAACCAAGGGCTTACCCGTTTGCTGTTCGTGATATGTGTTGACCTCTTTAAGGATTAGAGACCTGCGCTTTCTAATCATATCGTAGCTGAGATCTTTGAGAGTGAACAGATCATTTAACTCCTCATTCGTCAACCCCTTTCCATCAAGCTTCAATAGCGCACTATAAAAGTTAGGAAACGCTTCCTTTTCATGGATTACTGGAGATTTCCTCATTAATCGAATAGCAATGAGAACTATCAAAAGCAATGCACCACCCACAATTAGCAAAGTACCTGAAAATGGACTTGCACTCACTGGGTTAACGCTCAATAGAGCTCCTCTTTTAATCAAATTCGGAATATAGTAAGCCATGTGTCGCTCACTTATTAGATACAGTGAATCCCCACTTAGGAAAGATGATTCTGACGGCGAAGCGTATTCGAAAGTCGTCTGGTAAATGTTTCCACTTTCTTTTTCTTGGATAAACACCAACAGTCCTTTTCCTCCTTTTGAAATATACACTCGGTATTTATCGGTGATCAATTCCTGCTGGTACAATCCCCTTATGTTCAGTCCGGTTTTACCCCCCACCTTTATCTCAACGGGTAACCAAGTCCCGTTAGGCTGAATAATGTAACCCACTTCCTCCAAAGTCCCTATCCTATCCACATCAATGCGGAAACCAGGAATGACAACGATACTCGTATCGTTATAATGAAATGCAGGACCCGCCTTTAAGTGACTAGGCATAGAAGAGGATTTAGTCATTTCCCATTCACCACTCTCTACAAAGCGAATATTCAAACTTTGTCCACGCCAAATACCATAGCCACCAATCAGCATGGGATAGCCTTCTTTGAAGAATAATCGAGCACCACAGGTGAATCCGTGAGAGAATAGTTGGTAATGATTGACCCACTTGTCATTTTCCAAAGTATACCAATCGGAAAGGCAGCCCACTAAAGCATGAGTGGTATCGCCAAAAAGAAACCGGACAGAGAGCTCATGTGGCATCTCTTCCCCGAAGGCCCGAATCTGCTCGGCCCACTCTAAATTGCGCACAAACGGAAGGGAGGTATCGGCCATAAAACCGAGGTTTAAGGACGCGTTTTGAGCAGGCAAATACCCGCTAAACACCAATGACAACAATACCAATACTCTCTTCATAAATCCACTTAACTCACTCAGAGCCAAATATAATGATATCAAGTGTTTAGTATTTTACTATCCCTTCACGCCAATCTCAAAATCAATATCAAGAACTCTTTGAAGCTTGGCGATGGTTTTCATGATTAGAAAACGTGATCCATTGAACAACTGTGTCACGTGACTTTTTGACGTACCAAGTGCATCAGCGAGCTGCTTAAAATTCCTACCCAATGATTCTCCCTAACTTTAATGCAATCACTGCTACTGCTTCAGTATATAAGGATGGACAGCGCGCTTGGATCTTAAGTACTGGGCTACAGAGTTTATAGGTCTAAGCAAGAAACTCTAGATCCGAGAGCTCACGACCAATCTCACGAATACCCGTAAGGATTCGTTCTACTTGTTTTGGTCCAGGGACCTTGGTTCCACTTACATATTGCGACAAAAGGGTTGGGTTCATTCCTATGCGCTCCGCCAAAAACTTTGCGTTCAAAACTCGATAGTATTTAAAGAACTGGGGCAAATCTATTTGAAGCTGGAACTCCTCCCTAGTCACATCGCGGTCAAATGCCAGTGACAATGCTTCCTCTGTATTCGAATACAGTTCGTTCAGATCCGAAGCTACGGTAAAGACCGCCGCATCTTTAGCATAGGCCGAATAACCAGTATTGGTCTTCTCCACCACCATGGTGATTTTCATGCTTTTAGTCATCTATTCGTGCTTCTTTAAATAATTTTCTTTGGAGCCCTTTGGCAATCTCTTTGCTTCCGTGATAAGGAAATACTATTGTGTGTTTGAACCGATCATGCGCCAATTTCATATGAGATCCTCTCCGAGATACCACAAACCAACCTGCCTGTTTAATTCTTCTAAGTGCCTCAGAACTCTTCATCAAAGGTAAATATTTATTTACTTATTTTAACTTACACCTATCAATTTCCCACCCCAAAACTTCATTCTCAAATAACATGGAGAACTAATCGTTTTCCACAACCCAATGATTCTCCCTAACTTTAATCCAAACCAATTGCCCCAATGCCCACCAAGCTGCTCAAATACCTGCCTATTATCCTGCTTGCCTCAAGCTGCACCGTGGCATTGCCGGAATTTCAAACCGCTGCTTCGCTAGCGCCTCGGGAAAACAAGCTCGCCGTAGGCGGCTTTTCAGGAAGAGGTCTAAATGCAAGCACAGGGGGTGTGGCCCTATACAATAGGGGTCTTACCAACCAATTAGACCTCACCACCACCACGAGTATCTCCAGGTTGAACATAGAACAGGACAACCTTCGCATCTCCGCAGTCTTAGGCCCTAAATGGTCCACGCCCAATCAAAAGTGGGCCTTATCTGCCCCCATGGGAGCCGTCTATTCCGAAACTTTCAATGATATAGACGCAGGATATACCTACGTATTCACTCCTACTCTGTACAGAAGCTGGGCCAACGAATCTGGGGTAGTGACCCATACCTTCTTTGCCCGCAGTGAAGCCGCCTACAACGTGTTCCGCGGCAGATGGTTGGCTCTAGTCAGTGGTTATGGACAGCAATACGAAACCGAACGATTAACGCATTATATTTCAGTATCCGGAAGTACCAATGGCCCCTTTTACGGCATTTATTTCGGCTACGGCATCTCTTTAAAACCCCTACGATGAAAAAGCTACTCCTCCTCCTGCCTATTATCGCACTCCTCAGCTGTAGAAAACCACAAAACGTGCAACGCATGGAAGAGCTCCTACATGGCGATTGGCACGGCGTAGAAATTACGAACCACCTCATCGCACAAGGGCTTTGGGATACCCTACATCCTCACGGAACTAGGGACATCATTGCCACCTTCGACACGCTTAACGGCACCTTTGTGGTAGACAGTGCAGGGATCATTGTGGACAGCGCCTCACTGGTTATTGATAGCGACAGTGTGATCACGGTAATGGGCGCTGATAACGCGGTGGACTGGTCTTTTGACCGTCAGCTCATCAACGGTTTCGGCCAGCCGGTTCTTCAGCAGTTGGAGGCCCAATTCACAGGCA
>JAAXJR010000003.1:0-2944 GCA_012269745.1 Flavobacteriales bacterium | reverse complement strand
ATCAACGGTTTCGGCCAGCCGGTTCTTCAGCAGTTGGAGGCCCAATTCACAGGCAACCAAAAATTCAAAATTTTAAAAATTACCGAGGACGAGCTCATCCTCTATTTCGACGAGGTGATACCGGTTTCCTTCCAAGGATTCACCGCAGATATGGAACTGCGCCACACCCAATACTGGGAGCGATAGTTACTCAACGCGAACGACGCGCCAGTTTACAGTTTGAAAAGATTCTCCAACTTCCAGCGGTCCTGCCGAAAACCTTGGGCGACTAAAAAGATCTGCTTCTTTAATTCGTTCGATGTGGTAGGCCAATAAGGATGCATTAGGACGCGCATCTGATTGCTCAATAAGAAATGATTCACCCTGTTCTACCAGGTTATTCAAACCACCGATAAGTGATTCATATTTAAGTACAATGGATGCCATTCTCGCTATAGTTAGGTTGGACAACAATACAATCTCGACCAATACCATTCCAAACAAACTTATCGTAGGGCCTTTAACTTTATCCTAACTGATCATTAACGGTCTCAAATGAGACATTTTGAGCAAATCTTCATTTTTTTCGATAAAAAGTCATTTATCGTAGCGTCAGGATAACGGTCCCAAATGCGACACTTGCTGCAATTCGATAAATGCCTTTCATCTACGATAAACTGAAAGGTGTCCTTTTCCCATTTTGAGACGATTGGTTCTCATTTACCCACCGCCCTATCGTTTGTTTTTCAGACATATAGCATCGTAACTTATAAATGGAGCTATTTCCCCTAACCTAATTCAACGCATTATGAAAAAGATAATCTTGATTGTGCCGCTGATACTCGGCACCCTTTTCACTAGCTGTGAGAAGGACGATGAAATGGGTCGTATCAACATCATTGACCCATCAAATGAAATCACTTTTGACCATGGCCTTCCATTGACTCAGAGTTTTGATTTCGATCAGTTTGAACCTCATGAGTTCTCAGTAAATGTTATTACCAATGAAGGTGTAAAAGCTGGAGTGGGTGTGGCTGTATTTGACGGACCCCGACTTATTGCTGCTGGTCGCACAGATGTGAACGGTAATTGGAGCCCTACCATCCAAACAGACCCGGGAATGGAGCTGACCGTAGTGACGCCCTTTACCACGAATCATATGGAGAAACTGGATGAGTATACCTATAAGTTCTTCATTGAGCTCAAAGGCAGCTATTCAAATCTTATCGCTAAAGATTCAGACGACGATGGTGTTGCCGATATGGGCGATGCCTTGCCTAACGATCCAGAGGTCTCATCCATTAATACCTCGAGAGGTCGAATCCTATTTAATGACAATATCCTAGGATTCGCAGATACCGATTACAACGACGGCATCATTGACTACTATGTATACGGGTACCTAGATAAAATGGGCCAGGTTAAAATGGTAGAGATGGAATTCCTTACAGTATATGACGAAGACGCCGACATCAAGAAAACCTTAGACGTCAATCTTCATGATATCAGCCCTAAAGAAATTAGCGGTGTTAAAAAGCAAGGATTTGGGATGAACCTGGAGCCACAAAATCTAGGGTTGGGATATGCAAACCTGAAGCTGTTGGAGGAATTGAACCAAGACTTTAATTATGAGCACCTTGAGCAACGCATTGTTCAGGAAGGGTATGTGGACTATTTCGATGCGGCGTTCTTTGGAGGATATAGCAGAAGACACATGTATAATGAAAACTACCATGTGAATAGTGCGTATCAACTGAACAACTACCTGAATAAACTAAGTTCAGTGTATCAAACCTTCAATTACAACGCTGGCTTTACCTCGCCAATGCTTCCTGATGCACAGAATATCGAGGCACTATTCGAAGAAAGCGTTTCTAGAATCATTTTCAAGCCTCAATCTAACGACTTCAACATTTTCGCCGGGACCAACCTAGACTTTGTAATGACTACAGAGAAATTTCCTGGCGCAAGAGCGAACCTAAAACACTTTGACGATCAAATGATGGATGAAAGTGGTATGCCTATTATGCTTAATACGAGCCAAGAGGTTCGACTACTGAGTGAGGGTAGTTATATAACCGATCAACTTCCAGGAATTAGAGAATGGATATCAACTCGTGGAACAATTGATGTTGAATGGTGGAAGTAATTCTGACCATGTTTGGTGAAGCCGGTGCATCTGCATCGGCTTTTTTATGTCCATTATGCGACAAAACCAATTTAGATTTCATACTAACCAACGACTCAAGACAGTCTCATTGTAGACACCCAGTGAAACTCGAGAAATTTTTCGATAAAAAGTCATTTATCCTAGCGCCAAGAAAATACCTAAAAATCGGGGTCAAAACCCCTTTTGATAAACCCATCTGCTCTACGATAAAGCAAACCCTATTTTTTCCAAAAAAGAGAGCTTCAATTCTCATCTTGAGAATTTTAAATACTTGTTTTTCAGCTATTTAAGTCCTTATCTTTAAGTAAGCGAAATATCAATTTAAATCCTATTACGATGAAAAAGCTAACCTACTTCTTAAGTGCTGCGGCAGTTGCCCTCAGTCTAACTTCATGTTCAGAGGACATGATGGAAATGTCAACTGAAAACAGTTATAACCTCGAACAGTACCAAAATGGATACCTCGAACGCATTGGAGATCCAACTGGTCCTATGATTGGCGATGAAATGGTCATTCACATTGAAGATCAAATTAACAACATAGAATTTCAAGCGCGCGTTCAGGTGATTGGCAACCAACCAACAAAGGACGGCGACCTATTAACTGTGTTCGGCGAAACACTTTACGGAAGCCCACTGGGTGAAACGGAATTCACAGTGCTACTTAAAGACGACAACACTTTAACTAACAAATTAGTAGAGGTTGCCTTTGACGAACTGACTCTGAAAGAAAACCGCTCACTCTACTTGTTTGACTTCACCAACCAAGCAGGCGCAGTGGACTAACAAACCCAT
>JAAXJR010000021.1:42325-70038 GCA_012269745.1 Flavobacteriales bacterium | reverse complement strand
ATCTCCACACCCAAACCCGCAGCGTACGTCACTGTAATAAGCGGCAACAACTTCAAGGCTCCGAAAAGGAAGTTTTCAATCAATGTGCTCTCCAAACCGATAGCACCGTAGTGCAAACGGCCAATGTTCCACATACCAAAAAGGAGTGCTGGAACCATTGCGAAGATTACAGTCACCATGGTGCGCTTTAGATCGATCGCATCGCGAACGTGCGCTCCAGAGTGAGCAGTGTGGTCAGGAACGAAAGCCATCGTCTCCAATGCATTGTGCAATGGGTAGAGGATGTTTCTTTTGCCATCTTTTTCAACAAGCGGTCTAGTCTGGTCGAATATGTTTTGTACAAACTTCATAATCTGGCGTATTACATCATTTCTTTTCTAAGGTCATTCAAACCGTCTCTAACGATTTGTTGCAAAGGCAATTTAGAGGTACAAGCAACTTCAGCAAGTGCAAAGTCTTCTGGTACGATCTCGTAAATACCTAGCTTCTCCATCTTTTCGATATCACCGATGAGAATGGCGCGAAGCAATTGTTGCGGGAAGATGTCCATAGGAATGAACTTATCGTACTCTCCCGTTACAACGAATGCTCTTTCTTCACCGTGCATATTCGTATCTAGATCGTAAGCTCTGTTAGGGAATAACCAACTCCAGAAAGCACGGTTCGTAGAGAACTTGCCAAATCCTGGAAGTACCCAACCGAAAAACTCAGTTTGGTTACCTTCAGGGATAGCCGTAATCTGAGCTTTACCAAAAGCCATAAATCCTTCTGCATCCAACCGAGTACCAGTGAGTACGTCACCAGCAATCACACGAGTGTTATCTAGATTGATATTTGCAGAGTTGAATGCTGAAAGGTTAACCCCCTGTAGCATCGTAGCATAACCCGTATTAATTGCTTTGGAGCCTGTTACAGCAACTTTATATTCTGGAGCGTACTGTCCACTGAGTACTGCTCGACCAATAACTGGAAGGTCGATCGCGTTTACTGTCCAAACCGTTTCACCTTTATTGATAGGAGCAATTTGGGCAATCTGAGTTCCTACCAGTCCCTTAGGATGCTTTCCTGAGAATGTAGCATTTGTTACACCTTCACCACTAAGGCAATCTAAGGAGGCAACATCATCCGCTTGACTCAGATATACTTTACCTGTAGTAAGCGCAGTAAGTGCTTTCAAGGCAGCAGAAACTTCAGCTTCTTTTCCAGCCAATTGGTAGGCTAGATCACCAGCAAGAGGACCGCTCTGCACCGCATTAACGAAGATATCACGCGGTTCTTCTGTCATGCTTGCGACTACACCGTATGGTCTAGAGGTGATGAGAGCACCTACACCGGTGTTGGCTAAATGCTCTGCTACCGCAGCTCGATCAGCTTTCGCTACATCTAGGGCACTGTGGTCAGCATAAGCCACTTCGCTATCCGCTAAAACAACAACTGCCAAAATTTTACGCTTGGCACCGCGCTTAACTTCTGCAACCTCTCCGGAAACTGGTGAACAAATTTTTACTTCGGGACGATCCTTGTCAAAGAATAACGTGTCGCCCGCTTTTACTTGAGCCCCGGCTTTCACTGCCAATTTCGGCGTGATTCCTGGGAAATCTAAAGGACTTACGGCATAAGTAGAGGCGCTAACAGCCCCCATATCAGTCTGTGCAGCTGCACCTACTAACTTAAGATCGTAACCTTTGCGAATCTTAAAGGATTGAGACATCGTACGTTCAGTATGATTTTAGGCTGCAAAAATATATTACAGAGGTCGGATTCCCTATCCTTTTCACGACTAATTGTACCTTAGTGGGCAAGATTATTTAACAATTATGCTAACAAGGTATATGACTTTGGTCACACTGATGATTTTCAGTTCGATCAACGCCCAAGTATTAAAGGACACTGTCGTTTACGACTATTTAAAAAGTGTCCAAATATCACCTGAAGGAGAACCCTTGGATTTTCCTGCATACGAGCTCGGAGCCCGCAAAGGACTTGAGCTCAGCTTTGATGATCTTGCTTACGAGTGGAACAACTACAGCTACCGCATTTTCCATTGTACTAAAAATTGGGAGAAGAGCGACTTATTAGTGAATCAGTACCTCATTGGCTTCGAAGGTAACTACATGAACAATTTTGCCATTAGCGTTGGAACGTTCGTGCCGTACACCCACTACTCCATTAAATTTCCTAATGCCGAAACAAAGCCTCGTGTAAGTGGCAACTATGTCATCGAAATTTTTCAAAACGACAATCCGGAGGACCTTATTATTCGAAGACGGTTCATTGTTTACGAGAGCTTGGTTATTCCCGGAGTGAGTGTAAGCCGTGCAGTAGATATGGAAGAATTCTCCACCCAGCAGCAAGTAAGTGCCACAATTAGCCTCGCCGGTTATCCTGTTCAAGATTATTTCATGGACCTCGACTTGAGCATATTGCAAAACAGGAGATGGAACAACTCCAAGAACAACCTCAAACCCACTTTTATAAACGATGGTCTGCTCACCTACAACTTCATGGGAAGTGAATCGTTTGACGGGGGTACTGAATTCCACACTTTTGATACGAAGCGATTGAATCAAGTAGGTTTGGGCGTAAAGACCTCCAGACTAGATACATGCTGGGAAGTATATCTATACGAGAAACAAAACAAGTCCATTGCTGTCTACAGTTTTCAGAACGACATTAACGGTCGACGTTTCTACAATAGAGCTGATGTAGGCAACCCTGATCTCGCGGGAGATTACTGTTGGGTTGAGTTTTACTTTGAGAGCCCTGAGCTAGAAATCCCCGTCTATGTATACGGCCAACTAAGTGATTGGGAACTACTGCCCGAATTTGAATTGACCTATGATAGAGAACGAGGAGCTTACAGTAAAAAAGTCCTTTTAAAGCAAGGGTATTACAACTATGTCTTTGCCCATCCTGGGGAAGAAGGTGGTATTAGTACCGCCCTTACTGAAGGAACTCATTGGCAAACGCGGAACGATTACACATTAATCTTGTACAACCGTAGTATGGGTTTGCGATATGACCGTATTATTGGGTACTTCAAACCTTCACAAGCATTATAACATGAAGAAGTTCGCATCAATTTTCGCTATCTTATTAAGTATCAACTCTTTTGGCTGGGGACTTACCGGTCATCGAGTGGTAGGTCATATTGCTATGGACTACCTCAACCCTGAGGTAAAAGCGCATATTCTAGAGGTTTTAGAGGGTGAAGACCTTGCTATGGTGGCCAATTGGATGGACTTTATCAAAAGCGAGCGTCCGTACGACAGCCTAAAACCTTATCACTATTGCACCATTTTGCACCTTGATTCCATGGAAACGCACAAGCATCCAGCTGAAGGAGATATCTGGATGGCAATTGATAAATTTCTAACGGAGATTGAAACCCAGCAGTACAGCGTCGATGAAGGATTTGCGCTTCGTGCCATTGCCCACTTGATCGGTGATGTGCACCAGCCATTGCATTGTGGACGAGGTACAGATATGGGTGGAAATATGGTACAAGTGAAATGGTTCTACCGTAAGTCTAACCTACACCGCGTTTGGGACAGCGAAATGATCGACTACTGGAAGATGAGCTACACGGAGTATTCTAATTGGGCCATGGCGAAGGTCAAGCAAGACCAGGTAGCGCATTGGCAAAATTCATCCTTAGAAGATTGGATTCGCGAGAGTGTAGTAGCGCGCGATCAATGTTACGATACCATGGGTGATCCAGAGCGAATGGGGTACCGTTATGTATACGACAATACAGATCTTCTGAACCAGCGACTCACTCAAGCAGGTGTGCGATTAGCTGCGGCCCTAAACAAAGCATACGCAGCTCGCTAGAGAAATTAGCCTTCCTTCGCGACTAGTTCCAGCAGATTAACAATCACATCTGTAGCACTCTCCATGTCCTGAAGGGAAACAAATTCGTACGGGCTATGAAAAGCGTGCTCGCCTGCAAAAATATTTGGACACGGCAGCCCCATAAAGCTCAGTTTTGAACCGTCCGTACCGCCGCGAATCTTGCTCTTTCGTACGGGTAGCCCGGCAGCTTCAATGGCCTTTTCGGCAAACTTGACCACGTGCGGATGTTTATCCAAAACTTCTTTCATATTGCGGTATTGTTCGCTAATCACAACTTCGTGTGTGGTGCGCTTTACCGCCTTAGCCGCTTGTTTCGCTAAAGTATTCAATAGCGCTGCGTACGGCTCTAAATCTTCTGTATCGAAAGACCGTAAAATCATGGTAATGCGTACTTCTTCTACCCCACCAGAAATTTCATAAGGATGCACGAATCCAGCTTCACCTTTGGTAGATTCTGGCGCCCATTCAGAACGTGGCAAGGATGCTAAAAATACTCCTGCTGCTTTGAGTGCATTGCCCATCTTCTTGTGGGCATATCCAGGGTGTGTGTTCGCTCCTCGGAAAATGATCGTTGCACCGTCTGCCGAGAAGGTTTCATCTTCAAGAGAGCCTTTGGTTGCACCGTCCATGGTGTAACCGAAATCGGCCCCGAGTTTTTTAAGATCGACATGGTCCGCACCACGACCAATCTCTTCATCTGGGGTAAATAAGATTTTCATTGCTGCATGCGGTCGGTCCGATTTCATCAGAAGTTCCACTGCCGTCATTATCTCAGCAACACCCGCCTTGTTATCAGCACCTAAAAGTGTGCTGCCGTCGGAGGTGATGATGGTATGGCCTTTCATCTCTTTTAATGGACCGAATTGTTTAGGTGTAAGAACGATATCGCCCTTAGGCAGAATAATATCGCCGCCGTCATAATCTTCGTGAAGAGTGGGCACTACACCAGCACCAGAGTATTCTGGCGAGGTATCCATGTGAGCACAAAAGCAAACCGCTGGTTTATCCTTTGCACCTTCACTAGCCGGTACCGTTGCATAGACATATCCTTTATCGTCCATATGCGCGTCCTCAACTCCCAGCTCTAAAAGTTGCTTAACAAGCAATTCAGCCAAATTCTTCTGTTTAGCAGTGGACGGTACTGTTGGCGAGCTCGCGTCGCTTTGTGTATCTATTTGAACGTATTGTTTGAATCGGTCTAAAAGAGAAGGGTACTTCATAGCTATTATTTCTGATGCAAAGAAGAAGGTGCGAAAAGGGTTCGCACGAAGGTTTCTATTAAAATACGAAGGTCGAGCAGCACTGACCAATGTTCTACGTAGTAAATATCCGCTCGAATGCGTGCTTCTAGCAATTGCTCGTTAGCTGCACTATCTCCACCGCGTAAGCCTCGAGTTTGGGCTAATCCTGTCAAACCAGGCTTGGCCCAATGGCGAATTTTATAATTGCCGATTTTCTCTGCGTACTTCGCTCCATCCCCCTCTGTATGCGGACGCGGCCCTACTAGGGACATTTGACCAAAAAGCACATTAAACAATTGAGGAAGTTCGTCTGCCCCAGTTTTTCTCATCCAGCGTTGCAATGAGTTACTTGTGGAGTCAGCACCAATGGTGCGCAGCTTTAACACCGAGAAAGTTTTGCCTTCCAATCCTTCGCGTCTTTGAATAAAAAGCGGATTGCCTGCACCCGTCAATAAGAGAAGAATGGCTAGAATAGGCATCAACCAACTCAATAAGGCGACAATCAAGAGGAATGAAATAAGGATGTCGAAGATTCGTTTGATCAGTTTATTCGACCAATTCGAAAGCGGTTCTTTTCGCGCAGAAAACAGTGGAATCCCCTCAAGAGACTCGAGGAACAATTCACCTGCGTAATGAGACCCCATATCAGGTAAAAAGCGGAATCGCATCCCATTAGAAGCTGCGTAATTCTGAGCTAAGTTGTATTCAGCAGTGCTTGGCGAATAGGCACAAATCAAATCTTGAGATTTTCCTAAATGGCTGTCAAGATCGCGCGCTAGTACAGTCCCTTCGTATTTCCAACCTAATTCAGGTCGAAGCGTTGTCAACTCTATTAAAGACTCGCTAGAACTGTGTTTACCCGTGACAATGAAAGTACGTTGCCATTTACCCTTGGCCATTTGATTGCGAAGGAATTGGACAAAGATTAACCTGTAAACAAGGGCTATTCCATAGAGCAGCGTAAAGTAGGTGCCTAAGAAAAGACGACTGTAGTAATAGCCCTTCAAGCCGACTACAATGATGGCAAGTATGGCCAATTGAGCAAGTGCTCCTCGCAATACATTCGCCGTAACATTGCGGTGTTCTAGACCGCTTGTGTAGGTAAACATGCCGGACCATCGACCAGCGGCGTACCAACTTACGAGGGTCAAAACCAATAACTGTAAGTAATAGTTATAGTATTCCGGATTTGAAATGCGTAGATCGTCGAAGCGCCACAACCCTATAGCCACGAACAGTGCAATAAGAAGCACACCGTCGATGAGCAAGGTGCCTAAACGAAATATTTGAGAACTCTGATTCTGCATTTTTCTTCGGGCAAAAGATACTTACTTTTACGACGATGAGCACTACCCAAACTCCTATAGTCTATGCAGACGGCATCGGGCCCGATCGAGCAGCCATATTGGCCGAGGAGTTTGGCATTCGTACTACGGGTCAATTCTTAGAACATTACCCCTTCCGCTATGTAGACAAAACCCAGTTCTACACCATCGCTCAACTCACCGCAGCTCCCGTAGAAGTGCAGATTAAAGGACAGATCACCAAGGTGGAGGAAGTAGGGCCACCGCGACAAAAAAGACTGGTGGCTACCTTTACGGACGGCACGGGGTATTTGGAATTGATCTGGTTCAAGGGTGCGAAGTGGGTCCGTCGCTCATTGAAGCTCAACACTCCTCTAGTCGTTTTCGGAAAGGTCAATGCCTTTAATGGAAAGAAAAGCATCCCTCATCCGGAAATTTCAGCACCCGCGTTGAGTAATGAGGTACAGTCAGCCATGGAGCCGGTCTACTCTACTACGGACAAACTGTCGAAAAAGGGACTAAATTCCAAGGGCCTCGCGAAGGTGATGAAGTCGGTGTTGAGAAAAGAATTGGACCAGGTTGAAGATCCTTTTACAACGGCATTTGCTCAGCAGCATGGAGTTGTAAGTAAAAAACAAGCACTGTACTGGATCCACTTCCCCTCCTCCCGTGAGCATCTTGAGGCAGCCAAGAAACGTATCAAATTTGAAGAATTCTTCTTCCTACAATTGACCCAATTACGCAACAAAATGCGAAACAAGACGGCCATCAAAGGCTACAAGTTCGCCGAGGTGGGTCAAACCTTCTTGGGCTTTTACAATAACCACTTGCCCTTCGAACTCACCGGCGCCCAGAAGCGTGTGGTCAAAGAAATTCGTGCAGATGTGGGTAGTGGCGCTCAGATGAACAGATTGGTACAAGGAGATGTGGGATCGGGAAAAACCATCGTAGCCCTTTTGGCCATGCTGTTAGCCATTGATAACGGTTTCCAAGCCGCTTTGATGGCTCCAACTGAAATTCTAGCTACCCAGCACTACCAAGGGCTGAAAGAGCTCTGTGACCCAGCGGGCATAACTATCGAACTGTTGACAGGCTCAACTAAAAGTGCCCAGCGAGCCTCTATTCACCAACGATTGCAAAGTGGTGAACTACAAATTTTGATCGGCACCCATGCATTGATTGAGCCCACCGTGAAATTTGCCAATCTCGGTCTTGCAGTAATTGACGAACAACATAGATTCGGCGTGGCACAACGAGCGAAGCTTTGGAAGAAAAATGAGCAACCGCCTCATGTCCTTGTGATGACAGCCACCCCTATCCCACGCACATTGGCTTTGAGTTTATATGGCGATTTGGACATTAGCGCCATCGATGAATTGCCACCTGGAAGAAAACCCATCACTACCCATCACCTTTTTGAAAAAAACAGGCTAAAGCTTAACGGCTTTATGCAACGTGAGATTGCCAAAGGGCGCCAAGTGTATATCGTATTCCCACTCATTGAGGAGAGTGAAACACTCGATCTAAAAAATCTCCAAGAGGGCTACGAACAGTTGTTGCGCGACTTCCCACGTCCTGAATACCAAATCGCAGTGGTGCACGGGCGAATGAAGCCAGAAGAAAAGGAAGGTGAAATGCAGCGATTCGCCTCTGGGAAAGCACAGATTTTAGTTGCTACTACGGTGATTGAGGTCGGGGTGAATGTCCCGAATGCCTCGGTGATGGTCATAGAAAACGCCGAGCGCTTCGGCTTGAGTCAGCTCCACCAGCTGCGCGGCCGGGTTGGACGAGGCAGCGAAGAGAGCTTCTGTATACTTGTCAGCTCCTTCAAATTGAGCAATGATGCAAAAACGCGGTTAGAAACCATGGTCCGCACGCAAGACGGCTTCGAAATAGCGGAAGTGGATATGAATTTGAGGGGACCTGGAGATATGATGGGAACCCGTCAAAGCGGTCAGCTCCAATTCAAATTAGCTTCACTCACGCAAGACGGAGGAATTTTGAATTGGGCACGCCACGTCGTGGAACAATTATTGTCCACAGATCCTCAACTAAATGACCCTAATCACGTTCCTATAAAAGACCACTGGAAATCTTTGTACAAAGAAGGCTGGGGCTGGAATAGGATCTCGTAACTAAATGGTAAGAATTGTAAAGCGTTTTATGAAGTTGCAACACTTGTTGATGCAGCGCAATGGAGGATATACCTTTATAAAGGCGAATCTCCTCAAGCTACTACTTTCCATAGGGGCTATTCTAGCGGTATTCTACCTTTTCGATGCCTTCGTTTTCGATATCGATTCGGCTGCCAAATGGGCTACAGAGTTTTTCTCACCACAAGGTCTTATTGGACTTTTCTTCCTTTCAGAAATCAGCATAGGATTCATTACACCTGAACTATTAATTGTCTGGGCAGACGAAACTTTGAAACCTCGATGGATGCTGACCATTTTGGCCTCCTTGAGCTATTTGGCCGGAATTATCGGCTATTTCTTAGGCCAATTCTGGCGTACCCGTGCCTTCGTTCGCAACTTCCTTTTAGACCGCTACAAAGAAACCTTCGCACAGCTCAACCGCTTTGGGGGCCTTCTAATCGTCCTTGCCGCCCTCACACCACTGCCCTATCCTATCGTAAGTCAACTTAGCGGAATGAACAATTATCCCTTCCAAAAATTTGCACTACTCACCCTTGTTCGATTTCTCCGTTTTGCCCTCTATGGCGCGTTGCTCTATAATTTGTTCTAAGCCCCATATTTAGGGCTTTTTATTCTCTTTCAATAGTGTAACTTTGGGGCCGATTGAACAATACTATCCATGAACATTTCTTACCAGTGGTTAAAGCGTTTTTTGTCTGTTGATTTAGATCCAAAACGCGTTGATGAATTGCTAACTGATACCGGTCTTGAGGTTGAAGGTGTACACGAAGTAGAGAGCATCAAGGGCGGCCTTCGCGGCGTAGTCGTAGGTGAAGTCCTGACCTGTGAACAGCACCCAAATGCTGATCGACTCCGAGTGACCACGGTAAACATCGGTGCTGAGGAGCCCGTACAGATTGTTTGTGGCGCACCAAATGTTGCGGAAGGTCAAAAAGTACCTGTTGCCACAGTAGGCACGAAGCTCTACCCTGGAGGCGAAGAATTGAAAATCAAGAAAGGAAAGATCCGTGGCGAAGTTAGCTTCGGAATGATCTGTGCGGAAGACGAGCTCGGCCTTGGTAACGACCACGACGGAATCATGATTCTCGACAGCTCGCTCAAGCCAGGTACTCCTTGCGCAGAGGTATTCAACATAGAGAGTGATTTTGTTTTCGAAATTGGCCTTACACCTAACAGAACGGATGCCATGGGCCACATAGGTGTTGCTCGCGATTTACGTGCAGCCTTACTAGTAAAAGGCGAAGAATGCCCTGAGCTAAATTTACCAAAGGGTACATTCCAGTCTGAAGGCAGCAACCCAGTAGAGCTCTCAATCCAAAGTGATATGTGCCCTTCATATTACGGCACGTACTTCACAGGTGTTCAGGTTGCAGAAAGCCCTGATTGGCTAAAAAACAGCCTAACTGCAATTGGTTTATCGCCGAAAAATAACGTCGTCGATATTACCAACTACGTACTCCACACCTTCGGTCATCCACTGCATGCTTTCGATGCAGAAAAACTAAGCGGTGGAAAAGTCATTGTTCGCCGGGCCAATGAGGGTGAAAAAATTACCACGCTTGACGAAGTTGAACGCGAATTAAGTGTGAATGATCTGGTTATTGCTGATGAAAGAAAACCAGTTTGTATTGCCGGTGTTCTCGGTGGTGCAGAAAGCGGAGTCAGCGAAGAAACAACATCGGTCTACCTTGAAGGCGCATATTTCGATGCTGTAAGCGTACGTAAAACAGCGAAGCGTCACGGCATTAATAGCGATGCTAGTTACCGCTACGAAAGAGGCGTTGATCCAAATAGCACTGATGCAGCGCATGCGTATGCAGCCTCATTGATCTGTGAATTGACAGGAGCAACGGCTAGTCCAGCTGATCATAAAGGGACCACAGATTTCCCAAAACTAGAGATCACCTTTAGCTTTGAAAAAGTATGCAAGCTCATCGGAGTAGAATTAAGCATAGAGACTGCATCGGATATTTTAAAGTGGTTAGACTTCGAAATCATCGGCTTGAACGGTGATCAATGGACGGTAAAAGTCCCTACCTACCGCGTTGATGTTACACGTGATGTAGATATCGCCGAAGAACTCCTTCGCATCTATGGTTTCAACAATGTTGAGATCCCTTCTGGCATGCGTATCAGCGTGGCCAAACATGACCCAAGACCTGAGAAGATTGAAAAATCGCTGTTGGACCAGTTGACCGGAAACGGCTTCTTTGAGATTATGAACAACAGCCTTTCCAAGGGTGCCGATTACGAAACGTTACAATCTGAAGTTTCCGCGAACCTCATAGAGATGCTCAACCCTTTGAGTCAGGACCTCAATGTGATGCGCAATAACCTGCTCTTCGGAGGACTAACGGCTATCGGATTTAATCAGAAACGCCAACAATCCAACCTTCGCTTTTTTGAAAGAGGCAAGACCTACGGAAAAGGCGGAAACGGATACTTTGAATCTTCTGTGGTAGATATGTTCTGTGCAGGAAGTGCAAATTCCGATCACTGGAAAGCCACCACTACAGACAACGACTTTTTCTATCTCAAAGGATTGCTAGAGGCTTTGCTCAATCGATTTGGTTTCAACGCGACATTAACCCGCAAAGACCATAGTCTTTACGGAGAGTTCTTAAGTATTAAAGTTGGAAAAACGACTGTTGGTCATATCGGCTCGGTTCACCCGAAAGTGCTCAGCCACTTTGATGTGAAAGGCTCCGTAGCACACGCCTCTTTGAATTGGGAACAGATTATTAGCTTGATGATTTCAAATGGTACGCAACCGTTTGAGGCCTTACCTAAATTCCCAAGTGTCCGTCGTGATCTTGCACTTCTTGTAGATACGAATACTACCTATGCGGAACTAGAGGAGACCATCACTCAGACTGAGCGGAAACTCTTGAAAAACGTGTTCTTATTTGATGTCTACGAAGGTGACAAGCTTCCTGCCGGCAAAAAGAGCTATGCTATCGGTTTGACCTTCCAGGATGATAATAAAACACTGAATGATAAAGCAGTGGAGAAAAGCGTGGGTAGAATTGTGCACCAGTTGGGTGAACGATTAAATGCCCAATTGCGTTAACCCAACATGCTAAAGGTCGCTTGGGCCCCTATTTATCATCACCCTCTTCCTGAGAACCATCGATTCCCGATGGCCAAATACTCGCTATTGCCCGAGCAACTCATTCATGAAGGCACTTTAAGCGAAGGAGATTTCTTCGCCCCTGAAATGCTCACACCAGAGCAGATCAAAAGAACCCATTGCGCCGACTATTGGAAAGAGTTGGATGAACTCACCTTAGACCCTAAAGCCCAGCGCAAAATAGGATTCCCCTTGAGCCAACAACTCATTGATAGAGAACGTACCATCTGCCGAGGCACCATCGACAATACTGAATATGCACTTCAATACGGTTGTTCGATGAACATCGCAGGCGGAACGCACCATGCATTTTTCGACCGGGGTGAAGGATTTTGCATATTAAACGACATCATCATTGGTGCACATCACCTCATTGACAACCATGGTTTTGAACGAATCTTAGTCGTAGATCTTGATGTTCATCAAGGAAATGGTACTGCGGCACTGGCAGCCGGAGACGAACGGATCTTCACCTTCAGTATGCATGGTGCTAAGAACTACCCCTACCACAAAGAGGAAAGCGATTTAGACCTGCCCCTACCTGATTTCATCTCGGATGATGCATATCTCAAACTCCTTGACCACCATCTTAAATCACTCTTTGACCGCATTGAACCGCAATTTGTTTTCTTCCAAAGTGGTGTTGATGTTATTCGCGGTGATAAATTAGGACGTATGGATCTCACTCTGGACGGCTGTAAACAACGAGATCAAATGGTTTTTGAAATCTGCCATAGAAACGAAGTGCCTGTGGCTGTGAATATGGGTGGCGGTTACAGCCCAGAAATTCGTCGGATTATCGAAGCACACGCCAACACTTTCAGGAGCGCCGCTTTTTATTACTCTTAATTTATATTCTAAGTATTAAATACATGATTTAATACCTTTGCTATAGACCAAACCTTATGCAATGCGTATTCGAATCTTTTTAGTTGTAGGCACCTTTTTATTGTGTTCCTCTGTATCTGCACAACGAAATTTAAAACTTGGACCTAATCGCTCACTCTCACTTTATGGTGCTGTAGGCTATCCTTACCAAAGTGCAGGCATCATCCTACCTCTTGGTAGTTCAGGCTGGAACTTACAGGGGCACTTCAACACGGATCTTGGCGGTATTGCAACTCAGTTAAGTTTTCCAGATAATCAGTTCATTGGTGCTACGCGCCGAATTAAAATGAACCCTTCCATGGATCTTATTCTCGGTGGCGGAACAAACCTACAATTACACACCGGTAAACTAAATTTTGGATTGAGTACCCTAGCCGGGATACAGTACCATATTCTCCCATGGTTCTCCATAGGTGCTACGTATACACAGCCGTTCACTAAAGAATCTGCCTGGGAATCTTATGCACCGGTAGTCCAAGCCTCCGGCTACATTGATCTCCATTGGAGAAGAAAACACAACGGCATCTTTACATCGAAAAAAGTTAAAAGCTTCGACTTATGGATGCAAGCTACCTCTGGAGCCCACTACAATAACTTGAGTCTTGAAATCAGCACTTCTTATAGTAATAACTTTGCTCTGAGGACTCAAATATTTAGTCCTATTGGGACCGTATTTGCGGAGAAATCCAGTCTACCAAACATTAAGTTAGCAGGGGCTACTTATAGTTATAGCCTGAATGAAGTCATCTTAAAAGCAGGTGCCGGCTTAGGATTTGACCTGAACAATTCTCAGCAGCTCACCTCGCCCTATTTGATGATCAGTGGCGAGCAATACCTGATGGCCAACAGCTATTTGCTACTAGAACTTTGGCAGCCGATGAGCCATGAATTCAGTGGCAGAAGGGCGCCTATTGTTCAAGTTGGCCTGGCTTTAAAACTTATTTAAGGCTGTTGAAATTTTGAAATAATTCACTCATGCGTTTCTCATAATGGATGCGTTACTTTAATGTAACCCCCAGCGAGAAGCCTTATGAAACGACTTATTTTATACACACTACTGCTCTTTTCTTTAGGAGCAAGTGCTCAGAAATTTGGAAGAATGAACCCGAATAGGTTCACCTACATTAGCGCAGGAGCTGCCTATCCTTATATCGGCGGTAAGCTTGGTTATGAAGTGAGACCGCACATATTTCTCGAAGGACAAGCGCTAACAGATGGTGGTGGTATTTGGAAAGAAAACCAATTCAACGATTGGAGGTCCCTCTCTTTAATTCGCTCCATACCCATAACTCCGTTGCGTTCTGAGATACGTCTAGGTATGGGCATTGTCCAAAGTGAAGAACGTGTACTTAACCAAAAAGCAAATACCTTCGGCGCTGCCCCTCAAATTGGCTACACACTGCACTTACATCCAAAATGGGCCATGTCAAGTAGTATCACATGGCCAATGAGTAGTGCCGCAAACCTAACACCAGGGGTTCTTTTTAGTGTTGAATACAGAATAGGACGCTATGTAAAAGAAAACGGCCTGTACTAAAGCACAGGCCGTTAATTATTTCAACGTTCCTAGAGGCTTACTTCGAAAGAATATCTCCTAGAGCGTTATCGTAGATTTTCTGGTAATCAGCCACGCTGCCCCAATCTTCGTCATCTACACGAATGCTTCCTTTAGTCACATGACCCAGTAAGTCAAAAGCACAACCATTAAGCATCATAAGATCGATGAACTTGTCTTTATCCTCCTCACTTACAGTAACAAGGATACGAGAAGCACTTTCGCCGAATAGTACTGCATCCTTGCGGAATTCAGCAGGTAGAGTGATGTCAAATCCTAATCCGTTGACCATTCCCTTCTCAAGCAATCCAATGAATAGACCACCTTCACTCAAATCGTGTGCAGATTTAATCGCTCCTTCGCGGATTAACATCTGAACTTGCTTCTGATTTGCAAACTCTTCTTCAAGATCGAAGTGTGGCGCTGAACTCTTCTCTACCCCATGAATGTTTACTAAGTATTGAGACGAAGAGATATCATCATGGTTCGTACCGATCATGAAGATCAGATCACCTTTGTCTTTGTAACCGAGTGTAGTCACAAACTTCTTGTCTTCAACCACTCCAATCATACCAATTGTTGGTGTTGGGAATACGGGCTCAACAGTATCGCCAATCTGCGTCTGGTTGTAGAAACTTACGTTACCACCCGTTACAGGCGTCTCAAATTTCTCACAGGCCGCGCTCATACCCTTGATAGAACCAACAAATTGCCAGTACACCTCAGGGTTATATGGGTTACCGAAGTTCAAACAGTTCGTTACTGCTGACGGAATACCACCTGAACAAGTAATGTTTCTTGCGGCCTCACTTACCGCCATAGCACAACCTACTTCAGGGTCTACATGTACAAAGCGAGAGTTACAATCTACACTCATTGCGAGCGCTTTATCAGTGCCCTTGATATTTACCACACCTGCATCCGAAGGTGCGTTTGTACTCATGTTACGCGTACCCACCATGCTATCGTATTGCTCGTAGATGAATCGCTTTGAAGCAATATTTGGCAATGCAACCATTTGCTCAGCAACCGCTTTAAGATCGGCAGGCTCTTCAACTGAAGCTATATCAAATTTCTTGTACTCCTGGTAGTAGGCAGGCTCTGACCACTCTCTGTGGTACACAGGTGCATCTCCACCGAGAACGGCACTATCTGCAGGAATGCTACCCATAAGCTCTTCGCCCCAGTAGTAATTCACAGTCCCGCCTTCAGTAACAACACCAATTTCCTCACATTCTA
The DNA here is from genome assembly GCA_012269745.1 of Flavobacteriales bacterium. Taxonomy (GTDB): domain Bacteria; phylum Bacteroidota; class Bacteroidia; order Flavobacteriales; family Schleiferiaceae; genus UBA10364. Next base: position 54,670 of record JAAXJR010000021.1, on the reverse strand, counting down.
GATCCCATTTGTCGAAAATATCAAGAACAACTTGCTCTTTTCCTTTCTCCACGACCACAAGCATGCGCTCTTGGCTCTCAGAAAGAAGAATTTCCCAAGCCTCCATTTTCTGACGCAAAGGCACTTTATCTAACCAAATGTCCATACCATGCTCGCCAGCGGCAGACATTTCACAAGATGAACATGTAATACCTGCTGCACCCATATCCTGCATACCGACTACAGCATCAGTCTCCGCCAATTCCATAGTTGCCTCAAGCAACAACTTCTCTTGGAACGGATCACCTACCTGTACTGATGGGATATCTTCAGCGCTATCCTCATCCAAATCTTTAGATGCGAATGAAGCACCGTGGATACCATCCTTACCTGTTGCAGAACCTACAATGAACACAGGGTTTCCAGCACCCGTTGATGTTGCACTAATTTGTTTACCCACTTCAACGATACCTGCCGAGAAGGCATTTACCAATGGGTTTTGGTGGTAGCACTCGTCAAAGTACACCTCACCACCTACGATAGGGATACCGAAGCTGTTTCCATAATCACCAATACCCTTGCTCACACCTTTTACCAACCACTTCGTACGATCTTCGGTTGGCGTACCGAAGCGAAGAGAGTTTAACTGAGCAATAGGGCGAGCGCCCATCGTAAAGATATCGCGGTTAATTCCACCTACACCTGTTGCAGCACCTTGGTAAGGTTCCACAGCCGATGGGTGATTGTGACTTTCAATTTTAAAAGCACACGCTAAACCGTCACCAATATCTACTAGACCGGCGTTTTCCTCACCTGCCTCAACAAGCATGTGCGGTCCTTTTTTAGGAAGTTTTTTCAACCAAACAATCGAGTTCTTGTATGAACAGTGCTCGCTCCACATAACTCCGTAAACAGACAGTTCAAGGTAGTTTGGTGTGCGGCCTAGGATTTCTTTGATTTTATCAAACTCTTCTGGAAGTAGGCCCATTTCTTTGGCCTGATCTAAAGTGGCAACTGATGTGCTATTCATTTTGAAAAAGAATTTGTGCAAATTTACACATTCTAAGACCAACACATTTCATTTCAATGCGCAATCTTTCTCACACTTTTGGCCAGTTCTTTGTTTATAACCTATTCACACTACTCCTATTCTCAGCGTGCGTTCCACAGGAACGGTATGATGTCGTTTTTCATAACGTAGAAATCCCGGGAAAAGAAGCGAAAAAGGGAGATCAGTGGATTGCTGTGAACGACGGTAAGATTGCTGCAATTGGCCAAGCAAATGAGCCAGGTGAAATACCGAATGGAGGGGCAACGGTCGATCTCTCAGGAGAATATCTTTATCCCGGATTCATAGATGCACATGGCCACCTTTTTGGCTACGCAGAAATGTTGACCATGGTCAATTTAGTAGGTGCGCAAAGCAAGCAAGAATGCCTTGACCGCATTGCTCGATTTACTATAGAAAACCCAGATAAAAAGTGGATTATTGGACGCGGATGGGACCAAAACGATTGGCCCACAAAGGAGTTTCCTACCGCTTCAGATCTTGCTGAATTCCAAGATGTCAACATCTATCTGACTAGAATCGACGGCCATGCAGCTTGGGTGAACCAAAATGTACTAGATGAATTTGACATCTCTAATGAAACCTCCATTGCTGGTGGATCGGTTCTAAATGGCGTATTAGTTGATAATGCAGAGACCCTGGTGTCGCTGCCTGAGAAAAATGCCGCGTTTTGGCGTAAGGCACTGCTCATTGCCCAAGACAGTTTAATGAAATATGGACTCACAGCTATGACGGATGCAGGCTTGAGCACGAAGAAAATCCTGATTCTCGATTCACTTCAGTCTGAAGGTAATTTCAATCTGGTCGTGAATGCTATGATCTCCAACAATGAAGAGGACCTTCACTATTTTGAGACAAACGGACCAATTCAAAAAGACCTCCTTCGAGTAAAAAGTGTCAAGGCCTACTTAGACGGGGCACTTGGATCAAGAGGAGCGCTTTTACGAGCGCCCTATCATGACTTACCAGAGCATTATGGACTACCACTATTATCTCCTAATGAACTGAATGAACTGAGAGACCGCTGTTTACAAAACGATTGGCAACTCTGTGTTCACGCCATTGGAGACAGTGCGCACCATGTTTTGTTGGAGAGCTTTAATGAATTGGACCGCGAAAAAGACCTCAGATTTAGAGTGGAACATGCGCAAATCATGACACCAGAGGATAGTGCCTATTACACGCATCCAAACATTGTTGCTTCAGTACAACCGACGCATGCCACCAGTGATATGTATTGGGCAGAAGAGCGTTTGGGGCACCACAGGATGGAACACGCATACAGCTATAAACGTATTCTGAATGCTTCAGGATTACTTGCACTAGGAACTGACTTTCCTATTGAGCATATTGACCCACTCAATACCTTTTTCGCAGCAGTGGATCGAACAGATAAAGCAAATTGGCCCGAAGGTGGATTTGGTGCAGCCCAGAAATTAAGCCCAAAAGAAGCCATTCATGGCATGACCTACGGCGCCGCCTATAGCGGTTTTGGAGAAGACGACTATGGATCTATTAAAATTGGTCAAAGAGCCAATTTCACCCTCCTTAACCAGGACCTTTACAACAGCGATCTAAGAGACAGAAAGAGTTGCAAAGTCACGCGAACAATCCTTGGTGGAATTGTTACTTATGAAGCATTGCGATAGAAAGTGTACGATAGACCTTTTTTACTATCTTGAAACTCGCTTAACACTGACACACAAACAAGAATTACGATGAATAACCCTACTCGCTTATTTGATTTCCCGAGGTACCAACAGGAGCATTTCCCACTAGAGGTAATGATGTCTTCTAAAGTTGGTGGAGAATGGAAAAGCTACAGCACGAGTGAATTTATTGAAGCTGTAAATCAAGCTTCTAGAGGCCTATTAGAATTAGGTATTAAGCAAGGTGATAAGGTTGCCTTGATTGCGCACAACAACCGTTGCGAATGGAACATTATGGACCATGCCCTCCTTCAAATAGGCGCGGTTGATGTCCCTATCTACCCAACCATGACAGAAGATGATTACGAATACATCTTCAATCATAGTGAGAGTATCTACTGTTTCGTTTCAAACGATGAGTTGTATGACAAAGTGACCAATGTCCTTGACAAATGCAAAGGAATGAAGAAGGTCTATTCTTTCGAGCAGTACGAGGGTCGTAACCACTGGTCTGAGGTTCTTGCTTTGGGTGAAAGCACAGAACGTCAAGCAGAGGTTGAAGAATTTATGGCAAATGTGAAGCCTGAAGATTTGGCTACCATCATTTACACCTCAGGTACTACAGGTCTTCCAAAAGGAGTGATGCTTAGTCATGGCAACATTGCTACAACAGTTGTCTCTGCATCGCCAAGAATCCCTGGACTCGAAAAAGGACAAGCAAAAACACTGAGCTTCCTTCCAGTATGTCACAGCTTTGAGAGGTTCATCCACTACCTATACATGTACAATGGTGCTTCTATCTACTTCGCTGAGGCACTAGAAACTTTGAAAGCAGATCTGAACATGGTACAGCCAAATATTTTCACGGCTGTACCTCGTCTATTAGAGAAATTCTTCGACGGTATCGTTGCAAATGGAACATCTGCAGGCGGCGTCAAGGCGAAAATTTTCGAATGGGCGGTTTCTCTGGCTCTGAAGTGGGAGCCTGAAAATGCTAACGGTGCCTTCTACCACTGGAAATTAGGTATTGCAGATAAATTAGTCTTTAGCAAAGTACGTGCTGCTTTGGGTATGACTAATGTTGCTGCTATTGCTTGTGGATCTGCTGCACTTCAACCAAGGCTACTTCGTTTCTTCTCAGGTATGGGTGCACCTATCCTAGAAGGTTACGGTCTTACTGAGACAGCACCAGTTATCTCGGTGAATACTATTGCGGAGCCTGGTATGATCCGCGTGGGCTATGTAGGTAAATGTATCGACGGTGTAGAAGCCAAGATTGCTGAAGACGGTGAAATCCTTGCTAAGGGTCCGAACATCATGATGGGTTACTACAAGCAACCGGAACTAACGGCGGAGGTAATGACTGACGGCTGGTTCCACACTGGAGATATTGGTGTTATCCACGACGGATTCATCAAAATTACTGACCGTAAGAAAGAGATGTTCAAGACTTCAGCAGGTAAGTATGTAGCTCCACAGCTTATTGAGAACGAATTGAAAGCTTCGCATCTGATTGCTCAGAGCATGGTCGTAGGTGAAGGACGCAACTTTCCTTCAGCCATTTGTATCCTTAACGAAGACGGCGTAAAAGAATGGTGTTCAAGACATGATATCGCTTATACTGACTTTGAAAGAATGTCGAAGGACCAGCGCGTTATTGACCGTGTTTGGCAGGACGTAGAAAGAGCCAATTCTAACTTCGGACAATGGGAAAAGGTAAAGAAAATCATCATCGATACTGAAGAGTTTACCGTTGACAATGGATGTCTAACGCCAACCTTTAAAGTAAAGCGTAAGCCTATCCTAGCTAAGTACGCAGAGCAGATCGATGCCATCTATCCGGCTTAAACGGCACGAATTTAAATGTAGAAGGCGAACCTAGCGGTTCGCCTTTTTTTTGTTCGTTCCCAACTTATGAGCAAAAAGAATCATCTATTCATCTTTAGCATAAGCCTTTCTTACTGCGGATCTAAATCAAAATTGGAAATGCCTATATCTATTTAGGCTCAATCTATAGTTGTGAGTTGGAACTCCCCGAGTTAATCCTCACCTTGAAGAAGAGAACATAAAGAAGAGCTCCATGACCCCTAAAACTTTTCTATTTGTGACTGGCCTGATGGCTGGCACAGCAGCTTTCTTTTTGGCAGATGCCGACCGTGCAGTAGAAGCTTTCATCTTCGGAGGAAACTTTGCCTTACTTCTACAATTGCGAAGATTCGAACGAATCAATCAGGAAGCTTAATTCATTTCACTTTTGAGCAACAAAAAACCCACTCCGTGAGGAGTGGGTTAAAAAATCTTTACACCGCTTAAGTTAAGCTTATAATGCAGCTACGTGCTTTGCTAAGCTAGACTTCAAGTTAGAAGCTTTCTTCTTGTGGATGATGTTGCGCTTTGCCAACTTATCCAACATCGAAGCAACGCGTGGAAGCATTTCTGCTGCCTCACCTGCATCTGTGGTGCCGCGGAGTTTTCTCACAGCGTTACGTGTCGTCTTGTGGTAGTAACGATTGTGAGCAGCCTTCTTGGCTGTTTGACGAATTCTCTTTAAAGCAGACTTATGATTTGCCATGTCTTTAATTTAGTTTTTAGTTGTGACCCGTACGGGAATCGAACCCGTGTTTCCGCCGTGAAAGGGCGGCGTCCTGGACCGCTAGACGAACGGGCCAAAATGTTCCAGAACATTCCCCTTTTTCGTTTGGGGAGTGCAAATGTAACAACGTTTTTTAGTTCTGCAACATCTTGACTGAAAAAATCAGACTTTTTTTTCGATTAATATGCTTTGGCAAACACAACTCTCTGAGCGCTTGGATTGCCAGTTAATATACACTTTCCTTCTTCCTGCTTGTTATTCAGAGGAATACAACGAATAGTAGCTTTAGTAAGCTCCTTAATCTTGTCTTCAGTCTCTGTTGTTCCGTCCCAGTGTGCGTACACAAATCCTGGATTTCCTTTCATCAAGGTTTTAAATTCTTCCCAAGTATCTGCCGTTTGACTGTTCTCTTCTCTAAAGTTGAGCGCCTTTTCAAATAACGAAGATTGAATTTCTTCAAGTAGCGCTGGAATAGCTGTTGCCACCTCTTCTTGCTGCATAAACTGTTTCGTAAGTGTGTCACGGCGTGCGACCTCAACAGAGCCCTTCTCGAGATCCTTTGGGCCAATAGCTATACGTACTGGCACGCCCTGAAGCTCATATTGATTGAATTTCCATCCAGGTTTATGAGTATCTCTATTATCAAACTTTACGGTCACTCCTGCAGCACGAAGCTCCTTCATTAGACCTTGTGCAACCTCTGAAATAGCATCTAATTGTTCTTGTCCTTTATAAATCGGAACAATCACTACTTGGTATGGAGCTAATTTTGGAGGCAATACCAATCCATTATCATCACTATGTGTCATGATCAATGCACCCATCAAGCGAGTACTTACACCCCACGAAGTTGCCCATACGTACTCCTGAGTACCTTCTTTCGTCTGGAACTTCACATCAAATGCCTTAGCAAAGTTTTGTCCCAAGAAGTGTGACGTACCTGCTTGTAAGGCTTTACCATCCTGCATGAGTGCCTCAATACAATACGTTTCTAAAGCACCAGCAAAGCGTTCACCCTCAGTCTTTAGACCGCGTAAAACGGGAATAGCCATAACCTCTTCAACGAAGGTTGCATATACATCGAGCATAGTCTCAGCCTCCTGAATAGCTTCTTCCTTTGTCGCATGGGCGGTGTGTCCCTCTTGCCATAAAAACTCTGCAGTACGTAAGAACAAGCGCGTTCTCATCTCCCAACGAACTACATTAGCCCACTGGTTAACGAGGATTGGCAAATCGCGGTAACTCTGGATCCAATCTTTATAAGTATCCCAAATAATCGTTTCCGAAGTTGGACGTACAATTAATTCTTCCTCCAATTTCGCCGCAGGATCAACCACTACTCCTCCACCGTTCGGGTCGTCTTTTAATCTGTAGTGAGTCACCACCGCACACTCTTTCGCGAAACCATCAACATGAGAGGCCTCTTTCGAGAAATATGATTTAGGAATGAACAAGGGGAAATAGGCATTCATGTGGCCTGTTTCTTTGAAACGACGGTCGAGGTCAGCTTGGATGCTTTCCCAAATTGCGAAACCGTAAGGCTTAATAACCATTGAGCCACGTACTCCTGAATTCTGTGCTAAATCGGCTTTCACAACCAATTCATTGTACCATTTAGAGTAATCCTGCTCGCGTGAGGTCAAATGCTTTCCCATTGTAATAGAGTTGGTATAACTTTTGTAATTTGTAATCTGAATGGCAAACTTACTGAAGTTATGAGGAAAGGCGTGTTTTTATTGGCGATTAGTTATGCACTATTAGTGAGCTGCAGCAGTGCCGTTTCTCTAGCGGATAACTATGCCGAGGATGAAAATTACTACGACCCTACCCTGCCATCTCCACAGTTTGCGCGGACGGCTCTAACCCTGCCTCAGGGATATACCGAAGAACAATTGGATGATATTTGGACCAATTCTCCTGAAGTCGTTGCCCCAGAAAATAGTACATCTGGAAACATTTGGTGGAACAACACACCTTCTTCAGGCTGGTCAAACACTGGTTTTAATTCTTTTAATCGTCCGGGTAGTTCATTCTCCTTCTTTGGAGGCATGGGCCCTATGTTTAACCCATGGTCACCTTGGAACAACCCAGCTTGGGTTTGGAACAATGGCTGGGGCATGGGCAACAATTTTGGACCAGGTTACGGATGGAATAACGGCTGGAATAATGGCTGGGGCTGGCACGATCCATACGGTTGGAATAACAGCTGGGGATATGGGTATAACCCCTACGGCTACAACCCTTATGGATGGAACAATGGTTGGAATAACGGATGGGGTTGGAACAACAACAACACTTGGACTACAACTGGCAATGGTGGCTCAGGATCTGGAACAACCTCTTCAGGAGCAACGACAAGAACGAATTACGGAAATCGTCGACCATCTAAATATTCTTCGACTAGAGGTGCTGGCGTAAGTAGTGGAAGAACTTCAGGCTCTGGCACTACTAGCGGCACCACTGCAAGTACAGGATGGCGCGGTATTATTCAAGCAGCAAACACTATTCAGCAAGAAGCAGCTGCAAAGCAGAATGTGCGTTCATCGAGCACAACACCGTCGAATACAACAACCACAAGATCTAGAACCTATACACGACCTACAGAAAACTCTAGCAGAAGCTACAACAATAACAACACAAGATCATACAACTCATCCCCGGGAAGAACCTACGACAGCAGTCGTAGCACAAGACCTTCTACCTCAACACGCAGTACACGTTCACAAAGTTCGAATAGTAGCAGCGGCAGAAGAAGATGATCAAACGTATTTTTACAGCCCTTTTCTGTCTTGGTATAACACTACCTGGGATTGCACAGGATTTGGATTACTTCTCAGAGTTAAGTGCTCCATTGAGCTTCGGGGACAGCAGATTCAACGCCATGGCTGGAAACATGGTAGGCATGAGTGGATCTATGACTGCTCTCGCTATTAATCCGGCTACTGTTGGTCTATACCGTCAAGATGTACTTTCGATAGACGGTTCCATTTTCAATTCGCGAAACAGTAGTAGTAATAGTGGAGGAACTTTAGGGAACTCTAATAACCTCAATGTGGGCAGTGCAGGTTTTGTGGCGCGTAACGAAAATACCGGCTGGCACGTGTTTTTCGCATATAACACCGACCAATTGTACCGAGGCAGGCTTCGGAACAACCAAGCAAACGGAGGTTCTATTCTGTCTCAATTCATTAATAACGCTGCGGGGACTCCACCTGAATACCTACCAGAACTGGGGCCGTATGAGGATATGATGTATCAGAGCTACGCGGTGGATTATAATTCTAACACAGGCAATTACTTCGCTCCCGCAGATCTGTTCGATGTCAATACTCGACACCTCTATTTCCGAAAAGGGCTTCGCAATAGATGGACCTTGGGAAGTGGTAAAGGGTTGACGCAGCGCTTTTATGTCGGTGGATCAGTGAGTATCGTTCATACCAATGAAACCGTGGAGGTCACCCATGAAGAATCGTTCAATGAAACTACCGACATGACAGACTTCACTATGGAAGAATGGTGGAATAATAGTGCCATCGGAATAACCGGAAATATTGGGTTCTATTACCGCCCGGTCCAATTCCTTCGCATTGCTGGGGCCTTTGAACTCCCGAGTATTTATGGCTTCAACCAAGATTGGGAAACTTCATTTATAGCAGACCGACCATCTATATCTGCTAGTGGAATTACTGCAGAGGGATTTGGAGAAATGTACCAATGGTCCATGATGACTGCACCGAAATTACGCAGTGGAGTGACGCTGTTGGCAGGAAGAGCCGGTCTCATTACCGCAAATTATACCTATGCGCCTACAGCCGCTGGGCGAATGTTCTCTAGAAACGAGCGCTACTTAAATGAAACTATAGACTCTTTACTTGCGCCCGTGCATCAGCTCGGTGTTGCGGGTGAGGTACGCTTCGGAGTAGTGACATTACGAGGTGGAGCGACGTTCATCAGCAGCGCTCAACAGCAGCTGGGCAATCATGTGCAAATGGGTGGTGGATTGAGCATTAAATCGGACCAAACTACGTACTACGTGAGCTTTGGACGCATTGTGACAAACAAGCAGTATTACATGTACAGTGCGGATTATACCAATGCAGTCGAGTACTCAAATTCGCTTTCCGTTCTAAGTACGGGGGTTACCTTCAAATTCTAAGGTTATTTGTTCGTTTTGGCTTAATTTGCAGGAGCCTAAACACCAAACCCAGTTTGCCGTTAGTATTGCGGTACAACCATTTAACCTTCTTAGAACAGAATTATGCAAAAGTTTTGGACGCTTCTATTGGCCCTCACCTTCGCTGTGACTGGCTTTAGTCAACGTAAATCAAAAGATGACGCACCTGCGTGGACCACTGCTAATACCAGTGCCTTTAAGTTTAGAGACATTGGCCCAGCGACAACCTCGGGTCGTATCGCAGATCTTGCTGTAAATCCAGATAACAAAGCCGAGATGTACTTGGCCCTTGCCTCAGGCGGGGTATGGAAGACTTCGAATAATGGAACCACTTGGCAACCAATTTTTGATCACGAAACTTCCTACAGCACAGGTTGTATCGAAATCGATCCGAACAATACAAATACCATTTGGGTAGGAACTGGGGAAAACAACAACCAACGCTCTGTTGCCTATGGTGACGGAGTATATGTGAGTCGCGATGGTGGAAAGTCTTGGACGAATACCGGCCTTGAGACCAGCGAGCACATTGGCATGATTGCCATTGACCCAAGAAATTCTGACCATGTATATGTAGCAGCTTATGGCCCACTTTGGAACAAGGGCGGTGAACGTGGAATCTACGAGACCACTGATGGCGGAAAAAATTGGACACGCATTCTAGAGGTAAGTGAGCATACGGGATTTAATGAAATCCATATGGATCCACGCAATCCTGATGTGATGTATGCTACAGCGCACCAAAGAAGACGCCACGTATACACGCATCTAAGTGGTGGCCCTGAAAGCGCTATGTACAAAAGCACCGACGGCGGTAAGCATTGGGATAAAGTTGGCGGTGGCTTCCCTTCAGGTGATGTCGGTCGTATAGGTATGGATATCAGCCCAGCAAACCCAGATGTACTTTACGCAACCGTAGAGGGTCATGGTATGTACAAGAGTACGGATCGTGGCGAAAGCTGGAGCAAGCAAAGCAGCCATGAGACGAGCGGAAATTACTATGTAGAATTGATCGCCCATCCTACTCGAGTGAACACTGTTTATAGCATGGACACCTATGCGCACGTTAGTATTGATGGTGGAAAGAACTTTAACCGCATTCCTAAAAAGGATAAGCACGTAGATAACCACTGCTTGTGGATTGATCCTGCGAACACTAAGCATATGATCATTGGTACGGATGGTGGATTGTACGAGACTTGGGATGAAATGGCGAGCTGGAATTGGCGTGCAAATCTTCCTACGATCCAATTCTACCGCGTCGCTGTAGACAACGATTGGCCTTTCTACAATGTATATGGTGGTACACAGGACAACAACTCTTTAGGCGGTCCTTCTCAAACCATCAACCGCAGAGGGATCATCAACAGCGACTGGATTGTGACCAATGGTGGTGACGGTTTTGAAAGCGCTACTGATCCTGAAGATCCAAACATCGTCTATGCGCAAGCACAATACGGTTGGTTGGTTCGATTCAACAAACAAACTGGTGAGAAGACTCCTATCCAGCCGCAGCCTCGCTACAAAGAGGCCGCCTATCGCTGGAACTGGGATGCACCTCTGATCGCAAGTAAGCACCAGAAAAAGACGCTCTACTTTGCGGCGAATAAAGTATTCAAATCAAACGATCGTGGCGGAAGCTGGGAAGTAATCTCTGAAGATTTATCGCGTCAATTGGACCGTAATACCCTTCCTATCATGGATCGTTACTGGGGTCCTGAAGCCATCGCTTTGCATAAGAGCACTTCTATCTACGGGAACATTGTAACGCTACGTGAGCACCCAAACAACTCAGGTGAGCTATGGGCAGGTACCGATGATGGTCTAGTTTGGAAAACAACAGACGACGGTAAAACCTGGTCGAGTATTAAAAATTTCACCGAACTCCCAAAAACCAAAGTAGGTTCGTTGAGCTTACCTCTAGTTTATGTTCAAGATCTCGTACTATCTGCCCACGAGAAAGACTTAGTTTACGCAGTATTCAACAACCACAAAAACGGAGACTTTAAGCCTTACATCTACAAGAGTAGTAATGGCGGTAAGACTTGGGAGAGCATTGCAAGCGATTTGCCAGAGCGCGGAACAGTGTATTCTTTAGTAGAAGACCCAATTAACCCAGATTTACTATTTGCAGGAACGGAATTCGGTATGTTCTTCACACTAGACGGAGGTGCACATTGGGCACAGCTTAAAGGCGGTCTTCCAACCATCGCTGTTAAAGACATCGCCATCCAAGAGCGCGAAAACGATTTAGTTATTGCGACTTTCGGTCGCGGCTTCTATGTTCTAGACAACTACTCGCCTCTGCGCGAGCTCGAATATGTATTGGAGCAAGACGCAGCCTTCTTCTCTACCAAACCAGGATTGCTTTTCCAAAGAGCAAATGTGGGCGGTATAGATTACAAGGGAAGCCAACACTATCGCTCGAAAAATCCACCAATGGGAGTTACCTTCCAGTTGCACATTGCTGAAGGTGCTGCACGCGTCAAAGATGCACGTCCTGAAGCAAACAAGGAGCTGCCGCACTACCCTACGATGGATCAGCTGCGTGCTGAAGATTGGGAAGAAGCTCCATATTTATTGTTCGTTGTAAAGGATGAAACCGGTGCTGAGGTTGCACGCTTTACTCGTGGAGACTTCAAAGGCATTCAGCGATTTACCTGGAATGCAAAGTACAGCAGCACTGCTGGTATCAGTACCAATGGTGAGCCAAAGACAAACCCAGGCACGACCACTTTTGTGAAGCCGGGTACTTACAGCATCTCAGTTATGCGTTCCACGAATGGAGCGCTCGAAGAATTGGTGGCAAATCACACTTTCGAAGTGAATCACCTTTACAACTACGAGGAGATCGATTACGAATTCAATGCTGAAGTTGATG
>JAAXJR010000021.1:0-42225 GCA_012269745.1 Flavobacteriales bacterium | reverse complement strand
TGGAACCACCGCGGAGCACCTACGGGTTCAATGCGCAACATGATGGAAGATGCTAAAGCGATGATGAAAGACGCGCAGGAAGCATTGGATACAATCGGAGAAGCTATCGATCAACTCGAAGAAAAAGCAGCTGCACAAGGCGTTCCTTTTTGGGACTAATTGATGTAACTTTGCGCCCCTAAAATTGAGCAGTACTTATGCCTGATAACATAGACGAAGCATTGATTGAAGCCATCGGCGACGCACACGAGAGTTTCTCGGCGACCACTCCACTGAGAGCGGATGCTTTCGAGAAAAGTGACGAAGAGAAAATCGCCATCATCACCGAGCATGTCAAGGGAATCCTTGAGACCTTGGGCATGAACTTGGAAGATGATAGCTTAAAAGGCACTCCAAAACGAGTAGCAAAGCTTTATGTTAATGAGGCTTTTGGCGGTCTTCATCCTGATCGTAAGCCAAGCATGAGTACGTTTGAAAATTCGTACCGCTATGACGAAATGCTCGTTGAAAAGAACATTGTTTTGTATTCAACATGTGAGCATCATTTGTTGCCCATCGTTGGTCGCGCTCACGTTGCCTACATCTCTAAAGGCAAAGTCGTGGGACTGAGTAAGATGAATCGCATTGTAGATTATTACGCAAAGCGCCCTCAGGTTCAAGAGCGACTCACACGTCAGGTAGTACAAGCACTTCAAGAGGTGCTCGGCACCAAAGATGTCGCTTGTGTGATCGATGCTAAACACTTGTGCGTAAACTCGAGAGGTATTAGAGATATAGAAAGCTCGACTGTTACTGCAGAGTTTGGTGGCGTATTCCAAGAAGATGCCAAGAAGAAAGAATTCCTTGACTACATTAACTTAAAGACCGATTTCGGCGCATAATGGACACATTGTACAGCAGGTATCCCGTTCACATTGAAAACAGCCTCACTGGCGATAAGGAGCAACTCGTCCCTGTTAGTGAAGGTCGTATAGGTATGTATGTCTGTGGCCCTACTGTATACTCCGATGTGCACCTCGGCAATGCTCGAACATTCACTTCTTTCGATTTCATCTTTCGCTATCTAAGCCATTTGGGCTACAAAGTTCGCTACGTCCGCAACATAACGGATGCAGGACATTTAGAGAATGATGCAGATGAAGGTGAGGATAAGATTGCCAAGAAGGCACGTTTGGAGCAATTAGAGCCTATGGAGATTGTTCAGCGCTACACTGTTGATTTCCACAAGGTGATGGAGCGTCTAAATGCCCTCCCTCCCTCCATTGAACCAACAGCTACCGGTCATATTGTTGAGCAGATTGAAATGACGCAGGCCATTATCGACAAAGGATGGGCCTACGAGAGTAATGGGTCTGTATATTTCGATGTAGACGCTTACAACCGTGATGGTGGAGATTATGGTGTTTTATCAGGCCGTAAAATGGACGAGCTGCAAAGTGGTTCTCGTGCTTTGGACGGTCAAGAGGAAAAACGAAATCCAGCCGATTTCGCACTTTGGAAAAAGGCATCTCCTGCACACATCATGCGTTGGCCTTCGCCGTGGAGCGTCGGTTTTCCTGGATGGCATCTCGAATGTTCTGCAATGAGCACCAAATACCTCGGTGAGGAGTTTGATATTCACGGCGGCGGTATGGATTTAAAATTCCCGCACCACGAATGTGAGATCGCACAAAACACTGCCACTAGCGGAAACAAAGGTGCGAAGTATTGGCTTCACGCCAACATGCTTACCCTGAACGGTAAACGCATGAGCAAGAGCACTGGGAACACCATATTACCGGGTGAATTATTCAGCGGAAACAACCCATTGCTAGCCAAAGGATTCCGTCCTTCTGTGGTCCGCTTCTTTATGATGCAAGCACATTACAGCAGCGTACTTGATTTCTCTAACGAAGCACTTTTAGCTGCCGAAAAGGGACACGACAAACTACTGGCTGCTTGGAGCAAATTGCAAGGATTAAAAGCCTCAGGTAATGGCGATTTCGACCTTCAAGCATGGATTGACAAATGTTACCAAAGTCTAAGTGACAACTTCAATAGCCCTATTCTCATTGCCCACCTTTTTGAAGCTATCAAATTGATTAATCAAAACGAGGGAAGCATCGCGCTGAACGACGCTGATTTAGAGATATTCAAAGAGAAGATGAATGCATTTGTGTTCGATATTCTCGGTCTTCAAATTGAAGAGGGAGGTTCTGCACACAGTGAGGCCCTAGATAAGGCTATGGATCTCGTCATTGAGTTGAGAGCAAAAGCCCGTGAAAACAAAGACTGGGGAACCGCAGATCTCATCCGCGATCAATTGTCCGCTGCTGGAATCAAACTTAAAGACGGTGCGGAGGGTACTTCGTACGAAATTTAGAATTGAAGGTACTCCAATACATATTGGGTGCTCCCCTTCTACTTATTCTTTGGGTATACAGAAATCTCATATCACCATTAACCGCACCCGCTTGCCGCTACAATCCTACTTGCAGTGCCTATGCTAAAGAAGCCGTGCAACTTCACGGTCCATTTAAAGGATTCGCTTTAACGGCAAAGCGCGTTGCTTCGTGCCATCCTTGGGGCGGACATGGATGGGATCCTGTTCCAGGAAGCGATTTAGAAAAAGAACTTAAAAACAAAAACCTCTGAACAATGAAAAAATTAATTCTCTTCTCTGCCATTAGCTTGCTAGTGTTAGCATGTAACCAAGCGGAAGAAGCAGATGCTTCAAGCGGTGCAACTTGGGTCAGTGAACTCAATTATGAAGGCGAAGACCACTTTTATGGGATGCGTCAGCTCACTGATGGTGGAGATAATGCGGAAGCCTACTTTAGTTTTGATGGGACCATGCTCACCTTCCAAAGCAATGCAGAGAAATGGGGCAATGAGTGTGATCAGATCTATGCCTTTAACTGGGATACAGACACCATTTTAGAGAACGAACCTCAAATGATCTCAAACGGATTAGGACGAACAACTTGTGCGTACTTCCTACCAGGTGATACAACCATCCTCTACGCTTCTACCTTCACTGGCGATAGTGCCTGTCCTGCTGTGCCGGAGCGTGGTGAAGGGGGCGCTTATGTTTGGCCGATCTACGAAGACTTCGACATTTATGTAAGCGATTTAGAAGGAAACCTCATCGATACTTTGATTAGTGGTCCTGGTTATGATGCTGAGGCTACGGTAAGTCCGGATGGTAAGCACATCGTATTCACTTCGACACGTTCAGGCGATTTGGAATTATACGTTTGTGACATCGATGGATCCAACATCAAGCAAGTAACCACTGGATTGGGGTATGACGGCGGAGCATTCTTTAGCCCAGATTCAAAGAAATTGGTGTTCAGAAGCTCACGTCCTCAGACGGAAGAAGAGATTTCTAAATACAAAGGCCTTCTTGAACAAGGATTAGTAGAGCCAACAAATATGGAAATCTACACATGTAACATAGACGGTTCAGACCTGAAGCAAATCACTTCGTTAGGACAAGCGAATTGGGCGCCGTTTTATCACCCGAGTGGAGAGAAAATTGTGTTCTCGTCAAACCATCATAGTGAACGCGGCTTTCCTTTTAACCTATTTATGATTGATGCTGATGGAAAGAATTTACAGCAAATTTCATTTGATAAAGCATTCGACTCCTTCCCTATGTTCTCGCCGGACGGTAAAAAATTAGTTTTTGCTTCGAACAGAAACAACGGTGGAGGAAGAGCAACCAATCTGTTTATTGTAGATTGGAAAGAATAAATGAATACTATGATCGCCACCATTCTTTGGGACTTTCCTAACCACATCCCTATCGCTGGATTTCAACTGAGGTTCTACTCCTTGATGTTTATCATTTCTTTTGTCCTAGGACAATACGGGATGCAATACATTTTCAAGAAGGAAAATGTCAATCCGAAGTTGATGGACAGCCTCGTTTATTGGATGGTGGGAGCTACCATTGTTGGTGCTCGATTAGGCCATGTCTTCTTTTACGACTGGGGATACTATAAGAACCACATTGGAGAAATTCTAATGGTATGGAAAGGAGGTCTCGCTTCTCACGGAGCGGCAATTTCTATAGTTCTGGCCATGTATTGGTGGTCAACGCGCATAGCAAAGAAGCATACGCTTTGGACTATGGATCGCATTGTGATCGTAGTGGCGCTGGCTGGCGGTTTTATCCGTATGGGGAACTGGTTCAACAGTGAGATTTACGGGGCACCTGCAAACAGTGTAGTCCAAACAGTATTCTTAGAAGCAGGAAGAACATCTATTGGCAGAGGCTACGGGCTTAACTTGGAAGAGGTGAATTTTGAAAGTACAGAAGAGGTATTCGAAACCGATTCACTAAACTATCCTGTGCTCACAGCTCAACTGCGCTTTTTTAATCTTAGCGATGTTCAATCTGAAGAATATACCAACACCTACTTGAGCAGAATTCTAACCGCTTCTTCGAAAGACAATAGCAATTTGCTTCCTTATCCTGGTGCAAAGGCCGAAGGTTTTTCCGATGCCAATGGCGGATACGCAGAAATAAAAGTTTTGGGCGTTCCTCGTTACCCCACGCAGCTGTTTGAGGCGGGGGCATATTGGCTCATCTTTGTACTATTAGCCTTCCTGTATCTAAAAACGAACGTCGGCGCACGCAGAGGTTTCTTGTTCGGCACCTTTTTAGTATGTGTTTTTGGTTTCCGATTCTTCATTGAATTCTACAAAGAGATCCAAGTTGGATTTGAAAACTCTATGTCGTTAAACATGGGCCAATGGTTAAGCATCCCGTTGGTACTTTCAGGACTTTATTTGATGCTTACATCTAAAGAACATAACTCATGAATGCAATGCGCAAGTATGCAGTCTGGATCGTAGCGTTCGGTCTTGCTGCATTTATTATCCCTTCAGTGATTAGTGGAATAGGCAAAATTGGTTCTTCCTCTCAACCAACAGTAAAGCCACAAGCTAGCGAGCCTTACGAACCACCCTTCCGTCAAGACGGAACTGTATATGCTGTAAATGGCATTGATACTGTAACGACGTTTAGAACTGAATATGCTCAAACTCCAGAGAGTATTGAGATTGGAATGATGTACCGCCGCTCAGTAAGTCCTGATATGGCCATGCTTTTCTTTATGGACGGAGGGGATCGCCCTCGCAGTTTCTGGATGAAAAACACCTTAGTAAGCTTGGATATCATCTACATCAACGCCAATAACGAGGTGGTGAGCATCCAAGCGAATGCACAACCATTAAATACAACTAGCCTTCCGAGTGAAGCTCCGGCCTCTTATGTGCTCGAAGTACTAGGAGGTACTGCAGCGACCTGGGGCATAGAGAAAGGAACTAAAATCACTTGGTCAGATAATTAATAGTTCACTTCGGCGGCCAATTTTATTTATGTATCTTTGCCGCTTAAAGCATTACAAACATCTAAATGTGATTTTGGTATGTACCTAACAAAAGAAAAAAAAGCAGAAATCTTCGCTGAATTCGGAGCATCTGCAACAGACACAGGATCTGCAGAAGGGCAGATCGCATTGTTCAGCTTCCGCATCTCTCACTTGACAGAGCATTTGAAGCAAAACAGAAAAGACCACAACACGGAGCGTTCTCTAATCGCTCTAGTAGGTAAAAGAAGAAAACTTCTGAACTACTTGAAGAAAACAGACATCACACGTTACCGTGCGATTGTTGAGAAACTAGGTTTGAGAAAATAATTTCAAACTAGCGGATACACAAAAAGGCAATTTTTACAATTGCCTTTTTGCGTATAAAAAAGTATCTATTTACACTATATATGATTCCTAAAGCAATTATCGAAACCATTACTCTTCCAGACGGCAGAGAGATCACTCTTGAGACTGGCAAACTAGCCAAGCAAGCAGATGGATCTGTTGTTGTAAAGTGTGGTGGTACAATGCTGTTAGCCACTGTTGTGTCTAGCAAAGAAGCGAAAGACGGCGTAGACTTTCTTCCGCTTACGGTAGATTACCGTGAAAAATTCGCGGCTAATGGTCGCGTACCAGGAGGCTTCCTCAAAAGAGAAGGTCGTCCATCAGACAACGAAATCTTAACGATGAGATTGATCGACCGCGTATTGCGTCCTTTGTTCCCAAAGGATTACCACGCTGAGATCCAATTGATGATCCAAATGATTTCTTACGATCCTGAAGTTGAAGCTACTTCACTTACAGGTCTCGCTGCTTCTGCAGCAATCGCTGTTAGTGACCTCCCATTCGACGGCCCTATTTCAGAGGTTCGCGTAGGTCGCATTAACGGTGAACTTATCATCAACCCAACCCCTGCTCAGATCGAAGATCTAGAAGTTGATATGGTGATCGGTGCTTCGATGGATAGCGTCGTGATGGTTGAAGGTGAAATGAAAGAAATTTCAGAAGAAGAAATGGTAGAAGCGATTAAATACGCTCACGACGCCATCAAAGTACAGATCGAAGCGCAACAACGTCTCGCTGCACAAGTACCTGCTTCTGCGAATAAGCGCGAGTACAGTCACGAGGTTCACAACGAAGAAGTTCGTGAAGATGTTATGGCTGCTACTTACGATAAAGTATACGAAGTTGCCAAGAGCGGTTTGCCTAAGCACGAGCGTTCAGCAGGTTTCAAAGCCGTGTTGAACGAGTACCTCGAGGGCAAAGATGAAGCTTGGTTAGAAGAGAACACTGGCTTCGCTAAGCGTTACTTCCACGATGTGGAGTACAAAGCTATGCGTAGCATGGTATTGAACGACGGCCAACGTTTGGACGGTCGTGATACCACAGAGGTTCGTCCTATCTGGTCAGAAGTAGATTACCTTCCAGGTGCACACGGGTCTGCAGTATTTACGCGTGGGGAAACTCAATCGTTGACTACAGTTACCTTGGGTACTTCTTTGGATGCGAATAGAATTGACGATGCTACATTTACTGGCGAAGAGAAATTCTACTTGCACTACAACTTCCCACCGTTCTCTACAGGTGAGGCTCGCCCTATTCGTGGTGTAAGCCGTCGCGAAGTTGGTCACGGTAACCTTGCACAGCGCGCGTTGTACCAAATGGTACACCCAGACAACCCATATACTATCCGTGTAGTAAGTGATATCTTAGAATCAAACGGCTCATCTTCGATGGCAACCGTTTGTGCGGGTACACTAGCAATGATGGATGCAGGTATTCAAATGGTGCGTCCGGTAAGTGGTATCGCTATGGGTCTTATTTCTGACGGCGAGAACTATGCTGTACTTTCAGATATCTTGGGTGATGAAGATCACTTAGGTGATATGGACTTTAAAGTAACCGGTACTGAGAAGGGTATTACTGCTTGTCAGATGGATATCAAGATCAAAGGTTTGAGCTACGAAATTTTGGTAAACGCATTGAAGCAGAGCCGTGAAGGACGTATGCACATCCTAGGTGAGATGTTAAAGACGATGCCAGCATCACGCGAGCAATTGAAACCAAATGCTCCTAAGATCATGACTTTGACCGTGAAGAAAGAATTCATTGGTCCTATCATTGGTCCTGGTGGTAAGAACATCCAAGGCATCCAAGCAGATACCGGTACGACTGTAACTATCGAGGAAATCGACGAGCGCGGTCATATCGAAATCTCTGGTAAGGATTACGACAAGATGAACCAAGCATTGGAAATGATCCGTGCTATTGCATTCGAGCCAGAAGTAGGTGAAACTTACGAAGGTATCGTTCGCGGAGTTCAGACTTACGGCGCATTCATCGAGATTGCTCCAAAGGTTCAAGGGTTGCTACACATCTCTGAGATCGATTGGACGCGTATCAAAAATGTTGAAGACGTACTAAAAGAAGGCGACAAAGTGCGCGTTAAACTTTTAGATGTTGACAAAGCAGGTAAGATGAAGCTTTCTCGTAAGGTATTGTTGCCAAAGCCTGAAAAGGACGGCGATAAGCAAGAAGGCTAATTTTAGAATAAGTTATGCGAACCAATTGCGCTCGTAATTGGTTCGCTCATTAAAACATTTCTCTACCATGAGACAGTTAAAAATCACAAAACAGGTTACCAACCGTGAAACGGCATCCTTAGATAAATATCTACAGGAGATTGGTAAGGTTGAATTGATTACTGCGGAAGAAGAAGTGGAGTTGGCGCAGCGCATTAAGGCTGGTGACCAAATCGCATTGGAAAAATTAACCAAGGCAAACCTCCGCTTCGTCGTTTCTGTGGCTAAGCAATACCAAAACCAAGGCTTGACGCTTCCGGATTTGATCAACGAAGGAAACTTGGGATTGATTAAGGCTGCACAACGTTTCGATGAGACTCGTGGTTTCAAATTCATTTCATACGCTGTATGGTGGATTCGTCAGAGTATTCTACAGGCATTGGCAGAGCAGAGCCGTATTGTTCGTCTTCCATTGAACAAGATTGGTTCGATCAATAAGATCAATAAAGCATATGCTTATCTAGAACAGGAGCATGAACGTCCACCTAGTGCTGCAGAAATTTCTAAGCACCTTGAGATGAGCGAATCTGATGTGAAGGAAAGCATGCGTAACAGCGGTCGTCACGTAAGTATGGATGCTCCTTTAGTTGAAGGTGAAGACAGCAACTTGTACGACGTACTGAACTCTTCAGACTCTCCGCATCCTGATGAGGATTTGATGATGGATTCTTTGCGCACGGAAATAGAGCGTTCTTTAGCTACCTTAACTCCTAGAGAAGGTGATGTAATCCGTTTGTACTTCGGTCTAGGCGGTCAACACCCAATGACTCTTGAAGAGATTGGTGAGAAGTTTGATTTGACTCGTGAGCGTGTTCGCCAGATCAAAGAGAAGGCAATTCGCCGCATGAAGCACACTTCTAGAAGTAAAATCTTAAAGACCTACCTCGGTTAATAAACTAGGTAAGAACTTTTTTCCCAAGCACCCCATCCAGCCGGATGGGGTGCTTTATTTTTGTACAAACAATAAGAGCATCGTCATGGCATCACCTATCATTTCTCCTTCTCTTCTAGCCGCGGATTTCGGCAATCTGCAACGCGATTGTCAAATGGTCAATGAAAGCGAGGCTGATTGGTTCCACATCGATGTCATGGACGGCGTATTTGTTCCTAACATCAGCTACGGAATGCCAGTGGTTAAAACCATGGCGGATAATTGTGATAAGGTCATGGATGTGCATTTGATGATCGTTCAGCCCGAGCGTTACATTCAAACGTTCAAAGACTGTGGCGCAGATATTCTCACTGTACACTACGAAGCATGTACACACTTGCACCGTACCATTCAGGAGATTCATAATGCAGGAATGAAGGCAGGTGTGGCGTTGAATCCACATACTCCGGTGAGCGTATTGGAAGATATCGTTCAAGATTTGGACGAGGTGTTGCTGATGAGTGTGAATCCTGGATTTGGCGGTCAAAAGTTCATCGAGAACACCATCAAAAAGACGGCTCAAGCACGTGAATTAGTGGATAAAAGTGGCTCGAAAGCGATTATCGAGATTGACGGAGGTGTGAATCTTGAAACGGGCGCTCGATTAGTAGCTGCTGGCGCGGATGCCTTGGTTGCCGGTTCCTTTGTCTTCAAGAGCGAAGATCCGAAAGCGACTATTGCAGCGCTTAAGCAACTCTAATTAACGACGGTATTCTGCGCTAAGCGCGTACACCTGTTCGAGAATTGCCTTTTCTACTTCGTCTACCTCTAGACCGCGGCGTTTCATCATTCTGTCCGCTGTATCTAAAGCCTTATCGATACGATACTCCATAGTACCTTGTGGTCCGCCCCAAGTGAACGAGGCAATGAAGTTGCGTGGAAAACCTGCACCATAAACGTTTGCACTTACACCTACGACCGTACCTGTATTGAACATCGTGTTAATGCCTGATTTACTGTGGTCGCCCATAATGAGGCCACAAAACTGCTGTCCCGTCTTGGCGAATCGACCGTCAACGTATGACCATGCCTTTACTTCGTCGTAGTTGTTTTTAAGGTTTGAATTGTTGGTATCTGCACCCAGATTACACCATTCACCCAGGGCACTATTGCCCAAGAAACCGTCATGGCCTTTATTCGAATAGCCGATAATTACGCTGTTATTGACTTCACCACCCACTTTACAATGTGGACCTAAAGTGGTTGCTCCGTAAATTTTAGCCCCCATCTTTAAAGCACTACTCTCACCTAATGCCAAACCACCACGGACGATACAACCTTCCATGATTTCAGCATTCTTGGCCAGATAAATAGGTCCCGAGGTAGAATTAAGAATACTTGCGGTAGCTTTCGCTCCTTCCTCCAAGAATACTCGATCTCCAATAACTGTGTTCGTAGCATCAATCGGTGCACTAAAACGGTCCTTTGTAAGTAGATCAAAATCTAGATTCATTTCCGAAGCATTCTTACTCCAGATATCCCAAGGACGGGTAATGAGGTTCAAAGCGCCATTAAATGGAATAATTTCAGTCGGTTCATCTTCCCACTTGTCGCCTTTTAAGGCCAATAACTCATCGCCTTGTATAAGGGCTTGACCGCTACTTAAACCAGCAACAGCCTTCAAAAAGGCATCTGTTGGACACACACTACCACTTACCAATACCTCAGATTCAATAGAAGGATACTTTTGACATAGGTAGTCTTCAGTACCGTAGCCTATTTCATGACCACGCTTCATGTATTTCTCAGCAATGGTGATAATGCCGCAACGCAACTCTGCAACAGGTCTTGTATAGGTTAAGGGAAGTAGGTGAGAGCGGTGTTTACCGTCAACAAGTTGAATCTTCATTCGGTGCTTTATTGGTTCGTTCGAATTTAGGGCAAAAAAAAGACCCGCACACAGCGGGTCTTCAAATTTGATACTGTGAGTATCTTATCCTCTCTTACCGTAACGGCTGCGGAATTTATCCACACGACCTGCGGTATCAACAAGCTTCACCTTACCAGTGTAGAACGGGTGAGAGTAGCTAGAAATTTCCATTTTGATTAGTGGGTATTCAACACCATCTACTTCGATAGTGTCTTTCGCATCAGCACAAGACTTAGTGATGAATTGATCGCCTGTACCCATGTCTTTGAAGACACACAAGCGGTAGTTTTCTGGATGAATTCCTGTTTTCATTTCGTTTTGTATTTAATAGCCTGAGTTTTTGCCCAGACCCCATTTCCGTTATTTCGGACGGCAAATATAAGTTAAATGTTCGCACGCCGCTTAATTGGTGGTGCAAAAATAGTGATGTAGCTTCGCTAATAGATGAAAATCCTGAAAATTATTATATCGCTCGCGCTGATTACGACCGTTGTCGGTTGTAGGAATACGGTAGAATTCCCGGGGACCAATGTAGAATTGGGCTTTTCGTCTGATACTATTTATCTCGATACAGTCTTTACAGGTTTGGCCAGCTCGACGCGTACCCTGAAGATCTTTAACCCGTCGGATGAGAATATCACCATCGATCGCGTGTATTTGGGCCGAGGTGCCACGAGTTTTTACCGCATGAACGTGGATGGAATAAGCGGCAAAGACGTAGAAAACGTAGAGGTATTGGCCAAAGACAGCACCTATATCTTCATTGAGATTAGTCCCGATGCGGCAGGGTCGACAGAACTAGTTTATAAGGACAGTATTCTTTTTGAGAATGGCGGTATACAGCAACACGTGGATCTAGTTACAACCGTTTGGGACGCTGTATATCATTTCCCTACAAATGTGCTGACTATTAATCGACCGGAACCGCTCCCGCCTTTGAAACTTGCCTATTCCGTGTTGGGTGAAAACGAAGTTTGGGACAATACTAAACCGCACGTTGTTTATGGCTATGCAGTCGTCGACAGTGCACACCGATTAACCATTGAGCCCGGAACTCAAGTTCATTTCCATGCCGGTAGTGGTCTTTGGGTATACCGCGACGGCGAGCTGTATGTCGATCCAAATGAGACGGGTAGTATGGACGACGCTGTAGTATTTCAAGGGGACCGTTTGGAACCCTCCTACGAGTGGGTACCCGGTCAGTGGGGCGGACTGCTAGGCGGCGTATTCATACAAGGTGGTGCGCAATCCAAAGCAATACTCAACAACCTCATTATTAAAAATTCATCAACTGCATTGCGGGTTGATAGTGCTTGGGGAAGCTTTCCCAATCTTACTGTAAACAACACCATCATAACCCACAGCTCGAGAGTGGGTCTGTACGGCGGATACGGAAACATTTTAGGAACAAACCTGGCCATAGGTCCTAGTGGGGTGTATGGTTTTTACGGTTTAGGAGGGAACTATCGATTTGACCACAGCACCATCAACAACACATGGAGCTTCTCCTCTAGAGGCGGCACTGGTATCGGCATGGTCAACTTCTTTGAAGACGCCGCAGGCAACCGTTATACTAGAAGCCTCAGTGCTACATTCACCAATACTTACATTGGAGGTAATCTAGCCAGCGAAGTGGCTATGGGCATTGATAACAACGAGGTTTTTGATGTGCGATTTGAAAACAGCGCGCTAAAAATCGAACCAAATCCAGAGGCCGGTCATTACACATTGACCGATACGGCTATGTTCAAGGATTGTGAATTTAACTTGAATTGGGGCTTCTCCTCCACCCCTTGGGTACCTGAAGACCAGTGGAGATTCTTACCCGATTCTGCTTCCTTATTATTCAGCAAAGCGAAGGCAACTGCCATTAGTCCGCTGCTCGATCTTGGAGGTACTGGTAGAAGCACCCCTGCCACGATTGGCGCTTTGGAACGTCCTTAAATATTTTTAAGAAACTCTAGGGTATTCACCCCATCGGCATACTCCCATAAACGAGGCTTCTGCGCAGTGCCAAGCGGAAGGTACCCCTGCCCCACAACACATTGAACGCTATTTCCCCAAGCCTCGAGACGTGCCTGTGGCCCCGACTCAGGATAAGTGCTGTAGTGAAGTATGGACACGGGTGTGTGCAGCTCTTCGTTCTCGCGAACAATGATGAAGCCGTTTTCTAAGAAATCGTCTTGGTTCAGCAAGAATAATGCACGGTAGTAGTCGTAGTTGTTGCCGTACTTGTTGTTGTTTACCACATCGCTGTAGTCCACAATATTGGCAAAGACGTTTTGAATGTCGTACCCTTCAGGAACGAGCAAGTGACTTACATTTCTGCACCCCATACCGAAGTAGGAGAAGATATCTGCCCCGAGTCCTTTAAGCTCTTCTTCGGACTCATTTCCGGTCAAAACAGCAACCGAGGTTCTGTTTTTGCGGATGATGTTAGGGTATTTACCAAAGTAGTATTCGAAATAACGCGAAGTATTGTCACTTCCCGTCGCAATAACAGCACCCATATCTGAGAGCTGCTCGACAAAAATCCAATCGCCTTCAAAGAGCTCGTCAAAGCGCAGCAACACTTTTACCAACACTGGCAAGAGGTATTGATCGTCGCTACTCATTTTAATGAGTGCAAAGTGGCCCGAGAGAAATACACTCAAAAAATCGTGCATGCCTACCAGCGGCAGGTTTCCTGCCATTACAATACCCACTCTCGTGCGATTAACTTCTGCAGTTCCACCCTCGCGTTCACGCCATGCTTCTAGGTTCTCCTTGGTGAGCTCATTGCCCCACGCTTCAAGCGCCTGCATGGTGTTTTCTTCCACGAACCAACCGTTGTGTCGAAAGGAACGTGTAATGGCAGCGCGCAATTCTTCTGCAAGATCTTCGTGACCGTTAGAAATAGATTTCCCTTGGACGAATTCTCGAATAAACAATCCTAATTGGGAAACTGCTTCAATCCTATGGTCAGTAAAAAACATTGGCGCTACATTTGCGTTAAGAATTGCAAAGCTAAAACAACAGGGCTATATGGCTATTAAAATCACTGACGAATGCATTAATTGCGGTGCTTGTGAACCGGAATGTCCGAATAACGCGATATACGAAGGTGCACTAGAGTGGCGATTCAGCGAAGGAACCGACCTCAGCGGTAACATTATTACCCCTAACGGGAATAAATATGATGCCGATGAAGCACAAGAGCCTGTTGATTACGACGTTTACTACATTGTAACTGATAAGTGTACGGAGTGTATTGGATTCCATGAAGAACCTCAATGTGCTGAAGTATGCCCTGTAGACTGCTGTGTACCGGACGAAGACAATGAAGAGACGGAAGAAGAACTTATGGCGAAAAAAGACTTCATGCATGTTGAAGGATAGCCTATTTGCGCTTCTTCTCTTTAGTCTAACCGCCGCCGCTCAACCCAAAGAACAATCTTTACAAAGGTTAGGAAACGAATACCTGCAACCTTCGAATGCCTCAATTGCAGATTCATTGGCTGAAGTATTCGCCGATAGTCTATGGTCGTTCATTAGCATCGATAAGAATTACGGTAAAACGCTTTCCTCCGTCAGAAATTTGAGTGTTCAACTACCCGCAGACCAAAGTTTCGCGCTCTATACCTGGATCGTTCCCCAGCCAAATGGTGGTTTTACTTACCACGGCTTTTTATGGAATCCCGATTGGAAAGGACCTAAACGTATAGTTTTAGAAGACTACGGTACAGAAGACGCTGCTTATCGCTGGCTTAAAGGCGGATCATGGGTTGGTGGCATATGCTACGACATTATCACCAAAAAGAGCAAGGGCAAGAAAGTGTATACCCTACTTACTTTCAGGCCAGGTCGCTCCTACCACACAAAATACATTGACGCTGTAGAATTAGGCAGTTCTAGAAAGCAACTCCACTTTGGTTCACGCATCTTCAATATTCGAAGCAACGGTGACGAACGTTATGCGAGACGTCCGTATAGAATACAGTTTCGATACAACAGTTCACTTTCTGCTGCTGTGCGTTGGGACGGGAAACACGCAGGAATCATTTGTGACCACCTTGCACCTTCGAAAGAGAATCTGAAAGAAAAATGGTTTTCCTACGGCCCGGACTTTTCTTACGACCGTGTGTATTGGGAAAAAGGGAAATGGCAGATTCAGGAAGCCTATCCGCTCGTTCAAAACCTAGAGGTAGCGCCAACCAATGGAAGGGTGCCAACTACCTTGGATCCCAGAAAATAATTGCTGAGTGTTTAGTGATTAAGCATCACAGGCATTACCAACATCAATAGGTCTTCACCTTCGTCTACACCATCCGCTGGGATAAGAATACCTGCACGATTCGGTGCGCTCATCTCCATACGCACGTTATCAGAACCTAGGTTGCCGAGCATTTCTAACAGGAAACGGCTGTTAAAGCCAATCTCCATGTCATCGCCCTGATAATCACAAGCCAAGCGTTCGTTCGCTTTGTTGCTGAAATCTGGATCTTCTGCACTGATGCCCATTTCTGCGCCTGCGATACGCAAACGAATCTGGTGCGTCGTTTTATTTGAGAAGATAGCCACACGCTTCACTGAAGAAGAGAACGCACTGCGATCTACCAACATCACATTCGGGTTCGATTGCGGGATAACTGCCTCGTAATTCGGGTATTTACCGTCAATTAGTCGACATACCATAACCACATTATCAAACGAGAACTGTGCATTGGTGTTGTTGTAAACCACCTTCACCTCTGAAGAATCATAGCTCAATGAACCACGAAGCATGTTCAACGGCTTCTTCGGCATAATGAACTCAGCAGTGCTCTCTGCACCTAGGTCTGTTCTTCTGTAACGCACAAGCTTGTGTGCATCAGTAGCTACGAAGGTCAATCCGTTTGAATCGAACTGGAAGAAAACACCACTCATCACTGGACGAAGCTCGTCGTTTCCTGTTGCGAACAACGTTTTACCAATGGCAGTAACCAAGACCTCAGCAGGAAGTGTTGTAGATGTGGCGTCCTCGAGCTCAGGAAATTTCGGAAACTCGTCACCGTCAATAAAGGCCAACGAGTATTTACCGTAATCTGAAGATAATTCAATCGTGTGCGACCCCTCGTCAAACGTGAAGGTCAACGGCTGCTCCGGGAAGGTCTTCAACGTATCCATCAATACTTTCGCCGGTACTGCTGCTGATCCAGTATCTTCAGTCTCAACCTCTAGATTGACACTCATCGTAGTCTCAAGATCAGAAGCACTCACTGTTAACTCCCCTTGTTTTAACTCAAACAGGAAATTGTCCAAAATTGGCAAAGTGTTATTGCTCTGAATAATTCCTCCAATGAGTTGGAGTTGCTTTAACAGCTTAGAACTAGATACGATGAATTTCATAATAGGTCGTCTTATCGATTGATAGTAAACAAAGATAATCGGACAGCTATCTTTTCTCTGTGTCCAATTCTTTTTTTAATCACAGGCTTTTGTTAATAACCGCTAGTTAAATTCCCAAGGGGTCAACATGAGGTTACGCCAGCCGTAGCGCTGTATAAGTGCCATTCTACCGTCCGGTAACTCCGCATAGAATCTGTCGGGATCCCACTCGTGCGGTGTACCGTCTTCTCCCATCAAGATGCCTTCGGTTTTCTTGTAAAATGCGCGCGTCTCCAAGATCTCTCCGTCGATGGTATGGACATAGAATGAAAAAGCTGGGGTCGAATTAAAAATACTGTCTTTCTTCTCCCAAATGTTATCTGTGGAGACAACAGCACCCTCGTACTTCAATGTACGAACAGCAGCCACTGCTGAATAGAGCAGTTGTGGATTGCTGAAGGGCAATGGCTCGAACTCACCCCCCACCAAAGACCAACTACCTGCCTCATTTGCAGGAGCCTTCAATTCATCACCCTCTTTGCGGGTAATCATCCAAAAGAAGCCCTCAGGTCCATTGACATTCATCTCAATACTTTCAATTTGCCCTGGAGCAAGGCCGTATATGGTTCTGTCGCGCCACATAGAAGGCTCTGTAAAGAATCGAGTGGTTAAATACCCATTAAAACCTTGGATGTAGACGGAAAAGGGCAATTCTGAATTGACCATGCGGTAATAGGTACCTAGCATATCCGGGGTCTCTGTCCCCACGATGTAGCTTTTCACTAACTCTTCTCCGCTATATACCTCAACCCATTTGCCGTACACTTCCATGCGCTGATTTACGGCCGGAACCGCGCTTTTAGAAACAAAGTTCTTCAGCGTTACACTGCCTAAGGTTTCTAACAATACCTCAATAGCATCCTTACGAACGGGATGCTGCCCGTCTACCAACCAGCCACTTTCCGTGCGTTCAAGAACTACCTGTGAAGGTTTCTTATCGCTAATCACAACCTTGGTAATACTCGCCGTATCGGCAATAGCAAAGTCGTACTGTGCCTTAAGTTCTTCCATACCGTCGCTTTGGGTGGGTGAACCACAACTGACCACGACTAGGGCCAATAATAGGCTATAAAGACTGTTTTTAACGTGCATATTTTCTTCTTCTGTATAGGGTCAACATACCGGCAACAAGCAACAGTAGCACCTCAGGTAAGGCCACATTAATTGCTTTCCACTTGGCTGCTTCATTGGTCAATTTCTCTTCGCTGAGCAATCTCAATTTGATGTCGCGCGTACGCGTTTCCATCAGTCCGCGATCGTCCAACATGTAGTCTGTAAGGTTCAAAAGCAAATCGTCATTGCCGTATTGAATGTTGGTGTACTGATCAAAGCCCAGCGGTAAAGGTTGACCTCGAGGGAGCTCCGGGTTAATGAGGTTCACCTGGTTTCGAATGATATCTCCGTCGCTGAAAACAGCAATGCTCGTTGGTGCACTCTCTTTGATCTGAGGCAATGCATTACCCGCAGTACGCGGCGCAATCCTATTGGCATAGGCACTTTCAAAAATTCCTTCAAGGAGCACACCTGCTAGCAGGTCTTTGCTGCGGAAGGTGCGTGGGTCCGGACGATTGTACAACGTTTCTAAACTCACCGTGTGCGGCGCAGGTGTGCTCTTGGCATTGGTTGAGCTTAGCAACAATGGGGTTTTCAGAATACCAGGAGCCTCCAAAGTGTCTAGTGTGCTCGTAAATTCTCCTTTGACCGCATTGAGGTTGGCTACCGCAGGATGGGCAGTTGGCCCCAATAATGGGAAATAGACCCAAGGGTTGATGCTGCGTCTGTCGTTGATCCCTACGCAACGTATGTCTTGAATGAGGTTGGTGTTAACGCGTACGCCGTATTTGAAAAGCAGATCAGTAAGGTTCAGGTCGAAATAGGTGGGGTATGCCAAAAATTCTGGACCGAAGCTCAAGCTATCCATTTCTGCATGAACGCCGTCCACAAACCACATGAGGTGTCCGCCCCCCATGAGGAATTGGTCCAATAGATATTTGTCCAATTCCGAGAAGGCCTTCGTAGGTTTAGCAACCACCGCCAGGTCAAAACTATTCAAGCGGCGCACCATGTCCTCGATATCCGGTGAACCGTCGGCCTTTGCCTTGTAGGTCTCCATAGAGAATCGTTCGACCGCATAATGTTCACTCAAGGCCAATCCTATACCCGCCGTCTGTGAGGCCGTAAGCTCGCCGTGTCCGGTAATCATGGCAATTTTCTGACGTTCGGTTTGCAGCAGTGCAGAGAGTGAACGCGCCAAATTGAACTCAAGTTGTTGTATGCTAATGTTTACTTGTTCTGCTGGATCGAAAACCATCACGTCTTCCAAAAGAATGACTGTCTCTTCTTTCTCTTTATAGCTCATCACCGCCGCTGGAAAGACATTGAGCACGCTCTCGCCGTCCTTCGTTTTCACCTGAAGCTGCACGGCATTTATGCCTTTGGTGGCCAATTGGTTCTTAAACTCCGCTTGCTTTTCAGCCTCGTTTGGATTGATGAATTCAAAGAATACATTGCCGTTGCGTGCACTCCACTCTTCGAGCATGAATTGCGTTTCAAGCTTTAGGCGCTCAAAACCCGCAGGGAATTGGCCCTCGAGGTAGACCTTGATGAGCATGGGCTCTTCCACCTGGTCCAACAAAGATTCTGTCCCTTCGCTCAGTGAATACCTTCCCTCTTCGGTTAAATCTATTCTAAAACGTACGCTTTGGCTAATAAGAATAACCAATAACGCACCCACAAAGTAGGCTGTTTTGGTACGAGCTGTCGCGTGAAGGTGGCGTCTGCTGAGTACAATGAATGTTCCGGAGAGAAACAGCAGCACTACGCCAATGAAGTACCCTAAATCGCGGCCATCCAATACACCACGAGACACAGAAGTATAATGTTCGTTAAATCCGAACTGGCGCATCGTGAGTTCCCAACCGCTGAATTTATAGATATCTGCCAGTGCTTCGAATCCAAGGTACATGCCCATGTTAAGGGCTACGCCTAGAACGAAGGCTACCACATTGTTCGAGGTAAGTGCGCTGGCGAAAAGTGCGACCGCAGTGTAGGCTGCACCCAAGGCAAAAAGACCAATAAATGACCCAATAGCTGCGCCCCAATCCAAATTTCCTACAGGCGAGCCTAAAGCGCTCATGCTCCAGAGGTAGATA
Source organism: Flavobacteriales bacterium (assembly GCA_012269745.1). GTDB lineage: Bacteria > Bacteroidota > Bacteroidia > Flavobacteriales > Schleiferiaceae > UBA10364. The sequence goes on along the minus strand of JAAXJR010000021.1, from coordinate 22,924 downwards.
AGCGTGGGGGCAATGCTCAATACCACGACAGAAAGTGTTCCGAGGTATTTAGCGACGACTAGTTGAGTCGTTGAAATTGGACGAACCGCCAATAGCTCCATCATGCCTGAACGAATCTCATCGCTGAAGACCCGCATGCTTACCGCTGGGATGAGGAACAAGAACACCCACGGCGCAAGACCGAAATAGTTGGTCAATGAAGCGTAGCCGCCTTCCAATAGGTTGAAGGGTCCGTTAAAAATCCAGAGCATCAAGCCGTTCACAAGCAAATAAATGCCAATGATCAAATAGCCTAAGATGCCCGAAAAGTAGAGCTGTAGTTCTTTCTTTAGTTGTGCAATCATGCTTCGCTGCTGTCGGTCTTATGGCACGTCCATGCCTGGGGTTTATCGTAAAATAACGCCTTGGTTTTAGGCCATACCTCTCCAAATAACGCACTTTGGCGGTAAGCGTTTAAATCTTCTTCAGTTTCCCAATGACTGAAGGTGAAGAAATGTCCTTCACTCTCGAGCAGTTGTACACCGTGGCAACCGGGCTGTTCAGCGATGCGATTTTTGCTTTCGGCAAAAATCGCACGAAAGGCAGTTCCCTGTTCCGAGCTCGGGTCAATGGCTAATTTCACAATGCGTTCTATCATACAAAGTCAATGCGTACCCAATCGTGAATTTTCATTCCGATTAATTCATTACTCCCTCTGATATGTTCACCACCGCTCTTACCCACGGCGATAGAAAGCATGCCTTCCTCGTTCCAAAGGGCCGCTAATTTTCCTTGCGGTACATCAGCAATGCGGTCGTAAATCTTCTTCATGTTTCGATTGCGGGCCAATTCCACTGAGAAGGTCCTGCCCTTCAATTGGTTTTGGAAACTCTCGCGAGAAATATTCGTTACACATGTTCCCATGCGGTCGATGTACACTACGTTGCCACTAATGGCAAAATCGCCGATGCCAGCAGCCGGCTCTTTCACCTTCTTAACTGAAGTGATGGCTGGACCAAGCATTTCTATCTTTCCGCCGCTAAACAGGTGTGATGCCGCGGCCGCAAACAACTCCTTTTCATCGTTGGGGTCGATCCCCCGGATATCTAACATTCTCGCACCGGTTATTTTCTCGTTTTTCAGGACACTGGTGAGCAAACCGTTGTTCGTACCTAAAAAGAATTGGCCACAGGCTTTTAAACAGATGTACTCTCCACCCTCCATTGGGGAGGTTCCAATCATGACACAGTGTATGGTACCCTTAGGGAAATCGCGGTATACGCCCCTAAGCATATGCGCCGCCTCAAGGATGTTGTGCGGCTCCACCATGTGACTGATATCGAGCAGCTGTGCACCTTCAATGCGACGAATCAGACGAACCTTTAGTCGGGCAACCGTGTTGTCTCGTAGACCGTAATCCGATAATAAGGTGATTAATCCCATAGATGCTCCACCTGCGTGCGCGGTGTATTGGTGAAAATGTAGTTACTTTGTCAAAAGTAAGGCAATTCCGCCTTCTAAAACAGTACTCAACACAGCAGTAATTGACACAAAAAGTTTTCGAACTCACTGGGGCTGATCCGGCACAGTTGTACGGACCAAGCAACACCTATCTCAAACAGATTGGCGCTTACTTTCCTGCACTTAAAATCGTGGCTCGTGGCCATGAGATTAAAGTGAGTGGACCTCTAGAAACCATTGAGGAATTTGAGGATAAGCTCGAAGCAATCGTTGCTTATGTCAGCAAAAACAAGCGCCTTGACGACAGAGCTTTAGAAGAGCTCATTCAAGCAAAGGATACTGCTCGTGCGAAGTACACCATGTTGAAAGACGAAGTTATCCTTCATGGACCTCAGGGCCGAATTATTAAGGCAAAGACCACCAATCAGCACAAATTGGTGGAGAGTGCCATGACCAATGACCTCGTTTTTGCCATAGGTCCCGCAGGAACGGGGAAGACCTATACTGCAGTTGCTTTAGCCGTTGCGGCACTAAAGAACCGGGAGGTGCGTAGAATCATTATGACGCGTCCTGCTGTAGAGGCCGGTGAAAATCTGGGATTCTTACCTGGGGATTTGAAAGAAAAATTGGACCCGTACTTGCAACCGCTCTACGATGCGCTGCGAGATATGATTCCTAAGGAAAAGCTTGAATTCTACCTGGAAAACAGAACTATCGAAATCGCTCCACTTGCCTTCATGCGCGGTAGAACGCTTGACGATGCCTATGTCATTCTCGATGAAAGTCAGAATACGACTACTTCCCAGATGAAGATGTTTTTGACCCGTATGGGCGAAAATGCACGCTTCATTATTACAGGAGATACCTCACAGATCGATTTGCCAAAACACCAGAAAAGTGGGCTCAAAGAGGCCATCACCACCTTAAATGGTGTTAAAGGAATTGGATTTGTACACCTCGACGGTCGAGATGTGATCCGTCACCCATTAGTAAAAAAGATTATAACCGCTTACGAGAAAAAAGATTGATCATGAATCAGGAGCCAACGTATCAATTTTCAGGACAGACCAACTTTTACCGCGGAAAGGTTCGCGACGTATATACCATAGGCCAAGATTTGTTGGTGATGGTGGCATCGAATAGAATTTCCGCTTTCGATGTGGTTTTACCACGTCCCATTCCAGGAAAAGGCCAAGTGTTGAATCAGATTGCCGAGCACTTTTTAGTAGCCACCCAAGATATCGTCCCTAACTGGCGAGCGGTCACCCCAGATCCTCAGGTAACTATTGGTCAGCGTGCCGAGCCGTTCAAAGTAGAGATGGTGATTCGCGGGTATCTTGCGGGCCACGCTGCGCGTACCTACAAAAGCGGTCTACGTGAATTATGTGGTGTAGCTCTTCCAGAAGGCATGAAGGAAAACGACGCCTTTCCGGAACCTATCATCACCCCTGCAACGAAAGCTGAGCATGGCGATCATGACGAGGACATCTCACGTGAGGACATCATTGCAAAAGGCATCGTAAGCGAGGCAGATTACCTGCAGCTCGAGAAATATACACGTGCCTTATTCCAACGCGGTACTGAGATGGCTGCTGAGCGTGGACTTATCCTAGTAGATACCAAATACGAATTCGGGAAGTTATCAGACGGCACTATTGTATTAATTGATGAGATTCACACGCCAGACAGCTCGCGCTACTTCTACAGCGAAGGCTATGCAGAGCGCCAAGAAAAAGGCGAAGCACAGCGTCAGCTTAGCAAAGAGTTCGTTCGTGAATGGCTTATGGAAAACGGATTCCAAGGAAAAGAAGGCCAGCAGGTGCCTGAAATGACAGACGATTTCGTAAATCTTGTAAGTACTCGTTACCGTGAGTTGTTCGAGAAGATCACAGGAAAGTCTTTCGAGCAAGCGCCTTTGGAAGGTGCTGAAGTACGCATTAAGGAAAACGTAGAGAAGTATTTAGCTACTGTTTGGGAATAAATAATTTGAATTGGTACTTTTAGTAATCTAACCAATTCAAATATTATGAAACGCCTTAAATCCTTTGGGCTCCTAGCCTTAATGCTTGTTTCTTCTAGCGCTTTTGCCCAACTGAAAATCGTAAAGTTTGGTGTGAAAGGAGGTATGAACTTACCTCAGCAGACCTTAAGCTTGAACGACATCAATGATATCGTTAACAACCAGACGTACGACATTTCCAACATTCAGACAGAGTTTAGCGACGGTTTTAACGCCGGCCTCGTAGCTCGTGTAAGCCTTCCTTTAGTCCCGGTATATGTACACGGCGAAGCACTGTACACACAGTTTGACGAAACAATCGCTATTACCGATGGCAGCGAAGATTTCACGATCAATTCCACCATTCAGCGATTAGATTTCCCTATCTCAGCAGGAGCAAAACTAGGGCCAGCATTCGCCGGTTTAGGTGCTACCCCTTCTATCCCCCTATCTAACGCAAGTGATTTATGGACGCCAGATCAGGAAGCTGCATTCACCTGGGGATGGCACATACATGCAGGTGTGAAGCTTTGGAGATTGCTGGGTGAAGTGAAATACGAAAGTGGATTCGGAATGCTAGCCGGCAATGTGAACTACAACTACAACGGCACTGATTACGATTTCAATCTAGATCAGCGCAGGGCACAGTTGGTTGTTAGCGTCGCTTACTTCTTCAAATAAGCCTAGACTTCGAGAAGCTTTAGGTAACCTTTGCTATAAAAATGGTGCACTATACCTGCGGCGTATGCGTCGTGTTCAAGGTGCACCATTCTTTTTTTCAATTGACTTCTATCAATTCCGTCCGTAGCTAAATAAAAGTACGTATAGCCCAAGATGCGACCACCTTCAATGAGAATGGCACATTTCTCATTATCCTTTCTTCCGGGACCGACTAGCGTTGCCTCTGTAGGGTACATATAATCACGCAAAGTGCTTAACGCCACTTCCTTCACTTTAGCCTTCCATTGAAGATTTTTAGTATGCTTGAAATAATGCTCTCTATCCTTATCCAACAAAAAAGTAAAAGGATCTAAAGCCTCGTTCATCATCACCCGCTGTAAGAATTCATAAACTGCCTTGGGACCTTCAAAATAGAATTGTGGCGCCTTGTGCCGGACTGGATAAACTCGAACAAACTCCACCATAGCACTTTTCTTAGGCTCTGTAAAAAGTCCGAAATTTAAGAAGTTACGTTTCTTGGAATTATTGTAAATCGGCCTAATATTCTCCACAGTTCGTTTGAACTGAATCTGAGCAATGGCCTCGTTACCAATATCCTCAATTTCCAACCGAGTAGCCTCAGCTTGAAGTGAAAGTGCCAGTTTATTGTCGGCTACAAAATGGCGGTTCACACTATTCTGCAAATCCTTACTGCTCCCTACATAAATAGCCTCACCGGCTTCATTGTAGATGTAATAGATACCCACCCTGTTCTGCAAGTTCTTCACCTGCTCTTTAAAAGGATTTCTATTTTCACTGGCCGATTTTGAAACGAATACCTTATCCAGGTAACTCTCTCTATCCTTCTGAAGTAAAATTTGTAGCAATTCAGCTGTTAATCTTGCATCACCTTCCGCACGATGCCGCGCTGAATTCACCAACCCTAGCTCTTTCGCTACAGTCTTCAATCCATAATTCTCCCACTCAGGAAAAATACGTTCGCAATACGGAATGGTATCCAAAGTAGCTCGATGATAATCGAAACCTAAATTTTCAAACTCTTGCTGAAAAACGCGGTAATCAAAACCAATGTTATGAGCTACAAAAGTGGTCCCCTCGGTGATTTTAACTAATCGCTTTGCCAGCTCGTAGAACTTCGGCGCAGTGCGTACCATTTTATTCGTAATGCCAGTAAGCTTGGTTACGTAAGGGTCTATGGACATCTCAGGGTTTACTAGGGAAACAAATTGATCAACGATCTCTCCATCCTCTAAAACGAAGACGGCAACATCTATAATCTTCTCAGCACCCCAAGTCCCTCCGGTACACTCTATATCAATTACTGAAAATCTCACTTACGAATAATTTCTCGCTCCAAAAATAGCAGAACCAATGCGAACATGAGTAGAGCCGTTTTTAATGGCCAAATTATAATCACCACTCATCCCCATGCTAAGAGTGGTCCATCCGCAAGCAGCCGAATAAGTATCGAAGAGCGATTTCAAAACTTTGAACTCGCCGTCCACTACTTCTTCATCTTTGGTATTAGTCGCCATTCCCATAAGACCAACAACTTTAACGTTCGAAAAGTCAGATAACTCAGAAATGATACTATCAAGTTCATCTTGGTCCAAACCAAACTTAGTTTCTTCTTTAGCAATGTGAATTTGAAGCAAACAATTAATCACACGATTATGCTTCGCCGCTTGTTTATTGAGTTCTACCAGCACTTTTCTGCGATCTACCCCGTGGACAAGATGCACAAAAGGCGCCATGTACTTGATTTTATTCGTCTGAATATGACCAATCATATGCCAACAAATATCCTTAGGCAGCTCTTCGAACTTGGACGCCATTTCTTGGATTTTATTCTCCCCAAAATGGCGTTGGCCAGCATTATAAGCTTCCAGAATATCAGAGGAAGGCTTGGTTTTACTGACAGCTACAAGCTGGACCTCGCCTAATTCCTCTCTGTACTTCCTAATAGAATTCGCTATGCTCATTTAAAAAGATGAAGCAACATACCGCTTCTTAGTTTTGGCTCAATATAGGTGCTTTTCGGCGGCATTGTCCCTCCTTCCAAAGCCGTTTTTTTCAATACTTCTACACTGACTGGAGGAAGGCGAAATCCCAAATTCAATCCCTTTGATAGCATAACAGAACTTTGATCGAAGGGTTCTTGATGTAGATAGGTGATTCGTTTATCTTTTTTAGCGTCTTTAATTCCAAAAATTGGTTCTAAAACCTCAGACATTAGATAGGCAGGTGGCAGCGATTTATCCAATCGCCCTCTATAGTTCAAACAGTACCATTGTCCTTGCGTGAATAATTCAAGATCCGCATCCACCGATTCAAAATCATCGGTCTTTTTTGAGATACTAAAGTTGTGCTCAAATGCCTCTAGTCCAATATCCAATCCAGTCGTATCTAACCATCTCTCAAACGAATCGATACCTATATCCTCCTCATCCATATACATGGTTAGGATGCACTGCGCGGCCTTATTACCTACGAGCGCTTTAGCGACCTTGCAGGTGCTACCATATCTATGATGACCGTCAGCCAAAAAATACTCTTGTTGGTCTTTAAGTGCCTCTTGGAGGCTATTGCACAAGTCGGACGAAACGGTCCATAGTCTGTGGCCAATTTCATTTGTCGTATAAAAGTCGAACGTGGGCCCACCCTTCTTAATTTCGGAGACTATGTCTTTCTGACTCTGTGTTGCTTTACCAAAGACCAATACAGGCTCTGCTTGAAACCCTGTGATTTTCAAGTACTCTGCGAATAAATCCTCCCTGCTTTCCAGCGTTTTTTCATGCAAATGAATCTTAGCCTTATTAACATCAAGGAGTCCTATAATCCCAGTATACGTGCGTCCAGCAACAGATTGTTCGTATAAGAAATAGGAAGGCTCTTTGTCCAATTTGAAAACGCCCTTCGAGATAAATTGATCTAATCGCAGTCTTACACGCTCAAACCTATCTTCATTGGTCATTAAAATTTCTGTCTCCGGTCGAATAATTTGCAGGAACGAATAAGGATTGTTCTCGAGTTTATCAAACAGCTGAGCAGGCGTATAAGCATCTACTGACCTACTAGGGACGAGATGCGCTTTATTTCCCTCAGGGCGATAAGCGCTTAGTGGTTTTAGCATGTTGGTTTTCTGTAATTAGGTAGGTGAAAGTTACAGCAAACCGCACTGATTTCAATTATACTCTTACTTCCAAAGGAAGTTTTAATTGACAACGAGTATAGCCTCCTACATTTTCAAGAGAAAAAGAGCAATTGTAATCGTCTGTTAAATCATTTACCAATGATAAGCCCAACCCTGTACCAGTGCCTTCTAATGTGTTTACACCGCGCTTAAATGGATGAAGGATATCAGAAGATAATTCCGGAATATTTCCCTTGTTAAAGACACTCAACACCAAATACTCTTTCTCTACATGAACGACTAATCTTGGATTATGCGATATTTCAGCATAACTACGTGCGTTCTTTAGCATTTGACTTAAAGTGAACTGCAACATTGGTACTGGAATAATTACCTCTGGCCACTCATCTATCACCTGCTCAAGATCCGCGTCATACTCATTAACAAGCTCGAACGTCATTTTCTTGATATCGACCTTAGATGCCCCTGAACGCAATACTTCAGATCGGATGTAATGAATATTTGCTAGCTCCCTCGTGGTCTTACTGACATTGGATAAGCCTTCATCTATACGTTTAAAATGCTTCAAAATATTTTCATCTAAGACATCCGGATTCGTACGATTTATCTTCAATCGAGCAATTTCAATATTGCTCAATGCTGTTGTAAGTGGTGTATTTATGTAATGAGAGAAAAAATTATTGAATTCTGCACTGTAATCGATGAAGAGTTCCTCTTTTACCCGTTGAGCTGCCATTCTCCTACTTTCTGAGTATAAAATGGAACTGGTGTAGATGATTTTAGCAATTACAAAAAGGTACAAGATTACGTCAACAGATTTCGAGTAGACATGCAAATCTGGATGAACGATATTAAACACAGTATCCAAGAATACTACTATCAAAATTGCAGAAATTATGTACATAGGTACTTTATTCTGCTTGGTCCTATATGTGGTCACATAACGACTAAAGAGCATATCTGCGACAATAATATCAATGACTACTCCGAAGGTAAAGGCTGTAGAATTCGCAAAAAGTGAAAGAAGAATCATTGCTCCCAACCCTACGTAAGAAATCTTCTTTCCCGACTCTAAGTACCAGGTATCATGCCAATTGGCCAACATAAACACGCCTAGTGTAGAAGTGAATAGAATCGACCCAAAGACTATAGATCCTGGTCTACCAGTCAAAATACATATCAAGAGTACTCCTATGGAAACGAACAAGTTTACATTGATGAGATTTTTGAAGAGAAATACAGAAACTGAATCGAGCCTTTTCATTTAGCACTTTTAACTGAGTAAAAATACTCTAAAGCGTCGATTACACTTCTGTTTAGTACAAAAAAAGGCCTGCGTTGTACACAGGCCTTCAAATTTAATCGTCTTGAGCTCTTTATATCGCGTCTATATGCGCTGCTAATTCAGTGCCAATACGATCTTGCGCCTCTAGTGTCGCTGCACCAATATGCGGTGTAACACTCAATTTACCGTTCATCAGAACCTTCACTGCTGGAGTAGGCTCGTTAACAAACACATCAAGACCTGCACCTGCAACCTTTCCGCTTTCAAGAGCATCCAATAATGCTTCCTCGTTGATGACACCACCACGAGCAGCATTTAATAATACAACACCGTCTTTCATTTTTGCCAACTCACTGGCGCCTATCAAATCGCCTCCTGGAACGTGTACAGAAATGAAATCACTCTCGGTTAGAACGCGATCAAAACCTACGTTTTCACAAGTGAACTTTGCCGATTGACCGTCGAAGAAAGACAATTCTACATCTACGTTATCTTCGTGGATGTCAGAGAACACAACCTTCATCCCTGCTCCAATGGCAAGCTTAGCAAGTGCTTGACCGATACGGCCAAATCCTACAATACCGAGCGTTCGTCCACGTAACTCTGCACCTTTCGCATAGCTCTTTTTCAAAGCACCAAATTTCGAATCGCCTTCTAGCGGCATCTGACGGTTTGAATCGTGCATAAAGCGCACTAAAGATCTCATGTGCCCCATCACTAATTCTGCTACAGAATCTGATGAAGCTGCCGGTGTATTGAATACTTTCAATCCCTTCTCACGAGCATATTCTACATCAATATTGTCCATACCAACACCACCGCGACCAATGCCTTTCAACGAAGGACATGCATCAATCATATCTTTTCTCACTGTGGTAGCTGAGCGCACAAGAATTACATCGATTTGCTCCTGGTTGATATAATCGACCAGTTGATTTTGGGCAACTTTTGTGGTTGATAGCTCGTGGCCCGAGGCCTGAATAGCTGCAGCTCCTGAAGCTGAGATTCCGTCGTTAGCTAATACTTTCATTTAGAATTTATTTTCAAGTTCTTTCATACAATCAACTAGGGCCGCAACGCTATCTAAGTCCATAGCATTATACATGGAAGCTCTATATCCGCCTACAGAACGGTGGCCATTCACACCAGAGATGTTCTTCTCAGCAATCATCGCATCAAAAGCTTCTTTATGTGCTGCCTCGTCGTTCAATAAGAAACATGCGTTCATTGTCGAACGATCTTCTACAGCTGCAGTACCCACAAACAATGGATTGCGGTCAATCTCGTTGTAGAGCAATGCGGCTTTATCTTCATTGCGCTTTTTAGCAGCTTCTACTCCACCATTGGCTTTCAACCAGCGTAATGTCAACATGCTTACGTACACTGAGAATACAGGTGGCGTATTAAACATACTTCCTTTAGAAATGTGCGTGTTGTAGTCCAACATGGTCGGGATATAACGGCCCGATTTACCCAATGCGTCTTTCTTCACAATAACCAACGTCGCTCCTGCAGGCCCTAAGTTCTTCTGAGCACCCGCATAGATCAAATCGAATTTGCTCACATCTACAGGACGCGAGAATATATCTGAACTCATATCACAAATCAATGGCGCCTCGCTATTAGGGAACTCTTTGATTTGTGTACCGTAAATAGTGTTGTTCGATGTACAGTGGAAGTAGTCGGCGTTATCATCAATCGCGTAACCTTTCGGAATGTAATTGTAGTTGGCTTCCTTTGACGAGGCTACTACTTCCGCATTCCCTAACCCTGCGGCTTCCTTGTATGCTTTTGAAGACCAAGCACCTGTATCCAAGTACTGACCTTTACCATTTTCACTCAAAAAGTTGAACGCGAGCATCGCAAACTGCATGGAAGCACCGCCTTGTAAAAAGAGTACTTCGTGTGTATCAGGGACATTCAGCTGTTCCTTTACCAAGGCTACCGCTTCATCCATAACCGCAACAAAGCTCTTACTACGGTGAGAAATTTCGATAACAGACAACCCTAAGTTGTCAAAGTTGATCAATGCTTCAGATGCTTCTTTGAAGACCTCTTGAGGTAAAATACACGGTCCAGCAGAGAAATTATGGGTTTTCATTTTTGCTAAAATTAATGAGCTACAAATCTAAATTGTTCTATAACCAATAAGCCTATAAGAGTGGAAAAGTTTCGGTTAATATTCACGAGCTTTCCACAAAAGTCATTCAGTTATTAGAGCCATGACAAATAACTGCTTATTCTAAGCCGTAGTCCGTAACTTTGGTCATCATTTAGAACTAAATAACCACAAATATGTCTAACGGAATTTTCAACGTACCGGTTGCATCGAACGAACCTATCTATGATTATGCACCAGGCACACCAGAGAGAGAAGCGCTTCTTGCTTCATACAAAGAGCAATATGCTGCAACTGTAGATGTACCCATGTACATTGGCGGTGAAGAAGTACGTACAGGAAACTTAGGTAAACTGACGCCTCCACACGAGCACGCCCATGTTTTGGGTCACTACCACATTGGAGACGAAAGCCACGTAAAAGCTGCAGTAGACAGTGCTCTTGCTGCGCGTAAACAATGGGGCGCTATGCCTTGGGAGCACAGAGCTGCAATCTTTCTTAAAGCCGCTGAGCTGATCAGTACGAAATACCGTTACAAAATCAATGCTGCCACCATGCTTGCGCAAGGTAAAAACTGCTTCCAAGCAGAGATTGATGCCGTTTGTGAATTTGCAGATTTCTTGCGCTTCAACGTTGAATACATGACGCAAATCTACAGCGACCAGCCTGAGAGTGCTCCTGGCATTTGGAACCGTTTAGAATACCGCCCGCTTGAAGGATTTGTTTTCGCTGTAACACCGTTCAACTTCACAGCTATCGCTGGAAACCTTCCTGCAACACCAGCACTCATGGGGAACACTGTGGTATGGAAACCTGCAGACAGCCAGATTTTCTCTGCCAACGTAGTTATGGAAATTTTTAAAGAGGCTGGTTTACCAGACGGTGTCATCAACCTCATTTACGTAGATGGCCCTGTTGCGGGAGATTACATCTTCAGCCACAGAGACTTCGCTGGTCTACATTTCACTGGATCTACAGCGGTCTTCCAGCACTTGTGGAAGACCATTGGAACGAACATTGACAAGTACCGTGCTTACCCACGTATCGTAGGTGAAACTGGTGGTAAGGACTTTGTAGTTGCACATCCGTCAGCACCTGCAGAGCAAGTGGTTACGGCGCTCTCGCGTGGTGCTTTTGAATTCCAAGGTCAAAAATGTTCGGCTGCTTCTCGTGCTTACATTCCTTCAAGTATGTGGCCAGCAGTAAAAGAAGGATTACTTGCAGACCTTGCAACTTTCAAAATGGGCTCACCTGAAGACATGGGCAACTTCATCAATGCAGTCATTGACGAGCGTGCTTTTGATAAAATTGCTTCTTACATCGATTTTGTTAAAGAACAAAATGATGCGGAAATCATCGCAGGTGGTAGCTACGACAAGAGCGTAGGTTACTTTGTAGAGCCTACTGTAGTAGTCACATCAAATCCTAAGTTCCGCACTATGGTTGAAGAAATCTTCGGCCCTGTGCTTACCATCTACGTTTACGAGGATGCCGATTGGGCTGCAACTCTAGAGTTGGTCGACAACACTTCTGATTATGCCCTTACAGGCGCAATCTACTCTGCCGATCGCTATGCTGCTATCGAAGCAACGAACGCACTTGAAAATGCTGCCGGTAATTTCTACATCAATGACAAGCCAACAGGTGCAGTCGTTGGACAGCAACCGTTTGGAGGAAGCCGCGGCTCCGGAACAAACGACAAGGCCGGTTCTTACATGAACCTACTTCGTTGGGTAAATGCTCGCACGATAAAAGAGTGTTTGGTTCCTCCAACGGATTACCGTTACCCATTCTTGGGATAATCTAAAGATTAACTAAAAAAGGGCGCCCGATGGGCGCCCTTTTTTATGCTCTCGACTTCGCCCTGCGGGGCAAATCGATCTAATTTGCTTTATAATTAAATCGAAGACTATACAGCACTTGTGGAACACGTGCACCTAGGTTGTATCCTAATTTCCACATGGTCTCCGCGTATAGGGGAGAAGATTGACCGAAATAATTTCTAGTTCTTCCAAACTCGGCACCCACTATGAGATCAATTCTCGACCCTTCAGTGAGTGGCGAGAAAAAAACAAAATTGCCGTTCGGGTCGATGTCATAACTATCTGAAGTGACGAAAGATGAACCTCCTGCTGTGAAGTAAATACCATTGTATCGCTCGACATTCGCTCTAAACAAGGTTGAATTTTGTCTGTACCAACGGTGCGCTGCTTCAAACCTAATATACCCGGTAGTAGCAGTATAATTTTCATTTAACGCTGTATAACGCACAGAATTCTCGTCGCTGAAGAAACTGTGATTCATCAGCACCCATCCTGTATTCTTGTTGCGATACTCTATCCCAGCATCAATGTAACTCCCCAACAAAGTCAATGGATTAGCTTTGATCGCGAGCGAAGGCACATTTGGCTTGTATCGATCAACAATCTGTAGCCCAGGTTGAACCAATTGCTGTCCGTAAGAAGCTGAGGCAAGAAAAATGGCAAAAAAGGTGAACTTAAGTTTCATATTTGGGTGTTTTCTTTTCCTATGCGAATACTATGCCTTTTTATTTGGCGCATGAAATCCTTGAATCTCTTTTCTTGTAAGATACACTACCTTCTTAGTTTCGAAGAACTCGTCCGAGAAGAATTGGTTCAGATGGGTGAGCTGTGCCTTTAGCGGTCCAAGCTCCTCTGCCAAATCTCCACCTTTCAAATACAACAAGCCGTTTGGACGCTTATCGTCAAAGTTTTTCTTGGCCAATTTTCCTTTGATCCATGGTATAAAGCGTTGCATATGAGTCACCGCACGAGAGACGACAAAATCATATTGGTACTTCAATTCCTCAGCGCGAACATGCGAGCCTTCCACATTCTCCAATCCAAGCGCCTCTGCTACCGCGTTAACAACCTTGATTTTTTTGCCAATGGAATCGACCAAATGAAATTCTGTTTCTGGAAAAAGAATGGCCAATGGAATACCTGGAAAACCACCACCTGTACCCACATCAAGAACAACCTGCCCCGGCAAGAAATCATAGACCTTTGCAATGCCTAAACTGTGTAAGACGTGCTTTTGGTAAAAGGACTCCATGTCCTTGCGACTAATGACATTGATCTTTGCATTCCACTCCTCATAGAGGGGTCCAAGGCGCTCGAATTGCTCCTTCTGTTTCGGGGTCAATTCTGGAAAGTGCTCGAAAATAAGTTCAGCTGTATACATGTGGCAAAGATATGCCCGGCAGTTGGTACTTTTGTCCTCAATGAAATTCCAACTCGAACATACCGATCCAAAGAGTTCTGCACGCGCAGGAACCATCACCACAGATCACGGTCAAATACAAACACCCATCTTCATGCCTGTAGGAACTGCGGGTACTGTGAAAGGTGTGCACACCAAAGACCTGAAGGAGGATACCAAAGCTCAGATCATCTTGGGCAATACCTACCACCTGTTCTTACGTCCTGGTACAGAGATATTGAAAGATGCAGGCGGTCTACATAAATTCAACGGTTGGGATCGACCTATTCTCACCGACAGCGGCGGCTATCAAGTCTACAGTCTTGCCAACCAACGCAAGATCACTGAGGAAGGCGCTACGTTTGCCTCTCATATTGACGGCACAAAACACCTATTCACGCCTGAACGAGTTATGGACATCCAGCGTGAGATTGGTGCAGATATAATCATGGCCTTCGACGAATGTCCGCCCTATCCAAGCACTTACGAGTACGCTAAGAAGTCCATGCACATGACCCATCGTTGGCTCGATCGCTGCTTCGCCCGTCTCGACCAAGTAGAACCCTTATACGGCTACAACCAAACGCTATTCCCGATCATCCAAGGCTCTACTTACGAGGACCTCAGAAATGAATCGGCAGAATATATCGCGAGTAAAAATGCGGACGGTAATGCCATTGGAGGCCTTAGCGTTGGTGAACCCGCTGAAGAAATGTACAAACATGCTGCAGGTGCATGTGCCATCTTGCCAAAAGATAAACCGCGGTACCTCATGGGTGTGGGAACGCCAGCAAACATCTTGGAAAACATCAGCCTAGGAGTAGATATGTTTGACTGTGTGATGCCCACTCGCAATGGACGTAATGGACAAATATTTACCAGCGAAGGCATCGTGAACATCCGCAATAAAAAATGGGAGAATGTGCACGAGCCTCTTGACCCGAACGGAACAAGCTTAGTGGACAGCCAATATACCAAGGCGTACGTGCGCCATCTTATACATAGCAAGGAAAGCCTAGGTGCCCAAATTGCCTCCATGCACAACATACGCTTTTACCTATGGTTGGTAGAACAAGCGCGCACACACATCATCGCCGGTGATTTTGCAAGCTGGAAAAATGAGATGGTTCCGAAATTAGAGCGTAGATTGTAGTAGTGAACAAGCTGGATTGGTACATACTGCGCAAATTCATGGGCAGCTTCTTTTTGACCATGATTTTAATCTTGGCCATTGCTATCGTTTTCGACATCAGTGAAAAGATCGATGATTTCCAAAACGGCGCGACCATGAATGAAATTGTCTTTGATTATTACATCAATTTCATCGCCTTCTACGGCAACCTTTTTAGCGCACTCATCCTCTTCATATCGACCATCTGGTTCACCTCACGAATAGCCTCAAACACGGAAGTAGTGGCCATCCTCACCTCAGGCACCAGCTTTAATCGACTCCTTCGCCCCTACTTTATCGGGGCTACCATCATCTGTATCCTATCCTTGACACTAAATCACTTGTTGGTACCGCAAACCAATATCAAGCGGATTGCCTTCGAGGAGAAATACATCACGGGGGTGAATCGTCCCATCAATCAAAAGGTCCACAGGCAAGTACTGCCGGGACATTACGTATACTTCGAAACCTTCTCAGGCCTTCGTCAAAGCGGTTACCAGTTCACTTACGAAACCTTCAATGATCACAAGCTAATATCAAAATTGAGTGCAGATTTTGTACGATTGGATACAGCTACCGGAGAATGGCGACTAGACAACTACCGCCTAAGAACCATAGACAGCCTCGGCAACGAATTTATTGCAACGGGCAGACGATTAGACACAGTTCTTCAATTCACTTCAGAGCAAATTGCACCCAAACTGAGCTCTATTGCTACCATGAATTCAAAAGAACTCAGTGCCTTTATTGCACAAGAAGAAATTACTGGGAACGAAAATATCGCCTCCTACCAAATGGAAATGCAGCGCCGATCCTCCTACCCGCTTAGCTCTTATGTCTTTGTACTGCTCGCCGTATCCTTGGCAAGTCAGAAAAAACGAGGGGGACTTGGCATTAATATCGCTATAGGACTCGTAATCTGTGCCATTTACGTTTTTGCCATGCAGATTTCTCAAACCTTTGCAACTACTGGAGTTTTATCCTCAGACAAATGGCTTGGAAAAACATTGATGTGGATTCACATTCAACCTGCAGAATTTGCAATTTGGCTGCCTAATCTATTATTCGCAATCATCGCTGTTTGGCGGTACAATAAAGCGCCGAAATAAGATGAATTCATACACCAAGGATCAACTCAATCTACACTTCATCGTGTTTATATGGGGCTTCACCGCAATCCTCGGTAAGTTCATAAGCATAGATGCTTTGGCATTGGTTTACAACCGAACGGCTTTGACTTCAGTGGCCATTGGGATCTATCTACTTGTTCTAAAAAGAGGTTTTAAAGCCAATTTCAAGGACCTTCTCTTCATGTGGCTTTGTGGGATTCTAATCGCCATTCATTGGATCACCTTCTTTGGAGCCATCAAAATTTCTAACGTAAGTATCACACTTGCGGGCGTCTCCACGGGTGCTCTTTGGTCTTCCTTATTGAGTCCTGTCCTCTCCAAAACAAAATTCGATCCTATAGAACTTTTATTAGGACTTTTAGTGATTTTAGGAATAGGCATTGTTTTTTACGAGGAGCCCAATGCGGCAGACATTCGTGAACTAAGCTACTTTGGAATTTATTTGACCAATTTCCAATGGGGCCTCATCATCGCTTTATTCAGCTCTATGCTAAGCGCATCCTTCAGCATTTTAAATAAACAACTGGTCACTCGGTATCCGAAACCCGTCCAGGTCACATTCTGGGAGCTCACATTTGCATTCTTTTCCATCGTAATTTACTCCTTCGTCATTGGTAACAATCCTATGAACCTGTGGGCGACTCAAAATTCTGATTGGATCTACATCGCTATTCTCGCCCTCGCCTGTACCGCCTATCCCTTCATTAAAAGCGTCGAACTTCTCAAGCGACTTTCGCCCTTTAGCGTCATGCTTGCCATCAATCTCGAACCGGTATATGGCATTCTTCTGGCAGCCCTTTTCTTCGGTGCTTCAGAGAGTATGTCTCCTCAATTTTACATTGGAGTAATTATCATCCTAGGAACGGTAATCGCCAATGGTATTATAAAAGCACGCAAAAGAAAAGGCTAAAGCAATTTGTTTTGGTATTTTGCGAGCTGTGAAAACACATGAAACATGGAATATCTTTCTTTTGAAAAGCCAATTGAAGAGCTTGAAAATCAACTAACTAAGGCTCTTGAACTAGCAGACGAAACCGGTGTCGACATGGCAAAAACCATTGACGACATTCGCAAAAAGCTAGTGGATAAGAAAAAAGAGATCTATGAGAATTTGAGCGCTTGGGAAAGAGTACAATTGTCTCGTCATCCTCAACGCCCATATACTCAAGCATATATAGAGGCCCTTACTGAGGGTAACTTCATCGAACTTCACGGCGATCGCGGTGTAAAGGACGACAAGGCCATGATTGGCGGTTGGGGGCAAATCGGTGAACAGACCTACATGTTCATTGGCCAACAAAAAGGTGTAAATACTAAGATGCGCCAGTACCGCAACTTCGGTATGGCGAATCCAGAAGGGTACCGCAAGGCTCTTCGTCTTATGAAGCAAGCTGAAAAGTTTAACCGACCAATCGTGACCTTAATTGATACACCTGGGGCATTCCCAGGACTAGAAGCTGAAGAGCGTGGTCAAGGTGAAGCAATTGCCAAGAATATCATGGAAATGTCTCGCCTCAAGGTACCTGTAATTTGTATCATTATCGGTGAGGGAGCTTCAGGTGGTGCCATCGGTATAGGCGTTGGTGACAAAGTACTGATGTTAGAAAATACTTGGTACTCAGTAATCTCTCCTGAAAGCTGTTCTTCAATCCTTTGGAGGTCTTGGGACCACAAAGAAAAAGCGGCTGAAGCCCTTAAATTGACGGCTACCGACATGAAAAAGAACGGATTGATAGACGGTATCATCAAAGAGCCACTGGGTGGTGCTCACGCTCAGCCAGAACTTATGTTCGAAGAGGTAAAGAAAGCCATCATCAAGCATACCAAGGCATTAAGCAAGCTAAACCCAGAAGAACGCGTGGAACAACGCATGGAAAAATTCTTCAATATGGGTGTATACGCTGAATAAGAATTATGGAAGACCCGCAATACAGTAATCAAGCACCAAGAAATCTTGGTCAAACAACCAATCTAACGGCCGGTGGACGCGTTCCTCCTCAAGCTGTAGATTTGGAAGAAGCTGTATTGGGCGCACTTCTAATCGATAAAAATGCATTGGCGAAGGTCATTGACATTCTTCACCCAGATGCATTCTACAAGGACCAACACAAGAACATCTATCGTACTATTACCATTCTCTTTGGTGATAACCAGCCCGTAGATATTCTTACTGTTGCCTCTGAATTGAGAAAAGAAGGTCTAATAAAAAAGGCAGGTGGCGAATCTTACTTGGCCCAATTGAGCCAAAAAGTAAGTTCCGGTGCACACATTGAGTACCACGCCCGTATTATTCTTCAAAAACACATTCAGCGCGAACTCGTGCGCATCTCATCAGAGATTATTGAAAGTGCTTTTGATGAAACTACAGACGTTCTAGAACTGCTAGATAACGCAGAACAAAAGCTCTTCGAAGTTGCCCAAGGTAACCTAAAGCGTAACTACGAAAGTGCTGAGGATTTGATCCGTCAAGCCATTGATAAGATTGAAAACATCTCAAAGCAAGAAGGACTTTCTGGAGTTCCTTCAGGGTTCTCCGCACTAGACCGTGTGACCTCGGGATGGCAACCTTCAGATTTAATTATCCTCGCTGCTCGTCCTGGTATGGGTAAGACCGCCTTCGTTCTATCGATGGCTCGTAACATGGCGGTAGAGCACCAGAAAAAAGTTGCCGTCTTCTCTTTGGAGATGTCATCTGTTCAGCTCATCACCCGTATCATCTCCTCAGAGACTGGACTGAGCTCTGAAAAGCTGCGTAAAGGTGATCTTACAGATAGAGAGTGGAATTCACTCACATCTGGGGTAAAGGATCTCGAAAAAGCACACCTTTTTATTGACGATACGCCTGCACTTTCCGTGTTCGATCTTCGAGCAAAAGTGCGTCGTCTAGCAAGTACTCAAGGACTGGACTTAATTATTATTGATTACTTGCAGCTCATGACTGTGGGCGGATCGAAGACCCAAGGAAACCGTGAGCAGGAAATCTCAACCATTTCTCGTTCATTGAAATCGATTGCGAAAGAATTAAACGTTCCTGTTATCGCACTGTCACAACTTTCACGTGCTGTTGAAACCCGTTCAACTTCCAAGCGTCCACAGCTCAGTGACCTTCGTGAATCTGGAGCGATCGAGCAGGATGCGGATATCGTAAGCTTCATCTACCGCCCGCAATACTACGGTATCGAAGAATGGGAAGATGGTGATCCTTCTGAAAACCAAGCCGAGATCATCATTGCAAAACACCGTAATGGTTCTTTAGAAGATGTTCGTCTGCGATTCATCGGTGAGCTTGCAAAATTTGCTGATCTCGACCAAGGCTCTACGATGATGATGGAAAGCAAAATGAATGACGGAGGCAACGATGGCTTTGGTGGCGGATTCCCTCCTTCCAATGATGGCTACACCAACCTTCCTACCCCAGGATTAGACGGCGGAGATGTTCCGTTTTAAAAAATACATCAGCACTCTATTCTTTTGCCTTTTCTTGGCCCCAAGCTACGGCCAGGTCCTCATTCCCATGGACTATGAAGGGCAAAGCGACCATCTCAAAGCTTACGGCCTCGTTTACCAAGCCATTTCATCTGGTTACGATTGTCATTGGCTTTTAAATTATCGCGGCGGTTCCTTTGCCATACTCGATGCCGACCAGCAACTCATCCAACAAGCTCTTCTTAAAGGGATTTCTTACGAAAGTTCAAGTGCATCAGCCTTGTTGAACCTCATGGCAGAGCTCAAAAGCCCCAGTACAAATACCAACACCATAGAACTAGAGCAAGTACCACGAATCGCAGTGTACTCCCCAGAAGGCAAACAGCCCTGGGACGATGCTGTAACTCTCGTGCTTACTTATGCGGAAATCCCCTTCACAACCATTTACGATGAATCTATTCTAAACGGTGACCTCAATAATTACGAATGGCTCCACCTCCACCACGAAGACTTTACTGGACAATACGGTAAGTTCTACGGGGCATACAGAGATGCGGCATGGTACATCAATCAAAAAGCCCAGTTCGAAGCTGATGCACGCGCATTGGGTTATTCTAAGGTCAGCCAAGTGAAAGGTGCTGTGGCAAAAACCATTTCATCGTACGTTAATAATGGAGGCTTTCTCTTCGCAATGTGTTCCGCCACCGATTCCTATGACATCGCCTTAGCGGCAGAAGGTATCGATATCTGCGAAAGCATGTTCGACGGTGACCCATCCGCACCAGGAGCAGCGCTCAAAATCGATCATTCAAAGTGCTTTGCATTTGAAAACTTCCAACTAGAAACCAATCCGCTACGCTACGAATACTCTTCCATAGATATCACGGAAAAACGGGTTCGTAGAATGAAAGAAAATCAGGACTATTTCGAACTCTTCGACTTCTCAGCGAAATACGACGTAGTACCGACCATCTTGGTGCAAAACCATACGTCTCTTGTTAAAAGTTTCTATGGTCAAACAACAGCATACAACCCTGAGACTATAAAGCCATCAACTACGATACTTGGAACTAATAAAGTTGATAAAGCGGCCCGTTACATTCACGGCACGTTTGGGGAGGGGTATTGGACGTTTTACGGCGGTCACGATCCAGAGGATTACCAGCACCGCGTGGGCGATGAGCCTACTGATTTAATGAATCACCCCAATAGCGCAGGTTATCGTTTGATTCTTAACAACATTCTTTTCCCTGCCGCGAAGAAACCGCCGCAGAAGACCTAGTTAAATAGCGTCCATCGAGCACTCAGCTGCACCCAACGGTCTGTTCTCGGTGTTGCACCGAAAGCATAATAATTATAATCTGCTAATCCCTCTAGGGCATTTACGACGCGTAGGCCAGCTATAAAATTGGCTATTCGTGCTTCAAAAAAGGCAGTTGCCCAAGGATAACTCCCCGCCAAATGATCGGTTTGCATGGCCCAGATAGGCACACCTACCAAATACGTTGGCGTATAGAAAGCGTCCTCAATACTCACATTAACTCCAGCCTTCAGCTCAAACCTTGTTCCAATACTCGTTTTATAATTCACCTCTGTAAAACCGCCCCAATTCGGTGTAGCAAACCCTCCAAAAGAGGACTTGTACGCGCCGTATCCCTGAACACTAACATTTAATCCTTTCCTATCACTTGTAATTCCTACTTGTGCACGAGAATAGCTGCCGTCCCAAGTCGCTAATTCATCAAAGGATTCGAGGTAACGCATACCACTCATCTGAGCACCGTACAATACGCCTTCCTTTATCCATTTGTCCCCAGATACCCAATGTGCTTTCCCCTCATTCTTGAAATAGGGCACATCAACGGTTCTCAAGTCGTACGAATAGCCATATAGCTGCTCAAAACGGTACATATGGGGTTGGTGCAGAATGTTCCATTGCAACTCTAGCTTCCCAGAGCCAACCCGCAACTTTGCACGCGCCATTGCATCAACAGCGCCTGCGTTGTAGCCTATAGCGTTGTATTTAAGAATAACTCTGTATCTGTTTAATGATTGATGAGTTGTAGAAAGCATCACATGCCCTCTTAAAAACGGGGTAACCTCCGAACTAAATGACTCCGTATAATGAATGGAATCACTTCTAAATCCATCCCATCCTAAGGAGTTACTCTGTAAATATTCAAAGCCTGTATAAAAAACAGTTTGTACAACGAGTGCCTGGCCTATAGGGTTCAATTGAAAAAATCTAACATAATCCAAATCCACCTGAGCCTTGGACAACCTTAAAGAATCAGAGTACCTTAAAGTTCGTTGTTCCAGCACAGGTGCTATTCCGGTGCTGTCCCAAAAGTATTCTGATGCTGAATTTGCATTATTTACAGCCCAGCTTCTTGAATTGAAAGAAATACTAGCAACTAAGTCCTGGTTATTACTTAGATCACGTTTTGTCCAATACTTAACATTTAAATCTTCTTCAAAGAGCTTACCTACAGCATCGCTTATAGCGTAATTGCGTCTTAACGTTGGTACATTGCCTTCGAATAAACTAGGAGAAGATAAACCTCCATTCTGACCTGATCTCGAATTAAAATACGATACCTCCAATTTCGATTCTGTCGAAATATTATATGAATCCAATTGCTTCAAAGAAAATTGTAGCTCATGGCCATCCGTACCTTCATTACGAAATAATCCTAGTGTATTGTTACGCAGGTAATCAACGTACAACTGCTTGGCTGAATCCACCGGCGCGAGTGCTGTAATTCCAAATACTTGGCCGCCACCGATTCCAGTATGTAATCTCAAATCCGAGCGCGGAGAAGAAGAACGATAAGCTAGTGGCATCTGCAAATAACTTTTGGAAAATCTATGCCAACCGTCTAGACCCGATCGCACAATAGGTTCCAAAGAATTATAATTAAGTCCACCAATAGCTGAATTTTCCCTTTGGGTCCAATTCCATGAATCCTTCAACCAGATTTGGTCTTCCGCGCGCTCATCCAATAATACTGTCAAAGAATCCCAGCGCTGATTTTGGTACAGGTAATACCCCTTACTATTATAAGGATACTGGGCTTTGACCCCAAAATTGGGCAATAATTCCACTGTATCAGCATCTTCCACAACAGTTGAATCCATCTGGCCAACCATGGAGGTTGAAAGCAATACGAATAATGAAAGTAGATAGGGCCTCATACAGGCGTAAACTTAATCAATAATGCTGCAATAACGCGTAAATACTGAGTTTCGGGTATAAAAAAAGCCCACTCTATTGCTAGAATGGGCTTTAGAAAAATG
>JAAXJR010000086.1:20573-25785 GCA_012269745.1 Flavobacteriales bacterium | reverse complement strand
TACGACAGTGTTGGAGTGAAATACAAGGGAAATTCAACGTACCAGGCAAATCAAACTAAGAATCCGTGGCACATTGAATTGGACACCTATAAAAATCAAGATTACCAAGGGTTTACGGATATCAAACTGAGTAATGTTGCCAAGGATCCCTCTTTCTTACGTGAGGTGCTTTCCTATGACATTGCTCGACAGTACATGGTGGCGCCGCAGGCGAATTATGCTGTGGTCTATGTGAATGGAACTCAGATGGGATTGTACACCAGTGCGGAGGCTATCAATAAGTCTTTCGTTGATAGTTACCTCTTGTCTCGCAAGCGCACTTTTGTGAAATGTAACCCTCCTGCAGGCGCGGGACCGGGAACTTCTACCTATCCAGACCTGGTCTATAGCACCAATGACAGCACCGATTACTACGACTCCTATGAAATGAAATCGGATGCGGGATGGGCGGAATTGATTCATCTTATGGATACCCTTAAAAATGACATCACCGACATTGAGGAGATTCTACAGGTTGACCAAACGCTCTGGATGCACGCCTTCAATAACGTTTTAGTGAATCTGGACAGCTATGCAGGCGGATTCAAACAGAACTATTACCTCTACCGTACGAAGAGCCGTCAGTTTTATCCAATTGTTTGGGACATGAACGAAAGTTTTGGGAAGTTCAGCATGACTGGAACCATCAATCTGAGTAATACTACATCTAAGGCGCAAATGACACACCTTTTGCACGCCAATGATGCAGGATGGCCTTTGATTCAACAACTGCTCAATGTGCCAATGTATAAGCGCATGTATTTAGCACACATGAAAACTATTTTGGAGGAAAACTTCGACAACGGTAGCTACTATACTAAAGCGCAGTATTACCACAACTTTATCGATAGTGCAGTGAATGCGGATCCGAATAAACTAACCACTTACGCGCAGTTTCAGTCGAATATGACCACAGACGTTAGTAGTGGCGGCGGTCCTGGTGGAGGTGGTCCTGGTGGCGGTAATTCTGCCCCAGGTATTACAGCACTTATGAACGCGCGTAGCACTTATCTACTAGGTCTTTCAGATTTTACTGCATCCCAGCCAATGATTACTAACATCGTGGCGACCGCACCATCTAGTGTGCCTGCTACAGGCACCATTACGGCCAATGTAAGTGGTGCAACGACGGTTTACGTAAGTACTAGAAATGATATTGAAGACAAATTTGAGCGTCAGCAGATGTATGATGATGGGATGCATGGCGACGGCGCAGCGAATGACGGGGTTTACGGTGCTTTTACTACGGTAACTAGCGTGCAGCAGCACTACTACATCTATGCGGATGGAGCGACCATTGGTGCATTCTCCCCGGAACGCGCAGGTCATGAATACCACATCCTGGGTTTTCAAAACCCGACCGGTGGGTTAGTGATCAACGAATTTATGGCAAGTAATGATGCTACTATTGCTGCGAGCGACGGAGAATATTACGATTGGATAGAGCTGTACAATGCCTCTTCTGATCCAGTTTTCTTGGGCGATTACGGTCTTTCAGATGATTTGGGAGATCCTACAAAATTCACCTTACCTGCAGTTAATCTTCCTGCTGGTGGTTTTGCGCTGTTTTGGGCTTCTGATGAGGCTATTGTAGATAATTACCACATGCCTTTCAAACTGTCTAAATCAGGTGAAGAAGTAGTGCTGTTCTATGATCCCAATGGAATGTCGGATACAGTGGATTACATTAGTTACGGGGCTCAGACGACGGATATGAGCTACGGTCGTAGTTATGATGCTTCACCTACTTGGGTGTTCTTTCCAACACCTACGCCGAATGCGACTAACAATCCTTTGGATTTGGAAGAATTGGCACCAATTCAACTTTCAGTCTATCCAAACCCTCACCGCGGCAGCTTTGAAGTGAAAAACACCTCTGCGGAAAGCATATTGATTACTGGTTATGACTTGCGTGGAGCCCTTCTGTTTACAACAAGAATAGAGGCAGGCGCAACGCATAGATTTGAACAAATACAGCACCGCCAACAGATCATCCTTCATTACTCAGGACCATCCATTGGCGGTGCAGTGAGAGTGCTTTCTGCGCAATAATTAAAAATCCAGCGCTAAGCCCAAGGTCCACATTCTTGGGGTGAAAGTGCGGTAGCCCGCAGGACGTGCAGCCACAATGTGACGCGTATTGGTCATGTTTTGGATGCCGGCTTGCACCGTAAATACTTTGTTGAACTGATAGTTTATGGAGTAATTCGCTACCAATGCCGCTGGGAGGTCATATTCATCGAGCTCAGAGGCCGATTTACGTGCGCTCAATGCTTGTATTTGAAGTCCAGTGTTCCATTTACCGCTTTCATAAAGAACTTGAGCATTGGCTTGTAATGCAGGCAGGTAAGGAAGTACGTCGCCTTCTTTTACATTGCCCCATCCGTCAAATTCACTGTTAAAACTTTCGGTGAATACAGCTCTAGTGTACGTAGCAGAGGTTTGAAGATTCCACTTGCCTAATTGGCCGGCCCATTGTCCTTCAATACCGCTGATCTGTGCGGCGCCACCGTTAAAAAGCTCTCCGGTACCCGAGCCACCTGAAGATGCGGCATCAGAGCCCAAGAGTCTTGCGTATTGGCTGTGGAAGACGGTAAGTGCAATAGGCTGTTTTCTATTCTGGATGCCAAATTCTGTATTCACGCTCAGCTCAGGCAATACACCTTCTTTACTTCCTGCCGGTGTCATTCCTTGGTGCACCCCTGTGAAAAGGCTCCAGTTGCCTACTTCTTTGCTAATGCTTATCCCCGGAAGTATGGTCTGAGTAATGTTAGAACGTTCATCGAGGTCCAATCCTTGGCGCTCAGGATCTGCGCTACCCCAATCCGTGCGGTAGCTTTCGATATGCTCGCCACGAAGCCCTAGTTGTACACTCCAAGTATTCCAAGAAGCCGTAGTCCTCGCATAGGCGCTCGCTGCTCGTGCTGCATCCAACCTGTTGCCTGCAGCTCCCGCTAAACCTTCATCTAAGAACACAGGTGCTTCATCCAACAGGGAATAAGTGTCGCTGTGTTGAAATCTATCAGCGTGGTCGTAATGGAATCTTGCGCCAGCTTCGTTTTTAATGAGTACATCTCCAGCACGCTGACTATATTGAGCTCTGAATTGCAAACCTTGACTTAAGTAGTAGCGATTGTTTGCTTTAAGTGTAGCGGTGTAAGGGTCTGTATGCGTTCCTCTTAGGGCGCTATAGAAGCCCAGATTGTCTTGTGGGTTAGAAAGAATTGAAGACAAGCCTAAGGTGGTATTGCCGTTGGATACTTTATCGAGCTTGTACCAATTTCTATGTACGAATTGGCGGTAGAGGTCAGCACGGATCCAACCTTTTTTAAGATTCATTGTATAGCCTATTCGTGTCATTAGACGCTCCATGGCCATATTGTCGAGAGCGCTGGCTATATAACGGCCGTTTGGGTTCTCAATTGCGTCTTCAAAGCTCTGCCCTAAATACGTTTGGTTCGAGCGCTCTGTGGTGCCAGCAATGAAAACTTCTAGATGATGAATGTCATTGTCATCAAGGTGCTGGATCCATTTCAGATAGCCGTCGTTCAGTCCAAATCCACCGTATCGCTGGTCTCCAATATCATTGAACCCTTGGGCGCCGTTGCGTCCTACTCCGTAAAAGAATTGGCTTTTATCGCTAAGGGTTACTTGACCTCTAGCATTGGCCATAAGTCTGCCGAATGCGCCGGCAGTTGTTCTAATCTGATGGTAATCTTGCTCCTGTGGTGTGGCGGTAACGAAGTTCACAGCACCTCCTGTGCTTTGAGGACCGGTGATAAGTGCAGCCCCGCCTTTTAGGATTTCTATTTGCTCATACTTCCAAAGTACGGGTGAGTAATAGGCAGCAGGAGCGGAGTAGGCTGCCGGAGCGGTGAGAATACCGTCCTCCATTAAGGTAATGCGTGAGGAACGCTCTACTCCGGTTCCACGAATCCCGATATTCAAACGCAAGCCCCAGCCGTCTTCTTGTTGGGTATATACGCCAGGTTGCGATTGTAGCAAGGTATTTCCGTCCACGACATTGAATCGGGCCAATTCGATCATAGGCAAAACCAATTCCGAAGAGGAGCGGTGGTTGGTTTTTGAAT
Organism: Flavobacteriales bacterium; assembly: GCA_012269745.1. Classification (GTDB taxonomy): domain Bacteria; phylum Bacteroidota; class Bacteroidia; order Flavobacteriales; family Schleiferiaceae; genus UBA10364. The sequence continues at coordinate 21,655 of JAAXJR010000086.1, read as the reverse complement.
GCGTAGATGTGATGGTGATGCTCTCTAACTCTACCGGTGCGGGTAGGGTAGTATCAATAGGTTCTGAGGCAAATAAGCCAATGGCTAGTAATAGGGGTGTGGTCATTATGTTTATTTAGACTGGTTTTAAATAACACTGCAAACATATTGTGTAGAATGATTCTAAACAAGCCTATTCAGGGTAAAAAAATAGCGCTAGAAAAAATTATTCTAACGCTATTGGAAGTGCTTTTAATTAGGCAGTTTAGAACTTCAAATGACGGATGGTATTGCCGTTGTTAATGAGTTGCTCAAGGCTCTTGATACCGAGGTTTACATGAGTTTCATCGAACTTTCTAGAGTTTACCTTATCCTTTTCCAAGGTCTTCACCCCTTCGGGCACCATTGGTGAATCGGTGACTAACAGGAGAGCTCCTGTCGGTATATGATTGTGGAAACCTACGGTGAATAGTGTTGCCGTTTCCATATCTATCGCATAAGCGCGTATGGCCTTTAAATACTCTTTGAATTCTTCATCAAATTCCCAAACTCGACGGTTTGTGGTATAAACTGTGCCTGTCCAGTAGTTGATGTTATTGTCGCGGATGGTCGTTGAAACAGCCTTTTGCAAAGCAAACGAAGGCATAGCCGGTACCTCAGGTGGGAAGTAATCGTCAGAAGTACCCTCGCCTCTAATAGCTCCAATAGGAAGAATCATATCGCCAATGCTATTGCGCTTTTTAAGGCCGCCACATTTTCCTAAGAATAAAACCGCTTTAGGTTCAATGGCAGAGAGCAAATCCATAATGGTTGCCGCATTGGGTGAGCCCATCCCAAAGTTGATCATGGTAATGCCATTATGGGTAGCGCTGCTCATGCTTTTATCGCGTCCTTGCACTTCCGATCCCGTGAGCTGTGCAAAGAGGTCTACATAATGTTGGAAATTGGTCAAGAGGATATAACTCCCAAAATCTTCTAGGGCTACTCCGGTATATCTGACGAGCCAATTGTCGACGATTTCTTTTTTTGTTTTCATAGGTTCTTTGGTAATGTGAAACTAAAAGGTAGCAAATCTTGTACCCCGGTAAATTCTAATGCATCCG
>JAAXJR010000086.1:12761-20473 GCA_012269745.1 Flavobacteriales bacterium | reverse complement strand
AATGTGAAACTAAAAGGTAGCAAATCTTGTACCCCGGTAAATTCTAATGCATCCGCCGTTCTATTCATCAAGAACAATTGATACGGTTGCTCCTGTCTCAACTCAGTCTCGTGAAGTACTTGACGACAAGACCCGCATGGTGCTGCAGGCTCTCTTTCACGTTCACCAGTCATGATATAGATAGCTCGGATCGATTCATTAGGGTAGGCTGCCTTCGCTGCCAATACAGCAACACGTTCACCGCATAACCCGTCGGGAAAAGCCGCATTTTCTTGATTCGTTCCTACTACTATGGCGCCAGATTCTAGGGCCACTACACTAGCTACAGGGTAATTAGAATAGGGTGCATAGGCCGTTTCAAGCAGTTCTTCTAATTTGATTTCAATCTCTTTAGGTACTACACTTGAGGATCTCCAGTCTTTGTGAATTCGGTAGTTTATGGTCTTCTGTTGTTGCATCTACAGGTCTTTGGTTGTCTATAAGATAGGTCTTTTATAAAAAAGGGCGCCCTTGCAGGGGCGCCCTTTATTCAAATACTCAAAAGAGTGTTTATTCGAAGCTGTAGGTGCTGCCGTAGCGCAACATTTGTCCCAAGAAGTCCATAGGGTAGGTCACCTTTACATCGATGATGCTATCGCCTTCCATAACAGGCTCCATTTCAGGGTTTACAAAACCGCTGTACGGTGCAAGATTCAAAGGCTCAGAACGACGCAATACTTCTGCATGTAGTTCCGCATCTACCTTTACTCCGTAGGTCTCTACCAGATTTCTTCCGGCTTCAAAATCACCCTCGCTCTTAATACGTTGGATCTCACGAAGCAATTCTCCAAAGTACCCGCGCAGTTTGTCGTAATCATTTACTACAAAGTAGGTCTTGCCGTCGATGACTTTACGCTCGATGACATTCTCTTCTTGTCCACGTTCGAAAGCCCACGAGGCCACCAACTGGCGGTTGCGCATATGGTCTTCTTCGATATCATCTCCTGGCAAAATGCGGCGCAATTGCAGCATCATACCGTTTGAGATGTAGTTGTCATACTCGGCATAGCCAGCCTCTTTGTTTTCCATCAAGCCAATTTCCTGCATCTTGTCGTCCAAGATGAAGTACAATGCCACGAGGTCGGCACGAGCTTCTTCCAGCGTTGAGCTGTAGTTCTTCAAAGTTTCTTTTGGTGTACCCACACCAGGGTTGATTTTACCCGATGCATGACCCACCACTTCATGAAGGGCAGTGTGCATCTTAGAACCTAGTTCGCCGTATTTCTCGGCACGCTCGTTGTGCATGGTAGAGAAGCCAAATTCTTCGGCCATGCCCTTACCGGCACTTGCGTGGTAGGCATCTTCAATGTTTCCAAGCGATACAGATTTAGATCCGTGCTCTACGCGAATCCAGTTTGCGTTTGGAAGGTTTACACCAATAGGCGTAGAAGGAGAGGCATCCCCAGCTTCACCGGCTACGGTAACAATCTTGTAGCTAACGCCGACAACGCTTTCCTTTTTGTGCTCGTCCATGATAGGGCTGTTGTCCTCAAACCATTGAACGTTATCTGCCACCACAGCCATGCGCGCGCTGGCATCAAAGTCTTTCACCTGAACTACGGTCTCGTAAGAACCTCTGTAGCCCATAGGATCGTTGTACACCTCCACAAATCCGTTGATGTAATCTACATCGCCGCCGGTAGTGCTCACCCAAGCAATGTTGTAATCGTCCCATTTGGTGAGATCGCCACTTTCGTAATATTCGATCAACAGACCGAGAGCCTTGGCCTGGTCCTCGTTTTCTGCTACCGCTTGAGCCTTCGCGAGGTGGCCCATGATTTCTTTTATGCTACTTGCATAACGTCCGCGGGCGCTGAATACTTCCTCGTAGATCTCACCGTTTTCGTCGCGAGACAGGCGGCTGTTTAGACCGTGGCTTACCGGACGTGCAGGATCTGCATCTTCTTTCGCTGCATAGAACGCCTCAGCTTCTGCTTGAGTGATATCTGGTGCATAGAAGTTTACGGCAGAGGCGAGTAGGAGGTCTACGCCGTCCGCACGGTTTACTTTTTTCGCATCAAAGCTTGGGTCGAAGATGGCGCGCTGCGCTTCTTCAGATAGTTCGATACCAAGGTCAGAAAGGGTTTGAAGGAACCAGTCTTGGTCAAAGTCAGCAGCAAACTTCATGTTGCTGTAGTGGTGGTGAATACCGTTGGCAAAGAATACGCGCTTGGCGTACACTTCGAAATCTGCGTATTCAGCAGATGCCTTATCTACACTTTCGCTAGAAATAATCGCTTCTAATGCACGACGGATTTCTAGGTTGTGACGGTAATTACAATCCCACATAATATCGCGCCCTGCCAATCCGGCTTGAGTGAGGTGGTAGGCATAGATGCGTTGCTGTGGAGTGAGGTCATCCCACGATGGGATTTGGTAGCGGAGTACTTTGATGTCTGCAAAGCGGTCTACCTGCCACTGAAAGTCGCTGTGATCTGTTTCGGTGTGCATTTCTTCTTGAGGGTTGCAGGAGCTCAGGGCAATAGCTGCCAATGCTCCCATGAACAATACTCTTTTCATGTTTTACTGGGTAATTAGACCGGTAAGATAAGGCAGAATTACAGCTTTTCTTCAACGCCGTTAGGAAAGGTGTCGAGGTAGAGCTCTTCCACCTTTGTACGCGCCCATGGCGTCTTTCTCAGGAACTTCAGCGTCGATTTTACCGAAGGGTCGTACATGAAGCATCGCACGGGAATGCGAAGGGCTAATTGGTCCCAACCCCAATATTCGACCAGCGCTTCCACCATGTGGGCCAGTTTAACGCCGTGTAGGGGATTATTCGCCTGACTCATCGTGCTCATTTTGAAAGGTCCAAGCCACAAATCGGCTCACCTTATTTCCCTGTTCCATTTCCACCACTTTGATCTCGGTGGGGTTGCCTTTGCGGATGAATCTCTTGAAGGTGCGTAGGTGGTCTTTTTTCGAAACCAAACAGGTAAACCATTTGATTTGCTGCCCGTATTCGGCACTTTCTAGGGCCAATTTTTTTAAGAAGGCCTCTTCACCGCCTTTGTACCACAACTCATTGGCGCTACCACCAAAATTGTGGTTGGTCTCTTCTTTACCATGCAAATTCTTGTTTTTGCGCGTGTTTGCCGCCAGGGCTTCACTTTTGGTTTTGTAGAACGGCGGGTTGCAGACCAGTATGTCAAAAGTCTCTTTTTTCTCGATAATCCCTTGGAGCAATTGGCTCTTGAACTCCTGTCTTCGGATGCGCGTACCCATCATGTTGGCATTCATACGCACCAGACCTTTCGCGTAGCTAATGGCTTCTTTATCGACCTCTGAACCCACACACTCCCAGTTAAAAGCTGCGGTTGCGAGCAGGGGATAAATCAATGAAGCGCCCGCACCTACATCGAGCATGCGCACGCGTCTTCCTTCAATTTTCGGCAATAGATCCCGAGCGTGTAACAAATAATCGAACCGGCCTGGAACGGCAGGGCAGAGGTGCCCTTTTTTTAGGGACCAATTCACATTAAAACGCCACTTCAACAGCGCCTTATTCAGCAAATAAACGGCTTCAGGATTGCTAAAGTCAATGCTCTTTCTCGCAAACTTCCCCGGAACTACAAAGGCTTCCAACTCCGGAACGGCATTCACCAGTTGATTGAAGTTGTAGTTGTTTTGGAAGGGATTCTGTGGATGCACAAGCGCTACGTTTTATGTTGCGCAAGATACCAAAGCTTAGGTAGAACTAGGATTATATGAACCCAGTCTTCGGCCTTAGTTGTTAATTACCGGGTGGGCAAAAATGAACAAGCCCGATAAAATGGCGGTTTTATTGTTTTATATTTCGATGCTTAAAACAATCTAACATGTTTAAATATCTAAGAACGATTGGAATTCTTGCAATTTCAGTCTTCATGGTAGCTAGTTGCTCTGGCCCTGGTGAGATCCATGAATATTCGGTAAACGACCTAGAGTTTAGTCTTGAAGGTCCCTTATTTGCTGGCCCAAACAGCGGTCAAGCTGAAATTTCTGTTGATTTAGCAGAGGCTCTTGGTGAAGCCTACGTTGAAGGAATGAGAATTAGCGATGCGCGTTTGACTTCTGCTACCGTTGTGCCTAACGACAGTTTAGGATTTGCTAACATCAACGCATTCATTGTCTCTTTTGCAAGTGATAACGAAGATGTGAGCATGCAAGAGGCTGCAGTAAAAAATCCATTAGAAGAAGGTGCTGTTGAAGCTGCTCTAGCTGTAGCTCCTGAGGCTGAGCTGGGAGAGATTATGGAGGAAGGCAAAGTATATGTAGTCCTCGATGCGGATCTCGCAGAAGATTACTGGGACGGCAACCGCGACTTTAAATTGAATTTTACACTAGAACTAACTATTAAATAAATTACCATGCTTCGCAAACTAACATTCTTGGCAGTTTCAGCTGTCATCGCTTTCGGAACACTAAGTTTTGACCTACAGCAAAAATCAGAGGATCCAGGAGATCGTCTAGTAGGTATTTGGGAGCCGTCGAACGGACGCTCACGTATTAAAATTGACCGTATTGGTAACAAATACTATGGACGTGTAGTATGGTTGATCGAACCAAACGACGCTGATGGTAACCCAAGAACAGATATCAATAACCCTAATCCAGACTTGCGCAACGTACCACTAAGAGGCTTCCGTATGTGTAAGGATTTCGTTTACCAGGGAGACGACCAGTGGTCTGAGGGTACTTTGTATGATCCAAACAACGGCTCAACCTATCAGGGTACCATCACTATGCGTGATATTAACACACTGGACATGCGCGGTTACATTGGTGTAGAAGCTATTGGCCGTACTGATGTATGGAAGCGTTTGAAAATGCCTTCAAGAAAGAAGAAATAATCCATGATGCGCAACTTTTTGAAGTTAACGACGGCGGCAATCGTCCTTACTTCAACGCCAGTCTTCGCTCAGACGGACGGGACTGCGGATGATGACATTGATTGGAGCTTGTACGAAGACCTCGGCTTTGAGGACGAGAGTATGAAGCGCTATGCCAACGCTAAGATTGAAGGATTGTCGCCTGCGAAACTGATCTCGTTTGGCTACGATTTCCAGGGAGCTTATACCATCACTCCAGGAGAGATGACTCTTGCTGACGGTTCTACAATTGATGCAGGTGAGGAATTAACTGTAAATTCTACTGCGGGCATCCGTGCAGGATTTAACCTTCCTGTTGTGAGCCAGAACAACCTTGTATGGCAGATGGGGGCCAATTACTGGAACACCTCTTACAATTATGCTGAGGCGCCATCGGCTACAGCAAACCCGTTGCACAGAACATTATCTGAGCACGGTCTGCGCACTTCTGGAATTAACACCACTATTTATAAGCCGTTGGATGATAAACACTTCATCTTGTTCCAAGGCTCTGCAGATTTAAGTGGTACCTACGGCGCGTCGGCAATGCCAGCGCAATACTTGAAGTATTCTGCGGCTGCTTTGTGGGGGAAACGTCCTACAGAGAAGAAGCAGTGGGGTGTTGGTTTAGCGCGTACCTACAGAGTCGGTGAGTTGAACTATATCCCTGTGATTCTTTACAACAAGACTAGTGCGAACAATAAATGGGGTACAGAGGCCTTGTTCCCAGCACGTGTACACGTGAGAAGAACCATCAACCCACGTAATATGGTGTTCTTGGGCTACGAATTGCAAGGACAGTCGTTCCGTATGTACGAGAACTTGCCAGGTTTCGATCTTCGTGATGAAGATTTGGAAATTCGTCGTGGTGAGATCCGTGTACGTGCGGTATACGAGTTCTCTTTGAAGAACTTCATTTGGATGTCTGTTCAAGCAGGGTACCGTATCAACTACCGTTACGATGTTGACCGATTGGTTTCTGGACCGGACATCTACCGTGCATTTGGTCTTCTGGACTCTCCAAACTACGCACAGATGAATATGCTTACTAATCCGTTCTACGTAAACATTAGCGTGAACCTTGTAAGTCCATAAATTGATTTTAGCCGAAATACGAAGCCCCGCTTTCGAGCGGGGCTTTTTTATGCAATCTAGTTTCGTCTCGGACGCTTAGGGCGTCTTTTCTGACCGCGCTGTCCACCTCCCTCGGAAGGTCTATTCCCTTTCCCTTGCCCCTGCGGTCTCGGTTTTTTATTGCGCGGTGGGCGTTGTCCAGGCTTTTTAGGCTTCCTGTTCTCAGGATCTGACCACTCTTCCTCAGCACCAGCTGTGAATGGGTGGTCTTCTACGAGCGGAATGGATGCCTTGATGAGCTTTTCGATACCCTTTAAGTATTCGCGCTCGTCGGCGGAGCACAAGGAAACTGAAGCGCCTGAGGCATCCGCTCGACCAGTTCTGCCGATACGGTGCACATAGGTTTCTGCAATGTTGGGCAGTTCATAATTCACCACATGTTCAAGCCCAGAGATATCAATACCGCGGGCGGCAATATCGGTTGCAACAAGTACCTTGAGCTCACCTGCCTTAAATGCTTTCAACGCTTTCTGACGAGCGCCTTGGCTCTTGTTTCCGTGGATGGCAGCAGCTTTTACGCCTTTCTTATTGAGAATACGTACCACTTTATCACAACCGTGCTTGGTGCGCCCGAAAACGAGTACCGAGCCTTCCATTCCTTCGAGTAAGTGGAGTAGCATCGATGGCTTTTCCTTCTTAGCGACATAGTAAACCTCCTGAGAAACACGTTCTGCAGTAGGTTTTTCTACGGCAATACGCACCTGTTTGTAGTTAGGCTTAAGGATCTGACTGCTGAGTTCAATAATATCCTTAGGCATGGTGGCAGAGAAGAATAGACTCTGACGGCGCTGTGGAATTATCTTTAAGAGCTTTCTAATGTCATGAATAAAGCCCATGTCAAGCATCTGATCGGCTTCGTCAAGCACAAAGTGGGACAAAGAATCTAGATTGATAAATCCTTGGTTGTGTAGATCTAACAATCGACCTGGAGTGGCGACGAGGTAGTCCACACCTTTACGCAGTTGGTCAATCTGTGGGTTTTGTCCTACACCACCAAAGATCACAGCAGTTCTAATAGGAGTTCCGTGGCTGTAACGCTTAGCATTCTCGGCTACTTGAAGGGCCAATTCCCGCGTCGGTGTAACCACCAAAGCACGAATGCGACGCTTCTTGCTTTTACGCTCTAGCAAATGTTGAATGATGGGAATGGTGAAGGCGGCAGTTTTCCCCGTTCCGGTCTGTGCCGTACCGAGTAGATCATAGTCGTCTAAAAGTAGCGGTATGCTTTGCGCTTGAATAGGAGTAGGGGTGGTATAGCCCTGTTTTTCTAGGGCAGATAGGATTCGATCGTCGAGTCCTAGAGAATCAAATGTCATAAAGAGTGTTTAGGCCAAACAAATGTTGTTTAGCGCTTCAAAGGTAGTCTATTCAGAATTGAGGCTTAATGGATCTTGATGACCTCTTCCTTAGGCAATCTTCTGCGCGGGCCCCAGAAGCCGTCGTCTTGCCCTTTGCCACAGCCAATGACCATGTTGATTTCAGCACGACGAGGTAAACCTAAGATACGCTTCACGCGAACTCCATCGAAACCTTCCATAGGGCAGGTGTGGAACTCTTCAGAAGCCATGCTGAGCATGAAGTTCTCTGCAGCCAGTGCGGCACTTTTATGCACTGTGATACGCTGTTGCGCATGACCTTCGGCACGATAAATAGGGCGTACAAGACCTATGGCGAACGAAAGGAATCGGC
>JAAXJR010000086.1:0-12661 GCA_012269745.1 Flavobacteriales bacterium | reverse complement strand
CCTTCGGCACGATAAATAGGGCGTACAAGACCTATGGCGAACGAAAGGAATCGGCGGTACAATCCTAAGATGCCTAGACCATCGTTCATGTAGGAGAATGGCATGAGCTTCGTGTAGTAGGTCAAACGCAATTTGATAGATTTTGCATCACGACCCACGCGCTCCGCATCCTTTAAAATTAAGTTTTTATGCCACTGTACACGGTGACGCCATTTATCGCGACGAGTAACAATCACGACCAATTCCTGCGCGGTTCGCGCAGCACTTTGATTAAGACATGCGTGTACCAATTTCTTCTTCTTCTCCTCATCGCGCACCCAATGGAATTCCCAGAGTTGCATATTGCTGCTGTTTGGAGCCAATGAGGCATGTTCTAAGGCCTTTTCTACGATTTCCGTTGGAACGGGAACATCTGCCTTGAATTTGCGGTTAGAACGGCGGAATTGGATAATGTCGTCAAAAGTCATGTGATAGTGTTTATGGCATTACTCGGCCCCAGTTGGCCAAATGGTGGTGTCCCTCGTGCTGTGAAGCGAGAATGTTTTTGTACTTCACTTCTCCATCTTTCAACACCCACATTACACTAGAGTTTTGCTCTTCAATGTAATATCCGCCTCCTGGTAACTCGTCAACCAAGCTCTCCGTAAAGGAGAAAATTTCATTCTCGGCGAAAAGCTCCGGGTGAATACGCTCAAACTTTCCTGTCCCGAGGTGGTAGCGTACCACACCTGAGAATTGCGGAGCAACCTCAATGAGATTTTCAGCAAGGCGGTGCTGGTCGGGGCGTTCACCTTTAAGCGTTTGTCCACCATTGTTGAAAAAGATGATAGTAGAATCCGATTCGATATCCACATCGTGTTGCGACATGAATGGCCCTTCAATCAGCTCAATAACCTCACCCGTAATAGGGCGATAGTGCATGACCCAAGAGCTGGTGCGTGAGGACAGGAATACATCCCCCTTTTTCATCAGTGGTCCGTCCTCTAGGACAGGCTGAACATCGTTGATGTGCAATGGATCTCCCGGTGAATCGGATTTAATCAATAAGTGTGTGAGGTCGTTTTCGATGAGAATTTCTGTGACACTCTTGTGGTACAAGATGCGTCCAGATTCTGCATCGAACTGGGTAATGGTATTGTCGATAAAAGGAAATTCTCGTCCATCAATGCTAAAGCGGGCACCGTAGTAGATGTGCTCGCCCTTGTCTTTGCTATAGGTGTTGGCCCAGAAGGTATAATCCGCACCCATGTTGATGGCGTGGTGGTGCGCAATGGTATCTTGCTTCCACAAGCGCTCGCTGTCCTTATCAATCTTGATGAGACCCGTTACCCCGTTGAGAGAATAAATGAGACTGCTGTCCGGGAGCATCAAGGAGTGCATGATGCGGTTGTGTGGGTTCGCCAGACGGTCCACATTCCAAGTTTTGAGCTCTTCACCGGTTCTCAGGTTTTTAATCGCTATAGTGCGTTTCCAATTGGCATTGGCATAACTGATCAACACCTTCACGTCTTCTTCAAGCTCATTAACGGGCTCAAAGTTTTCGGGAGAAGGCACAAAGACTAGCGGGAGGCGCTCCACAGCAGCCTTTGCGACCATCAATCGGTCTGGAAGGGTAGTGAAGAAGGTAATAGAACGACTTACATTATGCGGCACCCATTGTTTTCCCTTGGTAGTTTCGCGAACGACCCATCCAAAGAGACATAGAAGGGTCAATACGACAACCGTATTTGCAATAAAGATGGGGACCTTACGGAGAATTGATTTCAGCATGCTTACCTTCATTAAAGGCCCAAAGGTAGTGGAAAGCCTATTATATCTCGAGGATTAAACCAATGGTCGGCAACAATCTACCTGTATCGCTGGCAATGGTCTTCACCAAATAAGAGCCAGGAGTCGCAGGGTCCATCAAAGGTGCTCTTGTTTCCTCGTCTCTTTCTACCGTCAAATACGGCATTAATGGGATATCAGAAGAGGTGAAATTCTGCAGATCCAGGAACCAAGTCAAGCTGTAATTCTTCTTGTTGTAAGTCTTGTCGAGGCGCACGTCGATGATGCTGTAACTGGCCAAACGCTCGCCCATGACATTGTTCACATCAAATACCCCACGCTGCAATACGTCCCAGTTGGCTGCAATAGCGCTAACTTCAGGATTAAAGGGCGTATAAGGTGTGCCAGTAGCCCAGCGGTATTTTGCACCAATCTGCCATCCTTTGCCCCAAACTTTACCCAGTACGAGGTTGATGTTGTGTCTGTTGTCCCATACCGTTGGAGTCCAGTCTTGACTAGGATTCAAACGTGTATCGCTAAATCCGAAGTTGTAGCTCATGGTCCACCAATAGGTTCCCTTGAGCTTTTGTTGTAAGAAGAGTTCTAGACCGTAAGACCTTCCTTCAGCTACGGAAGAACTGACTTGATCGCCTACAGCCACATAAGCACCAATGGCTTGAGAAAAAGACATCTGGTCGTCCCACAAATACGGCATGTTGCTGTAATATTTATAGTAGCCCTCTAAAGAGAAGCGGTAGGTCTCACCGTTTTGAAATTCTATGCCAGTTGCGGCTTGGTTCACAATACCTGCATGGCTGTACCTCGACCAATTATTAGCCGCATTGGCCAAAATGGTAATGGCCGGTGGCAATTGTGAATAGCGCCCTAAGTTCCCTTGAATGGCCCAATCCGAGTTGATGTGGTACTGCGCACTCATGCGAGGAGAGAGCTGTGCCAACGGATTGATCGTAGTCAAATTCAGGTTGTGCATGTCTAGGCGCAGTCCTGCACTGGTACTCAGTCTATTGTCAAGGTAGTTTTTAGTCAAATGTGTAAAGGCACCTAGGCTTTGGAAACTTACGCGCTCCTGATAATCTGCTGTATCTATTCGTGCTACACCTAAAGCATTGTTGTAGCGTACATTCCACATGTCTAGATTGTAATCTCTGTGCACAACATTTAACCCGTATTTCCACTGCCAACTGTCGCTTACTACGTGGTGAGAAAGGTTGAATCTAGTGTTGGTCTCAGCGCTCTGATAATCCAGTTGACGGTCCGATTCTGTTCCCGTATTTCCGACAAACTTTTCAGCTTGATTGCCCACGTGGTCTCTGCTAAGCACATATTCCCAACGACCATTGTCTTTAAATATGCGGTAGCGTGCACCAATCACCTCGGTCTGTTGCTCGCCTTCAGGAATATAACCCACGTTGTAGAGTAGGGCATCACTACCTCGTCCTTCAGTGTATAATCTGTATTTGTCCCAGCCACCTACACCAACGATCGTTAGGTCTTTGTTGTCGCCAATGCGGTGACGAATGCGCAGCTGTGCATCTTGGTAGGCGGGAAGCACAGGTATGTTAAACAAGCGGAAGTAATGCTGAGAGAAGCTGTTTCTACCGCTAAGGGTTACTGCGGTATTCTCACCGACAGGGCCTTCAAAGGTGATCCCATAATCGGTTCCACCTTGAGTCGCTCTGATGCCCCAACGGTCAGTACGTGCATTGCGTCCTTCGAGCTTCAGTACACCGGAGAGTGCATCGTCTACTTCGGCCGGGAAGCCACCGGTGATCAGGTCCATTCCTTGGATATGATCGAGATTAATCAAGCTTACCGCACCTCCAGAGGCGCCTTGGATGCTAAAGTGGTTGACAGTGGGCAAAGAGATGCCGTCCAATAAATATCTGTTCTCATTTGGTGCACCACCGCGCATGGCAATGGCATAGCCGAAAGAGGGTTTAGGTAATACGCCTGGAAAACTTTGAATGACACGACTAAGGTCGAGTACTGCACCAGGCATGCGCATCATTTCTGAACGGTTGATGTTCTTGATGCTAAGAGGGGTTTCGGGTGTTCTGTGAAAGGCATCTGCACGAACGGCAACTTCATCAAGGGATGTGGTGCGTTCTACGAGCAGTTCGATGTAGGTCGGTTTGGTGGAACGAACTTGAACCTCGTGAAGGGTTTGAATCTGTCCCTGTGGACTGATTGCACGTACATTGTAAAGACCGGTGGGCAGGTTTTTAAATTCAAATTTCCCCTCGTTATCGACTGCGGTAATTTCCTTGAATTGGCCTTGGATAACATCTACCTCCCAGCCGGCTAAAGGGCTGAGATTTAGTGCGTCTAGTGCTTCACCTTGAATGGTTCCTTTGCCTTGGCCAAAAGCCGAAGTGGACAGAGTTAAAAGTAAGGTGGCGGTTAGGATAGCACGCAGTACTCTCATTGGATTGTCGTATTTGATGCAAAAGTACAATCCACTCTCTTACTTGGACTGATTTTAATCAGTAATTGCAACTTTTGAGTATTGAATTACAAAAAGATAGAGGTCACTTTTAAAACAGAATTAAGGGAAATATGGTGCCTGGATGAATAATGGCTCATTTTCAATTCTACTATCTGATGGAATGAGTTGAACCGAGAATGTATAATTTTCGCCAAACCTGTATCCTTCGTATTCGAAATCATAATAAGATGGTGTTCCTTCCTGAAGTATTTTGATGAATACAAGATGACTCTGCCATTGATCTTGAATATTGAGAAAAGCGATGCCATTTGAACCCTCGGTCGCTTCCAAGTCTGTTAATGCAATACCAAGTTTTAGCTCGGGATTTATTACGTGAATCTGTAGTTTATCAAGTTCACCATCAACATAGATGGTCTCTTCAATACTTTTATAGGGATCGTTGGGCATCAATTTAACCGCTGTGTTGAATTCAATGTTATTAAAACCTCCCATAGCGCTACCCTCAGTGGAGAGAAGAACTATTTCAGGTTCACAGGAACTTAAACACAACAGTACTACTATTAATGAGCATAGCTTATACATAGTCCAAAAGGTTAAGGACTATGAATATAAGTTTTAATACTTATAAAAGAAAAGCATCTGTAAGTTTAAACACTTTTTAACACGTCAAATCTGCACTGAGTTTCAAATCACTGCAAACCTGCGACTTTTTGCCAAGGGCCTGCATTGATGCAAGAAATGCCCTCTTTTTGAAGTTGTGCGGCAACGCCCGCAGCTCGAGCGCCACTTCTGCAACAAAGGATAATGGTTTGCTTTTGCTTCGAGAGCTTCGCCATCTGGCTACCAATTCTCTGAACCGGAATGTTTACAGCGCCTTTCGCGTGACCGCCTTGGAATTCTCCAGGTGTTCTGACATCAACGATCATTGCTCCTGAAGCTAACAATTCTTTGATTTGTTCGGATTTTTTTCCTCCGCCGAAAAGCATACTTAATAGTCCCATATTCTCAATGTTTTGCCCGAAGGTAGAGGGGGTGCTTTGGAGAAGGTGTGACCCAGCACACAGTCTACAGCAAATGATCCGCTGCAACCGAAGCTACTTGAATATTCTGCTTCGTATTCATCGAATAACCCAGACCTAAAATCCAGCCTTTTACCATTGGTATGAGCTTGTGCGATTTGTATTCCTCGTTCTCGTTGTAATCAACATCAATAGTAATGGGCTGGTACACGCCATTTTCTTTGAGGTATTCGGCGACTTTGATGCTGTCTTCTGCCTCTTTGAAAAGTCGGGTAATCATATCACTGATAATTGGTTCCCGCTTTTTAGTGAGGATATAGTGCACCCCTTTACCAGGATGTCGAAAGGCAACTACTGTCGCGTATACGCTTGAGCCGCCGATGTTTTGGGAATCGGTTCCCACACTTAAAAGCGCGCTATTGTGCTCCTTCAGATACGCTTTCACGTAAGTGGCTAAATCACCCACAGGAGTTCCATCAAGTTTCCGATATTGCGCGTCCATCGACCTAAAGTTCAAAAATGTTTAGCAGAGAGGAAAAAAAACAACTAAATACTTTGTTCTTTCAACGCTTCACGCGTCACATGAGTTCACACAAAAGTGTCGGTGGAGGAGGAAAGAAATGGGAAGCCTATAAAACTGGGGTCAAAGGTGTGTATTTCCGCATGCTAACTATGCCCAGTGTAGCTCTGGCTATTGATGTCCAATTCAAGGACGAGGAAATCCGCGAGCTCATTTTTGATCAGTTCACTGAATTGGGGCGCTTATTAGCTGCAGAGTGGGGAGAAGAACCTCTTTTTGAGAGACACACGTTATACGGGAGCGGGGAAACCATTTCACGCATTTCCGTTACTCTAGATGGTGCCTACTTTTTTGACCAAAATCAGTGGCCAGAGATCATGAATTGGTATGAGGAAAAACTTGTCGGTTTAGACAGCTTTTGGGAGACCGTGGGGGATATCGTTAAGGACCTGGCCCGTTAATCAACCACAGATTTCAGCACCCTTAATTTGTGGGTGTGCTTACCCAACTCGTCATTGTAAATGCCGCTGTGATCGAGAGTATCTATCCTTACGCGACCTGAGGCGTGAATGATCTTGTAATCTTCTAGAACTATTCCTACATGAACGATGTTGCCCTCGGCATTGTCGAAAAAAGCCAAGTCGCCTGGTTGACACTCTTCCAAAAAACTCAGGGTGGTTCCCTTTTTTGCCTGTTGTGAAGCATCTCGTGGCAAGTAAATCCCATTCATACGGTAGACCATCTGAGTAAAACCACTACAATCTATTCCAAAGGTGGTTCTTCCTCCCCAGTAATAGGGTGTTCCTAAATAATCTAAGGCTGTATCTTTAAGTGATTCACGATCTTTTTTGCTCTGATGTAATGCACCTTCAAATGTGAACGTATGTTGGCCAATTTCTAAAATACTTCCCTGTAAACCAGGCAGACAAGCCCCTTTGGTTAAAGAAAAACTCTGCCCATGTATATCGGTAATTTGACCGGCTACTGCACCTTGGAAATACTTGGGTGATGTACGTAGCCCTTCATAAACTTCTGGGCTAATTCCTTTGCACATCTGAGGATCTATCCAACCCTCGTAGCTATCGTGTTGAAGTCGAATTTTTACCCACTTTGGCTTGCGTTCTAAAATCTCGAATGCCTCACCAAATAGTACGACATTGACCATCTCACTAAGGTCACTAGGTTCTGCTCTCATTGGAGTAGAGGATAGGAAGGCAAATGCGTGTTGGGCTGCGCTCATGGTTCAAAAATAGCGAAGTGAATTTTGGACGGCCACAGACTCGACGATATTTATGCACAAAAAAAGCCCCGATAACGAGCTGCTACCGGGGCATTTAAAGAGTATGCTTTAAATTAAAGTCTTTCAATAACTAGTGCGGATGCACCACCGCCACCGTTACAAATGGCTGCGGCGCCTATCTTTCCGTCGTTTTGCTCCAATACAGATAGTAGAGTATTCACAATGCGAGCACCCGAAGCACCCAGTGGGTGACCTATGCTTACCGCACCTCCGTTCACATTCACTTTGGAAGGGTCGAGCCCAAGGATTTTCATGTTGGCCAAACCAACAACTGAAAACGCTTCGTTGAATTCGAAGAAATCCACATCATCCTGGCTAATCCCTGCTTTTGCTAACGCCTTCGGCAATGCTTTGGCAGGAGCCGTGGTAAACCACTCGGGCTCGTGGGCGGCATCTGCGTAGCCTGTGATTTTTGCCATAGGCTTTAGTCCCATTTCAGCCGCCTTATCTGCACTCATGATGACCATGGCACAAGCACCATCGTTAATATTTGATGCATTTGCTGCCGTAATGGTTCCGTCTTTTTTGAATACTGGTCTAAGCGTTGGCACTTTATCATGACGCACCTTTGAGAAATCCTCATCAGTAGCTACGATGACATCATCTCCTCGGCGTTGTGGTACAGCGACAGGAACAACTTCATTGGCATACTTGCCGGCTTCCCACGCAGCAGCGCTGCGCTTGTAGCTCTCAAGTGCGAAGGCATCTTGATCTTCACGGCTGAAATTGTGCTCTGAAGCACATAATTCTGCGCATAGACCCATGTGTTGGTCGTTATAGACGTCGGTCAACCCGTCATTTACTAGGCCGTCCACCAGTGGCGTATTCCCTAGTTTTACACCGTTGCGACTACTCATTAAGTAATGAGGAACTGAGCTCATGTTCTCCATTCCGCCGGCTACGATGATATCCGCGTCCCCTGATTTGATGCTCTGAGCTGCCATCATAATTGCCTTCATTCCGGAAGAACATACTTTATTGATGGTGGTACAGGGAACGTGGTCGCCAATTCCAGCAAAAATCGCTGCTTGACGAGCAGGTGCTTGACCTATGCCAGCCTGTAGCACATTGCCCATGAGTACTTCTTCTACATCCTTTGGTTGAATTCCCGCTCTTTCAATGGCCGCTGAGATGGCCGTGGCGCCCAGTTTTGGCGCACTAATCCCGCTCAAAGCACCTCCGAAACTCCCTATGGGCGTTCGAACGGCACTGACGATGACTACTTCTTTCATAAGTTCTGTAATGTATTTGGTTCTGTGTTTAAAAACACACCCCTAAACTACTAAATTGGTCCCTAGAAACGTCAATTTTAACATGAAAGCACCGAATTGGTTTAAAATATCTGAACAGTGGATTTATTACGCGCTCATCTCCGCGATAGCTAGTGTTCTCATTTTCTTAAGTATTCCCAGCGGTGCACAGTTTCAATACGATTATCGCCTCGGGCAAATTTGGCTCGATGAAGACCTGGTGGCCCCACAAGATTTTGTGCTACCAAAGACAGCAGAGGAGATTGAAGCCGATCGATTGTTTCTCATTGAGAACAAGGACTTGTATTATGATTATCATTACCGCTCTGAGGAGTGGCTGTCAAATACCAATATAGACTCGTCACTCCATGACGAACTTGAGAATTGGCAGAAAAGGGGAGTGGTGCTCAACAAACCTGGTGCAAACCACCGTCTGTTCCTCACTGACGGAACTCAATTAAAACTGGCGAATGCTTGGACTCCTGCTTCATTAAGCGCTAAATATGGACTTCAGGATGAGTTAGTACTTCCACCTACCTATTCGCTCAACGCTTCCAAAACGGATAGTGCACTGCAGGCAAAATTGGCTCTACTTCCTACCAACAAGGGGCTTATTACCCAAGGAACGACCATCATTACTCAAGGAACAGCAATCAACGAACAAAAATTTGAGACCCTTAGAGCCTTGGAACGCAGCTACGATCGCACCAATAATGACCTTGGTATTTTATCTAGGGCAGGCGCCGGACTTTATATAATCTTGGTCTTCACTGGACTCGCGTTCTTCTTAAGACTGCACTACAGCAATGTCCTTGCGCACAGTTCTTCTCTGAACCTATATATGTTTACCTTCACTTGTGGAGTTGTCTTTGCCTTGCTCTTAGAATCTTTTACCTCGGTAAGTGCACTCGCCGTTCCACTTCTGATGGTGCCAGTGATCATTCGCAGTTTCTTTTCGGATCGATTGGCACTTTTCACACACACGATCATGTTGGTCGCCTTAATGCCTTTCGTAAGCGGTACAGTTCCTTTTATTACGGTCCAATTCTCCGCTGGTCTCATCACCCTCTTTCTAATTAGAGGTATTTATAAAAGAAGCCAATTGGTGCAAAGCACCTTCCAGATCATGTTGGTACTTCTGTTGGTACACCTATCCATCCATCTCATTCGCGAGGCCGATTGGACCCCATCTAGCGCATTGCCGGTCTTGTATTCATTAGGCGGAACGCTCATCTTGCTATTCATCTTTCCGCTCATCTACTTCTTCGAACGCACTTTTGGTGTAGTAAGTGACCTCACGCTACTTGAGCTGAGCGATACCAATAGCCCTTTATTAAAGCGTCTCTCCAAGGAGGTCCCAGGCACCTTTCAACACACCATGCAGGTAGCCAACCTGGCAGAATTCGCCACCGAGATAGTAGGAGGCAATACCCTCTTGGTACGCACGGGCGCGTTGTACCACGACATTGGAAAGATCGCCAACCCGCAGTACTTCACAGAAAATCAAAGCTCCACAACTTCGCCTCACGAAGAATTGAGTTACTTAGAGAGTGCAGAAATAATTATTGGTCACATCAATGATGGGATAGAACTAGCCAAGAAATACAAGCTCCCTGATCTCGTCATAGATTTCATACGTACACACCACGGTACCTCAAGAGTGGAGTACTTCTATCGCAAATACAAAGAAGATCATCCCGATGCGGATCAATTCGATCAGTTCCAATACCCAGGTCCTAAGCCTTTCTCTAAAGAAACTGCTATTGTGATGATGTCGGATGCCGTTGAAGCTTCAACTCGAAGTATTCCAGATAAGACAGAAAAGAACCTCTCAGAAATGATAGATAAGGTCATTGGCCACCAATTATCAACCGGTCAATTCGACAATGCAGAAATTACTATGAAAGAAATTAACACCATCCGCGAGGCCTTTAAACGCTTTATACGAGGCGTTTACCACGTGAGAATTTCTTACCCCGATGCGGAATAGTGAATTACTTGTAATTATTTCCTCAAATTGTCTTGCGCAAAAAGAATTCTAGTATAAATTTGCGCACCCTAACGGAAAGGTGGCAGAGTGGTAATGCAGCAGCCTGCTAAGCTGTGGTCGCGAACGCGTCCCCTGGGTTCGAGTCCCAGTCTTTCCGCGAAAAGAAAGTTGCATTAAGTTCGGGAAGTGGCGCAGGTGGTAGCGCATCTGGTTTGGGACCAGAGGGTCGCAGGTTCGAGTCCTGTCTTCCCGACAAAGCCAAAACAGGATCCTTCGGGATCCTGTTTCGGCTAAAGCAATTTTTTAAAGAGATTACCAACCACGGTAACTGGTTTGGACTCGTAGCTCAGCTGGATAGAGCATCTGCCTTCTAAGCAGACGGTCGCAGGTTCGAATCCTGCCGGGTTCACGAGAGAAGCAAAACCCCAAAACGCGATGCGTTTTGGGGTTTTTTCATGTGGCTAATCATAATTTCGATTGACTGTCAGAGAGCGAGTGTCTTGTTGGATCTTCCGAGCCGTATGTCGTGATTATCGACGATCAACAAGGAGTTTACACCTGCACAAATCAATCAATGAATTCTTGGTGTGATTTGTACACCAACACCTTCTTGATTTGACGACAATTTCCTTGCACATTCTTTAAACAGTTGATTTTTTTTTACCCAAAATGTTGAGAATTCTTTAAACATCATTCCAATAATTAGGTTTACGGAGAGAATTGCTCATGCTACTAATAAGGGTAATCGCCTTCTTTAAAGTGTTGAATAACAAACACTAACAGCAATTTTGTTGATAACTTTCTGTTGTCGCATGTTGAAAGTAATCTCTTGTTCTTGCCTTTCCTTATGGTCTGCATTAGACAGACTTAATTTCGACTCCAATTCTTTGCATTAGCAGCCAACTTTTCCAATATTAGGGGCTTGCTTAACTAAAATGCTTTGATAGCTATGAAAAAACAATTACTCATTCGCTCGTTGGCGTTTGCTGTAGCCCTCCTTACAGGGACGGTTGCATCAGCCCAATCCGAGGTCTGTGGAGTGTTCACTCTTGAGTTGAACGATTCCTATGGCGACGGTTGGAACGGTAACGAGATTGACCTCAGTTTCACCGGTGGTGATTCGACGTATACGTTTACGTCAGGGAGTCAAGCAACATTTACTTTGACGGTTCCTTATCAGGATACTGTTGAGTTCATTTGGCAAGCTGGTGGTTCTTACACTAGCGAATGTTCTTACCGTATTCTAGACGCGTCGGGAACAGCTGTTTATTCTTCACCTCAGGGTAATGCAATGACTGCTGGGTCAGCTCAGTACTACTTGTACTGTAACACTCTTGCTACTTGTTCAGCTCCAACAGGTGTGGCAGTTACTACTGGTACAACAGATGCTGGTATGTCTTGGACATCAGGTGCATCTTCTTACTCTTACCACTTGGTAGAGTGGGATACTGCTGGTTTTGCTGCGGGTACTGGTGATACCATGTGGGTGTACGCAGATACTGCATACATCACAGGTTTGAACCCAGCTACTCAGTACGACTTTAAAGTAACTACGATCTGTTCGTCTACTGATTCTTCACAGACAATGGGCGTTAGTGGAGTGTACACTCAGTGTGCTGCGTTAGCTACTCCATGGTTAGAGGATATGGAATCTACCTCTTCAGGTGGTTCTACAAATCCATCTTTACCACAATGTTGGGAGTACTACAAATCTGGTACAAACACTTACAGTACATATCAGTACACGTACTCTTCTTCTTGGTCTCCGGGTAACTCTGGAAGCAACTCACTTTACATGAACTCTTCGTCGTCGTCTCTGTACATCGGTGATTCATCAGTTTCGATGACCCCAGAAATTCAAGGCTTGGATTCTGCAACGAAAATGATCGAGTTCTACGCTAGAGCAGGTTCTTCTTTCTATGACGGTGAGTTCTATTTGACTTTTGCAAACGCGAATGGTGATGCAAACTCTATCCGTGTTATTGATACCATTCAATTGAACAGCACATCTTGGGAGAAATACACCGTATATCTTGACGGTGCTCAAACAGGTGATGCTCGTGTAGGTTTCATGATGATCTGTGACGGATCTTACGACTACCTATACTTTGACGATTTCAACGTACTTGATATCCCACCATGTCCAGAGCCAATCGCGTTCTCTTTGACTTCAGCTACAAGAACATCAGCAACACTTGCATGGTCTTCTTCTTCAGCTGCGTTCGACATTGAAGTTGGTCCTATGGGCTTTACACAAGGTACAGGTACATCATACACTTCATCAACACCTAGCGTTACTGCTACAGGTTTGATGCAGAATACTTACTACGACGCTTACGTTCGCTCGA
>JAAXJR010000047.1:2016-7152 GCA_012269745.1 Flavobacteriales bacterium | reverse complement strand
TATTTGGAATCGTAGGTAACGTACGGGTCGTCAAGGTCTACCCAGTAACCCATTTGGTCGGTCAGATCTTTCCAAATTCCGGTGTAGCGCATCACCGCCTCACGACACGCATCGTTGTATTCTTCAATCGAGATTTTACTCCCAATATCTTCCTTGGTGATGCCCAATTCTTTTTCGACACCAAGCTCTACAGGTAGACCGTGGGTATCCCAACCGGCCTTGCGGTCAACAAGGTAACCTTGCTGGGTTTTATAACGACAAAAGACGTCCTTTAAAGAACGTCCCATTACGTGGTGAATACCCGGCAAACCGTTGGCACTAGGAGGGCCTTCGAAGAAGATCCAAGGCTCTGCATCTTTGCGCTTTTCAAGGGTTTGCTCAAAGACGTTTTCTGCCTTCCAACGCTCTAATACAGCTTTGTGGATGGCAGCTAAATCTAAATGGGAATATTCAGGGAATGTACTCATGAGGCCTGTTTATACTGTGGCTACACATTTAAGTTCGATTGCAATCGGTGTCGGAAGACTGTTGATCTCAACCGTAGTTCTACAAGGTTGGTTGTCTTTGAAGTACTCTGCATAAATGCGGTTGAAGGTGTGGAAATCACGCTTCATGTCTACCAAGAATACCGTTACGTCCACGAGCTTGTCCCAAGAAGACCCGCTGGCTTCAAGGATTGCTTTCACATTGGCAAAAACGCTATGTACTTGTGCTTCAAAGTCAAAAGCTTTAAAGTTTCCATTATGGTCCAATTCCAATCCCGGAACCCCACTGTCGTTTGCATCGCTGCCCGCAGTGCGAGGCCCTACACCAGAGAGAAATAGGAGTTCTCCTACCTTTCTTGCGTGTGGGTACAATCCAACTGGTTTCGGTGCGGTTGAGGTCGAAATTTTATTAGAATCGGACATAATAGGTCTATTTAAGGCTGCAAAAATAAAGAATGCGACCCGGAAGGGCGGCATAAAATGCTGAAGGTTAGAAAATAAACTTAGTGTTATTTGGACACTTACTCAAAAACTATATATATTTGCACCTGTATGTAAAGATTGGTGGTTCTTTCTTTTCATGCTTCTGTGATAGGTTCTAGGGGCTATTTGGCAGGATTTTCAGGGCGTTTTGAGCCGATTTCAAGCGCTAGAGAGTACTTCCAAATTCCCCTTTTTTTCTTTCTGAACTTTCCGTTTCCACTACCATTTTTGGCTTAACTTCCGCTCCTGCACTGCCAATGTGTCTAATTTTCGCTTAAGGCGCGCTATTTGGCGCTTTTTTAGCTAATAAAGACCTTGTGCAACCCCGCACACCTATTATTTTTGTGGACTATTTATAAGTTACTTCCAGCCTCATGCTGAAATTCATATCAAAACTAGTCGGTTCTAAAAGCGACCGCGACCTAAAGAAGCTTCAACCATTCGTTGATGCCATTAATTCACATACTGCCGGCGTAGCGGCACTGTCAAACGACGGACTTCGCGAAAAGACGGCCAGCTTTAGAAAGGCTATTGAAACTGCGACCGCAGAATTAGAAGCTGAAAAAACGGCCCTTTATGAGCAAATCGCAGCAACGGAAAACTACGATGCGCGTGAGCCATTGTACGAGCAAATAGAAGCTATCGACAAAGACGTTCTGCAAGAGATTGAGCGTGTACTTCTCGAAGTGCACCCTGAAGCTTTTGCTGTGGTTCGTGAAACCGCAAAGAGATTCACAGCGGGTGAGGTGAGAGCGACAGCAACGGAATTGGATCGTGAGTTAGCAGAGAAATTTCACCACATCACTATTGAAGGCGATGAGGTGGTTTATGCAAATTCTTGGAAGGCGGCCGGTGGAGACATTACCTGGAACATGGTGCATTACGATGTGCAGCTTATCGGTGGTACCGTGCTTCACGAAGGTAAAATTGCTGAGATGCAGACGGGTGAAGGTAAGACCCTTGTGGCAACCTTGCCGGTATATTTGAATGCTCTCGCTGGACGTGGGGTACACGTTGTAACGGTGAATGACTACCTCGCCAAACGTGATAGCGAATGGATGGCGCCGCTTTTCAACTTCCACGGTTTAACTATTGATTGTATCGACAAGCACCAGCCAAATTCTGAGCAGCGTCGTGCAGCGTACTACAGCGATATCACATACGGAACCAACAACGAATTTGGTTTTGATTACTTGCGCGACAACATGGCGCGCCGCGATGAAGACCGCGTTCAGACGCGCGGCCACCACTTTGCTATCGTGGATGAGGTGGATAGCGTATTGATTGATGATGCACGTACGCCATTGATTATTTCAGGTCCTACGCCAAAGGGTGATCAGCACCAGTTCAATGAGCTCAAAGGCTTTGTAGAATCGTTGATGACTGCGCAGAAAAATTTGGTGCAGAAGGAATTGACAGATGCGAAGAAATTGATCGCTGAAGGAGATACCGAAGAGGGTGGTGTGAAGTTGCTTCGTGCCTACCGTGGTTTACCTAAATCGAAGCCGCTTATCAAATTCCTTTCGCAAGATGGAATGAAATCGCTCTTGCAAAAAACAGAGGGGAATTACCTTCAGGAGCAAGGCAAGCGCATGAAACTCATTGATGAGGATTTGTACTTTACCATTGAAGAGAAGAGCAATCAGATTGATTTGACCGGTAAGGGAATCGATTTGATTTCGCATAGTACTGCGAAGGACTTCTTTGTAATGCCAGATATCACCGCTGAGCTAAGCGCGTTGGAAGACCTCGAAGGTTCTGCCGAAGAAAAGGCAGCGAAGAAAGACGAGATCATGCGCGACTACGGTGTGAAGAGTGAGCGCATCCATACGGTGAACCAGTTGCTCAAAGCCTATGCGTTGTTCGAAAAAGACACCGAATACGTGATCATGGACAACAAGGTGAAGATTGTCGACGAACAGACGGGTCGTATCATGGAAGGCCGTCGCTACTCGGACGGTTTACACCAAGCGATCGAAGCGAAAGAGAACGTGAAGATCGAGGCTGCTACACAGACCTATGCAACCATCACTCTGCAGAATTACTTCCGCATGTACCATAAATTGGGTGGTATGACCGGTACGGCTGAGACTGAAGCAGGCGAATTCTGGGAGATCTATGAATTAGAGGTAGTGGTTATTCCAACCAACCGCCCTATTGCTCGCGACGACCGCGAAGACTTTGTTTACAAGACGAATCGCGAGAAATACAATGCAGTGATCGAGGAAATCACGAAGCTTCGTGATGCAGGCCGTCCTATTCTTGTAGGTACCACCTCGGTGGAGATTTCAGAACTATTGAGCCGTGCACTCAAGATTAGAAAGATTCCACACCAAGTCCTCAATGCGAAGATGCACCAGAAGGAAGCCGAGGTTGTTGCCGAAGCAGGTAAGCCAGGTATGGTGACTATCGCTACGAACATGGCGGGTCGTGGTACAGATATTAAGTTGAGCGATGAAGCGAAGGCCGCCGGCGGTCTAGCCATCATCGGTACAGAGCGTCACGACAGCCGTCGTGTTGACCGCCAGTTGCGTGGTCGTGCAGGTCGTCAAGGAGATGTGGGTTCTTCTCAATTCTTTGTATCGCTTGAAGACAAACTTATGCGTCTGTTCAACTCTGAGCGTATCGCCGGGTTGATGGATCGTCTCGGTCTAGAAGAAGGCGAGGTGATCCAACACAGCATGGTGACTAAGAGCATTGAACGCGCACAGAAAAAGGTAGAAGAGAACAACTTCGGTACGCGTAAGAGATTGCTAGAATACGATGACGTAATGAACAGTCAACGTACGGTGATTTACAGGCGTCGTGGAAATGCGCTGAAGGGCCAACGCATTAAGGTGGATATCGCTAACATGATTTACGATACTCTCGCAGATCTTGTAGAGATGTATCAGGGTGCTAAGGACTTCGAAAACTTTAAACTGGACTTCTTGCGCACCTTCGCATTCGAGCCGGATATGATTGCCGACGAATTTACCGGCGGAGATTTCGAAGCAGTTTGTAATAACCTGTTTGATCAAGCGACGAAATTCTACAACGAGAAAGGAAGTCGTATCGCTGCAGCGGCAATGCCGGTCTTCCAACAGGTGTACGATGATCCTAAGAACAGCTTTGATAAAATCTTAGTACCTATTACTGATGGTCGCAAGGCGATGCAGGTTACTTCTGTTTTGCACGATGTGATCGAGAGTCAAGGTCAAAGTTTGATATCAGATATCGAAAAAGGTATTTCTATTGCCATCATTGACGACGAATGGAAAAACCACTTGAGAGCTATGGACGACTTGCGCCAGAGTGTTCAAGGTGCTGTGTACGAGCAGAAAGATCCATTATTGATTTACAAATTTGAATCGTTTGAACTATTCAAAGGATTGGTAAGCAGGATCAATCAGGAGATTGTAAGTTTCTTGTTCCGTGGTAACATTCCAGAGAGCAACCCTGCTCAAGTAAGACGTGCTCCGGTGAATGCGCCAAAGCAGAAATTACAGGAAGGTAGATCTGAAGGCGGTGAGCCACAGCAGCGTCAAGCGCAGGGTCAGCCAGCTCCAGCGGGTCCTCCTCGTAAAGCTGCTCCAGTGGTGAATACGGGTAAAACTTACGGTCGTAACGATGCTGTAACCATCCGCAATACTGCCACTGGTGAGGTACAGAACGTGAAGTACAAGAAGGCTGAGCCAATGTTGGCGAAAGGTTGGATCATTGAAGAATAGTCGCTGATGTTCTGGAATACCGTCACGAAAATCATCCTCAGAAATAGACTTGCTTGGCTGGTCCTAGTAGGAGTGAGTGCCCTCTTTATGGGCTACATGGGACGTACGGTTGAAACGAGCTACGAATTTGCGAAGCTCATGCCCGAAACAGATTCTGTGAGCATTCAATACAACATGCTCGTTGAGGAATTTGGACAGGCATCGAATACCATTGTAATCGCAATGGAAGATCCAGATTTCTTCACTCGTGAACACTTGAGTGAGTGGTTGGGCCTTGTGGATAGCCTTGGGTCGGTAGATGGCATCACGGATGTTCAAAGTCTGACTGAGGCTTATGGATTGGAGGTCGATACTGCGACAGAAAAACTGAAGCCTTTTGTGCTTTTTGATAAATTACCTGAAAACGGGGAAGAAGAATTGGCACTTGAGGCGAAGGTAAAATCTTGGCCGTTCTACAA
>JAAXJR010000047.1:0-1916 GCA_012269745.1 Flavobacteriales bacterium | reverse complement strand
GCTATCTCTTTCTTGGTGGTTCTTTTAGGCGTTGTGTATTCTTTGGGAATCATGGGTATGCTTGGATACGGCATTACTATTCTTAGCTCGCTTATTCCACCACTGATTATTGTTATTGGGGTTCCGAATTGTATCTATCTGATCAACAAATACCATCAGGAGTACAAGAAGCACGGGAACAAAATTCTAGCCATCCAGCGCGTTATTAAAAAGGTCGGTTACATTGCCTTAATCACGAATACGACTACTGCTCTCGGTTTTGCAGCCTTCACCTTGACCAACAGTCAGAATTTGGAAGAATTTGGCTTGGTGAGCTCGTTAAGCATCATGGTGGTGTTCTTCGTGTCAATTCTAATTATCCCGATCATCTATTCTTATGTAAGCCCTCCAAAAGAACGTCATCTGAATCACTTTGATGTGGGTTGGCTTGTGGGTTTCTTAGATTTCCTTGACGATACGGTAGAGAATAAGCGCAACCTGGTTTATGGAATTACCATTGCATTAGTTGGGATCAGTATTTATGGAGTGACCAAGATTGAGACCGCCGGTAACCTTACTGCCGATTTTAACAAGAGTCTAGATATCTATAAAGACGTAAAGTACTTCGAATCGAAGTTTGGCGGGGTCATCCCTATGGACATCATCATCGATACTAAGCGCGAGGGTGGTGTAGAGAAGCTTAGCACGCTAAGACGCATAGAGCAGCTCCAAGATTCTCTGGCAACCCTTCCGGAGCTTAGTAGAGCAGTTTCTCTGGTAGATGCAGTGAAATTCGCGAAGCAAGGAGTGATGTTTGGCAATCCAGATTTGTATGAACTCCCTACGCGAAGCGAGCAGCAGTGGCTACTTACCTACATGCCGCGCGATGCAAAGGACGAGACCGGGTTGGCTAGTTCGATGGTGACTCCAAACGGGCAGAAGGCAAGAATTACAGTCCAGATGGCAGATTTAGGGACGCCAGAGATGCGCGCATTGACAGCTAAGGTCAATGCCATGGTGGAGAGTGTCTTCCCGAATGCACGTTATGATGTCGTCATAACTGGAGCGTCTATCAAATTTATCCGCTCAACGACCTATTTGATCAACAACCTCATATTGTCGTTAAGTATGGCCATTTTGGCGATTTCCATCATCATGGCATTACTGTTTATGAGCTGGAGAATGGTACTGGTAAGTCTTATTCCTAACCTTATTCCAATGTTGTTTACTGCTGGAATCATGGGGCACTTTGGTATTCCACTAAAGCCGTCGACCATCTTAGTCTTTAGTATTGCCTTTGGTATTTCAGTTGACGACAGCTTACACTTCTTAGCGAAATACAGACAAGAATTAAAGGCGAACAATTGGAACATAAAATGGGCCGTGAAAAGCTCTATTGTAGAGACCGGTCTGAGTATGTTCTACACTTCCATCGTCTTGTTCTGTGGATTCTCCGTCTTTATGACTTCTGGTTTTGGCGGAACACAAGCTCTTGGTTTGTTGACTTCGATTACTCTGCTGGTCGCAATGATGAGCAACCTTTTACTCTTGCCTTCTTTTCTACTCACCATGGACAAATGGTTGGGTAAAAATGACCTGAGCGATAATATCCTCGATATTTACGATTCAGAGGTCGACAATGAAACCGACGCAGAAAACGAATAAACCATGAAAGGAATTATCCTCGCTGGAGGCTCCGGCACGAGATTACACCCATTGACTTTGGCAGTGAGCAAGCAATTGATGCCTGTGTACGACAAGCCTATGATCTATTACCCACTGAGCACGCTGATGCAGGCGGGCATACGTGAGATATTGATTATCACCACGCCACACGATGCACCATTGTTCGAGAAACTATTGGGCGACGGTTCTAGATTGGGTTGTGAGTTTACCTATACCATTCAGGAGAATCCTGAAGGTCTAGCACAAGCATT
>JAAXJR010000049.1:4254-7747 GCA_012269745.1 Flavobacteriales bacterium | reverse complement strand
GCCTATGGACTCACTCCTCTTGTCGCCGGCGCTGACGGTGAAGAGAATCCCGCAGCAGCTACCAAATACTTCAAGAACGGCCTAGTACTCAACAGCATTTTGGGCTTACTTATTTATGGACTTATTGCCCTTTTCGCCGAAGGAGCGCACTTGCTTGGTCAAGACCAGCGTGTAGTGGCTGAAGCCCTTCCCTACATTCATGTGGTTGGTTTTTCCATCGTCCCAATGATGAGCTTTTTCGCCTTTAAGCAATTCGCCGAAGGCTTGAGCGACACCAAAGCCGCAATGCGTGTTAGCTTAGCCGCGAACTTCCTGAATGTACTTTTAAATTACCCCCTTATTACGGGTTGGGGACCGTTCCCGGAATTGGGATTGATCGGTGCCGCTGTGAGCACATTGGTTACTCGATTCCTCATGCTCGGTGGAATGGCACTCTACATCCGTAAGAAGCAAAAATTTGCACTCTATTGGTCGTGTTGGCGCAGCTCAAAAGTGAATTGGCCAACTGTAAAAGAGATCTTGAATATTGGTGTACCAAGTGGACTTCAATACGTTTTTGAAGCTGGTGCCTTTGCCATGAGTGGCGTAATCGTAGGAATGATTGGACCTGTTCAACAAGCTGCCCATCAGATTGCATTAAACATTGCCTCGGTGAGTTATATGATGGTGAGCGGCCTAGGAGCTGCAGCGACCATCCGCATGGGCAACCAGTTGGGCCGCAGAGATTACCCCATGCTACGCCTAGCAGGACAGAGTCTGTTCCACCTGACCTTCTTCTTTATGCTCGTCACCATGACCTTGCTTATTCTGCTGCGTAACTTCCTACCGCAATTCTACAGCTCGGATCCAGAAGTGCTTCAATACACCGCCGTACTTATGGTGGCAGCGGGAATATTCCAGATGCCCGACGGTATGCAAGCCACAGCATTAGGTGCCCTACGCGGCATTAAGGATGTAAACATTCCTACCATCGTGGCATTCGTCGCTTACTGGGTAATTGCCGTTCCATTGTGTTACTTCTTGGGCGTTTACCTAGAAAAAGGACCTATTGGGGTTTGGATGGGACTGACTGTTGGCCTCGTACTGGCTTCCATAGCCTTGTATTGGCGATTCCGACACAAAACCCTTCGCATGCATTAAGCGGCAATACCAGCCCGCTTCAACAATGCATCTACTTTCGGATCGCGTCCTCTAAATTTCTTAAAGAGCTCGTCTGGCGCCACGGTCCCCCCGCTAGAAAGGATTTCGGCAAATCCGTCCGCTGCCGCCGCACTAAAGATGCCCTCCTGCTTGAAACGCTCGAACGCATCAGCATCTAGCACCTCAGCCCATTTATAGCTGTAGTAACCAGCACTGTAGCCTCCTTGGAAAATATGACTAAAAGCTGTCGAGGATAAAGTTCCTTCTACAGGTGAAAAGAGCTGTGTGTCGGCTGTAGCTGAACGTTCAAAATCGGCTACAGAACCTTCCATAGGTTCAGTAAGTCCATGGTAGGTCATATCCAGGTAACCAAAATTGAGCTGACGCAATGTGGCATATCCTTCCATAAACTGCTGGCTCTCCACAATGCGATCCACATATTCCTTAGGCAGTAATTCACCTGTCTCGTAATGCTTCGCAAACAAGGCCAACGCCTCAGGCTCGTAGCACCAGTTCTCCAAAATCTGAGACGGCAATTCTACAAAGTCCCAATACACACTGGTTCCCGTGAGTGAAGGATAAGTACCACGTGCCATCATCCCGTGCAAAGCGTGACCAAACTCGTGGAACAAGGTTGTGACTTCGTTAAAGGTCAGTAGCGAAGGCTTATCTGCAGTAGGCTTCGTAAAATTGCAGACTATGCTGATGTGCGGACGAACCACCTGGCCTTCGAGGCTATACATACTGCGGTAGCTGGTCATCCAGGCACCGGCACGTTTACCGGCACGCGGGAAGAAATCGGTGTATAGGAGGCTTAAAAATTCACCGTCTTTATCATATACCTCATAAGCATCCACATCCTCGTGGTAGGTAGCGATATCAGGATTCTTTTTAAAGCTCAACCCGTAGAGTTTGGCACTTATTTCAAATACACCGGCCAATACATTTTCAATCTTGAAGTAGGGCTTGAGCAAGTTGTCGTCGAGATTTAAAGTGGCCTTTTTAAGCTTCTCCGACCAGTAAGAAAAGTCCCAAGGCTTTACCTCGCCCTGGTGCCCGGCAGCACTCGCGAATTCTTGTACGGCCTTTAAATCCTTTTCAGCAGCTGGCTTGGCCAACGCTTTCAAATCGTCCAAGAACGACAATACCGTCTCCGGAGTTTTTGCCATGCGCTTGCTCAAGGTGAGCGCTGCATGAGAATCAAAGCCAAGCAGTTGTGCTTTTGCCAAACGTGTATTGACTAACTCCTGTATGTTTTCCTCGTTATTGTACTCATTGTCCTTGGCCGCTCGAGTACCGTATGCACGGTACATTTTTTCACGAAGTGCTGCATTGTCGGCGTACTTCATGATACTGATGTAGGTAGGCATATCTAAGCCAAACACATAACCCTGTTTGCCTTTTTCCTCGGCCAAGGAAGCCGCACTTGCAATAGTAGCCTCTGGCAATCCTGCCAGCTCTTCGGCATCTGCCACGTGAAGTTCAAAAGCCTGCGTTTCCTTCAAGACGTTTTCGCCAAAGGACAGCGACAGCTTGCTTAGCTTTTCGCTGA
Organism: Flavobacteriales bacterium; assembly: GCA_012269745.1. Lineage (GTDB taxonomy): Bacteria > Bacteroidota > Bacteroidia > Flavobacteriales > Schleiferiaceae > UBA10364. The sequence goes on along the minus strand of JAAXJR010000049.1, from coordinate 5,055 downwards.
TCGACTTCAGCGATTCGCGCTGCTGCCCTTCAAGCAAGGCGCCATTGCGCACAAAACCCTCATAGGTCTCTTTCAGAAGTCGAGCACTTTCTGCATCCAGTTGCTCCTGCTCTCGATTCTCCCAAACTGCTTTAATGCGCACAAACAATGCTTCATTGAGCAAGGTCTCGTTGTTAAACAACGTCAATTTTGGGCTCAATTCACGAGCAATCGTTTGAATATCCTCATTGGTTTCAGCGCTGTTTAAATTAAAGAAGCAACTGCTCACCACTCCCAGTTCTTTAGAAGCAAATTCCAGGGGAACCAAGGTATTGCCGAAGGAAGGTGTGTCGGTATTCTCGGTAATGGCTGAAATACGTTCTCTAGCTACGTTCATCCAATGCTCTGCAGCAGGCATAAAATGTGCAGGTTCAATGGCATCAAAAGCCAAACTTCCAAAAGGAGTCTGAGGGAAATCTATCAGTGGATTCATACGGGTACAACTTAGTGCTACTAAGATACGTAGGTCATTACATTTACTACCTTTGATTAATGGCAAAAATGGAAGTGAATTGGACATTAAATGGGATGACCTGTGCAGGGTGCGCGCACAGCGCCGCATCCATTGCTGAAGCGACTCCAGGCCTTGATAATGTTGTCGTTCGCTACGCCAGCCACAGTTTCAAAGCCACCGTCAACCAAGAAGAACTCGACTTGCCTGCCTTTAAGGCAAATCTCGCTAAGGCCGGGTATCAGCTTGAGAGTGAAAAAGTAGGCATGGAAGTACAGTTTGATCGGCAACGAAAAGCATTGCGACGACAA
>JAAXJR010000049.1:0-4154 GCA_012269745.1 Flavobacteriales bacterium | reverse complement strand
GCCGGGCTCATTATTGCATTTGTCTTGATTGGCAAATACTTCGAGCAACGCGGGAAATTGCAAAACAGCAAGGCCGTCGAAAGTCTATTAGCACTTCAGCCTAAGGTGGCTACGAAGGTAGTCGATGGACTCACCGTTCAAATTGATGTCGGCGCACTAGAGATCGATGAAGTGGTCCAAGTTAAGCCCGGGGAGCAAATCCCTGTAGACGGTATTGTCGTCGAAGGAACCTCCAGCATTGACGAAAGCACCTTCACTGGTGAGCCGTTAGCAGTTTCGAAAGCTGCAGGCGCCGAGGTCTGGGCAGGTACTGTAAATGGAGAAGGCTTATTGCTTATTAAAGTGGTGAATACAGGAAAAGCCTCTGCCCTAGGTGGCATCATTGAAGCAGTTCTTCAGGCACAGGAGCAAGAAACCTCCATTGAAAAATTAACCGATCGTATTTCCAAAATATTCGTGCCAAGTATTTTGATATTGAGTGTTATTGTTGGTGTAGTCTGGGCTCTTTCAGGGGAACCTTTGAGTATGGTTTTCGCCATCAATGTATTGGTCATTGCCTGTCCTTGTGCCTTAGGGCTGGCGACTCCACTAGCAGTTGTAGCTGCCACTGGTAAAGCAGCGAGAAAAGGGATGCTTGTTCGCAATGCGAGTGCATTGGAATTGGCCCACAAGGTGGATCATATTTTATGGGACAAAACAGGAACGCTAACAAAAGGAAAGCCCACAGTTATGGAGATTTCCGGAGATGTGGCCAATTTTAAAAACATCCTTATCGCCCTGAACCAAGGCGGGTCTCATCCATTGAACGAAGGAATGAAACAGCACTTCGGTTTCCAAGGAGGACTACCGAAAGTGAGAAGATTAAAAGCCCTGCCGGGCAAAGGCATCCAGGGGAAAATTGACGGTAATGTATACCACCTAGGTTCGCCATCTTGGTGTGAAGAAATCACTGGTCAAAAAGTAGCTACCGCGAAAACAACCGCAGTACTCTTTGATGAAACTAAAGTCCTCATTACTGTCTTGTTTGACGATGTCTTGGCTAAGGGAGCTATAGATATCATACAGCACACGAAAGACCTGGGTATCTACAATGTATTGCTCTCGGGTGATAAAATCCCGGTGGTTGATGCTCTAGGTAAAACCCTGGGATTGCAAGAGAGTTTTGGTGAAATGATGCCCATAGAGAAAGTCGAAAAAGTACAAGCCTTTAGAAACAAGGGTACCGTTTTGATGATAGGCGATGGTATTAATGATACCGCGGCGCTGAGCGCCGCGGATGTAGGCCTGAGTTTCGCGGCCGCTACCGCGGCCGCGCAGCAGAGTGCCGATGTCGTGCTTATGCGTGATGGTGTACTAGGGTTGAAGGGCTACTTCGCTTTGGCTGCACAATTCAGACAAACCTTACGAGGCAACCTTATCTGGGCCTTTAGTTACAATGTTGTTGCTATTCCTTTAGCCGCCGGCTTGCTCTACCCTACATTTGGCATTAAATTGACCCCAATGATTGCAAGTATCGCCATGAGCGTAAGTAGCATTGGTGTGGTGATCAACAGTTTAAGAATGCATATAAAACCCCTGAAATAATGACTATAGATACTAAAATCAACTGCGGCGGTTGTATCGCCAAAGTCCAAGGAGATTTGAATGAATTGCTCGGTGAAGGCAATTGGTCTGTAGATACCTCACTCCCTAACAAACCATTGACGTTTTCGGATGACACAGATGTTGAAGAAGTGAAGGATGTGTTGGACGAATTCAATATGAACGTATAAATGAACGTTGCCCTTATCTCAAGATCTACACTGTACAAGCAGCCTGGCGGTGATACCGTACAGGTCGAACGTACAGCAGATGGACTGAGAGCGTTGGGGCATGAAGTACATATCGTACTTGCTGGGCAACCCTTGCCTAAATCTGTTAAAATTATCCATGGCTTCAACCTTGGTAGGCCTGCAGATTTATTGCCCTATTTCAAATCCTTCAAGGGCAAGAAAGTCTTGAGTACCATTTTCGTGGACTATAGCCTCGCGGACAAGGAGCGTGCGCCCCTTGCCTACGCACTGCTGGGTGGACACGGAATGGAGTGGCTGAAATCTATTGCTCGAGGATTAAATGGTAGCGATCGATTCCCTGAGCTCCGTTATGTATTGAGCGGCCAACGACGCAGCATGGAAGCATTGCTAGGGCTCAGTGACCGGATCATCACCTCCTCTATGAGTGAATTTGAGCGCATTGGAAGCTGGAGCAAGCACAATAGAAAGTCACTCAGAGACAAGCATCAATTGGTTCCATTAGGTATTGCTGAAGCCTTTATCGAAACCCCTTTAAGGAGCGAGGCGCGTTCAGGATTACTCATGGTCGGGAGATTGGAGTATCTGAAAAACCAGAAGACGATTATTGAATGGGCCACACAGCGCAATTGGCCGCTAACGGTTGTTGGAGATGCCAATGTGAATCAGCACGCCTATTTTGCCGCATGTAAAGAGGCGGCTGGACCTACGGTGACTTTTCTTCCCTATACAGATACTGAAGAAATCATTCGATTGATGGACGAGCACAAGTGCTTGGTCATTCCGTCATTATTTGAAACTTACAGCTTAGTTGGCTGGGAAGCTGCAGCAAGAGGGATGGTAGTGGTAGCCAACAAGGCTGCCGATATGAGCGAAACGCTGGAACCTGTGGCGGAATTGGTCCCGATTGAAGACGAAAGCGACTTTATTGAGGCAGTTGAAGAGGCTATGAAGGGGCAAAAAAAATCCCAAGTGTCGCTTGAAAACTTCACTTGGGATGCTATTGTGTCTAGGATTGTTAGCGCTTATCGCTGATTCTCCATTTCTTTTTCGAAAGTCTCTTTGAACTTCTCGTAGTTGTAATCAACCATGATCTTATCGTTCTTAGAAAGTGCTTTGTAATAGTCTTTCACAATCTTATCGCCGTCGAGCTCAATGGCAATGTAGTACTTGAACTTATTCGTAGCCGCTACTTTAGTTACGCGGTCACAAGCCACAACCACACCGCTAAGGCGTTGGTCAATTACAGTTCTTGAATTCTCTTCAAAGCGCTCAAGCACCTCTTCTACGTTGTTGACCTCCATGCTCTTCACATAGTTGTCTGCAACGACTTTCATTGTGCTACTTATCATACCGGCCAATTCAGTTTTCGCATTACTCAGCGCCTTTTTCTTAGCAACATTCATATCTGCGCTTTCACCGAAGCTATATACGCGGAACGTTTTGCGATCACTTTTAAATTCTGAACATGGCAAAACCAATTCTGTCTCACCTTTAGGGGTCTTAGTCTTCGAACCACAGCTCGATAGCATCATACCTGCAGCAGCCAGTGCGAGAAATAGTACTCTTGTTTTCATTTCAATGGTTTTTAAATGGTGTTAGGAAGGTACGGAACCTCAAGATTGATATTCCAAAGGCCGTGCCAAAATTTCTACCACTTACCTCTATCGACTAATTTCTCACGCTCCTCCTCAAAGAAAACCAAGCATTTATCTACCTGTTTGTCAATATTTTTAATGCGGTGAACCGTGTGGCAAATGGTGCGTTTTCTTCCGTCAGTAAGCTTGTCCCAAACGCGTTTGATCAGCTCGTCTTGTTCTAACAATGCCTCGATAACTTCGGGAATGTCCACCCCTAGCGGATTGGGATCGAGGTAGACCACCACAGAAATAGCCTGTCCTTGCTCATAGGTATGACCATTGAGCTTTGTTTTACCTATCATAGAGAAGTACTTGCCGCCGCCAAAACTTTGGATACCGGCTTGGACATGGATGTTACCGTCGTCAATATCTAGAATTATACGTGTCTTGCTCTTCTTGGGGAAAGTGTCCACGAGCTCCTTATCGTACATGACACACCTGTAGCCGCCACGCATGGGGTCGAGCATTTCTAGGTAAGTATCAAAACGGGCCAATTCTTCCATTACCAAGGCGAAGTAAAAGTAGTATCCTCAAGGAACTGGGTGTCACTGAATGTCTTCATAAAGTCAATCAGCCCTTGTTTTTGTGCTTCTGACCAATTGCGCCCCACACCTGAAGCCTTCATGTTCGGATCCAGCGTTGGTGAAGGATGGCCACCCATATTGTAAAACTCAACTACCTCAGCCAAAGTCTGGAATCGGCCGTCGTGCATGTATGGGAAGGA
>JAAXJR010000034.1 GCA_012269745.1 Flavobacteriales bacterium | reverse complement strand
GCCATCCCATCGCTGGAGTATCTGTGTTACGATTTCGGAACCAATCACATTCAAACCACCATTTTAGGTGGACAGATCCAATGAGCACAGTATTAGAACATTACACCAAAGAAGATCTTCTTAGCCGTACCTCCGTTCGTTCAGGTGAACAGCGCCTAGGTGAACGTATTGCAACGGTTAGCGAGGCCGATTGGACCAGCGCTGATTCCCTTCCGTTCAAGTTCGTTCTTGTTGGAGTAGAAGAAGATTTCGGCGTTCGCGCCAACCACGGTCGCGGCGGAGCAGATCGCGCGTTCCAAAGCTTTTTGAGTTACTTCCTCAACATGCAGGTGAACCGCTTTTTCCCAACCGAAGCAGTAGCTGTTCTTGGAGCGGTAGTTCCAACGACTTCTATAGATAATGATCAGATAGACGCTTTGTGCGACGCCACGGCGGCAAACGACCATACGGTGAGCGCTGTGGTACGCAGAATCACTGAATTAGGTGCTATTCCAATCATTATTGGCGGCGGTCATAACAATGCGTTCGGGTGTTTAAAAGGCAGTAGCGAAGCAAAGGGACGCGCCATCAACTGCCTGAATATTGACGCACATACAGATTTAAGAACGACCGAAGGCAGGCACAGTGGCAACGGATTTACCTACGCCGCAAATGCAGGCTACATGGCGAATTACTTCATGCTCGGTCTTCAAGAGAATTATACGCCAGAATACATTTGGCAAACCATTGAGCACAACGATGCTTACAATGTGGCAAGCTTCGAAGATTTACAATCGGGTGAATTGACCCAAGACGAAGCGCTCATTCACATCGCCGAACATTTGGGGATGGAATATGGATTGGAATTGGACGTGGATGTCATCGCAAATTTCCCTTCAAGTGCACAAAGCGTGAGCGGATTTTCCTTTGATCAGGTCCGTCAAATCATCTACGCGCTCGATATGCTGCCCCACTACTTCCATCTTTGTGAAGGCCGCGTAACCTCAGAAGAGGAACATGCCGTAGTCGGAAGAGGTTTGGCCCTTCTCGTGTCCGATTTTATTAAAGCACACATCTTCAGCGAATAACATGAGCTACCGGATAGAATGCATACCTAACGTCAGCACTGCCGATCCAGCAATCCTTGAACGCATTGCTGCTGCCATCCAAGCTACGGAGGGCGTAACGCTGCATTTTGTCGACCCTGGTAAAAGTGCCAATCGTACCGTATTCACCTACCTCGGCCCAGTGAGCCAAGTCCTCAAGGCCACCGAAGCGCTCTTTGCCATTGTGCTGAGTGAGATCGATATGCGCCAGCACCAAGGCGTACACCCACGAATGGGCGCTGTGGACGTCTGTCCTTTCGTTCTGCTGGACGATGACACATATGCTAATGACCTGCTCGAGCGCGTGCGCACGTTCGCTCAAGACATAAGTACGAAACACAATTTGGCCATCTACGGCTACGAGCACCTCGCGAGCAGCGCAGCGCGTAAAAACCTCGCTGCAGTGCGACAAGGCGAGTATGAAGGCCTTGAAGAGCGATTTAATAGCAGCGACCTCCCCGACTTCGGTCCGCAGAAGTTCACCTCGGCAGTAGCCCTGCATGGTGCCACAGCCATGAGTGTGCGCCCCTTGATGGTGGCTTATAATGTCAATCTAATTGGCGGCGAGCTTAAGGATCGACTAAAGGCAGCAAAGACAATTGCTGGGAAAATCCGAGAGCGCGACGGCGGTATGCCCGGAGTCAAAGCCATAGGATGGTATTTACCAGATTTCGATCTCGTTCAGGTCAGCTGCAACCTCACCAAGCCTTCAGAAGCCGGAGTTTGTGAAGTGTTTACCCGAGTCCAAGAACTGGCTGCAGCATTGGGATTTGAGGCCCCTTCTTCAGAACTCATCGGTTGTATCCCACAAAGCCAATTCACCACGATGACCCCCAAGGAACTGGGCTTTGGTCAGCTGAAGCCTTTTGAAGGAAATCGTATACTACCTTTATAAGGAAGCTTTAGAGATACAGATGGCACGATTTTCCCTAGCTATGTGCCAGCAAAAAACCACTTATGAAAATCAGAATAGCAGCGGTACTACTGCTTATTTCAAGCGCTCTATGGGCACAAAACCGCACCCTAAGCGGCTATATCACCGACTTTGAGACCGGTGAAGCGCTTATCGGGGTGAACGTTTGGGCGCCTGAATTAAAATTGGGCACCTCATCTAACAATTACGGGTTCTATTCGCTCACCCTCCCAAAGGGCACACATGTCGTGCGACTGACATACCTCGGATACGACAATAACCAGTTTGAGGTAGACCTTTCGAAAAACGTGGAATTTAATTTCCGCCTGAAGCCTTCGGATAACATGCTTAATGAAGTTGATGTTGTTGCCGCCGAAGGACAGAAGATTCAGGAACAAGTGCAAATGTCGAAGATGGAAGTTCCCATCAAGCAGCTGAAATCCCTACCGGCCATTCTTGGTGAAGTGGATATTATGAAAACTTTACAGCTATTGCCTGGGGTGCAAAGCGGTGGCGAAGGTACCTCCGGCTTGTACGTCCGCGGTGGCTCGCCGGATCAAAACCTCATCCTTTTGGACGGTGTACCCCTGTACAATGTCAACCACCTCTTCGGTTTCTTCTCGGTTTTCAATGCCGATGCCATTTCAAACGTCAGTCTTACCAAAGGTGGATTCCCAGCGCGTTACGGCGGCCGATTGTCTTCAGTTTTGGAAATCAACATGAAAGAAGGGAACATGAACGAGTTCCACGGCGATGCAACAGCGTCTATCATCTCGTCAAAATTGACCCTTGAAGGACCGCTAATTAAGGACAAAGCATCCTTCATGATCAGTGGTCGTCGTACCTACCTCGACCTCGTCGCTCGACCATTCTTTAACTCTCTGAACCAGCAGAACCCCAACCAACAGACGGACCCTCGCTACTATTTCTACGACACCAATATGAAGGTGAACTACAAAGTGGGTAAGAAGGACCGTGTGTATTTCAGCCACTTCCAAGGCAAGGACGACTTCGGTATTCGCGATCGCTATTCCGACAGCACACGCACCGAAGAGTTTGACTTTGGGATCGATTGGATGAACAGCATCTCTGCAGCACGTTGGAACCACCAGTGGAGTCCAAAACTCTTCTCCAACGTCACCGCAACGCGTTCTGAATACCAATTCAACACTCGTGCCCTATCTGAATCGACCTTCCAACCGAATTTCCCGGATACTACTGGTCAAGAAGTCGAACGCTTCGCAGGTCTATACTTCTCAGGTATTGAGGATTACGGCGGTCGCATTGATTTCGATTATGCACACAGCCCCTTGCACTACGTGCGTTTCGGTACAGGATATACCAACCACAACTTTAGCCCTGGTGCCACGAACCTAGAGCTGAGTTCAGGTGGGTTTAACCTAGATACCACGCTCGGTGCTACAAGCATTCTTTCCAACGAATTCTTTGCTTATGTAGAGGACGAATGGACGGTCAATGAAAACTTTAAAGTAAACGGAGGACTGCACTTTGCCGGTTTAGCGGTCGAAGGTGAAACATACACTTCTCTGCAGCCTCGATTGGGTCTGAATTACAGCTTGCCTGGGGACATTGCCTTGAAGGCATCCTATGCAGATATGATGCAATTCGTCAACCTATTGGCGAACGAAGGCATCGGTCTCCCTACAGATTTATGGGTACCCTCTACGGCAAACATCAAACCGCAGACCTCTCGTCAGTATGCTGTCGGCTTGGCGAAGAATTTGGGCCAATTCGAATTGTCCCTAGAAGGCTATTACAAGGACATGAAGAACCTAGTGAGCTATAAGGAAGGAGCCAACTTCCTGTTCTCCCTCGATGAAAACTGGGAGGACAAGATCACTCAAGGGGTCGGACAGAGCTATGGTATGGAGTTCTTCGCACAGAAAAAACAAGGGCAAACTACGGGTTGGATTGGCTATACCCTCAGCTGGTCATGGCGCCAGTTTGACGAAATCAACGATGGCGAACGCTATTTCTTCACCTACGATCGCCGCCACGATTTCTCCGCGGTGATCACCCACGAATTCACCGAAAATATTCAATTCAGCGGTGCTTGGGTCTATGGTACAGGGCGCGCCATTACCCTACCGGAATTTTCCTACCTCACCTCCCTACCCGATGGTTTGAGCTGGTGGCAGAATCAACAGACCTTGGTAGAACGCCCGTCGGATAAAAATTCGTTCCGCATGAGCGCCTACCACAGACTGGACCTCAGCCTTAGCTTTAGAAAGGAGCGCAGAAACTACGAGCGTTGGTGGGTTATTAGTGCCTATAATGCCTACAACAACCTCAACCCATTTTTCTTAGAAACTACGACAGATGCACAAGGGAACACGAAGCTCCGCGAATACGGCCTCTTCCCCATCATCCCATCCGTCGCTTACCGTATAAAATTTTAAGCCATGAAAAAGATTCTATTGCTTCTGGCGACCACAACAGCCCTATTTTCTTGCGAGCGATTTGCCGAAGGTGTAGCGCGCGACATTGATATGCCGCCGCACAATCCGCAGATTGCAGGCTCGCTTTTCATCGACTCTCGAGATTCCATGCTCAGTGCTACCGTCAGTGAGACACGGGGGCTTTTTGATACGACCAAAACGGGCATTCTAAAAGATGTAGAACTCACTCTATTGAAAGACGGTGTGCCTTTGCACGAGTGGAACACCCTAAGCATCTACGATACCTACGACAAGGACCTCGGCGACCGCATCGGCATTCTCGATGGTGAGATCACCTTTGAGGTCAGTCATCCGGATTATGAAACCGTGCATGCCGTACAGCGCTTCCCACAAAAGGCAGATTTCACAGCTGAAGTGGATTACGGTGCAACAACTTGGTTTACGGAAACCTCGGATGAATTGACCCTTGAGTTCAATGATATTCCCGGCGAGAATCAGCATTACATGATTTCAATCGACCTCCACTACCGCAACGGGCTCAGTGGACAGGATACCTCCGAGTACTTCCCGTTGTGGCTGGAGACCAATAACCAGAGCGCACAGCCCATTAACGAAGGCGGTTTCCTCCTTTCAGAGGAGGGCGTCGACCGCAACCTCAAAATTCGTTTTGCCACCGGGGTCAATTCTTTTGACTACCTCTTCTTAGTAGAATACCGCATTACCGTCAAAACACTCAGCGACGAAATGTTTAAATTCTACCAGAGCTACCAGGCCTTAGATGATGCACAGGGCAACCCCTTCGCGGAACCGGTCATATTGTATTCGAACATGAGCAACGATGTTGGCTGCTTCGGTGTGAGTACGACCGTACGTAAATGGGAAGGCTAAAAATTCTCAAAGCATAAAAAAGGCGGCCCTGCGGGACCGCCTTTTTAGTTTAATTCTGGTTGCTTAAAGCTCCATCAAGACAGAGCCCCATGTAAAGCCTGCCCCAAAGGCCGCTAGACATATGGTGTCCCCTTCCTTCACTGCACCGGTCTGTACCGCCTCAGATAAGGCAATGGCAATAGATGCAGCAGTGGTATTTCCGTATTTCTGGATGTTGTTAAAGACTTGATCGTCACGCAATCCCATGCGTTTTTGAATGAATTGGGCGATGCGTAGGTTGGCTTGATGCGGGATGAGGCAATCAATCTGATCAGGAGTCATGGCATTGGTTTTCAATGCTTCGCCAATGACTTCACCGAATCGGACCACGGCATTTTTGAAGACGAAATTTCCGTTCATCTGCGGGAAGTGAATTTCCGGGATAAGGCCTTTCTCGTCATACTCACCCAACCAGTGCTGGGTTCCAAAGCCTTTCATCGTCAGTTCCTCTTTGTGCTTCCCCTCGCTGTGCATGTGGCAGCTCATGATGCCCTTATGACCTTCTGGAGCGCGCGAAACCACAGCAGCACCTGCGCCATCACCGAAGATGACGCTCAGTCCACGACCACGGGTGGTTTTATCTAAAAATGGGCTTTGAAGTTCTGCTGCTACCACAAGAACATTTTTGTACATACCTGTTTGTACAAAGGCATTAGCTATGGAGGTAGCATAAATAAAACCTGAACAAGCATTGCGGATATCTGTGGCACCTATGGTTCCCATTTCCATGGCTTCCTGAACTTGGACACCACAGCCCGGGAAGTAGTAATCAGGGCTAATGGTAGCAAAAACTATGTGGTCTATATCGTCCTTTGTTAAACCTGCATTTGCGATAGCCATAGTGGCTGCCTTAATGCCCATAGTAGCGGTAGTGTTGCCGTCGCCCTCTTTGATCCAACGACGCTCTTCAATACCCGTTCTCTCACGAATCCACTGATCATTGGTATCCATGAATTTACTCAGGTCGTCGTTAGTTACAATATTGTCGGGTACGTAATGGCCTACGCCGGTGATTCGTGCTCTGTGCATGTGTTCTGTGTTAAGGTGTTTGTGTGTGAGGTAAGTTAACGCAAAATTGACACAAAAGGTTGCCATCCTGTCAGTAAAAGAAGGTCTATTAGGTATTGGCACAAGTGTTGTCTGCTTTTGTGCAAACCACAAAAAATTCAAACATGTCAAAAGGATCTATTAATGTAACCGCACAGAACATCTTCCCCATTATTAAGAAGTTCCTGTACAGCGACCATGAAATTTTCCTCCGCGAGCTTGTTTCCAATGCCGTAGATGCTACCCAAAAGCTTAAAACGTTGACCAACCTTGGCGAAGCCAAAGGGGAATTGGGCGACTTGACCATCCACATTAAAGTAGATAAGAAAGCAAAAACGCTAAGTATCATCGATCGTGGTATTGGTATGACTGCGGAAGAGATCGATAAATACATCAACCAAGTGGCCTTTTCTGGCGCGGAAGAATTCGTGAAAGAATACGAAGGCAAAATGGAAGGCGCTGACCTCATTGGTCACTTCGGTTTAGGATTCTACTCTGCATTTATGGTGGCGAAAAAAGTGGAAATTCTCACTAAATCGCACAAAGATGCAGCAGCCGTGCAGTGGAGTTGTGAAGGGAATCCTGAATTTGAATTGGTCACTATAGATAAGGAAGACCGAGGAACAGAGATTCGCTTGCACATCGCGGATGATAGCGAAGAATTTTTAGAGGAAAGCAAGCTTAATGAATTGCTCAGCAAGTACGCTAAGTTCATGCCAGTGAGCATCCAGTTTGGTGAAAAGGACGAGAGCTACAACGCAGCTGCAGAAGGTGAAGATGCGAAATGGGAAACGAAGAAAGTACCTAACGTCATTAACAATACAAACCCTGCATGGGTGCGTACACCGAGCGAGTTGACGGCGGAAGATTACAAAGAATTCTACCGCGAGCTCTACCCAATGAGCTTTGACGAGCCACTCTTCAACATTCACCTGAATGTGGACTTCCCGTTCAATTTGACCGGAGTATTGTACTTCCCGAAAATTAAGCCGAACGTTGAGCCACAACGTAACAAGATTCAGTTGTTCCAGAAGCAGGTATTCGTTACGGACAGTGTTGAAGGAATCGTACCAGATTTCTTGACCCTCCTACACGGGGTTATCGATTCACCAGATATCCCTCTAAACGTAAGCCGTTCTTATCTCCAAGCTGACGGTAATGTGAAGAAGATCTCTTCGCACATTACGAAGAAAGTAGCAGATAAGCTCGACGAGATGTTCCGCAAAGACCGCGAAGATTTCGAGACGAAGTGGAACGATATGAAGATCATCATCGAATACGGTATGTTGACCGAAGACAAGTTCTTTGATAAGGCGAAGAAATTCGCATTGTACGAAGACACCGATGGCAAACTGCACACTTTCGATGCGTACCTAGAATCTATCAAGGAGAACCAAACGGACAAAGACAAAAAGACCGTAGTGCTCTACGCTTCACACAAGGACGGGCAGCACAGCTACATCCAAGCTGCGAAAGCGAAAGGCTACCAAGTATTGCTTCTAGACTCTCCGCTAACTTCACATTTGATCCAAAAGCTAGAAGGCGAACACAAAGACACCACTTTTGCTCGAGTAGATTCTGATTTGATTGACAACCTCATCAAGAAAGATGAAACACGCGTAGCTAAATTGAGCGAGAAGCAGAAGGAAGAGTTGAAAACGCGTCTAGAAGCCATCGTACCAAAAGAGAAATTCACGTTGAAGCTCGAGGACATGGATTCTACAGAGGCTCCACTTGTAATCACTGTTCCAGAATTTATGCGTCGCATGAAGGAAATGCAGATGACCGGTGGTGGTGGTATGATGGGAATGAGCGATTTCCCAGAGATGTACGACCTCGTTGTAAACGCCAACCACAGCCTTGCTTCAAAGATTCTCGATACTGACGATGAAGGCGCACGTTCTTCAGCAGTCAATCAAGCTTTAGATCTCGCCAAGCTGCAGCAGAACTTGTTGCACGGTGAAGAGCTTACTGCATTTATCGCACGTTCTTACGAGATGCTTGAAAACGAGTAATAGCTTGAAAACTTAAGGAAAACTTTAAGCTAAATCACTAAAAAGAAGGGGGCCTCGGGCTCCCTTTTTTATATTTTGGACACTCCAATAAATAACAACTTCATGTCAACAAACACTTCGGTATTGGACGTTGCAACTCAAAACGCAACTCTTTGGACTTCAGATATTTTTGATGCAGAAACAAGAGCAGAAGCACAAGCTTTGCTAGAAAAAGGCGGTGACGAACTAATCGAGCCTTTCTACAAAGATTTGGACTTCGGAACCGGTGGTATGCGCGGTATCATGGGCGTTGGTACTAACAGGATTAACCCCTATACCCTAGGTGCAGCAACAACTGGCCTGGTTAATTATGCGAAGGAGACCTATGGACGTGAAGACCTCAAGGCTGTAATCGCCTACGACAGCCGCAACAACTCACAGGCCTTTGCACGCAAGGTTGCCGAGGTATTGAGCGCCAATGGTGTTTACACCTATTTGTTCGAAGAACTGCGCCCTACTCCGGAGCTAAGCTTTGCTGTACGAGAGCTAGGCTGTGATTTTGGTATCGTATTGACTGCCTCGCACAACCCTAAAGAGTACAACGGCTACAAGGTATATTGGAACGACGGCGGCCAATTGGTCCCACCACACGACGGCGGTGTAATTGCGAAAGTGCGTCAAACAGACTTTGAGGACATCAACTGGAACGCCAATGAAGACCTCATTGAAACGATCAGCGAAGCTATTGACACTAAATACATTGCCAATGTTGTAGCACAAAGCTTGAACAACGACGGTAAAGAGGACCTTAAAGTAGTTTTTACCGCACTACACGGCACTTCTATCGTAAGCGTTCCTCCTGCCCTAAAGGCAAGTGGATTCACCAACGTACACATCGTTGAAGAACAAGCGACTCCAGACGGTAATTTCCCGACAGTGGATAGCCCTAACCCAGAGGAAGGTGCCGCACTAGCCATGGGTATTGCGCAAGCAGAAGCGAGCGGTAGTGATATAGTCATTGGTTGTGATCCGGATACAGACCGCGTAGGTATTGCAGTTAATGACGGCACCGGCAAGATGCAACTGCTCAACGGTAACGATACAGCAGCATTGCTTGTGCACTACGTGCTGAGCCAAGCTGATGCCAACAATGCAGTTCCTGTAAACCCATTCACCGCAGCGACGGTAGTAACTACAGATTTAATCGCCAAAATCTCAGAACGCTACAACATCCCTTGCTTCCGTTGTTTGACTGGATTCAAATGGATCGCAGATATCATCAACAACAAACCTGAAATGAACTTTATGGTTGGTGGTGAAGAGAGCTACGGCTATCTGATCGGAGATTCTGTACGAGATAAAGATGCGGTTGCTTCCGCTGTCATGATTGCTGAAATGGCGGCCTACGCTAAAGCCCAAGGCAGAACTGTTTTAGAGCAATTAGAAGCCATTCACCGCGAGTTTGGTCAGTACCAAGAGCGATTGATTTCCATCACTAAGAAAGGACGCTCAGGCGCTCAGGAGATCGCCGATATGATGACAGCCCTGCGCAACGACCCGCCAAAAACACTGGCTGGCTCTCCAGTAGTCATTGCGATCGACCACAGCAACTCGACACAAACTGATTTGCGCACAGGTGCAACCACAAGCACAGAGTTGCCGGCTTCTAACGTATTGCAGTTCATCACCGAAGCTGGAGATAAGGTTAGTGCTCGTCCTTCCGGAACGGAGCCGAAAATTAAGTTCTACTTCAGTGTTTGCACAACCACTGGGAATAGCCACGCTGAAACCAAAGCAGAACTTGAAAGAAAGATTGATACCTTTATTGAGGAATTAGCCCTCTAACAAATGAAGAACTTACTACTTACAGGGGCCATTTCGATGGCCCTTTTTTCTTGCTCACAACCTGAGCCAACCGCAGAAGAAGCGACTGGACAAGAATTCATTGGATCCATAATCCAAAACGATTCGACCCGTGTATCGTTTAACGTTCACCTTCAGGAAAACATCCTGACCTTTTACAACGGCGTACAAGAGTCTTTTGAAGTAAAGCTCAGCGGAGAAGATACCCTTCGCGGTACTTTCCCAGTGTTCGCCTCGGACCTCTGGCTCATTGCCAAGGAAGATGGGTATATAGGAGAATATTACCGTACCGATGCAAACAATTATCGTTTACCTCTTGAGCTCGTACCGGGACGTATGACCTATGAGCAAAGCCCTTCCGAATTCTCTAGCCAATATGCCATTACCCGCTACATAGGCGAGCAGGAAAAGCCGGCATTACTACAACTCAGCAAGAAAGACGGCGTTCTCGTTGGGACTATTGCCACTTCTACCGGGGACAGCAGGTTCATGACTGGTTACGAGGTTGAAGGCGGTTTTGAGCTCATGGGCTTCGACGGCAGATTCATTTATAAAGTAAGCGCCAAAGTGACTGATGGTAACATTGAAGGACACGTTTGGGCGGGGATGACCGGATACTATAATTTCTCTGGTACTTCTGACGAAAGTGCAGTGTTAGAGAACCCAGAGGAAATGTCAAAGATGCGAGACGATTACACCCACATCGAGTGGCATCTTCCAGGCTTGAATGGCGATACCGTCCACTTTGACAGCCGCACCATCACTAAGCCTACGATTTTAGCCATCCAAGGGTCGTGGTGTCCCAACTGTATGGACGAAGGCCGTGTATTAGACCAATACTACCGCGAATTTGAAGGAGCCATTGATGTTTTTGGACTGAGCTACGAATACAGCGGGACGTTGGAAAAAGCCACAGCTGCCGTGCAGAAAATGGAGCGCGATTTAGGCACCTCCTTCCCCATGGTTATTGCTACTTACGATTCGAAACAAGACCGCAATGCCGTGTTGCCGTTGGAACAGATTCGAAGCTACCCTACTTCAATAATGCTAGATCACGAGGGTAATGTGGTGAAGATACATACGGGTTTTTACGGGCCATCTACCAAGCAGTACGAGGCCTACGTCAAAGAGACCAGAGAAGAACTAGAAGCATTGGTAGCAAGGGCGAATGGCTAATTACCTCGAACGCATATGGCCAGATTTTAAAGACCTCGCTCGTTCCAAAAGGAAGGAGAATAAGAAGTTCTTTGGCCGATTGTCCAAGCAAGATGGCAAGAAGCTCAATGCCCAATTTCATGCGATGCATGAGGAAGTCTTTGCCGAAACGGATTGCCTGAAATGTGCACGGTGTTGCCGTGCCACTGGACCCCTGCTCACCAAACAAGACATTCAGCGCATCTCGAAAAAGCAAGGCATGAAACCGGCTGACTTCGAGAAACAGTATTTACGTTTGGATGAAGATGGCGATTGGGTGATGAAAAGCCTGCCATGCCCGTTTTTAGAATTGGCCACGAATAAATGCACCATCTACGAATATGCGCCAAAGGCTTGTCGACAATATCCGCATACGGATCACCCAAACATGAAGTCCATTCTGGGCCTGACGGAGACCAATGTGCGTCACTGCCCTGCGGTATATGAAATGGTAGAAAGGATGAAGGCGAGAGTCTGAAGTATTACGATTTCACCTTTACAGGGCGCAGCCATCGTTCTAATAATTGGTCTGCAAATGGAAGATAATCTGCAAGCTTAGGATATTTCTGTAAAAGCGCAATTAGGAGGAGTACGGTGAGCATAACAAAATTGATTAAAGGTTGCGGCCGATTCAATGATTATCGACTCCCTTAAAATTACAACTTCATTTACACGAAAACCAGTGCCACACAGAGATTGAGCACTTATAACTAACCGTAAACTGTCCCTCTTTTATAGCCGTAATGAAGCACCAATGAGATTAAAATCACAAGGGTGGTTGCAATGACATTGTACCATAAAAACCCAATGGATATCACGCCAATGGTGTTCAGATAATGACACGCAAAAATGGTAATCTGAGCAATAACTCCACCCACAAATACCTGATTACCCGCTATTTTCTTAAGAAAGAGACCTACCAAGAAAATTCCAAGAATGGTTCCGTAAAAAAGGCTGCCTAAGACATTTACTAGTTGAATGAGGTTCTCATAGAGCGGCGCGGCCAATGCGACAAAAATCGCAGCGATTCCCCAAATGAGAACGAGGGTACGAATGGTTCTTTTCTCATTATGAGATTTATGCCCGTAAAATACCTTGTAGTAGTCTACATAAGTAGTCGTAGCAAGGGCTGAGACCTCCCCTGCAGTTGATGACATTGCAGCACTAATGATCACCGCCAACAACAGACCTATGAGGCCTTTTGGTAAATTTTCCAGGATAAAAGTGATAAAAACGTAGTCCGTATCCTTAGGTTGGAAACCACTCAAATTTTCGTCAAGTAAGTCCATATAAGCCGCTCTATGCTTCTCCTGTAGGTCCTCAAAGTAATGTGCGCTCTTCCAATCTGCATTCATGAGCGCCTCGCGCTTGTAATCCCAAGCCATCTCATGCTCATGTTCAAGGGTTAAGAGTTGCTCCTGAATCCTGGCTGGAGCGCGGTCTATCTCGCTTTGATTAAAGAACACAGGAGGTTTGACGAATTGGTAAAAAACAAAGAGCAGGACACCAATAGCAAGAATAGCGAACTGCATAGGCACCTTGAAAGTGGCGTTGAACAACAAACCGAATTTCGAACTGTGTTCGTCCTCAGCACCTAAATAGCGCTGTACTTGGCTTTGATCTGTACCCAGGTAGCTGAGCGATAAGAACAAACCACCGGCCAGTCCAGACCACAGCGTGTAACGAGTTCCTGGATCAAAAGAAGTGCTCACGATGTTCAATTTGCCCATGTTTCCGGCAATGTGGTAGGCATCATACATGCTCACTGGAATGAGATTGATCAAAATGGTCGCCGCTATTGCCATACCTAAAAGAATGACCGTCATCTGCCATTTCTGTGTAACGGCAACTGCCGCAGATCCCCCACTTACCGTGTAGACGACAACAATAGCACCTATAATGATGATCATGGTATTTAGCGGTACTCCAATGGCCGCTGAAAGGACGATGGCGGGAGCGAAAATGGTGATACCTGCGCTCAGGCCTCGTGAAGTCAAAAACAATGCTGCGGTGAAAAGGCGCGTCTTGCGGTCAAAGCGCTCTTCCAAAAATTGGTACGCGGTGATGGCACGCATCTTTCGATAGGCCGGTACAAAGAACATGCTGACCAATACGACGGCAAGGGGCATTCCAAAATAGAATTGGATAAAACCCATATCATTGGCAAAAGCCTGTCCAGGAGTACTTAAAAAAGTTATGGCCGAAGCTTGGGTAGCCATAATCCCTAAACCAATGGTCCAGGGGCTTACCGACTTCGAGCCGCTTAAAAGTTCGCTTGCTGTTGCGCTCTTACGGGTCTTATATACTCCGTAACCTACGATTAGTGCTAGTGTAGCTCCTAATACAATCCAATCTAATGGGTGCATTTATACGAAATCGCGCGTGATGAAGTAAAACAAAACAATCTCAACGACTAGAAGGGCGATCACGCCGATGTAGTACTTCTTCCAATTCAATGTCTGTGTCGTCTTAATGGTCATAATGGAGTATGTTTTGTAAAAGTTTCATGGCACCCGGAACACCCGCCGGAAGTTCTCTAAACAGTGACAATCCCGTGTAAATTACGGAACCTTTTCCATAATGCCCAACAACAGTGCTGTTAGAATAGTTCGTACCTGTACTTTCTGTTATGGTGAGTACTTCGGCGAACCCTTCGTAAGATTTCGGAAAGTACAATCCGCGCTCCTGTACCCAATAATCAAAATCTTTCGATGTAATCTCATTTGGGGTAGAGAGTATCGGGTGTTTGCTCATGTTAATCGGCGCGTCCTCCTCGGTCACGCGGTCTCTACCGATAGTTAGTGGCAGCGGCGTTGGCAATTCAATACCGCTTCTTCCAGCGGTTGTATAGGTCACCACAAAGTTGCCACCATCTTCAACGAAGGTCTTGATTCTATCCCCACTATTCATGAGCCATTTCTCGGTATTGAAGGCGCGAATTCCCACAAGCACAGCATCTACTTCGTTCCATAAATCCGGGGTGTCCTCCGAAATCCGAAGTACCTCATACCCCAAATTCTCTAGGGTTTCATCCATGATATCACCGGCACCTTCAATGTAGCCCACCTTAATGCGCTTTTTATTCAGATCAAGCACAGCGAGAGTACTTGTAGCCTCCATGTAGCGGTAATGCGTACCGATGTGCGGGTAGGAAATCTTATGTTCTTCTTGGAGCAACGGTAAAGAAAATGACATGCCTTCCATCATGGAATGCGGTGCAATATGAAGCGTGAATTTTCCTTTCTCGACCGATTTTGGCACCTCTGCTGTGAAGTGATTCCATCCCTTTGACAGTTCAGCTTCATTATGGCCGCTGTTCCAAACAATACTTCCAGCTTGGTCTTTGGCTATGACCGCCCATTGCTGTTTACCTGCATCATTCGCATGGATAGAATAACCTACGGTTGCACCTTTCCCAGTGCTCCAATACACTCGTTGATCGAACTTCGCATGAATGGCTGGTTCAACGGCTATGGCTTCACGGTACTCACCTATGGCTCGATCTACGAGCTTGGCAACAGGTAATAAATGGAGCATGATGATAGATTCTTCGCTCTCCAAGCGAACCTTGACCACATTAGTTGCTTGTTCTCTTCCCAACATTAAATCAATCTCGAGCTCAAAACCTTCCTTGGTGACTTCCTGTGCGGGATTCAATCCCATGTTTTTTCCAGCCGTCATAACAGCGGCAATAGACACCTTTACTTCAGGGTTCATGCTTTGTACCTTAAGTAATGCAGGATGCGCCGTGTTTTCCATCAAAGGATTTTCCGAGGTAAAAACCTCAGCATACACGCCCAAGAGATGCAACATCACTTGTTGCCAACGCTGGTACTTGTCAGAAGTAGGGGGCGATTTTTCAAGAATTGACGAGCCCAGTACAGCCCACTTAGAAATAGCCTGGCTTCTATCGCCAATCTCTAAGGCAAAAGCAGCATCCGAGGCCAGCACAGCATCGTCTTCCATTGTAGAAGTTTCTGTATCGAGATAACCAGCAAGATCACCACCGCCCCAGAGCTTTTTGAAATATTCTTCGCGCGGACCGCGGTTAATCGCTACACCGAAGCCTTGGCATTTGTGCATGGAACGTGCCGCATCACCAATGGCCCCATAGGTTTCCCCTAAAAGTGGGTCAAAACCGCTCATATCGAGCTGCACTGCTTCTGGATCGTCTTTTAGTGTTGGGTCCCACCATACCGAGGTGTTCCACCAAACGCCCTGCACCGACCATGCTGCGGTTTCTGTATCATAGGTCTCGTCTGCAGCTAGCTGCGCACATTCAATGGCCAATTCCGCTGATGCCGTATGGTGACCGTGGCCTGCCCTTTCGTCGGGCGGAAAACGCGTGATGATAAAATCTGGTTTGAGTTCACGGATGGTGCGCACAGCTTGCAGCTGCAAGTCGTCGTGGTCCCATTTGGTCCACACCTCGTCCACACTTTTGGAATAGCCGAAATCTAAGGCATCGGTAAAACGTTGGTTGCCACCATCTACACTGCGGGCAGCACGTAATTCGTGCTCACGAATGACCCCTAAATCCGCACCTAATTCATCGCCAATCAGGTTTTGACCACCTGAGCCTCTAGTCAGTGAAAGATACGTGGTCTCTGCGTCCAAAGCATTGGACAACCAAGCGATCAAACGTGTGTTTTCATCGTCCGGATGTGCCGCCATATAAAGCACTCTTTTGCTCGAAGCGAAGCGCTGCATTTCAGCCAATGCCTCGCTTTTATTTAGGGGCTTGTATTGTGCAACTACCTGATTCACAGAAACCATGGTAAAGACTAGCACCAAAGCCTGAACAATGCAACGTTTTGATGTTATCTTAGTAGTCCAATTTCTAACTGACATATGAAGAGATTTTTACTCGTATTAATCACCGCTTTTTCTGTAACCGCCAACGCCCAACTAAAGTTGAATTTAAAATCGGGCACCTACAACCTAAATGAAGGCAGCTACCTGCAAATTCAAAGCAGCAGCCCAACCTACGGAGTTGCGATGTGGGATCACGCAGTGCTTGCCGAAGATAAAAAAGCATTGGTGGATTTAGGTGTAGAACTCTTCCATTATTTGCCTGAGAACGCATTTGAGGTACGTCTTCCACAAGGCGTGAGTGCGGAAGACCTTAAAGCTGCGGGAGTTGGTGCATTTACCGCATGGACACCTCGAATGAAATTAGACGGTCCATTGAGCATCGGAGATATCCCTTCTTGGGCGGTCCTTAACGATGGAAATATTGCGGTCCAATTCTTAACTGCCCCAGAATTCTCTACATCACTTCGTTACACCAAGGGCATGCTGCCTTTGCAAGACGGCTGGTATACGGCTTCATTGAAGATTAGTGATTTGGAAAAATTGGCCAAAGAACCTAATGTATTGTTCATCCAAGCGATTGAAGAGCCAGGAACGATAGAAAATGAGAACAGCCGTGCTTCCTCTCGAGTGGCCTTTATGCAACAGGACGGTGAATTTACCGGTGAAAATGTTGTAGTCGGCGTCGGTGATGATGGAGATATAGGCCCACACGACGATTACCGTGGACGTCTTACCTCATTAGCGGGAAACTCTATCGGTGACCACGGCGACCACGTTGCGGGAACTGTTTTTGCCGCAGGTAATATTGACCCAGACGGTGCCGGTAATGCGACAGGTGCTACCATGGTCTACTACGATTATCCGCAAAACCTCAGCAATATTGACAACCACTATTCACTGTATGGAATTCGCGTGACCAACAGTTCGTACTCGAACGGTTGTAATGCCGGTTACACCGCCTATGCCCAACAAATGGACAAGGACGTTCGTGATAACCCAGCGTTAATGCACGTCTTTAGTGCTGGAAATAGCAATGGCTCAAACTGTGGTTACGGTGCAGGTTCCCAATGGGGGAACGTAACAGGTGGCCACAAACAAGGAAAGAATGTGGTAGCCACTGCCAACATCACCTACCTAGATGCTATTGCGCCTTCTTCTTCACGAGGACCTGCTGCCGACGGGCGTATCAAACCAGATCTCGCTGCAGTTGGAACCAACGTCTACTCTACTATTGACGGACACACCTACGGATTTAAGACAGGTACTTCTATGGCTGCGCCAGGTGTAGCAGGATTCTTTACCGTGCTACATAATGCCCACGACGAATTGCAAGGCGATACTGCCACTGGCGGTTTATTGAAAGCTATTGCCATGAATACGGCAGATGACCTCGGCAACAACGGTCCAGATTTTATTTTCGGATACGGACGAGTGAATGCGCGTCGCGCTATTCGAACCATCCGCGATACCGCTTGGTTTACCAACTCGATTACAACGGGTGATACATTGACCTACGACATCAATGTACCTAATGGTGCACGTGAATTACGCGCCATGCTCTACTGGACAGATAAAGAAGGTTCGACCTTTGCTTCTAAAGCATTGGTAAACAATCTTGACTTCACCGTAACTGATCTCACCGGTTCTACTACGTACCAGCCTTGGGTATTGAACCCAACGCCAAACAACGTTACCTTGAATAACCTCGCGGTGCGTGCCACTGATACTTTGAACAACGCAGAGCAAGTGACGCTCGATAACCCAAACAGTGGTGATTACCGCTTTACCGTATACGGGACGAACGTTCCACAAGGACCACAAACCTTCTACGTAGTCTACGACGTAGTGGTAGAACGTATGCAAATCGCCTATCCGTTTACCGGTCAATCGTTGACCCCAGGAGCTATGGTCGTTCGCTGGGACGGTGAAACTAACGGACTCAGCTGGCAATTCTCTTCTAACGGAGGAAGTTCTTGGAACAACCTGACGTTGAACCCTATTACGGGGCAAGGAATGGCCAACTGGACCGTTCCAAACAATCCAACGGATGAGGCGTACTTGCGCGTGATTAAAAACGGCGATACGTCAACAGTAGGACCAATGACCATTATGCCACAACCTTCAGGCCTTACCGTAGATTGGGTATGTCCCGACAGCTTAAAGGTGACTATTAACCCGGTGACTTCGGCGACCGATTACACAGCCTACATTCTTGGGACCAAATACATGGATTCCGTTTTCACTTCCTCGAGCAACAGTATGGTTATTCCCTACGTAGTGAGTACAGATACGTGGATCAGTGCTTCAGCCAATTACAACGGCGCCCCTGGGAAACGTTCCTACGCTGTTGACCTTCCAAGTGGTACTCAGAACTGTCCACTGCCGCGTGATCTAGAGTTGAAGGCAGTAATGAATCCCCAATTTGTAAGCAGCTGTCAGAGCAGCACTATTGACGTCGCGGTTCAAGTTCGAAATCCTTCTACCAATACCTTGGATACGCTGCCTGTAGCGTATGAATATCTCGGCAACGTCGTTCGCGATACCATTTTTGACTCTATGGCGCCGTATGCAGATACTGTTTTTGTATTCCCCAACCCAATTACTTGGTCCGGGACGAGTAATGGTTCCATCCGTGCTTGGACAGAGCTCAGTGGTGATATGAATGGCCAAAACGATACGGTTGATCAAACAATTACCTATTTGAACTCTTCATTATACAGCTTGCCGTTCCTTCAGGACTTCAACGCGTTTAACAACTGTGGTACCAATACCAACTGTGGGGCCACTGTGTGTAACCTTGGGGGAGATTGGACCAACCTCAGCAACGGCTCAGAAGATGATATCGACTGGAGAACCAACGGTGGTGGTACTGCCTCAAACGGTACGGGACCTTCATCAGGCTTCGGCAACAGCGGTAAATACCTGTACCTAGAGAGTTCAGGCAACTGTAATTTCCAAGACGCTGTATTGTACAGTCCTTGTATTGACCTTAGTGGTGCAATCGCTCCAGAACTAGATTTTGCCTACCACATGTACGGCGCTACCATGGGTGATCTGCTCGTTGAAATTTTCGACGGTACTTCATGGACCACCCTGCTAAGCGTGAGTGGTGATCAGGGCAACAGCTGGAAGACGGTGAACACCGACCTCAGCGCCTTTGCAGGAGATACTATTTTATTGCGCTTTACCGGAACCACCGGGGACGATTACCAAAGTGATGTCGCGATTGACAACATTGCTATTGAAGATAAAATAGGAACGCCTATTGCAGACTTTACTGCCTCAACTTCAACACCGTGTTTGAACGCCCCTATGACCCTGCTCGATCAAAGCGCGAAGTCGCCGACAAGCTGGAATTGGACCATAACTCCAAACACATTCAGCTTTGTAAATAGTACTTCTGCGAGCTCGCAAAACCCGCAGGTGAGCTTCAGTGCATTGGGCAGTTATACTGTAGTACTCATTGCTACGAATACTTACGGAAGTGATACCATCACGAAATCTAACGAGATCGTAGTAAGTGCATTGCCGAGCTTGCCGATCGTACAAACCTTTACGACGAATAGCCTTGGTGATTTCACCGTGCGTAATGCAGATAATGGAACAACATGGACTCGCGGAGACGTGGACGGGCCTACAGGAGCGAAGACCGGTGTCATGTACATGGGCTACTTCAACTACAACACTGTAGGTACAACCGACGGTCTATTGAGTCCTAAGTTTGACATTAGCGGCTACACCAACCCTACCTTGATGTTTGACGTGAGCTACGCGCCATATTCAACCTCGTACTTCGACGAATTAGCTGTTGTAGTCAGTGACGATTGTGGGAGCACCTTTGACACCTTGTATTTCAAGGGAGGAACCGATCTTAGTACCGCCGGCACGAGCACCTCAACGTTTGTACCAAGCAGTCCTTCTGATTGGAGAACAGATACGGTGAGTTTAGCGAACCTTAGTTCGAACAATGTCCAATTCGAGTTTGTCGGTATTTGTGGCTATGGTAACAACTTGTACCTCGATAATATCCGCGTGATTGACCTCGCCGGTACACCTTCTACAGCCACATTGAGTTTACCTGCACTCATCTGTGAGGACGAGCCGTTCAACTTTAGCTTGAACAGCACAGATACGACGTTGGCAGGGAACTTTAGCTTGAATCGTCAGGGATCATCCATCGTGAATACGTTCTTGGGTATGGGCGCTCATACCTCTACCCTCACCTCAGCAACGGACTATTACCTCGAGTATGTGTACTACAATGAAAACACGTTTGTTGCAGATTCAGCATTACTCGTTCCTGGACCGAAGCTGCGTCCGCAGTTCACCTTGGGACTTGCAGGAGGTTTGACGTACAATTTCCAAGACAACTCTACGCCTACACCAACCGCTTGGTTCTGGGACTTTGGAGATGGAAATTCAAGCAATCAACAGAACCCACAGCACACCTATGCTGCAAATGGTTCGTACACCGTGAAGCTGATCGTAACTACAGATTGTGGTGTGGACAGCACGATTACGACCTTCAACAATATCGGTTTAGATGAAGAGGGTACGATGCCGATGGTCTTCTATCCAAATCCAACCGATGATATTTTGAGCATTGCAACGGGTGGTGATCTCGGTGAGACATCTATTGAAATCTATTCAATGGTCGGTACCTTATTGCAACGCTCGACCTATGCAGCGCTTAGCGAAACTGTACGATTGGATCTCAGCAGCTTACCTGCAGGGATGTACACTGTGAAAGTACGCACGAGTACAGGCACGGTGAGTCAAAATGTGAGTAAGCTTTAAGCGCGCTTGCTAATCGCCAGCAAACCGATCAAGGTGAGCAGGCCATTGTACACTAATAATTCAAAGCCTATGGCGTATCCCAACTGGGGTGCCCATAGGCTTATTTGATATGCGACAATCGGCGCCGCAATACAAACGGCAAGTACCGCCCATCCTTTGATCCTACGGTTGAACAACAAGGCGAAACTGAAGAGCCCCACCAATGGCCCGTAGGTATATCCAGCAGCAGTAAAAAGCGTACTAATTATACTCTCCGATTTCAAAGTGTAAATCAAAAGCATTACCACCAAAAGCACGAACATGAACCCGACATAAACTCTGGTGCGCACCTTGGTAGACCCGTTGGACTTCATGCCCAAAAAGTCGATACAGAATGCCGTGGTTAAAGAGGTTAAGGCGCTATCGGCACTTGAGAAGGCCGCAGCAAGGAGGCCTAGGAAGAATACTATCGGAAGTGCAGTGGGCAGCGATGGATGCATGGCGATGGCCGAGAAGAGTTTATCTCCTGTAGCCATGATGCCTGTATTCGCTGCAAATTCAGTCAAAAAGATGCCCAAAGAGAGGAACAACAGGTTCACCACAAGCAAAGTACCACCAAGCAGCACCATATTCTTTTGTGCATCCTTCAGTCGTTTCACGGTAAGGTTTTTCTGCATCATATCCTGGTCCAGTCCTGTCATAGCGATGGCAATAGATGCACCGCCGAGCAATTGACGCCACCAGGATTTAGGGCCGGTAAGCTCCACAAAGCGCCAGTCGGGGTGTCCAGAAAGGAATTCGAGGTAATTGCTATCCGCAGGAACGACGGCTTTGCCGACAAAGTAAAAAGCCATGACGGCTGCGAGCAGCATTAAGGCCGTTTGAAGTGTATCTGTGAAAACGATGGTGGCAATGCCGCCAGAAGCACTGTAGATGGCAATGAGCAGTAATATGGATACCGCAGTGACCACGAAAGGAATACCCAACGCATCGCATATGAGCACTTGAACGACCATGGAAACAATGTACAATCGGGCCGCAGCACCAACTATCCTTGAAAGCAAGAAAAACAGTGATCCCGTTCTGTAGCTTTCCAAACCTAGGCGAATGCCCAAAAACTCGTAAATACTGATGACATTATTCCTGTAGTATACGGGCAGCAATACGCCGGCAATGAACAAGTAGCCCAAGAAATACCCCACCACCATGAGCATGTAGGTCATACCTGAAGCGGCCGTCCAGCCCGGTACGCTGATGAATGTCACTCCGGAGAGCGATGCACCAATCATCCCAAAACTCACTAAAAGCCAATTGGCATTTTTATTCGCATTAAAAAAGGTTGCATTGGAAGCGCCGCGTGAGGTGATGTAGCCTACAAAAGCTAAAAGACCGACATAAAGTAGCAATAGGAGTAAAAAGAGTGCATTGTTCATTCCACAAATATGCGCAATCCCTTACTTTTGAGACGGAATGAATTTTTCAAGTCGTAAAATAGAATTGGCCGTAGAGGAAATCTCTCGCTTGCCGGGCATCGGTAAAAAGACGGCCCTCAGGTTGGCACTGCACCTCTTACGCAGGCCGGCAGGTCAAACAGAAAGCCTCAGTGCGGCCTTATTGGATTTGAGAAACAACACCACCTTTTGCAGCGAATGCCACACCATTTCTGATACAGAAATATGTAGCATATGCAGCAGTCCCAAGCGCGACAAGAGCATCGTCTGTATCGTTGAAGATGTGCGCGATGTAATGGCCATAGAAAACACTGGCGGATATAGTGGTGTATACCACGTCTTGGGCGGACTCATCTCCCCAATGGACGGGATCGGCCCTAGCGACCTCACCATCGACGCACTCATCGACAAAATGAAAACCGGCGAGGTCAAAGAGGTTGTGTTCGCCCTGAATACGACCATGGAAGGGGACACTACCAACTTCTACTTGTACCGCAAAATCAAGGATTTCGGAGCGAGTTTAACGACTATTGCGCGAGGAATCGCTGTTGGTGATGAGCTTGAATTTGCAGACGAAGTCACCCTCGGCCGAAGCATACAACACCGCATACCTTACGAACAAAGCCTGCCGCAGTAATGCTCGACCTCAGCATAGTTATTGTCAATTACAACGTGAAGGAGTTTCTTTCACAATGCCTCGATAGCATCTATCAGAGCAAGACTAACTATGGTTTTGAGGTCATTGTCGTGGACAACCAAAGCAGCGACTCAGGCGAAGCCGAAATCCTCAGTCAATTTCCCAAGGTCCGTTGGATCAATAACGACGAAAACCTAGGATTCGGAAAGGCGAACAATGTAGGCTTCCAAGCAGCCCAAGGCACCTATACCCTTATCCTTAACCCCGATACTGTATTGCGCTCAGACACACTTGAGAAAAGCATAGACTATCTAAAAAGTCATCCAGAGGTCGGCGGATTAGGCATTCAAGGTATTGACGGTAGTGGCCAATTCTTGCCCGAATCCAAGCGCGCCCTTCCCACCCCACTAGTGGCGTTGTGGAAGATTAGTGGGTTGAGTGCACTATTTCCTACCTCTAAGACTTTCGCCAAATACCACCTTGGGCACTTAAGTAAAGACGAAAACCACGAGGTAGATATTCTGGTCGGCTGCTACATGATGGTCCCCACAAAACTATTGTTAGAGGTGGGCGGCTTCGACCCGCGTTATTTCATGTACGGGGAAGACATCGATCTTAGTTACGAATTACAGAAAACGGGTAAAAAGAACATCTACTTCGCCGACAGTAAAATCATTCATTACAAAGGCGAGAGCACGAAGCGCGGCAGTTTGAATTACGTGCGTATGTTCTACCAAGCGATGATTCTCTTTGCTCAGAAACAATTCAGCGGCGGTGCCGCCTGGGCCTACAAAAGCCTGATTTACTTAGGCATCTACTTACGTGCAGGACTTGCAGTTGTCGCCCGAATAGCGCGCAGTGCCTTTGCACCTGTACTTGATGCCGCTATCCTCTACTTTCTTTTGAACTCGGTTAAAACCTACTGGGAGCTCAACCATCGTTTCATCAATGGAGGTTCCTACCCCGACCTCTACACCTACAATGTCCAAGGCGCTTATGTGCTACTGTGGGTATTTGGTTTGTGGGTAAGCGGTACCTATTTCAAGGGTGCCCAGCCAAAAAATATTGTTCGGTCCATGCTCATTACCACACTTATCCTCGGCTTTGGCTATGGTTTGCTGCCAGAGGAACTGCGCTTCTCGAGAGCATTGCTCGTTTTGGGCGCTCTGGTTGGTACAGCCAGTTTGATTGTATACCGAGCACTGATTGCGGCGGTAACCGGACAAAGACTGTTTTCTAATGCGCAATTACAACCTAGAGTACTTTACTATGGCAGTAAGGAGAATCAAGGTGCCTTAGAGAGGATATTGAACGACAGTGGTGTGCGCCCCTCTTTTTTATGGCATCAAGAACCTTTCGAAAACCAGCGTTTTGGCGAGTTAGCGGCGTTGGTGAAACTTCACCGCATCAATGAATTAGTCGTTGACTGCGCCTCGAGTAGCTATGATGAGCTCATTGCGATCACGGAAAAGCTAGGTTCTCAGACTTCAGTAAAATCTTTACTGCCCAAAAGTGAATTCATCATTGGCTCCAACAGCAGCCTCAGTCAAGGATTGACCTACAAAAAGGCTTTGCGTATTACCGACGAAAATTACTTGCGTCAACGTCGCGTTTATGAGATTAGCACTACATTACTTGTTTTGCTTACCTCGCCGCTTTCTTTTCCTTTGGCACTATTGCTAGGCCGAGGCAAAGGATGGCGCTTGTGGGTCTCTAGTGCAGGTGCTCTTTTAACAGGAAAAAGGACATTGATCGGTTATTCTAAGTCAATTGGCGAAAAATTTTCACTGCCTTCAATGCCTCATCCGATTTTTGACATTTGCAGAGAATTACCCCAGGAATTGGACTTTTCTCAAAACGCAAGAGCTCTTGCTGAGGATTATGCAAAAGAGGCCGCTGTGCGCACGGACCTTTTGCGCTTATGGCAATTGACCAAATGCATCACTCCTTAATTTACCACGGTTTTTTGCCGTAAATTCGAGGACGATAAACCCAAATATCAATGGCTCAATTCGAACTTATCCTGCCCAAAATGGGCGAATCCGTTGCAGAAGCTACCATTACCACGTGGCTCAAAAGTGAAGGCGACTTCATTGAAGCAGAGGAAAGCGTTGTTGAAGTTGCTACCGACAAGGTCGATAGTGAAGTTCCTTCACCTGTGAGCGGTACGCTCGTAAAAATCATCAGCAATGTAAATGATGTCGCTCAGGTAGGCGCAGCTATTGCCATTATTGAAACAGAAGGCTCAGGAGAAACTGAAGCAGCCACAGAAAGTGCGCCTGCTCCCGCACCGGCGCCGGCAGTTGAAGAAGTTGTCGCTGAGATTGAAACACAAGTAGCCGCTGCCACCCAAACCGTAGCTCCAGCCGCCCCAAATGCACCTATCGCGAAGAATTCAAACGGTCGCTTCTACTCTCCTCTAGTTCGCAGCATGGCGAAGGAAGAAGGTATAGGTCAAGCGGAATTGGATCAAATTAAAGGCTCTGGCAAAGACGGACGTGTTACTAAAAAAGATGTTCTAGCCTACTTACAAGGTGGGCGCACTGCTCCAGTTGCTGCACCTGTTGCACCTGCACCAGCCGCTCCAACACCGACCCCTACCGCACCAAAAGCAGCTACTGCTAAAGCGACGCCTAGTATTACCCCTTCTGCAGGTGACGAAATTATCGAGATGGACCGCATGAGAAAGCTCATCGCTGACCACATGGTAAATTCAGTGCAGACCTCACCACATGTGACTTCGTTTGTAGAAGCGGACATGACTAAGGTGGTTCTTTGGAGAAATAAAGTGAAGAAGAGCTTCCAAGAAAAGCACGGTGAGAAAATCACCTTTACCCCGATCATCATGGAGGCTATCGTTAAAGCGATCCAGGACTTCCCGATGATCAACGTGAGTATAGACGGTACCAATATTATCAAGCATGGCAATATCAATGTAGGTATGGCTGCGGCACTCCCATCGGGCAATTTGATTGTTCCTGTGGTTAAGAATGCTGATCAGTTGAGCCTGCTAGGGTTGACTAAAGCGGTGAACGATTTAGCAAACCGTGCAAGAAATAATGCACTGAAGCCAGACGAAATTTCAGGCGGGACCTACACATTAACAAACGTAGGAACCTTTGGAAACCTTATGGGCACACCAATTATTAATCAGCCGCAGGTGGCAATTATGGCCGCAGGCGCCATTGTTAAAAAGCCAGCAGTAGTTGAAACACCAGAAGGTGATTTGATCGCAGTGCGTCACAAAATGTTCTTGAGCCACAGTTATGACCACAGAGTTGTCGACGGCGCACTTGGTGGAATGTTCGTGAAACGTGTTGCGGAATATCTCGAAGCTTGGGATATGAATCGCGAGTTCTAATCGTTTCTTTTTTAAGTAGTACTTTAGAACCGCCTTCGGGCGGTTTTTTTTAACCCCATTAATCCAACAAAACCATGCAACTAAATCTTCAGCGCCCAATGTGTTTCTTTGACCTAGAGACTACAGGAGTGAATGTTACTAATGACAGAATCGTAGAAATCTGCGTTCATAAGGTACATCCTTCAGGCGAAGAAGAAACGCATACTTGGCGTGTTAACCCTACTGTACCCATTCCTACTGGGGCTTCATTAGTACATGGTATTTACGATCACGATGTTGCAAATGAGCCTACCTTTAAAGAATTGGCCCCAAAAGTGCATGCACTCATTGTGGACAGTGATTTAGCAGGCTATAACAGCAACAAATTTGATATCCCACTCTTGGCAGAGGAATTTCTTCGTGCTGGGATCGATTTTGACATGGGTAAGCGCCGTGCAGTAGATGTTCAAAACATCTTCCATCGTATGGAACAGCGCACCTTGAGTGCCGCTTATAAATTTTACTGCGCTAAGAGTCTTGATAATGCACACAGCGCCGAAGCTGACGTGTTAGCGACTTACGACGTACTTAAGGCTCAGATCGATAAGTACGATGAGTTAGAAAATGACATGAACTTTTTGGCAGACTTCTCCAACCGCCAAAAGGTGGCCGATTTCGCAGGATTTATCGCTTACAATGATGCCGGAGAAGAAGTATTCACCTTCGGTAAATACCGCGGAAAAACGGTAACGAGTGTGCTGCAAGAAAACCCGGGCTACTACAGCTGGATCCAAAATGCTGATTTCCCTTTGTACACGAAAAAAGTATTGACCGCCATCAAGTTAAGAGGATTCAACAAAGCATAAGTATGAAGATCATCTGTATAGGGCGTAATTACGCTAAGCACGCGGAAGAACTGAACAACCCAATCCCGCAAGAACCAGTAGTGTTCTTAAAACCGGATACAGCCATCTTACTTAAAAAGCATCCATTTTTTATACCTGAGCACAGTAATGAGGTACACCATGAGATTGAAGTTGTTGTCAAAATCAACAGATTAGGCAAGCATATTGAACCTCGATTTGCGCATAAATACTACGATGAAATAGGCTTAGGAATCGATTTTACCGCGCGCGACGTTCAAGCAAAATGTAAGGAGAAAGGCCTACCATGGGAAAAAGCAAAGGCCTTTGACGGCTCTGCCGCAGTAAGTAGATTCTTCAAATTATCGGACTTAAACAAGCCCATTACGGATATCGATTTCCACCTTGATATCAATGGAAACACAGTGCAAAAAGGGAACACTAGAAACATGTTATTCCCTGTAGATGAGCTCATTGCACATGTAAGTAAATACTTCACCTTGAAGACCGGCGACCTCATCTTTACTGGAACACCCGCTGGCGTAGGAAAAGTAGAAAGAGAGGACCTTTTAGAGCTCTATCTAGAAGGTGAGCGTATCTTCTATTTCAACGTGAAATAAGTCGGCTAAATCAGCTAGGAACTCTTTCCCTCATTCTTCACCCACTTTTAGCCCTCTAAAAGTCGGGCGCATTGCCATTTTTATATATTTGTAATTGCCCTATAAAAAGGTTAACACAAACGCGTTTAGCAATGAAGAAAAGCTTACTAGCTACCCTCCTTTTTGTTGTATCTGCCACGACCGCTTTCGGTCAGTTCGCTCCGCCGATCGATACAGTTTTTACTGAAAACTTCGATGGAACTCTTGGCGCAGATTCAATTGCCGCCAATTACAACACAGATTCAAC